>JBGSIT010000103.1:0-62287 GCA_041742335.1 Rhizobiaceae bacterium
GTGGAGAACATGTTTGCAAAGCTAAAAGACTGGCGGCGCATAGCAACCAGATATGACCGATGTGCACACACATTCATGTCGGCAATCTGTATTGCTGCAACTGTCATCTTCTGGATCAATCAATGAGTCCTGACCCTAGAAATTTATAATATAAGTCAAACGAATTTTTCCACGTTTCAAAAAATTTCACGCAACAGGCATTGCGGAATATGCAGCCACTGCACAGACATCAGACGAGATCAAGATAGGCCATTCCCGCACCGAGCGCACCCAGCACCGCCATGGTGAACAACGGGCTCTTCTTCAACCTGAAGATCAGCAAAACCGACAACACTGACAACGCCAGCGAAGCCCAGTTGATGCTTGCCGGTTGAGGCAAGGCGATCCTGACCGGGCCGGCGATATAGGTTTCTACCCGCGCAAACAGCACATGCAGCGCAAACCAGACGGCGAGATTGAGAATGACACCGGTGACAGCTGCCGAGATGGCCGAAAGCGCGCCGGTCAGCGCTTTGTTGGCGCGGAGCTTCTCGATATAGGGTGCGCCGAGAAATATCCACAAAAAGCACGGCACGAAGGTTACCCATGTGGTCAGCACCGCGCCCCATATCCCCATGGTGAGCGGAGAAAGGCCTGACGGGCTTCGGAAAGCCGCCATGAAACCGACGAAGGTCAGCACCAGGACCAGCGGACCTGGTGTTGTTTCCGCCAGCGCCAGTCCGTCCAGCATTTCGCCCGGATTGAGCCAGTGAAAATTGTCCACGGCCTGCTGCGCGACATAGGAAAGCACGGCATAGGCGCCGCCGAAGGTGACCACCGCCATCTTGGAAGAAGAACCAGGTTATATCAGTAAATACCCTGGCCCCGTCGGCAAGCGCGGATGTCAGGATGAAGGGCAGCAGCCACAAAGCGCCCCAGAACACAATCGTCCAACCGGCCCTGCCCGCTGACGTTGCCCTGGCCGCGCCCTGATCGTCAATGACGGAAACCTCAACTGTCGGCCCAACTGGTTCGGACACCTTTTCTGGCCTCATTCTCACGCTGAAAAAACCGATCAGGCCCGCGACCAGCACAACCAAGGGAAAGGGAGCATTGAAAACAAACAGGGCGATAAAGGCGAGCGCGGCCAGAAGCTGCATCGACAGGGTCTTGAGCGACCGACGCCCGATACGGATGACGGCTTCAATCACAACCGCAAGCACGGCCGCCTTCAGCCCGAAAAATATGCTTGCCAGCCAGGAGGAGTCGGCAAACAACGCGTAAGCCGCAGACAGGCCGAGGATGACGAAAAAGCCCGGCAATATGAACAGGGTGCCGGCAATGACGCCGCCGCGCCAGCCGTGCAGCAGCCAGCCTATATAAGTTGCCAGTTGCTGCGCCTCCGGGCCCGGCAGCAGCATGCAGAAATTCAATGCATGCAGAAACCGGTTTTCAGATATCCAGCGCCGTTCATCCACCAGTTCGCGATGCATCAGCGCGATCTGGCCTGCCGGTCCGCCAAAGCTCAGAAGGCCGATCTTGGCAAAAACCTTCGTCATATATGCAAGATCGGGGTGGTCTGGCGAGCCGGCGGTCATGAGATTTTTGCCGGTTTTCACGTGCAGACACTCCTTCATGGGCAATTTCAGTAGACTTATCCACCTATTGCGACATTTGCGATGGCAGTCTGACAGCTGTGGACGTTTTTCATCAAAATTTTGTCCCCCGCCATCCTTGACTCTCAACCTCGTGGCTCTTACATCCCTGCCGCTAGCACTCGTCCCAGGTGAGTGCTAATAAAAAAAATCAAACCCGTCAGGCCAAACCCGGCCTGTCTGTGTCATTTGATCGAGGAAACAGACAATGGCAAATATCAATTTTCGTCCGCTTCACGACCGCGTCGTCGTTCGTCGCGTAGAATCTGAAGAAAAGACAAAGGGCGGCATCATCATCCCCGATACCGCCAAGGAAAAGCCGCAGGAAGGCGAAATCGTCGCCGTCGGCACCGGCACCCGCGATGAAAGCGGCAAGGTGCATGCGCTCGACGTCAAGACTGGCGACCGCATCCTGTTCGGCAAGTGGTCCGGCACCGAAGTCAAGCTTGAAGGCACGGATTACCTGATCATGAAGGAATCCGACATCATGGGCGTTATCGCCTGATCTGGCGGCAATCCATCCAACACATTTGCATAACCTCGGACATGGAATTTTCCGTGACGAGATTCGAAACCAGGAGTTTTGAAAATGGCAGCTAAAGAAATTAAATTCGGCCGCACAGCGCGTGAAAAGATGCTTCGCGGCGTCGATATCCTCGCTGACGCCGTCAAGGTGACGCTCGGCCCCAAGGGTCGTAACGTCATCATCGACAAGTCCTTCGGCGCTCCGCGCATCACCAAGGACGGCGTGACTGTCGCCAAGGAAATCGAACTGGAAGACAAGTTCGAAAACATGGGCGCACAGATGGTACGCGAAGTCGCGTCCAAGACCAACGACATTGCCGGCGACGGCACCACGACTGCTACCGTTCTGGCCCAGGCGATCGTTCGCGAAGGCGCCAAGGCCGTTGCAGCCGGCATGAACCCGATGGACCTCAAGCGCGGTATCGATCTGGCCGTGACCGAAGTCGTCAAGGACCTTCAGGCCAAGGCCAAGAAGATCAACACTTCTGAAGAAGTAGCCCAGGTCGGAACCATTTCCGCCAACGGCGAAAAGGAAATCGGCCAGTACATCGCTGAAGCCATGCAGAAGGTCGGCAATGAAGGCGTCATCACCGTTGAAGAAGCCAAGACTGCCGAAACCGAACTGGAAGTCGTTGAAGGCATGCAGTTCGACCGCGGCTACCTTTCTCCCTATTTCGTGACCAACCCTGAAAAGATGGTTGCCGAACTGGAAGACGCCTACATCCTGCTTCACGAAAAGAAGCTTTCCAACCTGCAGGCCATGTTGCCTGTTCTGGAAGCTGTCGTGCAGACCGGCAAGCCGCTCGTCATCATCTCCGAAGATGTCGAAGGCGAAGCCCTTGCAACGCTGGTTGTCAACAAGCTGCGTGGCGGCCTGAAGATTGCGGCCGTCAAGGCTCCTGGTTTCGGCGATCGCCGCAAGGCAATGCTCGAAGACCTCGCCATCCTGACTGCCGGCCAGGTGATCTCCGAAGACATCGGCATCAAGCTTGAAAATGTCACGCTCGACATGCTCGGCCGCGCCAAGAAGATTTCAATCACCAAGGAAAACACCACCATTGTTGACGGTGCTGGTTCCAAGCCTGAAATCGAAGGTCGCGTTGCCCAGATCAAGGCCCAGATCGAAGAAACCACGTCCGATTACGACCGTGAGAAGCTGCAGGAACGCCTTGCAAAACTCGCTGGCGGCGTTGCCGTCATCCGCGTCGGCGGTGCGACTGAAATCGAAGTCAAGGAAAAGAAGGACCGCATCGACGACGCGCTGAACGCAACACGCGCAGCCGTTCAGGAAGGCATCGTGCCTGGTGGTGGTACTGCTCTTCTGCGTTGCTCGGTCAAGATCTCGGTTGTCGGCGTCAACGAAGACCAGAATGCCGGCATCAACATCATCCGCCGCGCCTTGCAGTCCCCTTGCCGCCAGATCGCTGAAAATGCGGGCGACGAAGCCTCCATCGTGGTTGGCAAGATCCTCGACAAGGACTCCGACAACTGGGGCTACAATGCCCAGACCGGCGAATATGGCGACATGATCGCCATGGGTATCGTCGATCCGGTCAAGGTTGTCCGTACTGCTCTTCAGGACGCAGCTTCGGTTGCTGGCCTGCTGGTCACCACGGAAGCCATGATTGCCGAACTCCCGAAGAAGGACAGCGGCGGCGGCGGCGGAATGCCCGACATGGGCGGCATGGGCGGCATGATGTAATCAGGCGAAAGCCTGATTGCATGAGCCCAAAAAGCGTTCAGTCAATGTGCGACAGATCCAAGGGGTGGCCGAAAGGCCGCCCCTTTTTCGTATTGCGGGAATCAAACTCCAGGCCGGCGACCTGCAAAACTTTTGCATTTGCAGTCAGCAGATATTTTTACGAAGACTGGGCAATCCGTTTCATGGTGTTCAAATGCTCAATTCAAATTATGCGATTGCTTAACCTGGATTCTTCAAGTAATTTTCAGTATTTATTAATCACAAATCAAGTATTTCTATTCATATTTGTCTTTTTTACATCGATTCTGATTTATTATATAACTTCAGTACTTAGTGAACTGAATTTTCTTTATTCGGATTGCAAATACCGAGACGGAATGGAACTTTTACCAATGACGGCACGATTCAACCCACAGCTCAAAAGCCTGTGAAATCTCAAAATCTACAACAGTTTCGCGCCAATAGCGCTTATTTGATATCGCTGCAAAAATGTTGCGAAAAACTATTGAAGTTGAATTTAAATATAATATAAAAAGAAAAAAGAATGAAGCAAAGTCGAGGCAGTCTTCACGCAAGATTAGAGTGTCAAACCCTGATGATGACTTTTTACATCAGGAGCAAGACATCAAAATTGCCTCGATTTTCAGGTGGAACTAATACAAGATCTATAACTATGCCTTTCCCAAGGTTATTTCGATTGAAGCATCTGGCTGTTTCAAGACAACCAGATGTGGCCCTGTTCGATAGCTTTGCAGACCGGGGCGCAAATTGGGTGGAAGAGATGCACTTTGATACGTGTTGCAAGAACGGAGAGCCGTGTGTTTAAAATTGCACAGTCCGAATCTTTTCCCAATATTCCTTCGGACGATGCGGACCGGCAACAGGTCGATTCCTCCTATCTCGACCAATTCTGCGACACGGATCGATGGTTTGGCGACCTGACGACCGGGATGTTTCGATTGGGCAAGACCGGCGCTTCAATGCATCGGCTGGATTCCGAGGAATGCGGTCTTCTCGCCCTGCTCAAAGCCTATCAGCATGAAGATCGGCTGCATATTTTGAAGCTTTTGGAGAAGGCCTCTTCGGCGCCT
Organism: Rhizobiaceae bacterium; assembly: GCA_041742335.1. GTDB lineage: Bacteria > Pseudomonadota > Alphaproteobacteria > Rhizobiales > Rhizobiaceae > Rhizobium_E. The sequence goes on from JBGSIT010000103.1 coordinate 4,953, forward strand.
TCGAAATTTTGCTTCGGGACCAACATCACCGACGAAAATGGACACCATCAACCGATGATTTGCGTTGGCGAATCGACGGGAACATCCGGCGAGGCCTCCGGAGTCATAATGGGGTCATTCATCTTCCCTCGCTTTCATATTTCAGCGACTGAACAGTCTACCTGAATGATCCCATTTTTCGATGAACAGCGGCACATGCGCCTTCATTTACTTAAATAATTTTTAAACAATCTTTCGAAGATTGTTCACAATTAGTGGACAATATGTCTACCCGACGCTGGCTATCGTGACCAATATTGCGGTGCTAACCACACTCCATCGAACAATGGAGAGCCAAATGGCCAACACTATTCCCCTGCTCATCGCCCGCATCCTGCTGGCGCTTATTTTCATCGTGTCCGGCGCATCAAAATTCGCCGACATCAGCGGCACTGCCGGCATGATCGCCAATGCCGGATTGCCTGCGGCAAACCTTCTGGCAATTCTCGCCGCAATTTTTGAAGTCGTTGGCGGCATGGCGGTGCTTGTCGGCTTCCAGACGCGCAATGTCTCCTACCTGCTCGCCGCCTTCTGCCTGTTCACCGGCTTTGCCTTCCATATGGGCGTCATCGCAGTTCCCGGCTTTTCGGACGCGGCCAACGCGATGCTGAGCCAATTCAACCAGGTCGGTTTTCTCAAGAACCTGGCGATGGCCGGCGGATTTCTTTCCCTTGCCGCTGCCGGCGCCGGAAAAATTTCCGTCGACGCCCGCCTCGCTGCTTGAGCAATCAGACACGTCGCGTCAAACCCGTCGCTTGCGGCGGGTTTTTCGTTGTCCTGACTGAAGTCAGACCGCAGTCCTGATGGACGAAATGATCTGCTCGATGGCCGGATTTTGCCTGTGTTCTTGCTTGACGGCCCTCACCAGGCAGGCTTGGGATTTCAGGATGACGCCGTCAGACAGGATTTTGAGATGATTGGCCCTGAGTGTCGAACCGGTCGAAGTGATATCAACGATGATATCGGCCGAACCCGAAGCTGGCGCGCCCTCTGTCGCCCCAAGGCTTTCGACAATCCTGTAAAGCTGGATGCCGTGCTGGGCTGAAAAGAACTGCTGCGTCAGCCGCCAATATTTGGTGGCGATTGCCAGCCTGCGGCCATGGCGGGCGCGAAAATCGGCGGCGACATCGCCGAGATCAGCCATTGTATCGACATCAAGCCAGATCTCGGGAACCGCGACAATGACGTCGGCGTGGCCAAAACCGAGGCGGACGCAGAATTCCGCCCGGCTGTCGACTTCGGCAATATCCTCGCGCACGAGATCCTCGCCTGTAACGCCGAAATCAATTGAGCCAGAGGCAATTTCCCGCGCAATTTCCGAGGCCGAGAGAAAAGCGATTTCGACATCGTCCATTCCTTCGACCCTGCCGCGATAGGAACGCTCGTTGCCGGCGGCGATGATCTTCATGCCGGCCTTTTCGAAAATGGCAGATGCGTCTTCCTTCATGCGTCCCTTGGAGGGCAAGGCGATTGTAATGGTCATGCGGAAAGCCTCGCAGTCTCTATCCGGTCCAGCCAGAGCGCGAAGCCGACTGCGGGAATATGGCTTGGCGCGCCCAGCAGCGTCAGCATCCTGTCAAACCGCCCGCCGCCGGCAAGGGCGCCGGCAAAACCGGGCGCGGTGATCTCGAAGACGATGCCGGTATAATAATCCAGCGGACGGCCGAATGCCGCCTGCCAGCGCACGGCGTCCATATCCATGCCCATATTCCGCAGTTGGTTGACGCGCTCGCCAAACCGCTGCAGGGCGCCGTCCAGCACCAGTCCGGATTGCGCGGCAAAACCGGCCAGACCGGCTGGCGCATCGGTGAGCTTGACGTCGAGCGAAAGAAACCGTCGCAATATTTCGAGCTTGGAGGCATCAAGCGAAATGTCGGCCAGCGCCAGCTTTTCCTTCAGCCGCTGCGCAATTTCGGCAGGCGTTCGGCTGGCATTGGTTGAATAACCGGTCAGAACCATCGTTGTATCGATATGGGCGACCAAGCCTTCAGCATCACCCTGAGCAAGCAGGCTGGCGGCGACCGCATCAAGCCCGGTGACCGGCTCCGGATGGGCAAGCCGGACCAGCAGATTATCGAGCCTGTCTGTATGGCCAAAGGCATGGACCAACCGTTTTTGCCACCCGTTCGGCAAGCCGATGGCGGCAACCACAGCTTCAAACACCGCCTGATCGCCCATCACCACCGAAAGCGGCTGACCCGGCAACAGTTTTTGCAGGATGGCATGGGCCTGGAAAATGGCGCGGGCATCGGCCAACGCCGCATTGTCATCGCCAAGATCTTCAATGCCGGCCTGATAGAATTCGTTTGAACCCTCACGGCGCTGGCGAAAAACCTGGCCGAGATAGGAATAACGCTTTGGCGTCCCTGTCGCGATTTCGATGTGGCGAAGGCAGACCGGAATGGTGAATTCCGGGCGCAGGCAAAGACTTTTGCCGGTCTCGCTTTCAGTCATGAAAATCCGGCGGCGCAAATCCTCGCCGGCCATGTCAAGAAAAGGCTCGGCAGGCTGGATAACCGGCGTATCGACGCGTTCGGCGGAAAATTTCCCAAACAGTCCCAACAGTTCGGCGGAAAAATCCGGCAGGTCAATCAGCGCCATGGTTTACACCGCCCGTTTGCGGTCTTCGGCTTGCGCTGCCAGTATTTCGCGCACCCTTGCAACCAGTTCGGCTTCCGGCACCACGTCCTGGGCGACGCGCGCCTCGCGCCATTCGACATTGTCGGCAATCTCGCCCGACAATCTTTTGCCCTCGATCAGGTCCTTGATCTGGACCACGCCTTGGGTGCGCTCATCACTGCCTTGAATGAGGGCGAGCGGGCAATTGCGGCGGTCGGCATATTTAAGCTGGTTGCCGAATTTCTTCCAGTTGCCCTGATACATTTCTGCGCGAATGCCTTCGGCGCGAAGCGCCTGCGTGAAGCGCTGGTAACGGCCCATCGCCTCCGGGTCTCCATCCATGACAGTGACCAGAACCGGGGCGATCACTTCATCTGCACCCAGTTTGCCGAGGTTCTTGAGCGCCGTCATCAGCCGCGAAACGCCGATGGAAAACCCGGTCGCGGGAACCGGCTGACCCATAAAACGCGAGACCAGCCCATCATAACGCCCGCCGCCGCCGACCGAGCCGAAAACGACCTTCTCGCCCTTTTCATTGGTGACGTCGAAGGTCAGTTCGGCTTCATAAACGGGGCCGGTGTAGTATTCGAGGCCGCGGACAACGGAAGGATCGATCTTGACGCGATCAGCCTGATAGCCGGCGCTGGTTACGAGCAAGCCAATCGTGTTGAGCTCGTTGACACCTTCCTGACCATTCGATGTGCCGGCCAGCAGGATTTCGAGATCTTTGGCGCTTTCCGCATAATTCTTGATGCCTACGAAGAACAGAACCTTGTCAATCTGCTCTTCCTCCAGGCCCGCGCCTTTGGTGAAATCGCCGCTTTCATCCTTGCGGCCCGCGCCAAGCAAGAGGCGCACGCCTTCGACGCCGAACTTGTCGAGCTTGTCGATGGCGCGGAGCACGCCAAGCCTGCGCCCGCCATTCCCTTCGCCACCAAGCCCGATGGCTTCCATGACGCCATCCAACACCTTGCGATTGTTCACCCGGATCACATAATCGCCGCGCTTGATGCCGAGCGCTTCCAGCGTATCGGCCATCATCATGCACATTTCGGCATCGGCCTGCACGCCGCTTGCGCCAACCGTATCGGCATCGAACTGCATAAACTGGCGGAAACGGCCGGGACCCGGCTTTTCATTGCGAAACACATAACCGGCGCGATAGGTCCGGTAGGGCAACTGGATCTCGTTGAAATTTTCGGCCACATGGCGGGCCAGAGGTGCGGTAAGGTCGTAGCGCAGGCTCATCCACTGGTCGTCATCGTCCTGGAGTGAAAAGACGCCCTCATTGGGCCGGTCCGCATCGGGCAGGAACTTTCCCAGCGCGTCGGTATATTCAAACAGCGGCGTTTCGACCGGGTCGAAGCCGTAGCGTTCATAGACTTCGCGGATCTTCGCCGTCATTTCATTGACGGCACGGATATCGCCGGCCTCGCGATCGACAAAACCGCGCGGTAAGCGGGCCTTCAGCTTTTGCGGCTTCTTGTTCTTTTCACTCATCGGTTTTTCCCGGACACATTCCTGCAGTTGCGTTTTGCTCTAAAGGATTGCCGGGACAGCGGCAAGCTTTGGCGTCCACGATATTGCATCTTATCGTAGCCGATGGGATTACTTTGGGAACAGTTTTCCAATCATCCGGCAGGACATGATCACAGAGGCCGCCAATTTCTTAGCCACTCTGGCGGTTTCCGGACGCAGGTCGCCTTCGGAAATCAACGCCTCCGTTCGGCTTTGGGCGCGCGCCCGGCGCTGCGCAAGCGACTGGGCTGAACACGAAGCGCACTCGAAATCAACCGTCCGTGAGGCCATGAGCCGCCTCACCCGTTTCAAGACAGCCGTCATACTGGGCTCGGGTCTTTTGCGCGACGTGCCGATTGAAGAAATCGCCGCGCGGTTTGAAACCGTGGTGCTGGTCGATCTGCAGCATCTGGCCACCGTCAGGCTCTGGGTCCTGTTCAAGCACCTTGGCAATATCCGCTATGTCGAGCGTGACATATCCGGATTGGACCTGCTGGCTCAAGGACCGGATGAAGCGCAAGATCCGCTTGTCGATCCGCTCGATTTTCTGGGCGCTTTTGGCGAGATTGATTTGCTGGTATCGGCCAATGTGCTTTCGCAGATGGCGCTGGGCGCATTGCGCAGTCTTGACATTGTAAAGGCCAACGAAGTTGTACCGGCTTTGATACGGGCGCATGTCGCTGCACTCAGTGAGCGCGCTTCCGTAAGCTGCCTGATAACGGACGTCAGCTATGAAATCATCGACAAGGCCGGAAAAATCCTCGAAAGCTGTGACCTGATGCATGGTGTGGAGCTTTCCGGCACGGAGGACGGCTGGTCATGGACCGTTGCCCCATTCGGCGAAATCGTGCCGGGGCACAAGGCCGTACACAAGGTTGTCAGCGCCATTATGGTGCGTCAGCCTTGAATCATGCCGCAACCGGCCTGCCCTCGACGAGGCTTTCGCGGATAGGCAGGTGGATGAACGCAGCCACAATTCCCAGGCCCACGCTGATCCACCAGGACATCTCGAAGCTTCCAAGGCGATCATAGAGATAAGCGCCAAGCCAGACGCCGAGGAAGGATCCAAGCTGGTGCGAGAAAAACACCAAACCGCCCAATAGGCCCAGATGCCGCGTACCGAACATGATGGCAACCAGGCCGTTGGTCGGCGGCACGGTGGACAGCCACAACAGGCCCATGACAATGGCGAAAAGGATGACTGTCAAAGGCGTTTGCGGCATTATCAGGAAGGCTATTATGGCAATTGAACGACCTATATAGATCAGCGACAGGAACCAGACCTTCGACCAGACCTGCCCAATCGCGCCGGCCGCCAGCGAGCCAATGATGTTGAAGGCGCCGATCAACGCCATGGCGATCACCGCGTAGCGCGCATCGATGCCTATATCGAGAAGATAGGCGGGAAAATGAGCCGTGATGAAAGCAATCTGAAAACCGCAGACAAAGAAGCCCGCGGCCAGAAGCAGATAACTCTTGTGACCAAGCGCTTCCGTCAATGCCTGCCTGACGGTCTGCTCGTAACCAGCATCACGCACGGCACCGCTGTGACGATTGCCGCGCAACGGAATGGCCAGCACCGGAATGGCCAGCATCAGCAGCGCCATGATCGTAAGCGCCATCGACCAACCCGAGACATTGATGAGAAACTGTGAAAGCGGCGCGAAGATGAACATGCCGGCCGAACCGGCAGCCGCTCCGATGCCAAAGACAAAAGACTGCTGGGATGGCGTGACATTGCGGGCGAATGCCGACAGGATGACCGAATAGGAACCGGCGGCGATGCCGAGACCGACGAGGACGCCTGCTCCGATATGCAGCCATAATGGCGTTGCCGGATGGGCGGCGACCAGCAGGCCGGATGCATAGAGTATCCCTGACAGCGCCAGCACCCTGCCCGTTCCATAGCGATCAGCCAAGGCTCCGAAAAACGGCTGGCCAAAGCCCCAGAAAAAGTTTTGAAGGGCAATGGCGAACCCGAAAGTCGAGCGATCCCATCCCATATCCGACAGCATCGGCAATTGGAAAAAGCCCATTGCTGAACGCGGCCCGAAGGTCATCAACGCTATCAGCGATCCGGAAATGACAATCAGCCATGGGTAGGGCCGGGTTTGTGTGCTCACGTTCATTTGTGCTCCTTGATAGGTCGCACATTAGTAAATCGCACCCTCGGGACCAAGCGCGTTTTGTTGAAGGATCGATGAATTAAATAGACGTCAATCAAGATTTTTCTGGCGGAATCGTGCAGAGTCGCGAAAAGGCCAACCCTCCGGGCGTGCGCTAACCACATCAACCCGGTCGCCGACAGATATACTGCCGACGCCCCGAGGAACGGCGTTCCAACCGAACATTGCGCCTGCCGCCCGGCGGTCAGCCGACATTCGCAATTTGCGCATTGCCGGCATCGGGTCGCGCCCGTCGCGCACCCCTGTTCTCTGGTCCTGGCTGGTCATGATGCATCGCGGACAAGGCGCTATGAGGTCAAAGCGGATGGAACCAATCGAGATTGCCGCCCAAAGATCCTCTTCAAAGGGTGTTTCGCAGCCAATCACGATATTGGATCGGAAGCGGTCCATGCCGACGGGTTGCAGGCCGTCCGCCTGCAATGCATCGTTGATCGCAGTCAGCGACCCGGTTGTGGTCAGCAAAACCTGATAGCCATCTGCAAAACCCATTTCGGAATCCTCGCCCGCCCATTGCGGATCAGCCATGCGTCGCGTCTCCGCATCGACAAAAACAAGCTGCACAGGCCGCTCGAACCATTCGCTCAGTTTCGAGTTGACACTGTCGGCGGCCACCGGTGCGCTGACGGACGAGTCCCAGATATTCACCGCAAGACGGCGTTCGGAAGCAGGTGGCGCCACCGGCAAATCCGGCCTTCCCTCCATCGACAACATCAACATCGATGCATGCGGGAAGGCGCTGACCTGCGCCAGTTGTGGCAATTCGCGCTGGGTAATGAATTTCCCATCCTGATCAACAAGCATGGCGCTGCGATCGGAGCCAAGCCCCAGCGGCGTCACGCGCGCGCGCGGCAGGTTCAATCCACGCGCGCTCTTCAACGGATAGACATGCAATGAAACAATTTCCATATTTCTATTCCTCAAATTTCATCCAAAAAAAGATCCAAAAACATTTCGAGCCGCTTGTGGCGCTCCCGAGCCAGCTGTTGACCAGTCCGGGTTTGAAATCCATCGGCAAGCCTGAACAACTTGATGGGAAAATGATCAATGCAGAATGCCCGGTCATCCAGGGTCCGATTCTCGCCCTTGGGGTCCAGCGGGTCATAAAGCGTGCTTCCCATTCGCCCGCCGACGTAAAAACACCGCGCCGCGCCTACCATGCCGATGGCGTCCAGCCGGTCCGCATCCTGCAAAATTCTGGCCTCAAGGCTGAGCGGCGCAATATTGGCCGAAAAACTGTGCGCTTCGATGGCGTGACAGACAGCGTCAACATCGCCGGCATTCCAGCCGAAATCATCCAGAATGCTGCGGGCTTTTTCTGCGGCCATAACGGAAGCCTTGCTGCGGAGCGGCGAATTCTTTTCCACGCTGACGCAATCATGGAGCAGCACGGCGGCGGCCAGAACTCTGCCATTGCCGCCCTCCTGCGCATGGATGCGCATGGCGTTTTTGAACACCCGGAGAATATGGGCGATGTCGTGTGAGCCATCTGTGGTGTCGGCTGAGTATTGGATCAATTGACCGGCGAGATCGGCATGAGGGGCGAAACTGTTCTGCATCTGCATTGTTGTATGCCGAATCCAATATTCGCCAGACCCTAGCCAAGACACTTATCCAAGGCAATCACCCTTCCGGGGTGACCTCTGCTTCATCCGTCGCTCCAGCCCTCGGCTCCATCAAGACGCGTTGGTAGAAGCGCCCGATACCGATCAACACAATGCCAAGGCCGATGAAGGACAAAGCGCGCAGCAGGCCTTCGAGATTGGACATGTCGATCAGGAAGACTTTCAGCACTGCAATCAACACGAGCGCTGCGGAGGCAATGCGGATCGAGATCGCCCTGAAGCGATAGCCGAGCAGCAGCAGGGCGACACCGAGGATCAGCCACACCACCGAATAGGTGTAGGTTTCGCCCTGCAGGAAGCCCTTCCAGTCGACAACACTCTCGCCCTGCCAGAACCGCCGGACGCTCAGCGTGACATAGGAAAAGGCCAAAACCGCTCCGCTCAACGCCAGAGCCATGACATAGGGCAAGGGCCGCCTGTCGCGCGCATACCAGGCCAGAATCGCATAGGCGATGCCGGGCATCAAATAACCGATCAGCAAGAGGTTGATAACGGGAATGCTGCCGGTCAACTCGCCGCTGAAATAGGGATTGAGGGTAAAGAGATGGGCGACAAGCACGAAGAGCATCGAAAGAACGCCGAGCGCCATCGAGCCCCATTTGAATATGATGCTCGGACGCTTGAGACCCAGCGTCATCAGTGTTGCCGATGCGCCAATGGCGAGTAGCGTGTAGATCGACTGTTCCGACAAAGACGGCAATGCATCGTCGAGCACGCCGCCATGCATCATGTGGCGCACCTCGATGGCGATGGTCATCAGCACGAAAAGGCTGGCTAGTGCTTCAAGCGCATTTCGAAGCCGGTCATTGACATGGTTGCGCATCAGATAGGCCGAGACGCAAAGAAGCAGCGCCGGCAGGCCGTAACCAACAAGCAGAGCATTGAAAACCGGCGTGGTGGAAAGACGGTCGGGCCCGACAATGGTCGGCTCCATGGCAATCCTCCCGGCGACAAATATGGCCGAGGCAACCATGAACCATGGCAGGAGAAGCCAGGCCCGGAGGCGAGAGGCCAGAAGATAGACAAAGCCGATCAAGGCTGCGCCAATCGTCGTGGCCAGGCCGTTGGTCAGGGCAATCAGCGCAAACATCAGCGCTGCATAACTTCCCGCCAGCAAAACATGATGCGCATTGCTGGTTGCGCCTTTTTCTTCATGCTTGTCGGTTCGGCCCGCCAGGAACAGAAAGATTGCCGCCAACACCACGCCCAAGGCGCCATGGGTCCAATCAAGCGCATAAGAGCCGAAATAGATGAAGCTGGTTGAAAGCACGGCCAGCGGACTGATGGTCATCAAAACCGCCCATACATCGGTAAATGCCGACTGGTTGGCGGAATGACGCCGCAGCACCCAGCTGCCGGCCGCCACGAAGGTTGCCGCCAGCAAGGCCGCAACGGCGATCGCCGTGCCCGGAGCCAGATAAAGCGACGTCGCGTCACTGGCGGCAAATGTGCCGCTGCTCGATGTCGTTGATGCCGACAGCGCCAGAAAGCCCACCACGCTTGTCACCGTCGCAAGCAGCGCCACTGAAATCGAGTGAATTCGGCTCGCGCCCGATAGCGCCATGGCGGCAACCAGAGCGACAAAGCCCCAATGCGCCGGCCCGTTGGCAAAGACATCCGGTGCAACAGTCTGCACGGCCACCAGCATTGTACCGATACCTGCAGTCAGCGAAATGGCCAAATGCTGAGACAGAAACAAATTGGCATAGGGCAAGACCCAGGAAGCCGGGGCTGCGGCAACCGCCTCTCCGATTTCACCTGTTTGCTGATCGGGAACGGAAACGCCCGGCGAAGCCGCAATCTGCCTGCTGTCAGCACCCGGCCAGACAAGACCAATTCCGGCCAGCATGACGAGCATGGGCAGCAAGACCGGCAGGATTTCAAAAGGTGAAACTTCGCCAATATAAAGCAGCGCCCAACCGGCCAGGCCGATATTGGCCAGCGACGGCGCAACCTGCCATTTTTTGAACCGCGAGGAAAAGAGGCTCGCCAGCCAGACGATGGTCAAAAATCCGAAGAGCGACCAGGGACTTGGCGCTGTGGACGTAACCAATGCCGGCGTCGCGAAGGAGGCCAGCAGGCCCAGTCCGGCCAGGGTCTGACCATGCAGCAATGACAGAGCGATTGTGGCCAGAGACACCAGCGCCAGCAGCACGAAGGCCGTCGCCGGTCCGATGAACCCGAAGAAATTATGCGCCACATAAATGGCGCCCATCAAGGTCAGCGTGCCTGCCGCCGTGACGATGCCTGGGATCATCGCGGTGCGAAAATTATCCATCTGCGCGGCAGGCGTCCTGCGCCGCAGCACTTCGCCGGCAACCATCAGGACCAGACCGAACACGCCCGCCAGCGTTACCCGCACGGCCGGATTGAGAAGCCCCTGGTCAATTGAGTATTTGACAGCGAAAAGGCCGCCCAAGGCAAGCGCGAGGCCGCCCACCCAGACGGTCCACTGCGCACCAAGCCGGGATTCGAGGCTTTGGCGCGGTTTCTCGATGGCAGTTTCGGCGATTTGTATCGGTGTTTCTGCGGTCTGCTCCGACTGGATCGCCGCCGCGACGACCTGCGGTTGGTCGTCTGCATCTGCCACGCCAGACATTTCCGGTCGGGCCATGGCCTGGTCGTCGACAGCTGCGTCAACCGCCGCGTCCACTTGAGGTTCAGGCGGTCGGTCGAACGCAGCCTGAGCCGGTGTCGCCCGCGCCACGCCATTCACCGCCAAATCGTCCAGCCTTTCCCTGAGGGCGAAAAACTCGCCTTCGAGCCTCTTCAGCCGGGTGCGGTTTTCATGAAAAAGCACGAAGCCGACAATGGCAAGGATGAGCATCAGCATTTCAGTCATGGCGGCTCCGGTGTTGTGGCGCTGGACAACAATTGATTCTGGCAAGGCGGAAGGCGGTCAGCAGGCAATGGCACAGCCTTGATTGGCAACATCTTGTTTGTTGACCTGATCGACGAATTGAAAAGACCGGTACCGTCAGACCAAATGCATGGGATTCCAACCAAGACGAAGAAACGATTCAAAATATTCTTGCTTTATCAGGCTAAAAACAAAATTAATTGCCGATTTTGTCTGCAAGGGCAAGTGCCGGTTCATCATTCGGCATTTCCTTGAGCACCGCCTGTATGAAACCCTCACGCGCCGTTCCGGTTTCAAGTCCGCGCGGCTCATAGACATGACGATTGAGAAAATAGGCTGAAAGCCTGAAGGCCTCGTTCAGTGTTTGCCGGGTTGCGGCCAGCCGTGTTCCCTCCTTCAGGAATTCCGGCAGGGGCAACATCTTGTCAGCCCAGGCAAGGCCGGCCTGGCGGCTGACGGCGCGGCCTGATTTGGGCGAGACATAGACCAGATCCTCGCGTGAGCCGGAGGCTGCGCATGCACTGAGATCAAGGCCGAAGCCGAGATCGTCGAGAACGGCGAGTTCAAACCGGACAAAAAGCTCGCCGGCTGCGCCTTCTTCGGTCAAATGATCGAGAATCACATTCAATGCGTCGTAAAGATGGGGGTGCGGATCGCGTTCAGGCAACAGGCGGAGCAGGCTCGCCAGGGCTTGGACGCCGTAGACGGCGCTGGCTGTTTCCATCAAGGTGGCGGCGCGGAAACTGACAGGCTCGATCTGGAAATTGCCGAGATGTTCATCCAGCCGCGCCCGCCAGGTCACATCGACCAGGTTTCCCGGTTGCAGCACCGGCTGCATTGATCGCGAGCGGCCATTGCGCAACAGGCCCATATGGCGACCGCGATTGCGCGTCATGACTTCGGCAATCACGCTGCTTTCGCCGTGTCGCCGGACGCCGAGTATGATGGCCTGGTCATTCCATTGCATGGCCTATCCCGCCTGCACCAGTATGCCTTGACGCGCCTCTTCGACCACCGGACGACAATGGCAGCCTTCAAGATGATCATTGACCAGTCCCATGGCCTGCATGAAGGCATAGATCGTTGTCGGACCGACAAATGACCAGCCGCGCTTCTTGAGATCCTTGGAAAGCCGAACTGAAGTCGGCGAAACCGGGTTTGACCTCAGCCAGCCAATATTCATCGTTCCGGGACGTTCATCGGCGGGCGGCACGAATTGCCAGAAATAGTGCGACAGCGATCCGAATTCGCCGACCAGTTCCCTGGCGCGGCGGGCATTGTTGATCGTCGAGACAATCTTGCCGCGATGGCGCACGATGCCCTTGTCCTCCAGTAGCCGGATGATGTCGGAATCATCATATTCGGCGACTATGTTGAAATCGAAGCCGGAAAAGGCTGCGCGGAAATTGGTGCGCTTTCGCAGGATCGTCAGCCAGGACAGGCCGCTTTGAAAACCTTCAAGGCAGATCTTCTCAAACAGTCTTAGGTCATCGGTGACCGGATAACCCCACTCACTGTCATGATAGCGCTGGTAGTCGGCCAGTCCGCCCGGCCAAAAGCAGCGATGCAGCCCGTCTTCGCCAATGACAATACCTTCGGTTTCCATAAAGTCTCCATCTGGTTTTCAGGATTCGCTCAGCTTTACCATTTGGTGACCATCTTTCCAAACCAGCTGGTAACCCTGACGAAAGCTTTATTGCCGGGCAACGTTCTTAATGAACCGCTGTTTACCTTTCGCTCGTCTTGCGGTGGCAATCTTGTCCCAACACCCGGCACTTCGCTTGAATGAGTCTGGCTGTCCACAATGGCAGCATGATGGAAGATTTCAAAGTGCCCGCCGGGTTTGAATGCAGCCTTTTTCATCCGGACACGATATGGAGTTTGTCAGTCAATGTCGAAAAAATGCCTTGCGCTCAGTTCCGCCGTTCTCGCCATGATCGCCACCAACGTCGTAGCCGGCGAACGTTACGAGGCAAAGCCGCCGATCATCATCGCCCAGTCCCTGACCAAACCCTGGATCATCCAGCTTGGCGGTCCGGTGAAGCCCGTCGTCATTGCGCCGGTCCGCATGAACGCTGCCGGGGCAAGACGGGTGGTTGTCAATCGCCGCGCCAAGGCGCAAGCCGCCACACAGGTGGTCTACCGCGCCGACCAGCCGGCAACCGCTCGCCTTGACCCTCAATACCTGCCGCAGGTGGTGGATTACCAGACAACCCAAAAACCGGGCACGATTGTCATCGATACCGACAACCGCTTTCTCTACCTGGTGGCAGCCAACGGCAAGGCGCGCCGCTACGGCGTAGGCGTCGGCAAGCCCGGCTTTGAATGGGCCGGCGCCCATCGCGTCACGCGCAAGGCTGAATGGCCGGGCTGGACGCCGCCGAAGGAAATGATTACCCGGGAAGCCGCGCGCGGACATTTTCTTCCCGCCCATATGGAAGGCGGTGAAGCCAACCCGCTCGGCGCGCGTGCGATGTACCTTGGCAGTTCATTGTACCGGATCCACGGCACCAATGCGCCATGGACAATCGGTTATGCAGTGTCTTCGGGTTGTATCCGGATGCGCAATCAGGATGTCGTCGACCTGTATGAACGCGTCAAGGTCGGCACGCGGGTCATTGTCTTGTAAGCGGCAAGTGCCGAAATTCGCGAATAAACTGGACTGAAGGAACGTCAATCCGGGACAGGATTGAAACCAAAATGCAACGGCCTATGCCTCGAATTGCGATCAAGCGGCAACACACCGGTTTTGACTTGATAATTGCAACTTCTTGGGTAGGCTCTTTCCGGACATGTGTTGAGGGGAATCAATATGAAGAAGCTTATGCCCGTTTTCGCCGCGAGCGCGATTGCAATCACCATGCTGATGTCGGCAGGCGCGGCCGGTGCGTTTACGCCGTCGGTGCAAAGCGCAAACCGGGTCGCCGTGACCGATGTATCGCTGGTGGCGATGCAAAAGCAGCCGGCCGCGAAATTCAAGCGCAAGGTCGTAAGACTGATCACCAGTGAAAAGCCTGGTACGATCATCGTCGATACCAACAACAAATTCCTCTATTACATCGAGCCCAACAATCGCGCCGTCCGCTACGGCATTGGCGTTGGACGCGAAGGCTTCGGCTGGTCCGGCGTCGTCAAGGTGCAGCGCAAGGCCGAATGGCCGGGCTGGACACCGCCAAAGGCGATGATCGCGCGCGAACGCGCCAAGGGCCACATACTTCCTGCTTATATGGAAGGCGGCATCGACAATCCGTTGGGATCGCGTGCGCTTTATCTCTTCCACGGCCGCGGCGATTCAGGTTTCCGGATTCATGGCACCAATCAGCCCTGGACCATCGGCCAGAACATGTCGTCCGGCTGCATCCGGATGATGAACAAGGACGTCGAGCATCTCTACAATCACACCCGTGTCGGCGCCAAGGTCATTGTTGTCGGTCCCGGCAACCGCCAGGGCAAAGTCAAATTTGAAGACAAGGGTGTGGATTTCCTGCGCCAGCTCTTTGCCGGCGTCGGCGGCTGAACCTGTCGATTTCGTGAATTTTGAAGAGCCTTTCGTTTCCGGACGAAAGGTTTTTTCTTGGGCAATCCGCTTCAGGCAGGCACCTGACTTTTGTCAAAGCGTTGCCAAACTGAAACAAATGCCTGGCCTTGTCGGAGTGAAATGCCGTCTGCGAGCGCCCATTGAGTTGCCAGCATCATGAAAATCCATATGGTGCGGACAAAGACTGACAATGCAAGCTTTAGCTACATGTAAGAGGTTTATCGTGTTGCCCGGTATCAAAGCGTATGTTCCCCTGGCCTTTGCGGCGGCATTGAGTTTTGCCGGCAGCGCGACAGCCGAACCCGTCCTGTCCATCTATGGCGGGATGCAAAGTGCCCCTCACAGCAAAGTCTCCGTGACCGACGGCACCAGCTTTACAGCCGGATGGGAAGGCAAATCCTTCAGCCCGCCGCCTTATTATGGCGTGCGCGGCACATGGTGGCTCAACGATATCGGCTACAGCAATATCGGCCTTTCCATCGATTTCAGCCATTCCAAGGTCTATGCGGACAGCGATACGCTGGTCAACAAGACCCCGGGCTGGACGCATTTCGAATTTACCGACGGGCTGAACTTGCTGACTGCCAACGTGCTTTATCGGTTCCAGAACAGTGATCGCAACTGGACACCCTATGTCGGCGTCGGCGCCGGCATCAATATCCCCCACGTGGAAGTGTTCCGGCCTTCCGGCAAGACCTGGAACTATCAGGTTGGCGGGGCCACCGGGCAATTGACGGCGGGTCTTGACTACATGGTCACCGAACACATTTCCGTTTTCAGCGAATACAAGCTCAATTTTTCCCATGTCAATGTGAAGATAGACAGCGGCGACCGCCTGAAGACCAATATACTGACCAATGCGGTGAATTTCGGCATCAGCTATCATTTTTAGCAATCAGGTCTCGAAGACCTATCCGGACTGGCACAACACGCTGCCAGTCCGACTGATCTGGTTGTCAGCGCCCTCAGTTGACTCGGCCAGAAATAATTCCATCCTGTATACACCGGTAAAGGTCAATTCATCATCCGGGGATTGCGTCGTTATGATGACGAGCTTGACGGACCCAAATGGCGCGTCGCCGCTTGTTTCCTGATAAACCAGAAGACGGATATCCGGGCCTTCGGTCCAATGCTCTCTCAGGGTGGCGGCTGTGACATCAATCTTTCGCAGCTGGTCAGGTATCTCGCCCACCAGCGGCTGCATCGAGCCCGAGACGCCGATCAAGCCCGGAATGCTATAGGAATAGCCCGCCTCCACATGCAGCTTGAGATTTGGATCATCGATATCGCAACTCAGCCCGCCGGTGGCAAGAGCGGGCGTTGCGGCCAGCAGGCAAACAAAAGCGGCAATTCCTGTCAGTCTCATGTGATACCCCGGGCTTTGAGACATCTATGTTGGCACGACGGAAATCCTCTGATGCCTATTCGATTCCGGCCGGCTTTTTGCCGCCATAGGCCCAATTCAGCAATTCAATTGTGTGAACAACCGGTATTTCCATGGCGGTGCCGATCTGGGTGATACAACCGATATTGCCGGTGGCAATGATATCCGGTTTGGTCGCGCCGATATTCTTGACCTTCCGGGCCTTGAGTTGTGACGAAATATCCGATTGCAGCATATTGTAGGTTCCAGCCGATCCGCAGCACAAATGGCTCTCGGCAGGTTCACGAACCACGAAACCGGCCTTCTGCAAAAGCGATTTTGGTTGGACCAGAATCTTCTGGCCGTGCTGCAGCGAACAGGCGGCGTGATAAGTGATTTTTTCCGCGCGGCGCGGCAATTGGGCGAGATCAAGCGTCATGAGATATTCGCTGACATCCTTGGCGAGGGCGGAGACGCGCGCTGCCTTGCCGGCATATTCCGGATCAAGCCGCAACATGTGGGCATAGTCCTTGATCGTATTGCCGCAACCCGACGCGGTAATGACAATCGCATCGGCGCCCCTTTGGTCCACCTCCGCCAGCCAGGCGTCGATATTGGATTTGGCGCTGGCATGGGCGGCGTGCTGGCGACCCATATGATGGACGAGCGAGCCGCAGCAGCTTTCGCCAGCGGCAACGACCACCTCAATTCCCAGATTGGTCAAAAGTTCGATTGTCGCTTCGTTGATGCCCGGCTCCAGCACCGGCTGCACGCAACCGGATTGCAGGATCACCCTGCCCTTCCTTTCGATTTTCGCCTTGAAACTGCCGGGCCTCGTCGAGTCCGAGACCGGCGGCACCGAGCGCGGCGCCAGATCCAGCATCGCGCCCAGAGGCTTGAACGGCGGTACTTTCTTCAACAGGCCCGCAAAGGGCCGACCAAGCGCGGCCAATTTCAGCGCCCATCTGAAGCGCGCCGGGGACGGCATGACAAAGGCCAGCATCGACCGGGTCAACCGGTCCACGATTGGCCGTTCATAGGTCTGTTCGATATGGTAGCGGGCATGGTCGATCAGATGCATGTAATCGACCCCGGACGGACAGGTCGTGGTACAGGCGAGACACGACAGGCAGCGGTCGACATGGGTGACGATTTCACTGTCGGCGGCGCGACCGTTTTCCAGCATTTCCTTGATCAGGTAGATGCGCCCGCGCGGGCTGTCGAGCTCGTTTCCCAGCGTCACATAGGTCGGGCAGGTCGCGGTGCAAAAGCCGCAATGCACGCATTTGCGGACAATCGATTCTGCCTCTGCGATTTCAGGATCGGACAACTGTGTCTTTGTAAAATTGGTTTGCATGTCTGTCCTACCCCATCCGGCCCGGGTTGAAGATGCCGTTTGGATCAAATTTCAGGCGGATCCGCTTGTTCAGTTCCGCCACCGCCGGAGACTGCGGCTCGAAAATATCATTGTTGCGGCGGTCTTCGGCGCTGGCCCGGACCAGCAGTGCGTGACCGCCGCCGACATTCCAGATCAGCGCCCTGAGCGCCCGCGCATCGCAATCGGCTTCCATCTGCAACCACAAGAGACCGCCCTGCCAGTCATAATAGCCGTCCACGCCGGTCTCCATCCGAAGCGCATTCAGCAGCTTCGCACCCGCCATGGGGGCGACAGAAACACGCCACAGCGGCTTATGCTGCTGCGACTGGAAGGCAATGACGTCGCGGATTTCAGACCACAACCGGGTCGTCTCTTTGTTATCGAGTTGGCGAATGGAGCCGTGGCCACTGACCGCCGCAACAAGTTTTTCGAGCCTTTCGCGAACCGAAAATGCCAATCCTTCCAGCCGTAGCGCAACTGCGCCGCCGTCACTGAAAGTGCCGTCGAGAAAGCGCGCCTTGCAGCTTTCTGGCAGAAAGGCAGCGCCTGAAACTTCGAGGCTCAGGCCCATGACGGCCGCCATGATTTCGCTGGCGCGTTCGTCGTCAGGGCCGCTGACAATGACCGTGGCGCTGTCTTGCGGCGTTGGCAAAACCTTGAATGTGAGTTCGCTCAGCAGGCCCAGCGTTCCAAAGGAGCCGGCCATCAGCTTGACGATATCCAGCCCGGTGACATTTTTCATCACCCTGCCGCCGGCCATGACGACTTCGCCAAATCCATTGATGAAGCGGACCCCGATCAGGCTGTCGCGCGCAGCGCCGCTGACAAAACGGCGCGGGCCGGACACATTGGCTGCGAAAATACCGCCAATGGTCGGCTGACCGGCAGCCCCCAGCAGGCCGCGATAATCCATCGGCTCGAATGCCAGCATCTGGCCATGCTCGCCAAGCGCGGCCTGGACGGTTGCAAGCGGCGTGCCGGCCTTGGCCGTCATTACCATTTCGGCCGGATCATAAGTCACGATGCCGGATAATCCCGCGGTTGAAAGCCTGCTGGTCGCTGTCATTTCGCGCCCGATGCCGGCCTTGGTCGCTCCGCCGACAATATCCATGCTGTCACCCGCAGCCAGTGCGGCTTGCACCATGTCGCGGGCTTCGGTTTCGCTTTGGGGCGTCAATAGTTTTGTGGTCATGCTGCGGTCCGGCCCTCAAGAGGAAAGACTTTGGACGGATTGAGTATCCATTTCGGATCGAAGGCCGAACGCAGTCGCATCTGCTGGGCGAGATCGGCTTCGCCATATTGATAGCGCATCAGGTCGCGCTTCTCGATTCCCACGCCGTGCTCACCCGTCAGGCACCCGCCGACATCAACGCAAAGGCGCAATATATCCATGCCGGCCGCTTCAGCGCGTGCGGCATCCTCCGGATCGTTGATATTGTAGAGGATCAGCGGATGCATGTTGCCGTCGCCGGCGTGAAACACATTGGCGACCCTGAGGCCGTAATGCTCGATGATTTCGGCCGTCTTCTTCAGCACATGGGTCAATTGGCTGAGCGGCACGGTTCCATCCATGCAGATATAGTCGGCAATGCGGCCCGTAGCGCCGAAAGCCGATTTGCGGCCTTTCCAGATCAGGGCGGCTTCAGCCGCCGACTGGCTTTCGCGGATGGTCTTGACCTTGTGGTTGCCTGCAATGTCGATGATCGATTTCAGCATTGCATGCATCTCGGTATCCGAACCTTCGACTTCGACAATCAGCAAGGCTTCGACATCCAGCTGATAACCGGCATGGGCGAAAGCCTCGCAGATCTCGATGGCAGGCTTGTCCATGAATTCGATAGCCACCGGTATCAGGCCCGACCCGATGATGTCGGTTACACAGGCGCTGGCGTCTTCAGCACTTGGAAAACCAAACAGCACAGGTCGCACACCTGCCGGCTTGGCAATCAGCCGCACCGTGGCTTCCGTGACGATGCCGAGTTGGCCTTCCGATCCGCAGACAATACCGAGAAGATCATAAGAACCGCTGTCGAGCGCCTTGCCGCCCAATTCGATGATGGTGCCGTCAAACAGCACCATTTTGACTCCAAGCAGGTTGTTGGTGGTCACACCGTATTTCAGGCAATGCGCACCGCCGGAATTCATGCCGATATTGCCGCCGATCGTGCAGGCCAGTTGCGACGACGGGTCGGGCGCATAGAAAAAGCCGTCGCCGGAAACCGCATCCGAGATCGACAGATTGGTTACGCCCGCCTGAACCAGAGCCGTCCGGTTTTGATAATCGACTTCCAGAATGTTCGACATCTTTGTCAGGGCAATCACCAAAGCGTCCGATTGCGGTATTGCGCCGCCGGAGAGCGACGTGCCCGCGCCGCGCGGAATGACCGGAATGCAATAGCGGGCGCAATAGGTCATCAGCGCAGCAACTTCGGCGGTATTGCGCGGCAGAGCCACGGCCAGCGGCATGTTGCGGCAGGCAATGAAGCCGTCGGTTTCAAACGGCTTGAGTTCCCTTTCGCTGGAAATCAGTTGTTCGGGTCCGACAAGTTCAGCCAGATCGCCAAGAATGATAGCCCGTCGCGAAAGGATGGAAGCGATTGGCGGCAGGAAAGCCATTGATGTATCGCTCATTTTTCCTCCGTACCCTGATGAATGTCGGGTTTTCCGAATTGGACTATCGCCAATTGCAGCGCCGGAAGCAAAGGAATATTGGCAAAAAAACGCAGCCGTACCGGATCGGGCGATGGATAGCTGGCCTCAGTGGTCGTCGCCGTGCTTCTTGCGGATGGAGCGAACCACCAGCCAGACGGCAGCCACCGCAAAGGGTACGAACAGCCCTGTCAGCGTGCCGGTGTCAAAGGGCGGTTCATGGCCGCCGAATGCCTTGACGAGATAGGAAAACAGACCGACGACATAATAGGAAATGGCGGCCACCGACAGGCCTTCAACCGTCTGCTGCAACCGCAATTGCATCTCGGCACGCCTGTTCATCGCCGTCAGCAAAGCGCCGTTCTGGCGTTCCATCTCCACATCGATCCAGCTTCTGACCAGTCCGGTGGCGCGCGACAATTTGCGTGACAGATTGGCCTGACGCTCTTCAATCGACTGGCAGGTCCGCATGGCCGGCGCCAGACGCCGTTCCAGAAAGAAGCCCAATGTTTCAAAGCCCGGTACGGATGATTCCGCCAATGTCCTGATGCGTTCCTGCACGATGCCGTAATACGCACGGCTTGCGCCAAACCGGTAAAGGCTCAGCGCGGCATTGGCCTCAAGTTCGGCGGCCAGTCGGGTTATTTCGGCCAGAACCTGGTCAGCGCCTTCGCGGGCATCGGTTTTCATCCGCTGGGTGATGCCCGTCAAACCGTCTTCTATCCGGCGGATATCGGGCGAAAGGGTCTGGGCCAAAGGCAGGCCGAGCATGGCCAGCGTCCGGTAGGTCTCGATATCCAGAAGCCGCTGGACCAGCGCCCCGGTGCCGGCCAGCGTCATGCCTTTGTCGACAACCAGGATCGGCGTCAGGCCATCGCCGTTCTGGCGGAAATCGGTATAGATGTCGGCCTGGCCGTCCTTGACGACACTGTGGCACAGGCTGGCGGGATCAAATGTGTCGATCGCTGCCATTATTTCCGGTCCGTCCGGGCGGATTTCAAGGCGGATGCCGCTGATCAGCGATCCCGGCGGCGAAAAACTGTCGCCAAAAGGATGAACCGGCACTTCGCCGCCGAAATGCCCGGTCGGGGGGCCGTCCCAGAACCATGTCGAAAATTCAGTATGGCGTTCCCATCGGAGCGTGCCCGGACCCCAGGTCATGGCGTGATGCCGGGCGTCGCGCCCGGGTACGGCTACGCCGCGCTGACGGCTCATGTCAGCGATGACGGCATGATCGACGCCCGACCCGCCATCGGTCATGAAGGCAAGCTGGAAAATCACGCGCGGTGATTTTACCAGCACATAGGGCCGGGAATGGATTTCGCCAAGCGCCCGCGCCCGATCAGGCGCCACCGGAAATGAAAAACTGCGCTTGCCCATCTCGCCCCGCTTTGCAAACCTATAGCCGCAATAGCGCGATGACCGGTCAAGTCAATGGCAAACTGGCGCTCAAGCACCCCGGCATCGGTAAATATCGCGAGATAGTGAACCTCACCAGACAAAGAGCCTTTGCCATCGGGTCGAAGGTCCATGAACGCAACTGGACAAAAAACTTGACCTCTTTTCAATTTCACTTCTATATGCGTGCAGGGGGCCGATATCATGAACATTGTCAACGACGGTCCGTTTTCCCGGATCAAGCACAGCCGTACGGCAGACGAGATCATTGACCAGATCGAATTACTGCTGCTTGAAGGTGTGTTGCGGGACGGCGAAAGATTACCCGGCGAGCGCGAATTGTCCGAACGGATGGAGGTGTCGAGGCCGATCCTTCGCGATGCGCTGAAGGAACTGGAAAGCCGCGGGCTGCTGGTCAGCAGGCATGGCGGCGGCACCTTTGTCGGCGACATGATCGGACAGGTCTTTTCCAAGCCGCTGGCCGAACTGATTTCCCGCCATGACCGGGCTACGAAGGATTATCTTGAATTCAGGCGCGAAATCGAGGGGCACGCCGCGGGCCTTGCCGCCCGCCGCGCTACCCAGGCAGACCATGCCGTGCTCTCCGGAATCATCGCCACCATGCATCGCCTGCATGAGGAGGGAGATTTCGAGGCTGAGCTTGAAGCCGATATTGAACTGCACAATGCCATCGGCGAAGCCGCCCACAACATCATCCTCATGCATACGCTGAAGGCTTGCTACCGGTTGCTGTCGGAAGGGATGTTTTACCATCGCCGGATGACGTTCGACCTGCCGTCGACCCGTGAAAAACTGCTGGTCCAGCATAGGGCCATCGTGGAAGCGATTCTGGCCGGAGATGCGGAAGCCGCCCGTCAGGCGGCAGAGAGCCATATCGATTTTGTGGCGGCCGCAACGGCCGAGGCCCGGGCGCTCGATGCCCGAAACCAGATTTCCCAAATGCGAAAATTCCAGCGCGACAATTCGCTTGCGCGCAGTGACATGAAAGGACAAAAGCGCAATGGCGCCTGAAAAAGCTCTGAAAAAGCCCGATGTCGGCCTGTTCGTCACCTGTCTGGCGGATCTGTTCCGCCCCTCGGTGGGTTTTGCAGCCGTCAAGCTGCTGGAAGATGCCGGTTGCCAGGTTCATGTGCCGGTGGCCCAGACCTGCTGCGGACAACCCGCCTACAATACAGGTGACCGCGCCGACACCCGCGCTATTGCCGAGCAGGTCATTACCCATTTTGAGGGATTTGACTTTGTCGTGGCCCCTTCGGGCTCATGCGCGTCGATGTTGAAGAAGCATTATCCCGGCCTGTTCAAGGGCGATGCAGCCTGGGAAAGTCGCGCCGAGGCCTTCTCCGAAAAAGTGTTCGAGCTGGTAAGTTTCCTCACCGATGTGATGTTTGTCAGCACGGTCGATGCGGAATTTGAAGGCTCGGTAACCTATCACGACAGTTGCTCCGGCCTGCGCGAACTGGGCATTCAGAGCCAGCCGCGAAAGCTGCTCGCTTCCGTCAGGGGCCTTGAGATGAAGGAACTGAAGGACAGCGACGTCTGCTGCGGTTTCGGCGGCACCTTCTGCATTAAATATTCCGATATTTCCAATGTGATTGTTTCCAAGAAGACAGCCAATATAGATGCTTCCGGCGCGGATCTGCTGCTGGCGGGCGACATGGGCTGCCTGATGAACATGGCTGGCAAACTGAAGCGCGAAGGCTCCAGCGTTGAAGTCCGCCATGTCGCCGAGGTTCTTGCGGGTATGACAAGCAACAAGCCGATAGCCGGCAGTTCAAAGTGAGGGCGACGCCATGAAATTCACCGCCCCCGACTTCAAGGACAATGTCACCGGCGCGCTGGCCGATGCCCAGTTGCAAAAGGCCATGGGCAATGTCGAAAAGGGTTTTATCGGCAAACGCGCGGCGGCAGCCGCCGCCCTGCCCGAATTCGACCAGTTGCGCGATAGCGCCCGCGACATCAAGAATCATGTGCTGGCCCATCTCGACCTCTATCTCGACGCCTACGAGAAGAAGGTGACGGCTGCCGGCGGCCATGTTCATTGGGCTGAAAGCGCCGACGATGCGCGCGCCATCATCCTCGACATCTGCCGCAAGGCCGGCGCCCGCACCGTCACCAAGGGCAAATCGATGATCACCGAGGAAATCAACCTCAATGAACATCTGGAAGCCAATGGCATCACCCCGGTGGAAACCGATCTGGGCGAATATATCATCCAGCTTCGCGGCGAACATCCGAGCCATATCATCGCGCCGGCGGTGCATCTCAACAAGGAGCAGGTGGAAGGCGATTTCCGCCGTGTCCACAAGCATTTGCCTGCGGGCCGGGATCTGAGCGAACCGACCTCGCTTCTCAATGAAGCCCGCGAAGTGCTGCGTCAGAGCTACTTTGACGCCGATGTCGGCATCACCGGCGCCAATTTCCTGATCGCGGAAACCGGCACCTCGGTGATTGTCACCAATGAAGGCAATGGCGATCTCACCCAGACGTTAGGCAAGGTTCATATTGTGGTGGCGTCGCTTGAAAAGATCGTACCGACCATTGAAGACTGCACTCAAATCCTGCGGGTTCTGGCGCGTTCGGCCACCGGCCAGGAAATGTCGGTCTATACCACCTTTTCCACCGGCCCCCGCAGGCCGGAAGACCCCGATGGTCCGGAAGAATATCACGTTGTCCTGCTGGACAACGGCCGGACAGCGATGATCGGCACCGAGTTCCAGGACATGCTGCGCTGCATCCGCTGCGGCGCCTGCATGAACCATTGCCCGGTCTATCATGCCGTTGGCGGCCATGCTTATGGTTCGGTCTATCCCGGCCCGATGGGCGCGGTGCTGACGCCATCCCTGCATGGCATCGACCAGTCCGGCCATCTGCCCAATGCTTCGACCTTTTGCGGACGCTGCGAAAGCGTTTGCCCGATGCGCATTCCACTGCCGAAAATGATGCGGCATTGGCGGGAACGGGAATTTGAGCGCAATCTCACGCCGGCGGCAGCGCGTTACGGGCTGAGTTTCTGGGCGTGGTTTGCCAAACGCCCTGCCCTCTACCGATTTGCGGCATCCTTCGGCATTCCGGTTCTTGCGCTGCTCGGCGGCTTCAAAAAACGCATCGGCTGGCTGCCTTTGGCCGGCGGATGGACGAAATATCGCGACCTGCCGGCACCGGAAGGCAGAACTTTCATGCAGGCCTGGGCGCAACGGGAAGCCAACAAGCAGGAGACCGGCCAATGAGCGGCAAAGATGCGATCATGGCGCGACTCAGGAACGCCCTCAATGTACCAGGCCAGGACCAGGCCCGAATGGCGGCGATCGCCGAGCGGATGGCAAAGGCGCCCCAGGGCGTCATCCCGCAGCGCGGCCAGCTCCCGGACCAAGAGCGTGTCGGCCTTTTTGTGACCATGGCGGAAAAGGCCAATGCCACGGTCACCCGCATTTCCGGGATTTCCGAACTGCCGGCGGAAATCAGCCAATATTTGCGAAGCAGGAACCTGCCCGCCTGCATCCGCATGGGCGACGACCCGGAGCTTGCCAAGGCGCCGTGGAGCAAGGAACAAACGCTTGAAATCCACAAGGGCGCCTCTGACGGCAATGATCTGGCAGGTCTCAGCCACGGATTTGCTGCAGTCGCGGAAAGCGGAACACTGGTGATGGTTTCCGGGCCCGACAACCCCACAACCGTCAATTTCCTGCCCGAACATCACATCGTGCTTCTCAAAGCCTCCGACATAAAGGGCGATATGGAAAGCGCCATGCAGGACGTTCGCAAAGCCTATGGAAAGGGCGAAATGCCGCGCGTCGTCAACATGATCACGGGACCGTCACGGTCAGGCGATATCGAGCAAATCCTCCTTCTGGGAGCGCATGGGCCGCGAGCGCTGCATATCGTCATTATGGAGTGAAGCAGGCGGGCTCAGAGCGAAATGCAGGGAGTGAGATCCAGGCTGACTTTCCAGTAATTGCCCCAGATATGGCTGGCCTGCCCACCGCATTGCAAACTTTCCGGCTATATTTCCTGCAACTCGCGCGGACGTCCGGCCCGTGTCTTTGACAGCATTTCTCCTGGACTTGCCCCGATGTCAAGACAACGCCCGACGTCATTCAACGCATGTCTTAGAAAAGATATATTTGAATTGCATTATGTACCAGAAAACACGATAATTACCCATGATTCGAACCGGAAATAATAGAAAGTGACATTTTTCAACCGCATTACCGAATCCGTCCAACTGATGTTTCAGCGACCGGTTCGCTGCCAGTTTGCCGCTCTTTGCTACAGGGTTGATAAAAGCACCTCGAAAGTGGAAATCCTGCTTCAGACGAGCCGTGATACCGGTCGCTGGGTGATCCCCAAGGGCTGGCCGATGGCGGATTTGCCCGGTTACGGGGTTGCCGAGCAGGAAGCCTTTGAAGAGGCCGGCGTTCATGGAACGGTCGAGCGCAAAGCCCTGGGTTATTTTCACTATGAAAAATGCATGCAGGAAGGGCTGAAAATTCCTTGCCGGGTTCAGGTTTTCGCACTTGAAGTGACTTCAAAGGACGAAGACTTCAAGGAAAAAGACGACCGCATGTTTGATTGGGTGGGTTGCGACGAGGCTGCGGCCCGGGTCAACGAACCCGAATTGAAAAAACTGATCCAGCAATTTGAAAGACGTTTCATTGCCTGACTATTTGTTATTTGATTGATTATGCGGTTCCGGGCTAGCACAAGCTTGCCATGCCATAAACGGTCAGGGTACATGGAGACCCCCTATGGCAGAATTCAATCCGTCGCCGGAAAAACCGTCGCTCGACAAGGACCTCGATAAATATACCTTCATCGAGGCCTCCACCCATTTTGTGTTGAAGTCGATCGCCGCACCCGGTCTTGGCGTCATTTTCCTTGTCATGTCGTCATTGCTGGCAACCCTGTTTGTCAGCGGCAACCAGGGTGCTGCCATCATTGTGGCGGCGGCGGCAATTGCCGCTTATATGGCGCTCAATATCGGCGCCAATGACGTAACCAACAATGTCGGTGCGGCTGTGGGATCACGCGCCATATCCATGGCCGGCGCGCTGGTCCTTGCCGCTGTTTTCGAAATTGCCGGCGCGATGCTGGGCGGCGGCGATGTCGTCGCGACGTTCAAGACCGGCATCATCCGCCCCTCCGAAATTGGCGATCCCGGCCTGATGATCACGATCATGATGTCGGCGCTGCTTTCGGCTGCGATCTGGATCAACGTGGCGACCTGGTTGAATGCCCCGGTTTCAACCACCCATTCCATTGTTGGCGGCGTATTGGGCGGAGCCGTCATGGTGCTGGGAATGGCGGCGCTGAAATGGGACCTGATATTGAGCATTTTTGCCGCCTGGATCCTTTCGCCGCTGATCGGCGGTTTGATTGCCGCCGGCTTCCTCTGGCTCATCAGCGAAACCATCATTTATCGCGATGACAAAATCGGCGCCGCCAAGGTTTGGGTCCCGGTATTGCTAACCGTCATGACCGGCGCTTTCACCGCTTATCTGGCATTGAAAGGCATCAGCCACATTATCACGCTCAACCTCATGCAATGTCTTGCTTTGGGCATGGCCTTGGCCACGCCCGGCTATTTCTGGTTTCGGCGGCGTGTCGCCCAGCAGGCGATAAACCTCGAAAACAGGAACCAATCCCTCAAGATCCTGTTTCGCATTCCGTTGATCATGGCGGCCGCCATCCTGTCATTTGCGCACG
Organism: Rhizobiaceae bacterium; assembly: GCA_041742335.1. Lineage (GTDB taxonomy): Bacteria > Pseudomonadota > Alphaproteobacteria > Rhizobiales > Rhizobiaceae > Rhizobium_E. Next base: position 31,847 of record JBGSIT010000103.1, read on the forward strand.
GCGCCAATGACGTAGCCAATGCCATCGGCCCGCTGGCGGCAATCGTTGAAGCTTCGGGCATACGCTCGTTCGCAACCAATCTGGATGCGCCTTTCTGGGTAACGCTGATCGGGGCATTGGGCATTTCGGCGGGCCTGCTGCTGTTCGGTCCGCGTTTGATCAGGGTTGTCGGCGGACAGATCACCAAACTCAACCCGCTTCGGGCGTTCTGCGTCTCCATTTCAGCGGCAATCACCGTCATTGTCGCGTCGGTCTTCGGCATTCCGGTCAGTTCAACCCACGTCGTCGTCGGCGCGGTATTTGGCGTCGGGTTTTTCCGGGAATGGTACGAGACCCATTCAACCCGCCGCAAAAACTATATTGAACGGCGTGCTATCCAGGCATTGCCGCCGGTATCACCAAAGGTCAAGGGACCGATTGACGCTTATGAAGAAGGAGAAGGCGAGGCCAGCCGCTATCGCTATCTGGTGCGCAGATCGCATTTCATGTCGATCATGGCGGCATGGATTGTCACGGTGCCGGCCGCCGGCCTTTTGTCCGCGCTGATCACAGCCATTCTCCTTTCCCTTTCCTTCTAGACGGCAATCTCTTAAACCGATTCCGAAAGACCACACATTCTCATTCAGGGAGAGCATTTTGCGCGCCAATTTTCGGATGCAGAGACTTTACGTTGATACGCCGCTTTCAGCAGGCAGCACGATCATTGCCCGGCCGGAGCAGTTCAATTACCTCGTCAATGTCCTGCGAATGGAGGCGGGAGGCGAAGTTCTGGTCTTTGACGGCCAAAACGGCGAATGGCTGGCGCGGCTGGATTTCCCGTCAAAGAAACGCCTGCATCTGCAAGTGGTGGAAATGACGCGTCCCCAGACGCCAAGAACCGATCTGCATTACCTGTTTGCGCCGCTCAAGGCGGGTCGGCTGGATTATCTGGTTCAAAAGGCCGTCGAAATGGGCGCAAGCATGCTTCAACCGGTCATGACCCAACATGTCCAGGGCAAAATCGGCAATCTGGAAAAAATTCGCGCCAATGTCATCGAGGCCGCCGAGCAATGCGGCATTCTTTCCATTCCGGAAGTCCGTCAAACGGCAAAGCTCGCAAATCTTCTCGAAGACTGGCCGCGCGACAGGCGCATCATTTATTGCGACGAGGGCGACGCCGGACAGAACCCGGTTCCGGCGCTGGAAAAGATCAAGGAAACCCGTCTTGCCTTGCTAATTGGTCCGGAAGGCGGGTTTTCCGATGCTGAGCAAAAAACATTGCGATCACTGGATTTCGTCACTGCAATCCCGCTGGGGCCGCGCATTCTCAGGGCCGATACGGCCGCAGTCGCCGCCATGGCGGTGATTCAGGCGACAATTGGCGACTGGCGAACATCATAAAAATTTGATCATGCCTTGAAAGGTTTTCAATTGCATCCAAGGTAAATAAGGTGCATCCGCATTCCGAAGATACTGCCGCACCCAACACATACGCCTCCCACTAGAAGAAGTCACCATGGCCCGCGATACGACCGACGATACCCCTGTCTCTTCTGTAACTGATCTGGCTGAATACCTTGCCGCCGGCTCAAAACCGGAATCTTCATTCCGGATCGGCACGGAGCATGAGAAATTCGTGTTCTACAAATCCGGCAAAAGCCCCGTTCCCTATTTCGGCGCGGCGAGCATTTCTGCTTTGCTGAATGCCATGAACAGCAAGCTCGATTGGGATCCGATCATTGACCAGGGCCACATCATCGGCCTGACATCGGCAAAGGGCGAAGGCGCCATTTCACTGGAACCAGGCGGCCAGTTTGAATTGTCCGGCGCTCCGCTCGAAAATATCCACCAGACATGCAAGGAATCCAACCAGCATCTGGCAATGCTGCGCGACATTGCCGAACCGATGGGCATCGGCTTTCTCGGCATCGGCGGCAGCCCGAAATGGACATTGGCCGAAACGCCGAAAATGCCTAAATCACGCTACGAAATCATGACGCGGTATATGCCCAAGGTCGGCACCCAAGGCCTGGACATGATGTACCGGACCTGCACGATCCAGGTAAACCTGGACTTCTCTTCCGAAGAGGACATGCGGCGCAAGATGCTGGTTTCGCTCAAGCTGCAACCCATTGCGACCGCGCTTTTTGCCTCATCGCCCTTCACCGAAGGAAAGCCCAACGGCCTGGTTTCCTGGCGCGGCCAGATCTGGCATGACACGGACAACAACCGCTCCGGCCTGTTGCCATTCGCCTTTGACCCCGGTTTCGGATTTGAGCGTTACGCCGAATGGGCGCTTGACGTGCCGATGTATTTCATCGTCCGGGACGGAAAATACAAGGATTGCACCCACATGACCTTCCGCCAGTTCATGGCGGGCGCATTGAAGGGTGAAATTTCCGATTGGCATCCGAATATGGGCGACTGGACGAACCATTTGTCGACATTGTTTCCCGATGTCCGCCTGAAGCGTTTTTTGGAAATGCGCGGCGCAGACGGCGGCCCCTGGCGCAGGATATGCGCCCTGCCCGCCTTCTGGGTCGGCCTGCTTTACGACCATGCGGCCCTGGACGCTGCAGAGCAACTGACCAAGGACTGGGCATTTGAAGATGTGCTGGCGCTTCGAAACAGCGTGCCGCAAAAAGGCATCCGCGCCACCATTGCAGGCCGCGACCTTGCCGATGTCTGCCGCGACGTGATTGATATTTCCCGTCTGGGACTGGTTGCACGCGCCCGGTATAATTCATCCGAGCAGGACGAGAGCATCTTCCTGGCGCCGCTTGACGAGGTTCTCGCCAAGAAAGCCACGCTCGCCGATGACATGCTGGCCCTTTATCACGGCCGGTGGAAGGGCGACATCGACATGGTCTTTGACGACTATCAGTATTGAAGATGCACTTTTTGGCAATTTGACCAATATTGATGACCGGAACGCCTTGCTGCGGGTGCCTGAAAGCCGCCGGCATGCTAATTGAATCCAGAAACATGCTTTCGTTCCTGGATTTGATGCTATAGTTCCGGAGATGACGTTTTTTTCTAGAAAGGATTGCCATGCTTCCCCTGTTTGACATGATGTTGCAGGCCCAGAACGGAAAGGCCATGGAGGCCATGTCCAAGCAATTCGGGCTTGCGCAGGAACAAGTCACGCAAGGAATCGCTGCTTTGATGCCGGCTTTTGCGACAGGCTTCAAGCGTACGGCATCTGATCCCAACGACTTCGGGCAGTTGATGAGCGCGATGATGTCGGGAAATTACAGCCAGTATTTCGAAGACCTGCCGAAAGCGTTTACGCCTGAAGGCATCGCTGACGGCAATGCCCTGCTCGGCCAGATTTTCGGTTCAAAGGATGTATCACGGGCGATTGCGGCGCAGGCGGCCCAGATATCCGGTATCGGCCAGGACGTGCTCAAGCAGATGCTTCCGGCCATGGCCACGGCCATGATGGGCGGGTTGATGAAGCAGAATATGGGACAATTGCCCAATATCGGCGATTTTTGGAAAAACCAGTCGCAAGCCAACATGATCGAACAATGGATGAGCACCATGGGCATGCATCCCAAGCCCAAGGCACCCGAAGCAACACTTTTTGATAATCCCTTCATGCAGTCGTTCCAGGCCATGATGTCCGGTCAATCAGCGGGCAAGACTGCGTCCAACCCGTTTACCGCCAATCCCTTCATCGAAATGTTCACGTCGATGATGGCCAAGCCGGCCGAAAAGACCGGCGACGCAAAAGAAGCTTCAACACAGAAGCCCGCAGAAGACGATGGAATCAAGACTCTGGTGAATTCGATGTTCGACAGCGGCCTGGAAGTTCAAAAGAATTATCAGAAAAACATGGACAATATTTTTGATGGTTACATGAATGCCATGAAGCCGAAGCAAAAATAGCGATCCTTATTTCATTTATTTATAATATTCTTTGTTTTGCTTATACTTAGCATAGATAAGCAAAAGCAATTCTTGCTCTGCGTTTTTTGACTTTCAACCGAAAGTCGATGCAGTTCTTTCAATTGCCGTAAAACCGATTTATCCAATCTCAAAGCGAATGTTGCACTGCACGTCTTTATCCCGCATGGCTCGGATGCTATTGGCAGCGATGCAGGAATTTCCGATGCAGAAGTACAATCACAAGGACTTGTAATGGCAGTAGCATTTGGCACGTCCGGCCTGCGTGGCCCGGCAGAGGATTTCACCCTTGAAATTTGTGATGCCTATGTTAGCGCTTTTCTGGAGCGCGTGGCCCAAGCCAGTCTGGAAAAAACGGTTTATCTTGCAGGTGACCTGCGCGCTTCAACCCCGCTGATTGCGTCACACTGCGCGGCCTCGGCAAAGGCGTCCGGCTGGAACGTGGTCTGGGCCGGATCCGTGTCGACGCCTGCCCTCGCCCATTACGCCCTTTCGCGGCAAGCGCCCGCAATCATGGTCACCGGCAGCCATATTCCCGAAGCCTATAATGGCATCAAGTTTTACAGGCCGGATGGCGAATTCCTCAAGGAAGACGAAGAGCCAGTGGGAAGCCGGGCAAAAATCCTGCTCGCCAAAGCCCGCCAACTGCAAGCCGGCGAAGTCGGCGCTCCGGATCCTGCCATCGCCGCCGCCTATGGCGAACGTTATCTCAACGCCTTTGGGCCGAACGCACTTGCAGGCCTGCATATCGGCATCGACCTGCACTCGGCAGTCGGTCGGGATGACCTCGTCAAGACGTTCCGCTCGCTGGGCGCAGAAGTGCTAGCTTTCCGCCGTTCGGATCATTTCATCGCCGTCGATACCGAAGCCCTTGATCCTGATGATGTTGCCCGCAGCGCCGCAATGATTGCCGAAAATAACCTTGATGCGGTGGTATCAACCGATGGCGACGGTGACCGTCCCCTGGTGATCGATGATACCGGCAAGCAAATCAATGGCGATGTTCTGGGCGCATTGACGGCTCGGGCGCTGGCCATAAAAACGGTGGTCACACCCTTGTCCTCGACCAGTGCGATCGAACAATCAAACTGGTTTGACGTTGTCGAGAGAACCCGCATCGGTTCGCCGCATGTTGTGGCGGCCATGGGTGCGGCAAGCCTTCACCCTGTTGCCGGATTTGAAGCCAATGGCGGCTTCCTGCTGGAAGACGACCTTGAACTGGAGCACGGTTCGCTCAAAAGACTGCCGACGCGCGACGCATTGCTGCCGGCGATTGCCGTATTGGTCGATGCCAAGGCGCGGTCGACAACCCTTTCCGCTTTGGCCGCGACGCTGCCGGCACGGTTCATGCGGGCGGATCGGGTGAAAGATGTCGCCAGGGATGCGGGGGCCGCGTTTTTGCAGCAAATCGCCGGATCGGCTGATTTTCGCAAGGCGTTCGATGCCCGAATTGCTTCACCGGTAACAACGGATCAGCTGGACGGCGTGAGGATGCAATTTGAAGATGGTTCGACCATCCATTTCCGGCAATCCGGAAATGCCCCTGAAATGCGTTGCTATGTGGAAACCTCGAATGAGAAAACCACACAAGCACTTCTGGCCGCCATGATGGCGCGGTTGAAGGCACAATTTTAAAATTGGAGACTGCAATGGTTGACGAGCGAATAGTACCGGTAATTCTGGCGGGTGGAAGAGGCACAAGGCTGTGGCCGATGTCGCGCTCGCAGCGACCAAAGCAATTCCTTGCCTTGACCGGCGATCTCAGTCTTTTCCAGATGACGCTGGAACGATTGAGCGATTCCGGTCGTTATGCCCCGCCGATCGTTGTCACCAATACGGATTATCGCTTTCTTGTTGCCGAACAGGCGCTTGAAATGGGCGTGGAACTTGACTCTGTCCTTTTGGAACCGGTGGCGCGCAATACAGCTGCTGCCATCGCCGCCGCCAGCCTGGTCGCATCGCGTGACGGCGCAAGGCTGATCCATATCCTCGCTTCCGACCACTCCATTGTCGCCGACGAGGCCTATGTGACCGCCCTTGACACCGCGACGCTGGCTGCGCGCGCCGGTCGCCTTGTGACTTTCGGCATTACGCCCACGACGCCTGCTACCGGCTATGGCTATATCGAAGCTGGCGCCCGCGAGGAAAGCGGTGCGCACAAGGTCAAGCGTTTTGTTGAAAAGCCGACGGAAGATCGGGCCGGCGAGATGATCGCCAGCGGCAACTTCTATTGGAACTCCGGCATGTTCATGTTTGATTCCGCCGTTTTCCAATCCGAATGCCAGGCACTGGCGCCGGAAGTTTTCAGCGCGGCTGAAGGTGCGGTCAAGAACGCCAAGATCGACCTCGACTTCATTCGCCTTGGTGAAGACGAATTTGCCGCCTCGCCGGATATTTCCGTCGACTATGCGATCTTTGAGAAGACCAAGCTGGCCTCCGTTGTTCCCTCGCCGATCCAATGGTCGGATCTGGGCGCCTGGGACGCCGTTTGGAAAGAGCGCCACCCGGATGAGGAGGGAAATTCAGCCCGCGGACCGGTCAATCTGGTCAATACGGAGAACTCCCTCGTTTATTCAGAGAACCTGCATGTCACCGTCAACGGCATGGACGATGTTGCCGTCATCGCCAGTGAAGACGCCATCTATGTCGGCCGTCTTTCCGATGCCCAAAGCGTCGGTGCTGTGGTCAAGTCGCTTGCCCAGAACCCTGCTTTCGCCAAACTGACCGAAGAGCACCGCACATCCTATCGTCCGTGGGGCGGCTATTCCTCCGTGCTGGTTGGCGAACGGTTCCAGGTCAAGCGGCTTTTTGTCAAGCCCGGCAAGCGACTGTCGCTTCAAAAGCACCATCACCGCTCCGAACACTGGATTGTCGTGCGCGGCACGGCGGAAGTCCAGATTGGCGAGGTGACACGGATCCTGCGCGAAAACGAATCCGTCTATATTCCCCAGGGCGACGTTCACCGGCTTTCCAATCCGGGAAAAATCCTGCTGGAACTGATCGAGGTTCAGACCGGTTCTTATCTCGGTGAAGACGACATTATCCGCCTGGAAGACACATTCGGTCGCAGTTGAGTCCACCGTCCTGCATGGACGACCTTAACCCGATTTGAGTTAACTAGACCGGACATCCTGTATCAAGCCGCAACGAACCAGTTGCGGCTTTTCTTTATTGGTCAGCCTGTGCCGAAACGGGACAATTCGGCCTTTGCAAAATTTGCATAGCTGCTATGCAACGCTCTGGCAATTTCATTGAAAACAAAGTGATTTTTCCTGTCGATTCCGCATTCACGCGGAATAATATTTCCATATTCCGGAGATTGCCTAAAAATGCTCCCATTTGTTCGGCACTGGCTATGGCGACAAGCCGGATGGACGGCATTCGGCATGGTTAAGCTGACGTTAAAAAACGTGACTTTGAACATGCCGTGAGTTAGTGAAGCCACCATACAACTTTGAAGATCGAAATCAGGCGTAAGTGCAATGCAGTCCAGAGCGACAAGCGACATTCTCCCTTTGCCCAAAGCGGCGTCCGCGATCAACCTGCAGACGATCAATGTGGATTTGGTCGCTGCCATGACGGGCGCACAAGCGGGGGACATTAGCCAGAAGCCGACCCAGATGTTCTTCAAGCGCTTTATCGATATCGTCGTGTCGGCCACAGCAATTGTCGCTCTTTTCCCGCTCTTTCTGATGATTGCCCTTGCCATCCGTTTAGATAGCCGCGGCGAGGTCATCTTTTCCCAGGCCCGTTGGGGCAAGGACGGAAAAATAATCCGGATTTTCAAGTTTCGTTCCATGCAAAAAGATCTTTGCGACGAAACAGGTGTGAACCAGACCCGCAAAGACGATCCGCGCATCACCCGGGTCGGCGCCATCTTGCGCAAAACCAACCTTGATGAGTTGCCGCAACTGTTCAATATCCTGCGCGGCGACATGTCATTGGTCGGCCCGCGATGCCACGCCATCGGCATGCTGGCCGTCGGTCAACTTTATGAACATCTCGTCCCTGAATACCACCGCCGTCATGTGATGCGGCCCGGCCTGACCGGTCTGGCGCAGATGCATGGTTTTCGCGGCCCCACCGATACCGAGTACAAGGCCCGCACTCGGGTTGCCTATGACCTGCACTATTTGGCAAATTTCTCGTTGCTGCTTGACTTGCGCATCATGGTGGGCACATTAATCAACGAAATTCGTGGCGGCAAAGGTTTCTGACCTTTCAGATACCTGAAGTTCGCACCGCATAATTACTGCATAGTTAATGTGTGTAAACTTAGAGGTACAGATATTGAGGGCCCTTGTAACGGGTGGAGCCGGTTTTTTAGGCGCGAGGCTTTGCCAGCGCTTGCTGGAAAACGGTTACGAGGTCACCTGCCTCGACAATTTCTTCACCGGTTCCCGCAGCAATGTGGCCTCCCTGATCCCTGACAACCGCTTTGCGTTGGTTGAGCAGTCCGTGCTTGCGCCGGTAACCGGCTGCTATGACGAAATCTACAATCTCGCCTGCCCGGCCTCTCCTGTTCACTATCAGCATGACCCCATCACCACTTTCAAGACGGCGGTGATCGGCACGCTGAACATGCTGGAACTCGCCGAGAAATGCGGCGCGAAAATTCTGCAGTCCTCGACATCCGAGATCTATGGAGACCCGTTGGTTCATCCGCAACAGGAGAGCTATTGGGGCAATGTCAATACGATCGGCGTGCGGTCCTGCTATGACGAGGGCAAGCGCGGCGCAGAGACATTGGTTGCCGATTTCCAGCGAACCCGCGGCGTCAATGCGAGACTTGTACGGATCTTCAACACCTATGGCCCCGGAATGCATCCTGCCGACGGGCGGGTTGTCTCCAATTTCATTGTCCAGGCACTGAATGGCGAAACCATCACCATTTACGGCGACGGACATCAAACCCGCTCGTTTTGCTACCGTGATGACCTGATCGAAGGGCTGCTCGCGCTGATGGCGGCCCCCGATCACGTCAATTTTCCGGTCAATATCGGAAATCCGGGTGAATTCAGCATGAACCGGCTGGCCAGCCTTGTCCTTGAGTTGACCGGCTCGAAATCAGACATTTGCTACATGCCTTTGCCGCAGGACGACCCGTTGCAGCGCTGCCCTGATATTTCCAGGGCCCGGGAATATCTGGGGTGGGAGCCAAAGGTCGCGCTCCGTGACGGCCTCGCAAAAACAATAGAATATTTTGACAATCTGCTCTCGAACAGGAATGTTTCCTGAATCAGGAGACGAAAATGAAATCCGGACGGCCCCTGCAAAAGGCAATCGCATTCACTCTGGCCTGGGTTCTTGTCTTGCCGGCAGCTTCCGCCCCCGGCCAGGAGCTTGAGCAGGATGACCCGCTGCGGCTGCCGCTATGGACAGACCGGCCGGTCAAAGTGGATCCCGCCGACCAGAATTATGAACGCTTGCCCGCTCTTGTGGTCAAGGAGGAAAGGCCGACCGGGATTTCGGTCCCGCACCGCATCCGCATGGTGGACAGCGCAAGTTTTACGTTTGAGGGACTGACCTACAGAATGGCCGGCGTCCGGCCGATCGCTATCCGGCGGATCTGTCATGGATCGAACGGCCACCGATGGACCTGCGGCAGGATGGCGGCTCTTTTTCTTGGCAATCTGGTGCGCGGAAAACGTCTTCATTGCAATGTCCTCGACCAGGTCAAGGACGTGACGGTGGCCGACTGCAATGTGGGCACGCGCAATCTCGCGGAGGAAATCGTCAAGATGGGTTATGGACGCGCTTTGGGCAACGAGACGCTGATCGCGCTTGAATCCGATGCCATACGGCAAAAGAAGGGTCTATGGGAAAATCCGGCCTGCCTGTCCAGTTTTGAAACTTGCTGAAGGACTGGGAAAACCGCGAGCAGGTCACGGCAATTTGCCGTTTTCGCGCCTATCCATGCATGGCATATCCGTGATCAGGATTGTCGGTCGACATGAAGTCGTTGATTTACAACTTGTATTCTGACCGACCAACCTCTCAGCAATATAGTTTATTTATAGCGGCGACGCAGAACTTGAATGGATCATTTCGATCCACGCGAAAATTGTCTATTACTGCCACATCATTGATTAACCAACCAATTTAGTAGAATCTTATTTCCTTTATTCTAGTCTTCACCCAGTTCATTGAGAACCATTTCAATGGGCACAAATACATGAATAGAGGGAAAATAGGGATGAATAGCACTATCCGAGAACTGCTGGCGAAGCATGGCGGTCTCTCCACCTCCCTGGACAGTGTCGCCGAAGGCGCCGATCTATACGCAGCAGGACTGACGTCATTTGCGTCGGTTCAATTGATGCTTGCGTTGGAAGAAGCCTTCGACATCGAGTTTCCGGATCATCTTCTCAATCGCAAATCCTTTGCCAGCATCGAGGCGATCGAGCGCACTGTTGGCTCCATCGTGGGAAACAGGAAGGTTGCATAATGAATATTGCAGTCTCCATCGGAGCGGACAGCTTTTTGGAGCGGGCCGCCAAAGTGGCGCTTGTCGCCAAGGCGCACGCAGACCTGGTTGATGCCGAGGGCCGTTTTCCGCGCGAAGCCGTCGCTGCGATGAAAGCTGAACAATTGTTGTCGATCCAGGTCCCGCGCGAACTGGGCGGCGAAAGCGCAACGACTGCGGATATCGCGGAAATATGCTCGCTGATTGCGCAGTCCTGTGCTTCCAGCGCCATGATTTTCGCGATGCACAATATCAAGCTGTCCAGTCTTGTCGAACACAGCAATGATGACACTTGGCATACCGGTTTCATGCGCCGCGTCGTCGAGGAACAATTGCTGATCGGATCGGCGACCACCGAAGCCGGGATTGGCGGCAATCTGCGCAACTCGATTTGCGCGATCTCGATTGATGGCGACCTTTGCCATCTCGAAAAGGACGCGACTGTCATCTCCTATGGCGCGCAAGCCGACGCCATCATGGTCACCTCGCGCGCCCATGCGGACGCTTCCCCTTCAGACCAGGTCATGACCGTTTTTCTCAAGGGCCAGTACACGCTGGAAAAGACCCATATATGGGATACGCTTGGCATGCGCGGCACGTGCTCCGACGGCTTCCTGTTCAAGGGCAGCGCGCCAAAGCAGCAGATCCTTCCCAAACCTTTCGCGGAAATCGCGGCCCAGTCGATGCTCGCCAACTCACACTTGATGTGGAGCGGCGTCTGGTACGGCATCGCGGTCGATGCTGTGGCAAAGTCGCAGGCATTTGTACGCGCCGCCGCCCGCAAGCAGCCGGGAGTGACGCCGCCCGGCGCCTTGCGCCTGGCCGAAGTGTCGAACCTGCTGCAGATGGTAAAATCCAATGTCGTTGCCGGCTTGCGCGCTTTTGACGAAGCCAGGCTCGATCATGACAAGCTTTCGTCAGTCGGCTTTGCGGTTGCCATGAACAACGTCAAGATCTGTTCGTCCGAAGTCATACTGACCATCATCAACCATGCGATGCTGATCTGCGGCATTATGGGCTACAAGAACGGAACGCCCTACAGCATCGGACGCAATCTCCGCGACGCCCATTCCGCGCAGTTGATGATTTCCAACGACCGCATTCTCGGCAACACGTCGAATATGCTTCTCATCCATAAACAAGACACAAGCCTATTGGGGTAATTCACATGGACATGCAGGTTTCCTTTCTCGATCGCCTTTTTGAATCCGGTTTGCTGATTGAAACCGGCGTGGATGGCCTTTACGGCCGCTCCGGCCAGTTTGAAGACGTGATTGCTTCATTTGAACGGCTGATCGACCGGTTCGGCGGCAATGACGGCGCCGAGGCGATTCGTTTTCCGCCCGGCATGAACCGCGCTTATTTTGAAAAGAGCGGCTACATGAAAAGCTTTCCGCAACTGGCCGGCACGGTTCACGCCTTCTGCGGCTGCGATCTTGATCATGTCAGCCTGTTGACCTGCATGGAAGAAGGCAAGGACTGGACGAAGGAGCAACAGGCAACCGACATCGTGTTGACACCGGCCGCCTGCTACCCGCTTTACCCGACAATTGCAAAGCGTGGCCGCCTGCCAGAAGCGGGCGCGCTCTTTGACCTGCAATCCTATTGCTTCCGTCATGAACCCTCACGCGACCCGGCCCGCCAGCAACTGTTCCGCATGCGCGAATATGTTTGCATGGGCGCCGAGACCCATGTCACCGAGTTCCGCCAGAAATGGATGGATCGCGGCGTTGAAATGATGGGCCTTGTCGGGCTTGATGTCGAAATTGATATCGCCAACGATCCCTTTTTCGGGCGCGCCGGCCGATTGCTCGCCAATAACCAGCGTGACCAGAACCTGAAATTCGAGCTTCTGATCCCGGTAACGTCGGCAACCAACAAAACCGCTTGCATGAGCTTCAATTACCATCAGGATGCATTCGGCGCCAAATGGGGCCTTGATCTGGCCGATGGCAGCGTCGCGCATACCGCCTGTGTCGGCTTTGGTCTTGAGCGCATCGCTTTGGCGCTGTTTGCCTGCCACGGACTGGATGTAAAGCTCTGGCCTGCCCCGGTTCGCGACGCGCTTTGGGGCTGAGTCCTTATGTCGAATTCCATTTTTGAGGGTCTGGATCCGTCCAACCATCAACCACATGCGCTCCACGATACCGAGCGCATGTGGCCGGAGACCAATTGCTATGTCGATCTGTGGATTGAAGTCCTTTCCACTTTGGCCCTGCCCCCTGAAGCCATGCTTGGCTTCACCCTCACCCAGGATTTCGAAGGCGACCAATTCACCTTTTTCAAAGTGCCGCTTGAAGATCTGGAGACACTCTATGACATCCGGGTCGCCGAATTGGCGATCTTTGACCGGCCGGAACACCATGTCATTGAGCAGATCAATCGCGGTCGGCTCTGCCTGCTCGAGATGGACAGTTTCCACATGCCCGATACGCGCGGGGTCGCCTATCAGATCGAACATGGCAAGACCACCGTTGCGATAAACCGGATCGATGTCGAAGGCCGCGTTCTCGACTATTTTCACAATGGCGGATTCTTCCGGCTGCAAGGTGACGATTTCGACGGCCTGTTCCAGTTGAATGCCGGCAAGGACGCGCTGCCCTTCCTGCCCTATACGGAGTTTGCCAAGTTTCCCGCGCAGCCTGTGCCGGCTTCCCGCATTGAGACCGAAGCCCGCAAGCTGCTCAAGCGACATTTTGCCCGACGCCCTGCGCAAAATCCCATTGCAGCCTTCGCAACCGTTTTCCCTGCCCAGGTGCAAGCCGTCGGCGAGCGTCCCTTTGGCTATTTCCACAAATATGCCTTCAACACATTGCGCCAGTTGGGCGCCAATTTCGAACTGGCGGCCAGCCATCTTTCCTGGCTGTCCAGGGGCGATGAATTGAAGGAAGCCGAAACCCTGGCGCTCAAGATCTCCGAAGTGGCCAAATCAACTCAGTTCCAGATAGCGCGCGCCTTGACCCGCAAAAAATACGAACCGCTGCAAACCGCGCTGGATCCAGCCATTGCGGCCTGGGACCAGTTGGTTGATTGTCTCAAAGCCCGAATCGGCTGACAATTCGACTATCGCGAGCGGCATCTGATGCATGTTGCGTTCAAATGGATGCAATTGAACGATAACGCACATGCATCATTCCGAAGTGGTACAGCGTCGTTTGCGCATTCAATTGAATGCGCCGCGCTGCAGAGCAGGCAGGAACCAGGTCCTATGATTAACCGCCCAACCCGGCTCGAACTTGACCAGAACTGGTTCATGGTGATTTCGGCGAGCGGCCAATATGCTTGCGCTGGCGACATAGCCGCAGACAGCCCGCGGTTCCCGGCCATTGTTCCCGGAACCGTCGCCCGCACTTTGACCGCTGCCGGCCGGTTTGACCCCGCCAACCCCGCCAAGATCAGCGACCGGGATTTCTGGTATCTGACCAGCCTGGAAGGCGAGCGCGCCGGCCGGGCCATTTTGTGTCTGGATGGCCTGGCCACCATTGCCGAAGTCTATCTGAACGACGAATTGCAGTTGAGTTCCGACAGCATGTTCGCGGTCCACGAAATTCCCGTCCGCCTGACCGGCAAGGACAATCTGGCGATCTGCTTTCGCGCCCTTGATCCGCATCTTGCGCAAACAGGCCCCAGGGCGCGCTGGCGACCGCAGATGATCACGCCGTCAGGCATGCGGCTGGTGCGTTCCACCCTGCTCGGCCACATGCCGGGTTGGTGTCCTGATATCGACGCTGTCGGGCCCTACCGGCCAATCTCCATCCGCCGCGAGGGTGATTATCTTATCGACGACCTTCGCATTTCATCCGGCCTTGGCGATGATGGCGAAGGCCTGCTCGATATTTCCTTTGTCTTTTCAGGCAAGGTCGGCGACCTGAAGATCACCTGCGGCGGCGAGACGACACCGGTGATGATTTCCGAGGACGGCAGGTTGCACGCCCATCTCGCCATCCCGTCGATCAAGCCGTGGTGGCCGCAAAGCCATGGCGATCCGGATCTCTATGATATTTGGCTGCATTTGGATGGCTATGATCATCTTTTGGGGCGCACCGGTTTTCGCAATATCGCCATTGACCGGGATGAGGATGGCCAGGGCTTTGCCATAAGGGTCAACGGCGTCAACATCTTTTGCCGGGGCGCGGTCTGGACTAATGCCGATATAACCAGCCTGCCGGGCGACCGCGAAAGCTACAGCGGCTTTCTTGAACTGGCAGCGCTTGCCGGGATGAACATGATCCGCATCGGCGGCACCATGACCTATGAAACACCCGAATTCTACGCTCTTTGCGATGAGCTGGGGCTAATGGTTTGGCAGGACTTCATGCTTGCCAATTTCGATTATCCTGCCAGTGACCCGGCCTTCTGCGACAGGATTGCCGCGGAGGCCGAAAGCCTTTTGAAAAGGCTGCAAGGCGCACCAAGTCTTGTTGTCCTGTGCGGCGGCAGCGAAATTTACCAGCAGGCGGCCATGCTCGGCCTGCCGAGAAAATTCTGGGCCGGGCCGCTGACGGAAGAAATCCTGCCTGGTGTCGCGGAAGCGCTCCGCCCGGACGTCATTTACATCCCCAACACGCCCTTTGGCGGCGACATGCCGTTTTTGCCAAACACCGCCGTCAGCCATTATTACGGCGTAGGCGCCTATTGCCGCCCGCTGGATGACGCCCGGCGTGCCAATGTCCGCTTTGCCGCCGAATGCCTGGCTTTTGCCAATGTGCCCGAACAGGCAAGCCTTGATAATTGCCTAGCCGTTCCCGCCGTTCACGATCCGCGCTGGAAGGCCCGCGTGCCGCGCGACCGGGGAGCCTCCTGGGATTTCGAAGATATTCGCGATCACTATCTGGCCGAACTTTACGCGGTCGACGTGATGCGGTTAAGGCGCGAGGACCCTGCCCGCTACCTTGATCTTTCCCGTGCCGCCAGCGGCGAAGTCATGCAGGCTACATTTTCTGAATGGCGGCACCCCAAGTCAAGCTGCCGCGGCGCCATGGTCTGGACGCTTCAGGACCTGCTGCCCGGAGCGGGTTGGGGCGTCATTGATTCAACCGGCTTGCCGAAGCCGGCATGGCATGCTCTCAAACGGGCTTTCCAGTCGCTGCAAGTCATTCTGACCGATGAAGGCACCAATGGTCTATATGTGCATCTGGTCAACGAGCATGACCGCGGCATCGACCTGACACTTGATATCGCGGCCTTGAGGGATGGATCGCAGGTTGCGGTTTCAGGCACGAAAGCATTGCTTTTGGCGGCGAGATCGAGCCTCAGCCTCGCGGCGACCGATCTGTTCGGCGCGTTTTTCGATACGACCTACGCCTATCGCTTTGGCCCGCCGGCCCATGATGTGACGATTGCCAGCATCACAATCGACGGCCAGAGCCAGCCATTGTCGCAGGCGTTTCATTTTCCAAGGGGGCGGGCCGCCGCTTTTCATGACGCCCGGCTTGAGGCAAGTCTCCAGCGCGACGACGATGGCTGGTTCATCGACATCAGCACGGATCGGCTGGCGCAGTCGGTTCACCTGGCTTTTGAAAACCATTTGCCGTCTGACAACTGGTTTCACCTCGCGCCCGGAAGTCCAAGGCGCATTGAACTGGCGCCCATCCGGGGTGCGGATCCGGATACCCATCCGGTCGGCGAAATCAGCAGCCTGTCAGGCCGGCAGGTCATCAGGCTGTAAGCGCCCTTTTGCCTGCATACCTGTCAATGGCCGGCGACGGCCAGGAGTTCGGCAAAAACCTTCTCGCGCGATTTCAGCGGCGTCAGGTTGTGGTCAGTATCCGGCAACATGATCAGCTTGACATTGGCATGGGCCTCGAGCTTTTTGCCGCGAAGGCCGAAGTAGAACTGCATCTGGTCAACGCCCACGTCGCCTTCACTGTAGATGAGTGTCACCGGCACTTTCCGCTTTTGCAAAAGCGCGAATGAAGCACGGATTTCCTTGCCGATATTGAGCCGCCCGGGCAATCGTTCGATGAGCGGCGCGGCAAAGCGGGCGAGTTTTCGGCCGGCGGCAATGACGATATTCCACAATGCGGCCTTCAGGTTGATCTGGCCGGTCACCAGCCTTTTGAGCGTTCCTAACTGGATGATCCGCTGGCCATAGTCATCAAGGCTGCGCGGCGCGAACATCAGTGTATCATCCACCGACCGATCCGGATCCCAGAAAAGCACATAGGGATTGATGGAAACGATGGCCTTGATCCGCTCATCGACAATGCCCGAGCGAAAGGCCTGATAACCGCCCGAACAACGACCTGCAATCACGGCAGGGCCGGTGGAATATGCCAGAAGCAGGTCAAGTGCGTCCGATACATCGATGCCCTGGCTGTCCGAATAGATGATTTGAGAAGGCGCCTCGGGCGCAGGCGGACTGTCGCCAACATTGGCAGCGTCATAGCGCAGGGAAACGATGCCCAGACGCGCCATGTCGCGCGCAGTGTTGACGCCCATCCGGCCCCAACCGGCATGTCTGTCATAGGCTGTGGTCAGCACCAGCATCGGTGCGCCTTTTGGCTTGCCGGTCGGTCGGGTCAGCATGCCGTAAAGATGATTGCGTATGCCGAAGCGGACAGGGATCTCGATAAAGCCGTCGCCGTAAAGTGGCGTCACCAGCTCTGGCTTTGTCGACCGGCCAAGGTCGGGATCCGAGTTGCTGATATTTTCGGCCCATTCGCCGACAATATCGACAACCTGCATCGGCATCCTGGCGATGGTCGGATTTGAAACAAGTTCGTCATAGCCGTGGAAAACCTCGAATTGCACTTCGGCGCCAAGGTTGCCGAGGGCATCAGGAAACTCATTTTCATTCCCCCTCGCCGGCCGTTCCATGAACAGATAATGTTGTGTAGGCAAGTGCTCGACCGCACTGATATTCAGTTTCCGAACGGCATTGGCAATATCTTCCGGCATCTTCAAGCCGGCGATGGACACGCCGTCCGTATCGCGCTGATCGTCCCTGAGACCCAATCCGGCGTCCACCATCTTCGACCAGATGGCCACCTCACGCAGATAGGTGCGGCCGCTCAACACCGGCGCCAACATGGCCACGCCGTGAACATTGCCCAATTGGCCGGCCATCTTGTGGGCCAGGCAGCCGCCAAGGCCCTGGCCGACCAGAATGATTTTTTTGCAGCCTGACAATTGCCGCAGCTTTTCGGCAGCTGCAATTATCGCGTTTTCCCAAACATCCAGACCGGAGGTGAAATCCGCCACCTCCAGGCTGTCGCCAGTACCAGGATAGTCGAAACGCAAGCTGGCGATGCCCCTGGCCGCCAGATGTTCGGCCTGTATCCGGTAAAATTTTCGCGCGCACATCTCCTCAAAGCCCCATGGGCTGAGAAAAAGCACGGCGCAATCGCGCTTGGCGATATCTTCGTCTTCAGCTTGAAATAGCCCGACGGTGCCTTCGAACGTCACGGGCATGGAGGCTGCGCGACCGACCCCTGCCGCGTGAATTGCCGCGCCGACCTGGTTTTTTTTGCTCTGAGGCGCTTGTACCGCCAAAGCAGACTCCCGCCCAAACCGCGGCGCCACAAAATGAATGAACCGGCCGGCCGTTTTTCCCGCCAGACCCGGCAGGCGGCCAGAAATCAGCGTCATGATTTCGGCGTCCTGAACCGGCACCGCGCCAAAAATCCGAAGGGCCAGAATATAGCCGAAAAACCCGGCCAGCAGGGCGGCGACCATCCCCAAGGCGCTTGAGGATACATATTCCAGCACGCAATAAGCGGAAAAGCCGCTGACCATGGACGCCAGGGCCACTTTCAGCAAAGTGGCATAGAGACCTCCCAAGGACCGGGCGAAACCGGTGATCCAGATCAACAGCAAACACATGACAACGAAGGTCGTCACCCGCGCCAAGGCCGCTCCGACGCCGCCAAGCCAAGGAACCAGGGCAAGGCAGCCGACCACCATGACAGCCGCACCTGCCAGCCCCACCCAGAGCCTGTCGCGCGCCCTGTCTACGGAAAACAGATATTGGGTGAGGATTTGCATGAAGACAAACGGCGGCGCCGCAATGGCCAGCAGCATGACGATATTGCCGCTCGGCCGGAAAGCCTCGCCAAAGACAAGGGTAACCAATGGCGTGGAAATGGCCGCCAGACCAAAACTCATCGGCAGCGTAACATAGGCTATGGCCCGGATCACGCCGGCAAAGACGTTGGGCGACAAGGCTCCGCTTTCCGAGGTGTGGCGTTGCTCTGAATAAAACGGCAACAGGCTGCCCGTGAGTTGGACAGGCAATTGCAGCGCAAGATTGGCGACAGACAGCCCGACCGCGTAAAAACCCACCATTTTGACCGACCAGAATTGCTGCAAAAACAGCAATTCAATCCGGTTGAGAAATATGGAATCAACGACGAACTCCAAAGAGAGCACCAGTGAGGAACTCAAGAGAAACTTGACCGGCACATCGCATTTGTCCCTGCGGTGGACGATGATCTTCAAGGTATAGACGAACAGGACAGCCTGGCTGCAGGCGTAACCGATCAATGCGCCTTCCACGCCAAAATAGATCGCACCGACCAGAACCGCGACCAATTGAAGGACGGAGGCAAACCCTGTCAGTCGAAAGAATTCGCTCAGTCTTTGCTCACCGATCAGATAGTTTTTGGCGAAGGCGCCAATGGACTGGATAACAAACAATATGCCGGTGACGGCTGCTATGGTCGGTGCGGTCTTTGCCCAGTGCAGATCTTCCGATGCGATGAAGAACGCAATATAGAGGCCGAGCAGTATGAGTGTGGAAACCAGTGTGGGCGTAACCAGGAAAGCGGCGAATCCCCGGCGGCGGTCATGGTTGTAACCATGCGCCTTGAGTTGCGGCAACATGCGAAGCAGCATGACGCCCGTGCCAAGCTCCGCGACCAATGCTCCAGTCGTGGCAAACCACAGGGAAAAGGCGATAATGCCGTTGGCTTCGGGACCCAACAGCCGCGCGGTGATGATGGAACAGGCAAAGCCTGTAATCAGCAGCAGCATTCCTGCGGCCGCGTTCATAATCGAATTCAACATAATTCCATTGGGCATCAGGTCACCGTGCAAATGCTGCGGTTGTCGTCAGGTGCAAGTCCCGGCTGATCGGCAGGCCGCGCTGCCTGTCGGCGACTTCAAGCAAGATGGACGTCTTTTCCTGCCAACTCATGACTTGCGAGATATCGATCATCTCCCGATCCTGCCGGCAGGCGTTGGCAAACGCCGTCTTTAATGTTTCAGGCGACAGGGGATCATAGCCATGGACATGGTTGCGTCCCGCCGACGCAAAGTGCGGCGCGACGATCGGGAGACGGCAAAACGTATATTGGATCATCTTCAAGCTCGACTGGCTGAGATAATCGGCATCCGGGGCGTCGGCATAGGGCGCCAGACCGATATCGGCAAATTTGATATAGCCGACGATTTCATCAAACGGTCTTTCTCCATGGGTAACGACATTGGGCAAAGGATCGGCAAGTGCTGCCAGCCGGCCAAACAGGTGAAACGTCCAGTCCGGGAATGCCTCCGCCAGTATCTTGACCGCCTGCGGGTCAAACAGCATGTCGCCCACGCTGACGACATTGCGCTGACCCGAAAAAGGCGATTGATCAATCTTTGCGAAACCGGCTTTGCTGATGCCATGCGGCAGATAGATGACAGGCACGCCCGACGGTATGTCCGGTTTGATGGCCTCGGCCATGACATGAGCCAGGTCGATGTCGCTTGAATGGCGTTTGAGATGGGCGACGGCAGCCGGATGAGTTCCGATTGTCGAGAGCCGGTCTGCCGCGTGGTAGATCAGGCAAGCCTGTGGCGCCAGGATACGCAACCGATGCAGCAAGAGCACCGAAATTCCGCTTTCCACCAATATGTGCGTATAATCCGAAAGCCGTCTGATGACTTCACCCGGCAGCAGCGCGGAATAATGCCTGAAAATCTGGCCCGAAAGCCAGTTTGCGGCCTTCCCGCTAAGGTTCATCGGATGAATCGTATTGACCCAGATGAATTCATCAAGAAGCGGCGAGACCTCTATCCACCGGTTATGGCGACGCGCTTTTGCATATTCCCAACGCCCGTCGTGAATGAACCGGCTTGCGAGACTTAACCGCAGGGAAAGGAAATCCACATGAACGCCTTGCTCGTTGAGCGCCTCCGCCATGAAATGCAGGTCAACCTTGCGCGGTTGACCGGCAAAGTGCTGACCGGTGACGATCAACACCTTCCGCTTGTCCGGTGTTTTCATGACAATGCCTCCCGGGCCAGGCACTGATCATAAAGATCGTGATAATGGCATGCGACCTTGTCCCAGGAATAGAAAGCGGCCTCATCCATCATCCGCGCCCGGATGTCCACACCTTCGTCTGAAAGCGCCCGCAATCCGTCCAGCAATTTTTCAGCGACTATATCGGGCTTTGAGAAATCGGTGACGACGAGATCCCGATGCGTTGCCGCAAGCGCACTGAAGGCTTCATTTTCCTGCAGGATCGGCAGCAAGCCTGCGCTCATGGCTTCAATGGCGACCAAACCGAAACCTTCATATTCTGAAGCCGACGCAAAGAAAGAAGCCTTGGCCATGATCGTGGAAATGGCGTTGTTGTCGATGCCCACATGCAATGTGACGACCTCTGCCAACCCGGATTTTTTCACCAGGGCCTCGAGATCCGCCTGGCTCAGGTCAGAAGGGAACCCGATGATATCGAGATGCCAGCCGGCTTGTTTGGCGTTCAGGCGCGCCATCATTTCAATGAGGCGATCAAGGCGCTTGTTGACCGAAAATCGGCCCAGGGTCACAATCCGTTTTTGCGGCGTAGGCGATCCGGCACCAATGAATTTTTCGATAGTGATGCCGTTTTCGATCAACTTCACGCGGCCAGGCGCGATAACGGAAAACCGCTCGAGATCGGAACGGCTGCAACATACAACCTTTCGATAGGCCATTGCGGAAAGACGCGTCAGGGTCTGGAACCACACTTTCTTGATCCCGGCAAACCTTCGGGTATGAAAGAATCCGCCATGCGTGGTTACCACCATTGGTTTCCGGTGCGCCAGCCAGCCCAGCGCCAGGGCGTCGAAAAAGAAGTCAATCGCATGAACGTGAACCAGGGATGCATCATGCAGATGGCGGAAAACAGATAATGCGACGGGGTAGCGACTCGATCCAAGCCATTTCACCCGGACGATTTCTATGCCATCGATACATTCCGAGCGGGCGATATCCAGTCCGGGCTGGGCGAAGATGCTGTCGAGTGTGACGACGCGGACACGATAGCCGGCCTTGAGATTTTCCTTGCACAGATTGCGCACCACATCTTCCAGCCCGCCGCGGCTGGGAAAAAACTGCCGGACGACATGAACCACCAGACCGTTGCGCGCAACGACGGGGTGCCGAACTGCCGCGACAGCTTCAACAAGGTTTTCTGCCGGAGACAGAGCAAGATTCAATGCGGTGTCCGTACCCCTTGCAGAAATGCCGATATTGTCAGCCAAGTTCACCAAATATCCGGCCTTTTCATGTATTTCCATCCAAGCATCAAGCTTAAAGCCGTCTTGCGTTAATATCGGGTTTCCCCGTTACTCTGTTTCATTTTTCTTGGTAAAAAAATCGACACGATCGGCCGTTTTCAATTTTTCTTGAACTTTCTCGCACTTGTGAAAGTTCACCTACCATTAACCTTGTTCTGCCATTTTGCGGTTAATTCGAGCATTGATTGCACTTTTCATTCAGGCTTTGAACCGACGTGACATAAGTAGCTGGATTGGTTCCACATTCGGATCAGGCCAGTCTTGGTCCGCCCCGCCTCCCGCAGAACAAAGAGACCCAGATCAGGCATGGATATCGACATCTTTCAATTGCCGGCAATCTTGCGCAAGCGATGGTATGTGATTGCCGCCGCCGTCATTCTTTGCTTAGGCTTGGCTTTGGCCTATGTCCTGCTGCACAAGCCGGTCTATTCAGCCAGCGCCGATATCCTCGTCGACCAACAAGGTTTGAAATCGGATGGCGGCGAACTGAACATCTGGGGCGCCTCGCCCAACCAGGACCAGGCCATCGTCGACAGCCAGATCTATGTTCTGCAATCGCGCGAAATCCTGACTGCGGTCGCAACCCAGCTTGACCTCGTCAATGACGACTATTTTAGCAAGGGCGCCAAAGCGGGCATTTCTGGTTCCGCGCTGGTGGCGACGGTTACAAGCCTTCAGAAGAATGTCAGCGTCACCCGCGCCGGCCAGTCCTTCATCCTGACTGTGACCGTCAAACACGGCAATGCCGAAAAGGCCGTATTGATTGCTGATGAAATTGCCAAGGCCTATCTCAAATCGGTGCATGGCGCACGCAGCGACGCATCGCAACGCGCAGCTAGCTTCTTTCAATCCCAGGCCATGGACCTGCAAGCCCGGGTGTTCAAGGCGGAAGCCGAGCTTGAACGCTTCAAGGCGGCCAACGGCCTGGTCAGCACCGGCCAACAAGGCCTGCTCATCGACCAGCAGGTCGAAGGCGTCAATCGCCAATTGATTGAAGCACGCGGCGATGCTGAACAAAAACGCACCGTTTACGAGCAGGTCCGCAACCTGACCGTGGCGGCAATCGAGGCCGGCGCCGTACCGGAATCGTTGCAATCCGGTCCGATCGGCACATTGCGTTCCCGCTATGCCGACCTGCGCTCGAAAGAGACTGAACTTGCCACCTCACTGGGCGCTTCCCATCCCCAGATGCTGGCGGTTCGCTCCCAGGTCGCCAGCATGAAACAGGCGCTTGAACAGGAAGTGGCGCGCCTGCGCCAGTCGATGAAGAGCGCCTATGACCGGTCGCAGGCAAATCTCGCCGCCATCAACGGCCAACTGGAATCCCTGAAGAAGACCTCTATCAACAGCAGCGAGGCCGGCATAAGGGCAAAGCAGTTGCAAAGTGAAGCCGATGCGCTTCGCGCGCTCTACAAGACATTTTTGACAAAAGCGGAAGAATTCGGCCAGCGCGACGGCGTCGACACCAACAATTCGCGCATCATCTCTTCAGCCGTGCCATTTTCGCAGACATCATTCCTGATGAAAATCATGGTGCTTTTTGCTTCCGGCCTTTTCGGGGTGGCGCTCGGCAGCGGTCTCGCCGTCGTGATGGAAATCTTCTCCGCCGTCAAAGCGCCCGTTCCCGTCCAGACAGAGCCGGCAGCGGAGGCAGCAACCCTAACGGCTCCAGCCCAGCCGGTCGTCGTCGCCACTGTGCCGACGAATGCAAAGTCTGCAAGCGGCTTGAAAAACCGGCTGCTCTCGGGATTGGCCCGCACAAAAGCCACGCCGGCGGAAGTCGAGCGCCAGACCCGGATTGCAGTGACCCGCGCCGTTGACAGACTTGTAGAAATGCAGGCGGGGCATGGTCCCGTCACGGTTTTGTTTCTTTCTTCCGACAATATTCCGGCCAGTCCTTCGGTGGTCCACCGCATTGCCCACGCACTGAACCAGTTGGACAAGGTGGTGCTTTATTCCACCGGCGAAGATACCTCTGATGCCGCCGATCCGATGTTGTTCACGCTGCATCCGGAAGTCGCCGATGTCGGCAATATCATCCCGTTCCAAAAACTCGGAAGCCTTGAGGCGGAACAAAACCAGCGGGCGGCGCCAACCTATGCCAATTTCCGCAAGCGCAATCGCAAGGCCGACTTCATCATTGTGGACGCCACCGGAAGCCAGGTTCGCGATCATCTGCAGGCTTTGTTGAAAAACGCCAATGCCATTGTCTTGGTCGCCGACGAAGGCTCTGACAGCGAAAAGCTCAAGGCGCTGGTGCAATCGCTTTCACCCTGGCGGGACGTCATGCTTGGAACAATCCTGATCCCCGAAGCCGCTTGATAGGCGCTGCGGCCTGGACATAAATTTGACGGGCGTTTGGCATGGCATTGACTGTCGATGGCTATGAAATTCACAAGACCGGAACGCCTGACGACCTTCTGTCGGCGCGCGCGCCCCTTCATGTCCAACTGATCGCCATTATTGTTGTCTTGGGCGGCCTATGCTTCAACCTGTTCCTGTGCTTCGTCAACACCCGGTTTATGACGATTAACGAGAGCCATGTGATGATGATGGAAATGCTCATCATCGGCATGGCTTTTTTGGGCGCCGCGGACAGGCGGGCCGGTCTTTACATCTTCATCAGTGTTTTTGTCAGCTACATGCTGTTTTTGTTTGCGCTTCGCGGCATCAACGATCTCAAGGCCGTTCGCGACATCCTCATTCCGGTGGTATTCTTCGCGCTCGGCTCCAGGCTGGGCGATCTCAAACTGGCCGACAAGCTGGCGCTGATTTCGGCGCTGATCGCCCTGTTCTTCGCCCTCTTCGAGTATTTCATGCTCGATACCTATCTCAATTATTTCAACATAATCGGCTATTATCTGGCCAAGGGCAGCGTCACGCTTGACGAAACATTCGGCCAGATACGCGGTTTGTTCATTTCAGGCATTCGCCCCGAACCCAGGACAATCTTGCCATTTCTCGGCCAGCACCGCGTTGCCTCCGTGCTGCTCGAGCCGGTTTCCATGGGCAACTTCGGCGTTATCCTGTTTGCCTGGGCGCTGTTTCGGCGCGAATATATGGGCCGCTACGTCATCATGCCCATCGCCTTGCTGCTGGTGGCTTTCGCAGACGCCCGCTTCGGACTTCTGACCTGCATCATCATGGCTGTGCTGGCGCCCGTCCTGAAAATCGTGCCGCGCACCATCTGGCTGGTCATTCCGTTCATCCTGCTTGCCTCCATCGCCGCTTACGGGCTGATGACCAGCACGGAAGGCGGCCCCAATGACATATTGGGCCGCATCCAGGTAACAGCCCATATCCTGACGGGCCTCAATGCGGGGATTGTCTTCGGATATGAGGCAACCGACCTGTTCACCGCAGATTCCGGCCTGGCCTATACTTTGACCAAGTTCGGAATTCTCGGCTTCATCGGCGTGTGGGCTGTGTTCGTGTTCCTGCCGGTAAAATCGTCGCGCGCCTGGCAGTTCCATTCGATGATCATAATCTACCTGTTGCTGCTGATGATCATTTCCAACTCGTTTTATTCAATCAAGACGGCGGCGCTGATGTGGTTCCTGCTTGGCACCACAAGTGCAGCACAACTGCCTGAACTCAAAAGCAGGTGGAGCCAGTTTCTCGGCTACCTCGATCAACGATCTGCGGCGGTGAAGTGAATTCACACGGAATTTCAAGCGGATTTTGCATTCATGGCCAGCAGATCCCGCGCGCCGGAAGAGACCGCGTTCTGCAGGCCAAAGAGATAGAAATCCTCGATATCCATCGGCTTGGCAATCAGAAAGCCCTGAAACAGGTCGCAACCTGCTTCCACCAGCATCCGGCGTTTTTCCTCGGTATCAATGCCCTCGGCCACCACCTTCATGTTGCGTGCATGGCAAAGACTGACGAGAGATGCCAGCAGGCCGGCCGAGCGGGTCTCCGTCATTTGCCTGACAATGACGAGATCCAGTTTGATGGTGTCTGCCGGATACTCGATGAGCTGGCGTATCGACGTATAACCCACCCCAAAGTCATCAATGGCAATGCGAAAGCCCATGGCGCGCAAGCTCAGCAAGGCATTGCCGATCTTCTGGTTGATATCGGCCGCAAAGGTCTCGGTAAGTTCGATTTCAATGGCTGAAGCCTCAACACCATGGCGCTGCAGGCAATCGGCCAGATAGCGGTTTATTTCGCCTGAGTGCAATTCCGCTGACGACAGGTTGATCGAGAGAATGAAATCCGGTCCGAAAGCCTCGCGCAGGCGCACGGCATGGCTCATGGCGCGGTCTATCACCCAATGATCGATCTTGGCAAAAAGCCCGTTGCTTTCAGCGATCGGCACAAATTCCGCCGGTGAAACAATACCCAGTGTCGGCGACGTCCATCTAAGCAGCGCTTCGCAGCTCAGGATCTTGCCTGCGCCATCGACAATCGGCATAAAAGCCAGACTGAATTGCTCATCAGGATCAAGCAATCGCAACTCGCCCTGGATCACTCGTTCCCGCTCGGTCTTCAGCTCAAGCTCGGGTGAATAGGCGGCCCAGCGATTCTTGCCGGCCGCTTTTGCCTGATACATCGCCATATCCGCCTTGGAGGTCAGCTGTGTGACTGAAGACGCGGAATCGGGATAATGCGCAAGGCCAATGCTTGCGGACACCGGGAAGGAGCGCCCGTCAACCAACAGGCCGTTCGCAAACATGGACAAAATCAGCGTCGCCAGTTCCTTGTCGGCATCGTGGTCATCATCGACGCGCATCAGAATAGCAAACTCATCGCCGGAAAGGCGGGCAAACAAGCCTTCGGGAATTTGCTTAGCCTTCCAGAAACGGTTCAGGATTTGTCCGACATTGTCGGCAAAGGTCCGTAGCAACGCATCGCCGCTATCGTGGCCATAGCTGTCATTGACGAATTTGAAATTATCCAGATCAATGAAGAGCATGGCATAACGGCAATCCCGTCCGTGTCCTCCGGCGACAAACTCACTTCCCTTGATATTGAACGCCGTCCGGTTGGATATCCGCGTCAACGGATCGGTCCAGGACATTTCCTGAATTCGTGCAAGCGACCGGCTGAGATTGTCGTACATCAGCTTCATGTTGGTTGACAGCCTGGCGATTTCGCCGCTGCCTCCAATGTCGAAGATGCGCGCCCTCGTTCCCTCCATAACCTCAGTGACCTGGCGGTCCAGCCTGGCAACGGGGTTGGTGATGTAACGCCGGATGAGAAACAGCAACAGGCCCAGCGACAGGATACTCATGCCAAGCCCTGCCGCCGCCAGCAAGAACCACATCGCACTGAGGCGGTCGTCGAGATAGTCCTGGCTGGCGGTCAAGCGGATATAAACGGAACGGCCCAGGCCGGTTGCCGCCGATACCGTTCCCTGGGCAAAGACCGGATGCTGGCTGAACTCTATCTTGGCGCCATATTCCTTTTCCAGCTGACCCTTCAACGCAATGAATTCATCCGGCCTCACGGCAACCTGAACCAGTACCGAATTCTTCTTTTGACTTGGCAATGGGCTGGAGAAAGTTTTCGGATCGAGGAATTCCGAATGAATGATCAGGGGCGCCAGATTCGGGTCCGCAAGGTAGTTCCAGGTCGAAATGTCGTTTCCAGCCAAGACCTTGCGCGCCAGTTCGATCTGCTTGTCTGAAATTTCGGCAAAAGGGTCACGGCTGTTTTCAAAATAAAAATCCACACCCAGCGTTTCCGGCCGGAAAACCGTCACGGACATGAAGCGCTTCGGATTTTCCGACAATGACTGGATGCTTTCCTGCAGCCGCGCACCCAAAGCGTTGCTTCGGTAGGCTTCGTTTTTTTCGTTGAGATATTGGCGGATCGGACTGCCGCGCACCACGGACCGGATGAAGCTGCGATTGAACGTTACTTGGGACTCAAACAGGGATTTCAGGGTGTTGAGTTGTTGCGACAGGCGCGCTTGCTCCAGACGGATGACGGCCGAGCGCTGGGCGACATAAACCGAAATGGCGATCAGGACGTAGCTGGCCAGCACAACCGGAAAGATCAGCAGCAAGGCGCGTTTACTGAGAGTCATGAAAATTCACCAAAGTATTGAAGATGCGTTTTCGCAATTGAACAGTTTCGCTTGGCAATTCCTCGCCGAATTGACTCTTTTCGATTCTGTCTTCAGGTGACATGAGCTCGGAGTCATTGCGCATGTCATCGGGCAACAGCGCAATGGATTTCGAATTGACAGGCGGCATGCGCAAGGCGATGGAATTTTCCGCCGCAATTTCGACCGAAGCCATGTACTTGAGAAACTGCAGCGCGGCAGTCTTGCGTTGCGAAGAATTTGTTATCGACAAGCAATCGAGCCATACTTGCGACCCCTCCTTGGGAAGGGCGTAGCGCCACAGGCCCGGCTGGCCGACAGATTCGTTCAAGGTCTTCTGGTCGCCGCTATAGCCCAGCGCCATGTAGATTTCCTGTCCAAAATCAGGGTTTTGAACCGAAGTGATGATATAGGTATAGGTTCTGACGAAGGGCGCCTGCTGCTTCATTATTTCAAAAGCCTGCTTGAGTACCTTCGGGTCGGACTCATTGATCGAAGCGCCGATGCTGATTAGCGGCGGCACCAGCCCGTCGGCGTAATCATCAGACATTGCAATGTGCCCCTTCAGATATTCGGCGGGGGACAAGATGGCGGACCAAGATTGCGGAGGCTCGCTCACCTTGTCGCTGCGATAAAGGATACCCATGGTTCCCCAGAGATAGGGTATCGCATATTTGCTGCAGCGATCGCGGAACCGATCCGGATAGTCCGGGAGCGTGGCAATGCCGCCCTCCGGAATTTCGGCGAGTACACCACTATTGCCAAAAAGCAGCGTGCCGCCTTCGCTGACAACCGCAATGTCGATATTGCTGCCCGGATCAGACAGGACTTCATCGCGCTTGTCGCTGCTGTCATAATAGATCTGGCGGATCGATATGCCGGTATCTGCTGTAAATTTCTCGATGACTGTGTCGCTGATATAGGATTCCCATATCAGAAGATTCAGAGTCTCGGCACTGACTGCGCTTGACCAGGACGCCATTGTGAAAAATGCGATCAATGCAGATGCTTTGTGAATGTCAAAGATTGCTCTCGGCAACCGATGTATATCTCGCCCACTTTGAATAGCTGTGCGTGGATGCCGCGACATGAGCAGTAATGACATCGAGATGCCCCGTTTTGCTTTTCATATTGCCGAAATTTTACGTAGATAAGATTGAACAAATATTACTTTTTCCGAGGCATCCGGCAAATCGGTCGGGAAATCTTTCTAATTATTCAGTTGCTTGGTCTCAGGCTAAAAATACTTGCATTCTCCCTTGCGGTTCTTCTCGTCGGCAAGCGCGGCTTTCAATGCCGAGAGCTGCGGTCTGTCACCCTCTTCCGTCGGCTGAATATTCAGCGGCTCTTCCGGCGACCACCAGTCGCCGGCTACCCAATATGACCATCCCAACCAGATATCGCGGTTGCTTTCCACCACATTGACCATGCCGGAGAGCCCCGCAAGGCATTCTGGCGATCCGGCTGCGCCAAACTCGCCAAGATACCCGCGGAAATTGTTTTCGCGGAGCCAGTTGCTGAACGATGTCAGCGCCTTGACCGCACCGAGCGCCCGACTGCAGCTGTCCGTTGTTCCGGAGAAATCGCTGTCGAGATATTGGTGCACTTCAAAGGCAAAACGCTTTTCCGGATCAACTATGCCGACCATGACATCGGCGTTCGAGCCGCTCTCAAATTTCCTTTGCCAGCTATGTGCGCCCGTCCAGGCCGTTCCGGGGACTAGAACGAGATTGCGGGCGCCGGCCGCACCGCGAATGGCTGCGATGGCTGCATTGGCTGAGATCAACCACTGGCTTGCGGGAATATCGTGGGGCTCGTTCATCAAGCCGAAAACCACGTCGCTCTGATTGGCAAATACCGTCGCAAGCCGACGCCAGAAATCGGCAAAAGCGCCATGGGGAACAGATTGACTTCCAATCACCTGATCATGGTAACGGGCGTAGTTGTGCGGATCGAGGATGATTGTCAAACCGTGGATCCGGGCCATGGTGACCGCTTCGAGCAATCGGTTGAGCTCGCCTGCGTCCAGATCCTGCATCAATTGCGGTTGCAGCCTTTCCCATTGGAAAGGAAGCCTTATCGTGTCAAACCCCTGCCCGGCAAAATAGCCGAAGGTAAAATCTGACGGATAGGTGTAGTCGGAGTTGATAGCGCCGCCGGGCTTGCCAAACTCGGCTCCGGACAGATTGATGCCGCGAAGACAGGGAGCTGCCTGAGCTTCTACAGACTGAAGACTGGTCGAAAATAAAAGGCCTGCCACCAACAATATACGCGCCGAATTCATCAATAAATCCCCATTATTTCGACATTAATCTCAAGGCGAATTTGCATCGACCATCTATAATTGACAAAAGTTCCCGTTCTATGACTGTCCCGGTCATTACCTGACCTTACCAGAGATTCCATCTAGGCCCTGTTGACAAAGTATGGCAGCCAAATCTTTGTTGAAGCGATTGCCAGGAATGCGGCGAATGATGCGGCGGTTTTGTCGAAGCGGGTTGCGATGCGGCGGAACTGCTTGAGTTTGTTGAACATGCGCTCGATG
>JBGSIT010000104.1:0-12190 GCA_041742335.1 Rhizobiaceae bacterium
CATCGAGCGCATGTTCAACAAACTCAAGCAGTTCCGCCGCATCGCAACCCGCTTCGACAAAACCGCCGCATCATTCGCCGCATTCCTGGCAATCGCTTCAACAAAGATTTGGCTGCCATACTTTGTCAACAGGGCCTAGCCTTTTCCTCGGAAACGACCAGGTAATAGGAGTTGGTTGACGGTATGGCGCGGTCGAAGGGTCGGACCAGGTCGCCATTGTCCATCGACGTCCGGCAAATGAATTCGTCGCCCATGGCAATGCCCTGGCCGCCCACGGCTGCTGAATAGACAAGATTCATGTCGGAAAACACCACGCCGCCGGATGCAATCGCAACATCCAGACCGGCATCAACGGCCCAGCGCCGCCAGTCTTCCCGGTCCCCCAGATGCAGCAGACAGGCCTTGTCGATATCTTCCGGACTGGACAATACGCCAATCCGGTTGATCAGCCGCGGGCTGCATAGCGGCGTGAATTCAACTTCGACAAGGCGTTCCACCACCATGTTTTTCCAGTTGCCGTTGCCAAAGGCGATGAAGATGTCGATATCCGGATTATTGACATCATCCAGCCGCCGCGGCGTCGATATGTCCAGCATGACGCCGGGATAGCTGCCGTTGAATTCATTGATCCTGTTGCAAAGCCAATTGGAAGCAAAGCCGGCGGTGCAGCTGATCCGGACATTGCCTGTCGCGCCGCGATTTGCATGACGGGCCGCCGAGCCGGCGATCGTAACGAGCGCATGGCGGATATCTGCAGCATAGGCAAGGCCCTGCGGCGTCAACTCAATTTTGGTGCCAACCCGGTTGAACAACGAAAAGCCGAGTTCCCGTTCCAGCAGCCGAAGCTGGTGGCTGATGGCCGAACGGGTGAGATTGAGCTCTTCGGCGGCCCGCCAGACGGAGCCGTGACGGGCAAAACTTTCCAATGCCCTCAGGGCCTGGGTTGACGGGATCCTGCGCATGTTAGGTTCCTGATTTCCAAATGTCGAAACTAGGCGAAAAAGCAGGCATAGGTGAAATGAATTTGCAGAGGGCGGGAAAATATTTCACTTTTTGCCATGACCGGCGCGATCTAAGTTTCCTTCAGGAGGATGCCGATGACATTGTCGCCCGCACAAAACCACGCAATTTCCCATATAGACCGGATCAGGCCGGAGCTTTCCGCCTGGACCTCGACGATCTTTGATTTCGGCGAAACGGCCTGGCGCGAATATCAGTCGGCGGCATGGTATGTGGAAATCCTCCGGAAAAACGGCTTCAGTGTCGAGGAAGGCTCGGCCGGCATGCCGACCGCTTTTGCCGCCCAGTGGAGCAATGGCGCGGGCCCCTCCATCGGCCTTTACGCCGAATATGACGCGGTGCCGGGCAATTGCCAGGCGGCGGTTCCCTATAAAATGCCGCGCAGCGGCTTGAGCCAATGGGCCGGCGGGCATACCGATCCTCATTCGGGCCTCGGCATTTCCGGACTTGGCGGTCTGCTTGCGACCAAGGCCGCCATGCAGCACCACGGCATAACCGGCACCCTGCGGTTCACAGGCGAACCGGCTGAAAAAGTCCGGGGTTCCAAGCCGATCCATGCCGCCAAGGGCTATTATGACGGGCTGGACGCCATGTTGTCCTTCCATCCTTTCTACATGCTGCCGATGTGCAATACGGTGCGTTGGGATACCCATTGCGGCGCTGCTTATTCGATGATCTACCGCTTCATCTGCGACGAGCCGGAAAACTGGGGCATTTCGGACGACGCGCCGATCCCGCAATCCCATTCCGCGGTGCGCGCGCCGGGCGCCAATGACGCTTTGATGATGATGTATATGTCGTCAAAGGCGCTCCGCGACAGCATGTTGCCGCATCAGGGCGGGTGGTCGATCAGCGAGGCGATCCTGACCGCCGGCCAGGCCACGGCCGACAACCTGCCGGCCGGCCTTGCCGAAATCCAGTATATGATCCGGGTGCCGACCATAGCCATGGCCGAGCAGGTCACCGCCGTTTTGGACCGCAATGCCGAAGCCGCTTCCGCAATGAGCGGTTGCCGCCATGAACGCCACTGGGTTGCAAAATCCCGACCCGGCCTTGCCAATCACGCAATGGCCAATGTGGTCTGGGACAGCTTGCAGTCTGTCGGTGCGCCCGATTTCGATGAAGCCGCCAGGTCGGCGGCGCGCGAAATCCAGACCAACCTCGGAATTGAGCCGATGGATGATCCATTCATCGAGGCTTGCGGCACGCTCATTTCACCGCAGGATGCAGAAGCCATCCTGCGCCGGGATCTGCCGCCATCGCAGGTCAATTCAACATCGGATGATTATACCGACATGTCCTGGCATGCCCCGACCGCCCGGTTTTATATTGCCCGGCCGGCGCTGAAAGCGCCAATCGGCAAGTCCTATCCGTCATGGGTGATGAACGCGCTGGGCGGAATTCCGGCGACCATCGACCCGATGGTGACCACCGCGAGCAAGGTGCTGGCGCTTTCAGCGCTCCGGCTTCTTGAAGACGGTTCTGCGCGCAAGGCGGCGATGGACGAATTCAAGACCCGAACAGGCGGTGGTATCGGCGGCAGCCAGTGGATTGCGCCGCTTTGCGATTACGAACCGCCAATCCACTTTAGATGGCCCGAATATGTGAAGACGCCGCGCGGAGCCGACTGGTGGATACCAACCGAACCGCAATCCAACGACAAAGCCCCTCGAACTTCCGGAGAAACATCATGACCAACCAGACCCGCGTGCCGACTGATGAAACCTTCTCGCTGCAGCGTCGCAACCTGCAGGGCGGAACACGACGCCTCACAAATTGGGGCTTTGCCAATGAAACCGACCGCCTGAGCGACGTGCTGCTCGGTTCACCCGCTTATCTTCGCCATCTGGCCACCAGTTCGCTGTCGCGCAAGCATCTGCGCGAAGCGCCCTGCAACATCCAGACGGCCCAGGCCCAGCACAAGGAACTTGTTTCGGCCTATGAGCATTTCGGCGTCAAGATCCACTGGCATGAACCGACGCCGGAACTGCCGATGCAGGTCTATTCGCGCGATTCAAGCGTGATGACGCCCTATGGCGCGATCATCACCGCCATGGCCAATTGGTGGCGTCGCGGCGAAAACTATGCAGCCATCCGGACCTATGAGAAACTCGGCATCCCGATCTATGACATGGTCACCGCCGGCACCTTCGAGGGCGGCGATTTCAATGTCATCGAAGATGGCTGCGTCTTGATCGGCTGCGGCGGCGCACGCACCCAGGAAGAAGGCGCCCGCCAGGTCGAAGACTGGTTCAAGAAGGAAGGCTGGGAGACCCGCATCGCCTTCATTGACGAATATTATGTCCATATTGACCTGATGGTGGTGCCGATTGCTCCCAAGCTGACCGCCGTCTGCCTTGCCTGCACGGACCCGGCCATCGTCACCTGGCTCAAGGACAAGGGCCATGAAATCATCGACGTTCCCTTCCAGGACACGATGGCGCTCGGCTGCAATTTCATGTCGCTGGGAAATGACAAGGTCATTGCGCCGACATCCAGCAAGTCGCTGATCGGGCAATTGCGCGCCCGCGGTTTCGAAGTTGCCGATGTCGAAATGAGCGAAATTTCCAAGACCGGCGGCGGCATTCATTGCATGGCGCAGGCCTTGCGCAGACAGGCGGCTTGATCCAGACATAATCCATGAGCGATCCTGACAGGCGATATCCCTGCATCGATGACATGGAAAAGGCGGCGCGGCGCAAAATGCCGCGTTTCCTGCTGGATTATCTGGTCGGCGGGCTTGGCGAGGAACTTTGTGTGAACCGCAACCGCCAGGCGCTGCGCGACACGATCCTGGTGCCGCGCTACCTGACCGACCAGGACAGGCCGGACCTTTCCCAGGTGGTGCTGGGTCAGCGCTTTGATGCGCCTTTTGGCATGGCCCCCTTGGGTCTTGCCGGATTATTGTGGCCGGGTTCGGAATTGCCCATGGCCAAGGCGGCCCGCAAGCACAACATCCTCCATGTGCTGTCCACCTATTCCAATCAGCCGATTGAAGCCATCCGGCCGGTGGCGCAAGAAAATGGCTGGTTTCAGTTCTACCCGCCCAATGACCCCGCAATGGAAGTCGATCTGGTCGATCGCGCCAGACAGGCGGGTTATGAGGTGCTGGTCGTCACAGTCGATATTCCCGCACCGACCCGGCGGGAAAGGGATATCCGCAACGGCTTGACCGCGCCGCCGTCCTTTGATCTTTCAACCCTGGTGCAGATCATGGCGCGGCCAGGCTGGGCGCTGGGTACATTGCGCCACGGAATTCCCGATTTCGGCAATCTGTCGCCCTACTACCCCAATGGCGCATCCATGGCGCAATCGGCGGAATTCCTGTCGCAGGTCATGGAAGGTCATATTTCTCCAAAACGCTTTGAAGCGATCCGTGCCGCCTGGCCGGGCAAGATCCTCGTCAAGGGCGTGCTCGATCCGCTTGAGGCGGAGGCCTATGTCGCGCTGGGGGCGGATGGCGTGATTGTCTCCAACCATGGCGGACGGCAATTCGACGCAGCGCCTGCCGCCGCCGACGCGCTACCCGTCATTCGCAAGCATCTGGGACCGGAGGCGACGATCCTGGCGGATGGCGGCATTCGCTCCGGGCTTGATATCTTGCGGATGCTGGCGCTTGGCGCTGATTTTGTGCTGCTCGGCCGACCTTTTCTTTATGCCTGCGCTGCCTTGGGCGCTGCAGGACCGGACCATGCGGTCAAGATCCTGAAGGCGGAACTGCAGGCATGCATGGCGCAGCTGGGCGCGGGATCAGTCAAAAGCCTCGGCCAATTTCTCCATTGGAAAGCCTAGCCGGCGCTGCTGCGACCAGATCTGACGCTGCCGCCGGTCTGCTCAAGGCAAGCTTGCCAATGGCTTCAGTTGCTTTGAGCTGACCAATGGGATTACGATTGCGGCTGGACCCCGATTAGCCTTGCCAGGCGGAACAGTGAACAAGATGACCCCCAAAGCCGACCTCCTGATCACCAATGCCCGCGTCCTGACCATGGATGACGCCAATCCGCGCGCCGGCGCCATTGCCGTGGCCGATGGCCGGATCATTGCGGTTGGGACAACCGAGAACCTTGACGCCTATCGCGTAGACACGACAAAGGTGATTAATGCGCGGCAAGCCACCGTTCTGCCGGGGTTTTCCGAAAACCACCTGCACATATTTTCAGGCTCCGCCGAATTGGACCATCTGCAATTGGCAGGCGTCGAAGGCTTGCAGGTGCTTTCAGCGCAAGTCCGCGCCTATGCCGACGCCAGACCCGACGAAAAAATCCTCTTTGGCCAGGGCTGTGATTATACGATTCTCGGAGGCAGCGAACGGCTTACCCGCCATCATCTCGATTCCATCATGGGCGACCGCGCATTGGCCCTCTTTGCCCATGACCACCACACCGTCTGGGCCAATACCAAAGCGCTTGAAATGGCAAATATCCTGAACGGCGCACAGCTTCGTCCGGGCAATGAGGTCGTCATGGGCGAGGACGGCCTTGCCACCGGCGAATTGCGGGAAATGGAAGCCTTTGCGCCCTTGCTGGAAATCTCCGGCTATGACCGCTACCGGCTGGGTCTGGCGACCGGCGGCGAACCCGATCCCTATCCGCATGGAGTCGAATGGGAAAAGG
This sequence comes from Rhizobiaceae bacterium, assembly GCA_041742335.1. Taxonomy (GTDB): domain Bacteria; phylum Pseudomonadota; class Alphaproteobacteria; order Rhizobiales; family Rhizobiaceae; genus Rhizobium_E. The sequence goes on from JBGSIT010000104.1 coordinate 5,634, forward strand.
ACCTCGCAGTCATGAAACGCGGGCTGGACTATTGCGCCCGCCACGGGATCACCTCCCTTCAGAACATGGACGGCAATCTCTACCAGCTTGAATTGCTGCAGGCATTGCGCGACCGAGACGGAAGCATTTCCTGCCGGGTCAAGATTCCGTTTCACTTCAAGAACTTCATGAGCCTCGACATGCTGGACAAGGCTTCGATGATGGCTGAGCGCTACAATGATGAATGGCTGTCTTCCGGCATGGTCAAGGTGTTTTATGATGGCGTGCTCGACAGCTGGACCGCCGTCATGATCGAACCCTATGCCGACCGGCCGGAGGCAGTACCGGAGCCGCTTTTTTCACCCGAAGCATTCAAGGAGATTGCCGTCGAAGCCGACAGGCGCGGGCTGCAGGTTGCCGTCCATGCAATCGGCGACGGCGCTGTCCGCGCTGTTTTCGACGGCTATGAAGAAGCGCGAAACCGAAACGGCGCACGCGACAGCCGCCACCGCATCGAACATATCGAAGTCATCCACCCGGACGACATTCCCCGCTTCGCCTCGCTGGGGGTAATTGCCTCGATGCAGCCCTCCCATGCCCCCGGCACGCTCGACCTGCCGGCCGAACCCACCGTTTCCCGGATTGGCCCCCGCCGCTGGCGCTACAGCTATGCCTGGCGGGTCCTGAAGGACGCCGGCGCCCATATACCCTTCTCCTCCGACTGGCCGGTGGCGCCGATAGGGCCCATTCACACAATCAAGGCGGCCATGACACGCCAGCTTCGCGGTCCCGAAGACATCGACCAACGCTTCACGCTGATGGAGGCTTTGGCCGCCTATACGGTGGAAGGCGCCTATGCCGAATTTTCGGAACAGGCCAAGGGCATGATCAAGCCGGGATACCTGGCTGACATTGTCATATTGAATGAAGATATCGAAGCGATTGCGCCGGATGAGCTGCACATTGTCAGGCCGGTCATGACAATCTGTGGAGGAAGCGTGACCTATTCGGAATGAAGAAAAAAAACCGCTGGCTCACAGCAAAGGTTGTCAATTGCCGAACACTGTGGTCATCTGGCTTTTCCAGTATCTTGTCGGAATTTTGAACACTCGATGTTGAGCCAAACTTTCATGAAAAATATTGACGCCATTCAATTACATGCAGTTTCAAAAACATATGGGTCGGACGAGAACGCGGTAGTCGCATTGGCCGATGCATCCCTGACCATTCGACGCAACGAGTTCTTCACGCTCCTGGGTCCTTCCGGTTGTGGAAAGACAACCTTGCTTCGGTTGATCGCCGGCTTCGAATTTCCGACGGCCGGCGACATTTTTCTCGACGGGGAAAATATCGGCGCAATGCCGCCCTTCAAACGCCCGATCAATACCGTTTTCCAGAATTACGCCCTGTTTCCGCATATGACCGTGTCCGACAATATCGGCTTTGGGCTGAAAATGCTCGGCAAGTCTTCGGCCGAGGTTTCAGGGCGGGTCCAGGAGATGCTGAAGCTGGTGCAGATGGAGGAATACGGAAACCGCAAGACCAGCCAGCTTTCCGGCGGACAACAACAGCGCGTCGCTTTGGCGCGGGCGCTCGCGCCGCAACCCAAAGTGCTGCTTCTGGATGAGCCGCTATCCGCACTGGATTACAAGCTGCGCAAGGAAATGCAGGTCGAACTCAAGCGCCTGCAACACGAGACCGGCATTACCTTCGTGTTCGTGACCCATGACCAGGAAGAGGCGCTGACAATGTCGGACCGGATTGCGGTGATGGCCAAGGGCAAGATTCTGCAGGTCGGAAATCCGCGCGAAATCTATGATACCCCTACGGACCGCTTCGTTGCTGATTTCATCGGCGAGACCAATTTCCTCAACGGCACGGTTTCCTCCGTCAACGCCGGTCATGCCGAGATCGCCCTTGCCATAGGCGGACGCCTTGCCGTGCCGATGCAGGAGCATTTGTCAGCAAAGGACGCCGTCATCGTGATGGTCAGGCCGGAACATGCCAGGATTGCCGATGAAGCCGGCGATGGCAGGCTGCCCGGCACGCTGACCGATGTGGTATATCTGGGAACAGACACCTACTACCAAATAACACTGGCCGACGGCGGCACGCTTTTTTCGATCCGGCAACAGAACAAACCGCGCCAGTCAGACGTCCATAAATTGGGGGATGCGGTTTTTGTTTCGATAGAGCCGGATGCCGCCCGGGCATTGAGGCACTGACCATGGCAAACCAACAAGCTGTCATCGACGCAGAAAGGAGCCGGGATATCCGCAATCGCTGGCTGCTCTCCGCGCCGGCGATGCTGCTGATCCTGCTTGCGGCCACCGGCCCGCTCCTGATCGTGCTGGTCTATTCCTTCTACACGCCCGGCCCCTATGGCGACGTCATCCGGAAGTTTTCAACGGATTCCTGGTTCAACGTATTTCTTGAGCGCGATATTTTCGATGACACCCTGTCCATCGCCGATGCCCATCTTTCCATCCTTTTTCGTTCAGTGTCGCTATCGCTGATCACGACGATACTGACCTTGCTGCTGGGCTTTCCCACCGCTTATTTCATCGCAACGCGGCCGGAAAAATCCCGCGAATTGTGGCTGTTTCTGATTACCATTCCGTTTTGGACAAACCTCTTGATCCGCACCTTCGCCATTCTGCAGGTCATCCGCAACGAAGGCCTGATCAACACGATCCTGATGAAGGCCGGGCTGGTCACGGAGCCGCTGCAAATGCTGTTTACCGATGGCGCGATCCTTGTCGGCATGGCCTATGTCTATTTTCCGCTAATGGTGCTGCCCCTTTATGCCAGCATGGAAAAGATCGACTTCCGTTTGGTGGAGGCCGGTTATGACCTTTACGCCTCGCCGCGCCGGGTGCTGACCAAAATCATCATACCGCTGGTCAAACCAGGCATGATCGCAGGCTCGATCCTTGTCTTCATTCCGGCGCTGGGCGCCTATGTCACGCCATCCATCCTGGGCGGCGGCAAGCATTTGATGCTCGGCAACCTGATCGAGCTGCAGTTCGGAGCCGGCAAGAACTGGCCGCTGGGTTCGGCGCTTTCCATCACACTGATGATGATTGTCATGGTGGCTTTGCTGGCTTATGTCCGCAATGCGGGATCCGAGGGCGCTCGCAATGGTTAGAGCGTTTTCCGTCCGGCGGCAGGCAGGCTTTACGACCATAGCGCTCATGTGTTTTTTCGCGCTTTACCTGCCGATCGGTGTATTGGTGATCTTTGCCTTCAATGCGGGCGAAAACCTTGGAAGCTGGGACGGGCTGTCGCTGCGATGGTTTGCCAAGGCCTTTCAGAATCAGCAGGTTATCGACGCCTCGTTGACGTCACTTAAAATCGCTTCGGTTGCAGCCATCATAGCCACGATCACCGCGACATTAGCAGCGATCGCCACAACCAGAACCGAGCCCTATCGCGGGCTGACGGTCAAATATGCCTTCATCAACCTGCCGTTGATGGTGCCGGAAATCGTGACGGCCGTGGCGTTGTTGATCTTTTTCTCGCGGATCAAGGTCTGGACCGGATATTCGGGGTTGGGCTATCTGATCGCAGCCCACACCGCCTTTTGCATTCCCTTTGCATATCTGCCGATCCGGGCCAGGCTTGAAAACATGGACCTGACGCTGGAACGCGCCGCAGCCGACCTTTATGCCACTCCGTTCAAGGCATTCCGCTTTGTCACACTGCCGCTGCTTTGGCCAGGCATTCTGGCTGGCATGATGCTGGCATTCGTCATTTCTCTCGATGACGTGGTGATCACAGAATTCGTCAAATCCGGTGGGCAGGATACTTTGCCCACCTACATGCTTGGCCAATTGAGAAGGGCCATTACACCGGAGACAAACGCAATATCAGCAGTATTCCTGTTGCTGTCTGTTGCCGTCGTCACCATTTTCTTTTTCGTCAACAAAAAGCGAGTCTAATAAAAGGGAGAACGACAATGAAGACTGGAAGAACAATTTTAGGCATGGCGGCTGCGCTTCTTGCATCGGCAAATTTCGCCCATGCCGAAGGAGAGCTTAACATCTATAACTGGGGCAATTACACCAGCCCGGAACTGATCAAGAAGTTCGAGGATACCTACAAGGTCAAGGTCACTATTACCGATTATGATTCCAACGAGACAGCGCTTGCAAAAGTGCGCCAGGGCGGCAGCGGTTTCGACATCGCCGCGCCTTCGCAGAGCTACCTTCAGATCTGGATCAATGAAGGATTGCTGCTGGAAACCCGGCCCGACCAGATGGAAAATTTCAAGAATGTCGCGCAAGAATGGCGAAATCCGGACTTTGATCCCGGCCGTCACTACTCGGTTCCCTGGCAGTGGGGCACGATCGGCATTACTGTCAACACCGAGATATACAAGGGTGACATCAATACCTGGGGGATTGTCTTCGACCCGCCGGAAGAACTGAAAGGTAAGATCAATGTCGTCCCGGAGAAAGGCGATATCATCTATGCCGCGATCAAATATAACGGCGGCGAACTTTGCACCAATGACAAGGAAATCCTGAAGAAGGCGCGCGATACGCTGATCAATGCGAAACAGAACTGGATCTCGATGAGTTATGGCGTCGTCGCGAAGATGGTCGCCGGCGACTTTGCCGCTTCCATCGACTGGAATGGTTCGGTGCTGCGCCAGCGCCTGCAAAAACCGAATATCCAGTACGGCTATCCGAAAGAAGGCTTCACTTACTGGTCGGACAATGTGGTTGTGCTGAAAGACGCCAAGAATGTCGAAAATGCAAAGCTGTTTCAGAACTTTATCATGGACCCTGAAAATGCCGCGATGATTTCTGCTTTCGCCCGCTACGCCAACGGCATTGCGGGTTCGGAACCCTTAATGCCCGAAGACATGAAAGGCGCGCCGGAACTCAATGTTCCTGAAGACATGAAGGCAAAGGCCGAATTCATGCGTCTCTGCGATCCGGCTACCGAAGAGATTTATACAAAGATCTGGACCGAACTGCAGAAGTAATTCCATAACGACGCCCCGTCGGTCATGCCGTCGGGGCGTTTTTTATTTGAAACCGGATCCCAAACCCCATGAAAACCGTCTATTCGCCCCGCCACCTTGGCCATTCCGGCCAGTTTGAACTTGTCGCCGGCGCCATTGTGCCCGCCTTCGAAATGCCCTCGCGCGCAGAATTCATTCACGACCGCGTCAAGGCTGTCGGGCTCGGGCCCGTCATCGCACCGGAAGAGCATGACCTGTCGACGGCCGCCAAGGTGATCGACCGGGATTTTCTCGACTTTTTGCCGACCGTCTATGACCGCTGGAAGGCGGAGGGCCGCGATGGCACCGCCTTGCCCTTCAGCTGGCCGACGCGCGGGCTTCGCGGCGATGTTGCTCCGGAATTCATTGACGGTTTGCTGGGCTATTATTCATTCGATGCCGGTTGCGGCTTTGTCGAAGGCACCTGGGATGCGGTCAAATCCTCCCATGACGTGGCATTGACAGCCGCCGGCCTGGTCAACGCAGGCGAAAGGGCGGCGTTTGCGCTGTGCCGTCCGCCGGGCCACCATGCCGGCAGCAATTTCATGGGCGGCTATTGCTATATCAACAACGCCGCCGTCGCGGCGCAGTGGTTTCTCGATCATGGCGCCAAGCGCGTTTCGATCCTTGACGTGGACTACCACCATGGCAACGGCACGCAGCAGATCTTCTATCATCGCGCCGATGTGCAGGTTCTCAACCTGCATGCCGATCCGATGCAGGAATATCCCTATTTCCTCGGCCATGCCGATGAAAAGGGCGCCGGCGTCGGTGAAGGCTTTAACATCAATTACCCTATGCGCTTTGGCACGCCGTTTGAAGTCTGGGCCACCGCGCTCGAAGACGCTTGCTCCAAGGTGACGCGCTACCAGCCTGATGTCGTGCTGGTGTCTCTGGGGGTCGACACGTTCGAAAAGGATCCGATCAGCCGCTTCAAGCTGAAAACCGGCGATTTTCCGAAGATCGGCGCGATGATCGCGGCCCTGGACTTCCCGACCCTTTTCGTAATGGAAGGCGGCTATGCCGTCGCCGATATCGGCGTCAATGCCGTTGGCGTGCTGACCGGCTTTGAGGGGTGACCCGCGACGCCGGGTGCTGTGGCCCATGAAACCGCAGCATTCCTGGCCCGCCTGACTTGAAATGATCCCGGAAAGCTGCTAGTCAATCGCTCCAACCGCATATGAAGTGAAATTGTATAGCGATTTCAAAAGGATGGGCGTGTAGCTCAGCGGGAGAGCACTTCGTTCACACCGAAGGGGTCACAGGTTCGATCCCTGTCACGCCCACCATCCTTTTTCCTTGGAATGTCAGGGAGATAGTCATTGAAATCGATTGTGGTCACACTCTGGTCACAACAGGGTTCAGCATGGCTACTCTCAGCGGGAAACACGACAAGTGGTTGGTTCAAATCCACCGCAAGGGTTTCCCAGTGACCTTGCCCCCAAGTTTTATCCAGTTTTGAGTTCGTTTCCGGCGTTTGATGTGACGGGCTTTGGTGCGGAGTTATCCACATTGCGCAGCGCCAAAGCCCGGCGCGTTGCGAAGGTGTCGGCAAATTCGCTTGGAG
>JBGSIT010000105.1:0-29074 GCA_041742335.1 Rhizobiaceae bacterium
CATCGAGCGCATGTTCAACAAACTCAAGCAGTTCCGCCGCATCGCAACCCGCTTCGACAAAACCGCCGCATCATTCGCCGCATTCCTGGCAATCGCTTCAACAAAGATTTGGCTGCCATACTTTGTCAACAGGGCCTAGCCGACGGCCTGCAAGCGGGGAATGTTCGCCTTGATCTTGCAACCGGCTTTCCGGCCGCTCCACGATTTTTTCAATCAACCGTCTGAGATCGGCCGGCGTGGTATGCCCGGAAATGACCTCGTGATAACCGATCCCGGCCCTGCGAAGGGCCTCCTTCTTGACCGCGTCACGGGCAGCGGCAGTGCCCTGATAATGTCCGCCGCCCTGGTATTCGATGGCGTGGCGCGGCCGGCAGTCGCCATCCATCAACAGCAGATCCACTCTTTTTGAGTTGATGCAACTGAAGGCGATAGCGTCCTTGCAGCGGAGGACTTCGCCCAACGAAACCTGTGCCATGACCTGCCAGGTCGGGTTGCGGCCAAGGACAATATCGTCAAGTTCCTTGAGAACCCGCGCTTCACTGCGGTTGAGAAGCGGCTGAACCGTAAAATCGGCACCCATGACAACCCGCAACTGGTCAGCCGCATCCAACGGTCTGCGCTGGATCTTAGCCGGAAATGGTGACCAGGGTCCAATCGGGATATCGCTCTTGGGGCGCTGCTTTTTCCACGGCCAAGGCCTCTTGTCCTCCCCGGCCTTCTGAAAATCCCCGGCAAGAAGCTGCTCAATGCCCATGCCAAGTATAATGCCCACTGCAAGTGCAGCGAGCACAAGGGGATTCTTTGCGAGTTCCAATATCTCGGGCAACATTCAACGATGCTGACATTGTTGCGTGAATGAATTCTAAATGAGTCAAATGACGCAGCGGTATGATTTGAAAGTATGTTGAACGGACGGTTTCATTCGTGCTGTAATTTAATCTGAAGTTGATGCCGGACAGAAGCGCTGATCAAACATCTTTAAGCGAAAATCCCCGCGAAGCGGACTGCGGGGTCATGATGTCAGGTGTTGTGATCGCCATTCAAGCATCGGGGGATTTTAGACCGACGCCGCCCGCCTGCTGCTTGAGCGCTGCTGAAACCGGCAGTTCAGGTAAACAATCTGTGGCGGAAGATCCGGATAGGAAAGCCGCAGGTGAATTGTCTCATAGAGCGCATTGGCGCCATCGGCGTGATTGCCCCCTGCCATCGAGAAATAATCCAGATGTTCAGTGGGTACATCGGGGTGGCCGAGAATGACCACACTCAGTTCTGGCGCCTGTTTCTGCAACTCCTCCCGTATCACCTCTCGAACGCCCATGCCATCCGACACGCCTAGCAGCACCAAGGCTGAAACGCTCAGACGGCCGTCTTCGCCCCTCAACGCATCCAATGCTTTCGCCAGGGCCTCGACGATGCCCTGTGTCGGATGCTGGATACCGGGGAGCGTGGCCGTCCGTGTTTCGATCTTGTGGCCTTGCCAATGTGACAGCCGTTCGAACAACCGCCTGGCGGCGAGAATGGGATGGGCGGAACTTTCGAGGGAGACGAGCGCAATTGCCCGGTGGTCCAGATCAGTCAGGTGATCCAGCGCCACACCCAGCGCTTCGCTCCAGTCAACGCCGATCCGGTCGATGTCGACACCGGACACGGTGTGCCCGTCCACAACCAGCGCCTTGCTCTTGCTTTGGAGCATGGCGAGCAACCGCACTGGGATGCTTTCATAGTGTGACTGCATCACAATCGCGTCGAAAACCGGAATCGATTTGAGGGTGGTCAGCAGGTGATCGATATCGTGATAGGATATCTGCATGACGCGACCGCCGATTGACTTCATCTTCTCGACGATCAGGTTTTGAACCAGTGCGCAACGCTCGTTCATGCTCGAGTTTGAAAGGATCAGAAGCGACTGCAGCCTGGACTTTGGCCCGCCTGTCATATGCCGGCCTTGTCCGGTTTCGTCAGCCTTGATCACGTAGGATCCTCTTCCAACCTCCGCCGAAATCAGACCCTGGGCCTTCAGCATTGCAAAGGCTTCCTGCACCGTCGCCTGACCGACGCGATACTGTTTCATCAGTTCGCGCACCGTCGGCAACCGTTCGCCATGCCGTGCGTCGTCGATGATCGCGGTCAGCTTTTCAAGGATTGCGCGTTGCGAATTGTTATCCATTTTCAGACTCCTTGCCTCATCCCTACACCGCTAGATACAATAATTCAAGATGGTATTATTGTATCTGGAAGATGAGTGAAATAACCAAAAATTCAAGTAAATTATTGATAAACAAGTATATTATAGAAAGTTTCATAATGCACTTTACAGGTGCGACATAAACGTTATTGTAATTGAGAGGAATTAATCCGTTGAACGAGGATAGGCGTCTTTTCCATGAACCCTTGTTTGGAGCTGGATACGAAGAACCATGTTGCCGATCCGGCTATCGAGATCTGCGGTGTGCGCAAGAGCTTCGCCGGTAACGAAAAGGACGCGGTGACTGTCCTTGAGGACATCAATCTGGATGTCGCGGAAAACCAGTTCGTGTCGCTCGTCGGCCGAAGCGGTTGCGGCAAGACGACCTTGCTGAACATTATCGCCGGATTGGAAAAGCCGACCTCGGGATCCGTAAAGATTGCCGGTCAGGAAGTGCGCGGCCCCGGGCAGGGGCAAGGGGTCGTATTTCAGCAGCACGCCCTTTTTCCCTGGCTGGTTGCGCGGGACAATGTGGCCTTCGGATTTCGCAAAAAGGCGATGTCGAAGGCCGAGCGCCGGGAAGCTGCCGAAGACCTGCTCGAGCTGGTAGGGCTGAAAGAAGCGGCGGGGCGGTATCCGAGAGAAATGTCGGGGGGCATGCAACAGCGCGTGGCGATTGCACGGGCATTGGCGCTGGATCCGCAGATCCTGCTGATGGATGAGCCGTTCGGCGCGCTCGACGAGTTGACCCGCATCGAACTGCAGCAAGAGCTTCTCCGAATCTGGGAGGTGCGCCGCAAGACCGTGGTCTTTGTCACGCATTCGATCAACGAGGCCTTGATCCTTTCGGATCGGGTGGTGTTGCTGGCGCCGCATCCGGGCCGGATCGCCACTGATCTGAAGGTGGATCTGGCGCGTCCGAGAAACCGCACCGAACGTGAATTCAACGTCTTGTACGAAGACATCTGGAACGGTCTGGCGTCATGAGAAGGGTGTTGCCGCAATATCTCGCAGCCGTCGCCGTCATCGGGACCATTCTCATTCTTTGGGAGTTGGGGGTGTCCTACGGCTATCTCAAGGCCTACCAGTTTCCCCCGGTTAGCCGCATAGCAAACGGCCTCCACGAGATCATCTATGTCGGCTTTCCTACCGGAATCACGCTCTGGACGCACACCTCGGTCACGATCACCCGCATCTTGCAGGGGTATGTGGCAGCTGTCGCGTTGGCCATACCCCTGGGGCTGGTGATCGGGGCCTTTCCGACCGTCGACAAGCTGCTGGCCCCGTCGATTGTTTTCTTCCGGTCGATCGCCACGCTGAGCCTCCTGCCGCTGGTCATCGTCTGGTTTGGTGCGGGAGAACTGACCAAGATCGTGCTCATCGGCTATGGCTGCTTCTGGGTCATGCTGTCAAATGTCATCGCCGGCGTCAAATATGTCGATCCGGTTCTCATAAGAGCGGGAAGATCGTTGGGCCTGAGCGGCTTTTCGCTCTATCGCGAAGTTATCCTGCCGGCTGCATTGCCGCGGCTATTTGCTGGCGCGCGCATGGCGCTGGGTGTCGGGTTCATGGTTATCGTCGGCGCAGAGATGATCGGCACGATCGAGGGTTTGGGCGCGCTGATCATGGAAGCAAGGACATTCTACAAAAGCGAAATCACAATCATCGGCATGCTTGTGATCGGCCTGTTGGGGTTTGCCATTTCCACGGGCCTCGCCGCTCTTGAGAGAATTCTGCTGCCCTGGGGCGCGAGCTTCGAGGGGGTGGAGCGATGAGCCGGTTGCATCTCAACGATATTTTTCTCGGTCTCGCCGGAACGGCCCTGATCATCGGGATCTGGGAAATCGCAGTTCGAAGCGGCGCCATTGACGCGGCGATATTCCCCAGCCCCTCTCTGGCGATCAGCGAAGCCGTGACGCGGCTTAGCGCCGACCGCGTCGCAGAGCACATGGCCTGGAGCCTGTTTCGGGTGTTTTCGGGTTTTGTCATCGGGGCGGCTGCCGGAATCGTGGTGGGCGTGCTTGCGGGATGGTCGGCGGGATTTGGGTTGATCGCCCGACCGCTGATCGAGCTGCTGAGACCGATTCCGCCGCTGGCATGGATACCGCTGGCCATCATCTGGTTTGGCCTCGGCGAGCCGTCAAAGTTCTTTATCATTTTCCTGGGCGCCTTCTTTCCGGTGGTAACGGCTGCCTACCAGGGTGTTCGCAGCGCCGATCCGGTTCTCATTCGCGCCGCGCAGACCTTTGGGGTGACGGGTTGGCGTCTTCTGCTTCAGGTTATTCTGCCGTCGGCGACCCCTGATCTCGCCACCGGTCTGCGCATCGGGTGGGGGCTCAGTTTCGGCATCCTCGTGGCGGCGGAACTCATCGCTGCCGACAAGGGGCTGGGCTTCATGATCATGAATGAGCGAACGTCCGGCGGATCCGTCAGCGTGATCATCGTGGGCATTCTGCTGATCGGATTTCTCAATCTGTTGACCGATGCTGCCATCGGCGGCGCCATCCAGCGATGGATAGGCCGCTGGCATGGCAACAGGTGAGGAAATGCAGGCATCCACCGTATTCAAACAAGTTCAACCAAGGAGAAAAAGCATGCTCAAGTCATTACGATACGCCTTGATTGCGGCCACCGTGTCACTCGGTCTTGGGGCTGCCCAGGCCCAGGCTCAGGATATCGAAACCGATACCCTCAACATCAGCATCGGCGTCGACCTGCCGTTCCTCGTCCATATTGTCGCAAAGGAAAAGGGATGGTTCGCCGATGCCGGCTTCACCAATGTCGAATTCAAGAAGTTCCAGTCGGGCAACTTGGCAGGCGAGGCGCTGCTTGCCGGCGAAATCCAGCTCTGGACGCCAGGCAACCTGCCGCCGATCGCCATGGCGCACAACGGAATACCGGTGGTGGTGCTCGGTTCGAATGCCGTCAGCCATGGGCTTGAGAAGATCGTCGTGCGCTCTGACGCCGGGGTGACCAAGCCCGAAGATCTCTACAACATCAAGCTCGGCCTGTTTCTGAGTTCGACGTCCGGCGCCCTGGTCGGCAATGTGGCCAAGCATTACGGACTTGAACTCAACAAGATCCAGATGGTCAATCTTGCGCCATCCGAAGCGATGGCCAGCATGGCCAACAACGAAATCCAGGGCATCGTCTTCTGGGAACCCTGGCCTTATCTCGCGCTGAAGCAGCAGGACACCAAGATGATCCACTCGGGAACCGTCAGCGGTTTCGAAGCCAACAAGGGCGAAAACGTGCAGGTCTCCAACAACCGCACGGTCTGGGTTGCGTCTCAGGATTGGGTAACGGCTAACCCAAAGGCGGCCAACGCCCTCGTCGATGTTTTGGTCCGGACACAGAAATATGTCAGCGATCCCGCCAACAAGGATGAGGTGCTGAAGATATTCTCGGATTTCCAGGAGCAGCCTCTGGAGATGAATCAGGAACTGCTTTCGAACTACGTTTTCGACGCAACGATTGATGATGTTTATGTCGAAGACATGACGGCGATCACAGGGTTCCTCAAGGACACGAACCGGATCCAGGATCCGCAGGACCCGTTGAGCTACACCTATTCCGCTCCATTGGCCGCTGCTGACCCGACGCTGGTAAAGATCGAAGGCAAGTGGAAACCCTGACCCTTCCTCCCCGCAACGTCCCGGCTTCGGTCAGGGCGTTGCACCCAACATGCAAAACCGAGTTTGATCATGGCAATGGCGGCAGACAAACCACTTCGGGTGGCAATTTTCGGCACGGGCTTCATCAGCACCTATCATATCGACGGGTTGAAGGCTGCGGGAGGATGCGAGATCGCGGCGCTTGTTGGCCGTGACGCGGAAAAGACGCGGAACCGTGCGGCGCAATCCGGTATTGCCCGCGCTGAGACGGATGCTGCGAAAGTGCTGGCCGACCCGTCGATTGACGCCGTTGTGATCGCGACCCCCGATGCAACGCACCTGCCGCTGGCGCTCGCGTCGCTGCAGGCGGGAAAATCGGTTCTGTTGCAAAAGCCGATGGCGCTCAGTTCTTCGGAATGTTCTCAAATCCTCGCTGCCGCTTCCAGATCCCGCGGGCGGCTCTCGGTCAGTTTCATGCACCGCTATTTCGCCGAGGTTCAGTGGCTCAAGACGCTGCTCGAATCGAAAGCATTGGGAAAAGTCCATACCGTGCGCATCCGCAATGCGACAGCCGGCGCTGATTGGGCCGCCTGGTTTTATCAGCAGGGAACAGTCTCGGGCGGGGTGGTCATGCAACTCGGTGTTCACGGCATTGACCTGATCCACCATCTTCTCGGGCCGGTTTCGTCAATATCCGCGCGCGCGATGATCGCAAGGCCGTGCCGCACACTCGTGGACGGGTCGACGATTACCAGTGCGCTTGAAGACAATGTGCTGGCCCATTACGAAACCGCTTCCGGCACGCTTGTCAGCCATGAAATGAGCTATACGGAAATTGCCGGATGCGACCGGTTCAGATTGGAACTTTATGCTGAAAAAGGCACAGTGTGGCTGCGCACCGAGCGCGGCGGGGCAGCGATATTTGTGCCTGAAGTGACGGGACGGGAAGAATGGGTGACGCCTGAACTGCCGGAGCAACCGCTCGGCCGCGACCACCATGCGCACTGGATTGCCGTGGCGAGCGGCCGCGCCGATCCGGACGGCACCGGCGAAGCCGGCCTCACGTCCATATCCGTAGCAGAGAGCATTTACCGTGCGGCAAAAAGCGGCACGTCCGTGCTGAACTCCGGTTTTGAAGGAGCCAATTGATGTCCGGTCAAATCCGCATCGCCATTCTTGGTGTCCAGCACTACCACGCCAATTTCTGGACCCGGGCCGTCTTGCAAAGCGACAAGGCGATGATGGCCGGCATATGGGATCCGGATCCGGTCCTGGCTGCGAAGTTCGCTCAAACCCAAAAGGTTGATTATATTGCCGACTGCGAGGAACTCCTGGCCGTTTGTGATGCGGTTGCAATCTGTTCGGCGACCTCCGATCACCGGGAATTCATTCGCAAGGCGGCACACGCCAACCTCCCCATATTGTGCGAAAAGCCCTTGGGGATTTCAACGGATGACAATATCGAAATCCGGGAGATCGTCGAGACTGCCGGCGTGCGCTTCATGCAGAGCTTTCCCAAGCGCTTTGATCCCGCAACCGCTGCGGTGCGCAACATTGTCGAAAGCGGCGATCTCGGCGACATATTTCTGTGCCGGGTGCGACATGGCCATAGCCACGGACTTGGTGAGGAATTCCGCAAGGAATGGTTCGTCGATCCGGCCAAGTCGGGCGGCGGTACGCTTCTGGACGAGGGGATACACGCGGCTGATTTTCTCCGGTACATATTTGGCGAACCCGAAGAGGCGAATGCTGCGATCTCCTCGAGCACGCTCGGTCTTCCTGTCGAAGACACGGCGCAGGCGACGTTCTCCTATGCCGACGGCTTGATTGCGGAAGTATCGACAAGCTGGTGCTTTGCCGCAGCCGATGCGTCGATTGAAATCTACGGAACAAGCGGAACCTTGTTGCTGCGCGGAGTGGATATCGCTTCACGGCCGACATCGGAAAGCGATTTTCTGCGGGTATTCCGAAGCGGCAGCGGCTGGGAAAGCCTTGATGTCCTGCCGCATTTCAAGACTGGTGTCTTCCATGAGCATGTAATGTGGGCATTTCTCGATGCGCTCGCGGCGGGCACGCCCATGCCCGTCGGGATCGACGACGGGATCCGCGCTTTTGCCATGATTGACGCCGCCTATAGAGCTGCCAGAACCGGTGCCCGCACGCTTATCGCCTATCCGGGGATTTCGACATGACCCAAATGGCCATTGAGATCGCTTCGATCCCTGAAGTCGTGTCAAAGCAGATCGGGATGGCGCTGGACGCCTATCTGGAGATGGGACGCTCGTTCAGGCGGATCAATCCCGCTTGTGTGATCACCTGCGCGCGCGGCAGTTCCGACCACGCGGCGCTCTACTTCAAGTATCTCGCTGAAATCCGGCTCGGCATTCCCGTTTGCTCGATGGGACCTTCGGTCGCGTCTGTATATGACGCTCCATTGTCGACGGAGGGCATTCCCGTCATCGCCATTTCCCAATCCGGGGGCAGCCATGATCTTTCCGCATTCGTGCAACATGCCGCAAGCCATGGGTCGCCGACTGTCGCGTTGGTCAATGCCGAGGGGTCGCCACTCGAGAAGGCGGCCGGCCTCATGCTGCCGCTCTGCGCCGGGCCGGAGCGCGCTGTTGCGGCGACAAAGACATTCGTATCCTCGCTGGTCGCCCTGGCCGGCATTGTCGTGGGCTGGGCAGGCGACGAGGCGCTTGAAAACGGCCTGCGCGCATTGCCTGAACGGTTGGCCCGATCGCTGGAATGCGACTGGGATGCAGCGCTCTCGCCGATATCACAAATTGACGGACTCTTCGTGGTATCGCGCGGCCCGACGCTTGCCATCGTCGAGGAAGCGGCATTGAAATTCAAGGAAACCTGCCGGCTGCATGCCGAAGCCTACAGCGCGGCCGAAATCCGCCACGGGCCGATTGAACTCGCGGGCCGGGATTTCACGGCACTGACATTCGAGACGCTGGACGCCGGCAATCAGAGCATTCTGGATGCGGCAGAGGCGATGAGGGTTGCCGGCGCCCATGTCTTCAGTGCCGGCGGAACAGGGCCATACGGCCTGCCGACGGTCGACGCCGACCATCCGCTCCTCGATCCGATTTGCAAGATTGTCAGCTTCTACCGGTTCGTCGAGAAACTCTCTGTCGCGACCGGGCACAATCCGGATGCACCGCAACGGCTCTCCAAAGTGACGGTAACAGTATGAACGCGCTCGTATGCGATTTGGGGGGAACCAGTTGCAGGCTCGGTCTTGCCAATCATCAAGCCCTTGCGCCCGCTTCGGTGCGCGTCATTGCCAATGACCGGCATTCCGGCTTTTCCGATTTGCTGGCGGCCTATGTTTCGGACGTTGCGGCAAGTGATGTCACTGAGGTGGTAATCGCGCTGGCAGCACCGGTCACGGGCGATTTCGTGGAACTCACCAACCGGGACTGGGTAATCTCCAAAAGCGAAATCAGGCAGGTCACCGGTGCAGCCAGCGTTCACTTCATCAATGATTTCGAAGCGCTCGGACATTCGTTGGGTTTGCCTGCGCAACTGCATACGCAATCCGTTCTTTCCGGCGACCAGTTGCCCGATGGCGTGCGCCTGGTGCTTGGTGGTGGAACCGGGTTCAATTGTGCAGCGCGTCTCGGTTCGGGCGAGGTGGTGTGTTGCGAAGCGGGGCACACGACATTCGCCGTCGAAACCGAAATTGACGAAAGGTTGCGCGATCGCTTCACATCCGAATTCGGGCGCTGCTCGAACGACCGGCTGCTGTCGGGCAGTGGTCTGGTGGCAATTTACCGCGAAGTATGCGTACTCGCCGGGGCTCCCGCCACTTTCTCCGGCAGCGCCGGGATCGTTGAGGCGGGTCTCGGCGGCAGCGACCCGCTTGCGCTGCTGGCCTGCGAAGAATTCTGCCGGATGATCGGTCGCGCCGCCGGTGATCTGGCGCTGATCTTTCTTGCTGCGGGCGGCGTCTTCCTGACCGGAGGCGTGACCCGGGCGCTAATGCCGATATTGCGCGAAAAGAACGGCCCTTTTCACAGGGCATTCATTGCCAAGGGCCGGATGACGGACCTGGCATCCACCTTCCCGGTTCACCTGATCCTCGATGATTCCGCGGCGCTTCTTGGTTGCGTGGGCCATCTGAGGAACAAAACCCAGACTTAGGAGCAGAGCGTGCCAACTCAACCACTTCCGGATCGATTGACGCCGCTGGCCGCACAGGCCGGCATACGCGCCTGGTATGGCGACATCCACAATCATTGCGCACTCTCCTATGGTCATGGAAGTCTTGATGCCGCATTGCAGAACGCCAAACGCCAACTGGATTTCGTATCGGTCACCGGTCACGCCTACTGGCCGGACATGCCTGTCGACGACCCGCGGGTGGCGCATATCGTGGATTTTCACGTCAAGGGTTTTGCCAGGCTGAAGCGCCTATGGCCGGGCCATTTCGAGCAATTGGCGAATTATCAGGAAGCCGGAAAATTCACGGTATTTCCGGGCTACGAAATGCACTCGATGGAACATGGCGACTATACGATCGTTCTGCGCGAAATTGATCAGAGGCAGATGCCCAAGGGGGACTCGCCGCATGAGTTGAATAGGGCGCTGCGGGATAAATACGGCAATCGCGCTTTCGCCTTTCCGCACCATATCGGCTACCGGACGGGCGCACGCGGGATCAACTGGGACACGTTTGAAGAAGCGCTGTCGCCGGTCGTCGAAATGATCTCGATGCATGGCTGCTCGGAAACATCGCTCACAGACCGGCCGTTCCTTCATTCCATGGGCCCGTCGAACGGCACCAACACCATACACCACGGTTTGAATCGCGGCTTCGTGTTCGGGGTGGTTGGCAATACCGATCACCATAGCGGCTTTCCCGGCTCTTACGGTCATGGCCGTTCGGCAGTCTTTGCCGCAGAAAATACAAGCGAGGCCATATGGGACGCCATTCACGCCCGACACACAGGCGCGCTGACCGGCGATAATTGCCACCTCTTTGGACGGATCGGCGGCGCCCACGCCGGGGATTTTATCTCGCCGTCAGGTAATGCCACCATGGAAATCGAAGCGGTCGCCGGCAGCTTCATCGATTACATCGACGTGATCAAGAACGGCGCCATCGTCCATCGGGTCACGCCCTGCTTGACGCCAAGCCCGATGGATAGCGGCAAAGATGCTCTCGAGACGTTGCTGGTGGTGGAACTGGGCTGGGGTGAACGCAAGAAATCTCACGACTGGACAGGCCGCATATCGCTCAAGGGTGGAACCTTCCACTCGGTCGAACCGCGCCTCAGGGGCCCAGAGATCGTTTCGCCGCTGGAAGGTGACGACCACCACCACCATGATGATTGCATCGAACTTGTTGACAACGACATACGCTTTGCCGTCCGATCAACCGGCAACCCGAACAATTCCACAGCAGCCACGCAGTCATTCGCCGCCCGGGTGCGGCTCGATCCCGACGCCGAGATCCTGGCGGAATTCGACGGACAGACAATTGCAGTCAGTGCGTCGCGACTGATGACCGGTGCGCTTTCAGGCAATTTGGGTCCAATCGATTCCCCGGCTTACCGCTTTCATCCGCTGCCGCGACCGGGCGACTGGCAGTGGCATGGTTCAGTAGGGCTCGGCGAACTCCGCCGCGGCGACTGGGTCACCATCCGCATGCGTCAGCAAAACGGACAATGGGCCTGGTCGAGCCCGTTTTTCTGCCGTTGACCTGACTGGAGGGATACGGTGGAAGATGACGCTTCTGTCTCCCCGATCAAAAGGCCGCTGTGGCCGTGCCGCTTTGTCTTGTCGTGAGCAGCGCCCATGCTGGTTTTCGGTTTGCGCCGGCACGAAGCGCATGTTCGGTCGCGTCACCGCTTCACAAGCAGCATCGGCGTCAGCCGCAGGCCTCTATGGCAACCACACAGGGTAGCAGTAAAGATTCCGGCGGGGGTGCATCCAACCCATCAGCGAAAGTCATGAGAGATTGATCATAAGTCTCGAATCAACGTTTTCGCAGCCGATCATGTATACCGTCATGAATGGCAAGACCCTTGCCAATAGCGCTCTTGTCAATTGAGCAGAGCACTGTAAAGGAAGGGTTGACGAGGTTGCCGATGCGCAGGCGACAGCATTGGCTGACGAGTTGATGGGCATCCATCATCGACAGGCCCGTGATGTGCATCACCCAGCGGACCAAGCCGGCGACGGCGATACGGCATGCGTCTTCGACGGGACGGGCGGCGCCTATGACTCCAATCCTTGTGTCGGTCTCCAGTCGCGGCCAGTCGAAATGGTCTTCGATCGCGAGCCTGTCAAAGATCAGTGTCGTGTTGAAGGCGCCCTCGATCGCCGTACCGGCGATTTCCCCATCGCCCTGCGCATAGTGACCATCACCGATATAGACATGCGCGCCATCGACATTTGCCCTGAGATACAGCGTCGTGCCGGGACCCAGATCCGGTATATCGAGATTGCCGCCGAAATCGGCGGGGACGACGCCGAGGCGAACTTCACCATGCGCCGGTGCGACACCCACTGTGCCATGAAACGGTCGATATGGCACGGTCAATTTTACGCCATTTGCGGCATGCGTGGAAAGAGTTTCGCCATCGGCATCGAAACGCCAGATCCACACCCTCTCGTCCTGTGGTGTCTGCAGGTTTGGATTTGAGCGCGTTCCTGACAGCAAGCCGAAATCCGGCGAGATCGTTGCCACGCCCCAGTCACGGGCAGGTTCGAGCGATTTGAGATGGATCGCGATAATATCGCCGGCAGCGACCCCTTGCACATCAATCGGGCCGGTCAGCGGATTGACGTGCGGATAGGGCGCTACCTCACGCGGCTTGCCGTCAGAGGTTGTCAATTTGCCGGAGAAGCAGTCCTCGGTGAAGACGACCAGGCTCTCTCCGAGCACGACGCTCAGCTTGGATTCATGGCCGCCGAAGCAGAAAACGAAATTGGAGTCGCCCATGGTCAGCTTTCCTTCCTGGCGATTTTAGCCGGACGATTGCGGACATGGATCCGCCAACGAGCTATGGTGAGGCCGACTATCGCAGCAATATATGGCAGCATCAGCACGAATTGCGACGGAATGGCAAAGGCTTGCAGCCGGTCTCCGAGCGCGCCGAAAAAACCGAAGAGCACCGATGCGGCCGCCGTCACCCAAGGTTGGCCGCCACCGAACAAGGTTGCGGCCAGGCCGACGAAGCCGCGACCGCTGGTCATTTCAGGCAGGAAGAAATGCAGCTTGTCCATGGAGAGTTGCGCACCGGCGAGACCAGCCAAAAGACCACTGATGGCCAGCGACAGGGCTTTCATCCGCCCCACATTGATACCCGCGGAACGGGCGGCATGTTCGTCCTCCCCGGCGGCGCACAGATAAGCGCCGGTAGGCGTTCGGTAAAGGAAGACAGAGCAGGCGGGGATGGCGAGAAAAGCAATGAGCACGATAATGCTTTGACCCTCTATTGCTGCACCGAGGATCGGCAGGAAGGAAAGACTGCCGGCCGGGACATGCCAGAGATCGGGAAAGACGATCGGCCGCAAACCACCCGGACTGCGATAGAACCATTCGAGCGCAAACAAGCTGCCGCCGGCTGCCAACAGGTTGATGCCAAGACCGGCAACGATGAAATTGGCTGAGAATCGCAGCGTCATCAACGCCAGCAACTGCGACATCAGAATTGAAGCGGCTAGCGCCGCGACAAAGGCGAGGCTGGCGCTGCCAGTTGAATTGCCGACCACGATGGCGACGAAGGCGCCAACGAGCATCATGCCCTCGACGGCGACATTGAGGATATTGGCGCGGAAGGTGATCATCGCGGCCAGTGCCGCAAGCAGGATGGGCGCGGATTGTTCGAGAACCGAGGAGAGAAATGAAACAACGTTCATGATCGGCCTTCAACCCCCTTGCGCTCTAAATTTCAGGCGCGCAGTCATCAGCAAAACGAGCAGACCGGTCAGGATGTCCACGAGCGAGCGTGGCACGTCGGTGGAGATCTGCATATAGGCAGAACCGTTGATCATCATGGCGTAAAAGATCGCCGTCGCCAAAGCGCCGATCGGATGGATGCGGGCGAGCAGTGCGCATGTGAGGCCGACCAGACCGTAATCCGGTGAGAAATTCTGCTCGAAACGGTGCCCGATGCCAAGAACATACAATGTTCCTGCAAGGCCCCCGAAGCCACCGGCGATGAGCATGGCATGGATGATGCGACGATCGGCCGGGATGCCGACGGACTTGGCAAAGCGCAGATTGGTGCCTGAAGCGCGCAATTGCGCGCCCCATTCCGTGCGAAAGAGCGCCAGCCAGGTTAGGATTGCCAGGATGACAGCAATTATGATGCCACTGGTGGCGCCGGGAACGCCCGGCAGGTCCGGCAACCAGATCGATTGCGGCAGGACTTCGCTCACCGCGCCGTAACTGGTGGGATCACGGATCACCTGATTGGCAAGATAGGAGGTGAAGAGCAGGACTATGATGTTGAGCATCAGTGTCGTCACGACTTCATCGACGGCAAAGCGGACTTTCAATACCGCCGGAATCCAGCCGAGAAAGGCGCCGGCGACGATACCGGCGGCCACGGCCAGCGGGAAGAGCAGTATCGCCGGCAGGCCGGAAAAGGTAACCCCGATGACGGTCGTGGCGATAGCGCCGGCGTAAAGCTGGCCTTCACCGCCAACATTGAAGATGCCGGCCCGGAACGAGAAGATGACGCCAAGCGCGATAAGCGTCAGCGGTGTTGCGCGATTGAGGAAAAGCGCGAAATTGCCAAGCGAGTCGAAATTGGCGAACATGAGGTCGCGATAGGCGCGCACCGGATCGTCCGTGATTGCCACAACCAGCGCGAAGCCGATCGCCAGCGTCAAAAGGATCGCAAGAACGGGCGCGCGGATCGCAAGCAGGAATTCGGAGGCCAGTTGCCGCATCAAACCGCCTCCAGTTTCGATCCGTTCATCAGCGCGCCGACAGTGACTTCGTCGGCATCGGCCCGATCGAGCACCCGCAGCAACTGACCCGAATACATAACGCCGATACGATCGGAGAGGGCGAAAATTTCAGAAAGTTCCGACGAGATTAACAACACCGCCCGGCCGCGGTCGGCTGCCGCCATTATCCGCGCATAGATGAATTCGGCGGCACCGATATCCAGACCGCGCGTCGGCTGGCAGATTACCAGCAGATCCGGATCACGGTTCAACTCGCGGGCGATGACCAGTTTTTGCATATTGCCGCCGGAGAGCAAACCAACCGGCGTCGCAGGTTTGGCTCCGCGCACGTCGAATTCCGCAATCTTCTCCTCAGCAAAGGCGTTGCACCTGTTGTTGACGACAAATCCATGGTCTTTCAGATTGGCGCGCTCATAATTGGTAACAGCCAGGTTTTCGGCTACCGACATGGTGACGCTGAGGCCACGGTCGAGCCGGTCTTCAGGGACGAAGCCCATCCCGGCCTGCTGGCGTGCCGGTACGCTGGCCGTTGTAATGTCTTTTCCTGACAACGCGATTGAGCCTGCCTGTACGTCAATCAACCCGGCGACTGCTTCGGAGAGTTCCGTCTGGCCGTTGCCATCAACGCCGGCGATGCCGAATATCTCCCCGGCCCGGACTTCCAGCGAGATGTCGTTGAGAAGCAGCCGTCCGCTGGCATTGGTGACGCCAAGATTGTTGAGCTGCAAAACCGGCGCACCGAATGTGCGCGGATTTTCGGCCCCGCCGCGACCGACGAGAAAGACATTGCGACCGACCATGTCACGGGCAATATCGGCTTCGCTGACCGTCGATGTCGGATGGGTTGAAATGCTCTCGCCGTGGCGGATGACGGTTACTCTGTCAGACACGGCTTTCACTTCACGCAACTTGTGGGTGATGAAGAGGATCGTGCGTCCCCGCTGACGCAGACCGGCGATGACCTCGATCAGTTCATCGACTTCCGGCGGCGTCAGGACGGCTGTCGGCTCATCAAGGATCAGCAGTTCAGCATCGAAGGCCAGCGCTTTGAGAATCTCGACGCGTTGCCGCTGGCCGACGGAAAGCGCGCGCACTGGCGTCTCCGGGTCAAGACCGAACTTGTAGTGGCCGATCAGCGCTCGTGTTTGCTCAATCATGGCGCGCCTGTCGGAAAAAATACCGAACTTGCGCAGATGCCGGCCGAGAAAGACGTTCTCGGCAACGCTCATGGACGGCACTAGCGTGAAATGCTGATGCACCATGCCGATGCCCAAACGGCTGGCCGCGATCGGGTCGGCAATCGTGACGTTTTGGCCATTTAGACTGATCTTGCCGGCGCTTGGCTGGTGAATGCCGGCAAGGATGTTCATCAGCGTCGACTTGCCGGCGCCGTTTTCGCCGCAGATGACATGCACTTCACCGCGGCGAACGCCAAGATCGACCCGCTTCAGTGCGGTTTTTTCGCCGAACATCTTGCTTATCGCCGATAATCTTAGAATTTCGTCTTGGTCGTTCATCGCAATTCCATGGGCGAGAAGGCCGGATGGGGGACAGAGGAACCCTGTTCCCCATTCCTGTTTGTATCATTTGAAAGCGGTATCGACTTTCAAATCGCCACTGACAACCTTAGCCTTGGCTTCGTCAATCCTGGCTTTGACCTCAGTCGGAACCAGTTCGTCGTTATAGACCAGGCCGACGCCTTCGTTGGCGAGACCGTAGATCTTCAGCGTGCCGAATTCCGCCGTGCCTTCGCGAATCTGATTGATGGAATCATACACGGAATTGCCGATCTGCTTCAGCATCGAGGCGATGACATTCTTCGGATGAAGGCCATTCTGGTCGGAATCGACGCCGATCGCGTATTTATTGCTGTCTGCGGCGGCTTTCAGTATGCCGAGGCCGGCGGGGCCCGCAACATTATAAACGACGTTGGCGCCGTTTTCGATTGCGGTCTTGGTCAGGTCGTAGGCCTTTTGGGCGTCGTTGAAGTTGCCGATGAAGATTACCTGCACTTCGATATCAGGCACCACGGTCATGGCGCCCTGTTTGAAACCCACAATGAAATCCTGGATGACAGGCAGATCCATGCCGGCCACGACGGCAATCTTTGGTTCACCCGACGACAACGGGAAATTTGCTTTGTCGGTCGCGGCGATGGCAGCCAGTGCGCCTGCGAGATAGGACCCTTCGTTCTGGGCGTATTTTATCGAAAGGACGTTTGGCAGATCAAGTTGATCATCGAAGAAGACGTATTTCTGATCCGGATGCTGCGGCGCGACGGCAGCCAGATTGTCGTGCATGTTGGGGCCGGTGAAAACAACGCTCCAGTCGCCGGAGTTCGACACGGCTTCAAGATTCTGCCGCCACAATTGCGGATCGGTTGGCGACGCCTGAAGTTCACGGGTCTTGACACCATCGGCGGCCGCGCGGTCAAAGCCGGTCTTGGCATTGTCGTTGAAGCCCATGTCGCCGAGATTATCGCTCATCACATAGACTGCGCTGAACGTATCTTGCGCCGATACAGCGCCGGCGAACAGGAGCGCGGTGAAGATGCCCGTCGCCAAACTCTTTATGCCTTTAGAAATCAGTCTCATGACGTTGTTCCCTTCTTTTGTTGGTTGCCCGTCCCGGCCGTGAAGTCGAGGCGGAATCAGTTGCAAGTATCAATACCGCACCCATACCGATGCGGCCGTCTGTCACCCATTGGTCTGAAGTTTCGACAGCGCCGCCATAGCGGTAAACAGCGCTTCGTGGGTTGCTGCGACGTCGAAAGCGATGACGACGTCACAATTGTTGGGGCGGTCGGTGCGACCGGCGAAGTCGATGACGGTTCGCCCATAATTCAATCCCTGCGTCGTATCGACATCGACACGCGCTGGCGCCGTTGCAGCAACACCCGGCTCGGCTGCGACGAGCACGGCGCACGGATCGTGCAGCGGCATTTCCGGCGGCACAAACACGCCGGGCCGGTATGTGGTCAGCAGTGAAGCCAGCAGTTCCGCCGCAAGCGCCGCGGCCTTTCCGGGCAGGGCGGCAATCCGATCGATCAATGCTTTGGTGATCGGCACCATGCCGCTGGCATCGACGGGCACCATGGTAATGGGGATGCCGGCATTGTAGACGATCGCGGCCGCTTCCGGATCACACAAGATGTTCCACTCTGCGGCAGCCGTTTTTGTCCCCAGCCCCCAGGCGCCGCTGAGCGTGACAATGCGGCCGATCTGGGTGCGGATGTCCGGGTGGCGCCCGAGCGCCAGGGCCAGATTGGTCAGCGGCTCCGTCGCCACGATTGTGAGTTGTGGATGCGCCATCACTTCGGCAGCGATCCGATCGACGGAATGCAGCGCATCCAACGGCACTCTTTCGAGATCCTCACGGTTTTGATCAAGTCCATTGTCGAGGTCGAGGAGGCGGGCAATGAGCCGTTCGCGCAACAGCGGACCTGCGGCCCCGGCGGAGACCGGGGCGGTCCTCGGGCTGGCGGCGGCGACGGTTATAGTGCCATTGATTGCCGTCCGGTCCGCAGCAAGATGACCAGCGCCGGTCGTGACAGCGAGAAGATTGACCGCGGGATGACCGAAAGCCGCGAGTATCGCGACAGCATCGTCGTTTCCAGGGTCGCAATCATGGAGCAAATCAATCATGGGGCGTCACTTCGAACAACAAGAATACGGATGATTTCGGTCAGCTCTGGCTGGTCCAGTTGCAAAGATTGGACCAAATAGCCTGATAGCCGGGCCATTTGATGAAATCGATCGGGCACCAGTGCGGGCTGCAATCCGTCGTGAAGGCCGCCGTGCGACCGGCTCCTGCCGCCGTCAATGCCAGCAACGGATCCTTGCCGATCGTGGCGATCAGCTCAGCGCCGTCTGCCAATGTGACCCGGTTGTAGCCGAGCACTGCTGGCAATGGTCCTTCGACGCCCTTCATGACCGGGTGATCGCTCTTGATGATTTGGCCGACAATGCCTTCAGGATGCTCGCGCCGGTCGTCGGTCGCCATCAGCCGCACTGGCAGGCAATCCTCGACCACCGTATCCTTCCAGCAGCCTTTGGCCTCGATGCCGGTGAAGGTCAGGTAGCCGCCAGCCATGATCAGCCCGCCGCCGGCCTTTACATAGTCGGCAATCACGTTCAGCTTGTTGGTGGAAGATTGCGCATGCAGCCAGGTATTGGGATGCAGCAACAGCGTATTGGCGCCGATATCGCTTAGAATGACGGTGGAGTATTTTTGCAGTGCTTCGACGGTATCCGGAAATTGTGTCGGTGCGACATGATTTTCGATGACATCGACTTCAAAGCCCGACCGTTCCAGCGCCGCCTTCAGGAAGGAATATCCTTCGTGAAAGGTCGTGGTGATGAAGGAATCAAAACCCTTGGTATGGGTCGCGGTCGTTACCCATGTTTCCCCGGCGATCAGAATTTTCTTGCCCATCTCATGCCTCATAACTTCACGCGAGAGGAACGTGGTTGTTCCACCCCGGAACCGCTTAAAATCGGTTCCATCGCTTGATTTTCGTTCAATCTTGTTCGCGTACTGGACATCTGCAATTTTGCAGGATATGTCGTCTAACAGGAACTCTACACGAGTAGATATAGTGTTGCAAGGCCGGAAAAGTCAAAAAACTGGATCCTGCTTCACATGATGTGCTTGCGGAAGATCGCCGATCCGATCTATCGATGCGCACGTCCTTAAGCCAGCGCCGAGGAACCGTCATGCCGCTTTACCGCCAATTTGAAACCCAGGAAGAACTCGATTGGGAGTATCGGCCGGAAATCCGGATCGATGATCCCAAGGCCTTCGAGAAGATCATAGCGGGGCGCATTGCCGCCGCCGACGAGGCACGCGTTTTACTGAAACGGACGGCCGATATTTACTACGGTCCGACCCGGATGGAAAAGCTCGACATTTACCCTGCCGCCGAGCCGAACGCGCCGATCGTCATCTTCATTCACGGCGGCTATTGGTTCGACGGACGTCTGAAGAAGGAAAATTATATCTGGGTGGCAAAAGGTTTCGTCGGCCGCGGCGTGACCACCGTGATCGTCGACTATGACGTCTGCCCAAAGGTCACCATTGACGAGATCGTCAGGCAATGCCGCGCGGCCGTCGCATGGGTCTACAGGAATGCCGCGACGTTCAACGCGGATCGCGAACGACTTTACGTGACGGGAAATTCCGCCGGCGGCCATCTGACGGCGATGATGTCGATTACCGACTGGGTTGGCGACTATATGTTGCCGGCGGACGTGATCAAAGGCGCCTGCCCGATCAGCGGTCTTTATGATCTCGAGCCCTTCCAATACACGTGGCTGCAGCCGAAGATCCAGTTCAATGGCCAGCAGATCCGCCGCAATAGCCCGATCCTTCACATCCCCGATAAGGCGGTGCCGCTGCTGATCAGCTGGGGCATGCTGGAAAGCGGCGAATTCTGGAGGCAGTCGCAGGATTTTGGCGCTGCGTGGGAAGCCGCAGGTAACAACGTCACACTGCATCCGCAAGAGGACTGTGATCATTTCACGGCAATCAGCGGCTTTTTCCATCCTGATAGCCCCTTCCTAAATCTTGTTATTGAGCATATGCGCCAGTGTTGGGAATAGAGGTGGTATCGGGCTGCATGGAAATCTTGGCAAGCGGATCATTGATCCGATAAGGAAACAGCATGGTCACAAGAGCCGATGTCGCAAAGAGAGCGGGGACGTCTACAGCCGTCGTCAGCTACGTCGTCAATGACGGACCGCGACCGGTGGCTGCGGAGACGCGACAACGTGTCCTCGATGCCATTGCGGAATTGGGTTACCGGCCCAATCGCGTTGCCCAAGCCTTGCGGGGCCAGCGGTCGCGCGTTCTCGGACTGATCGTGCCCGATATTTCCAATCCGTTCTATGCCGAGCTTGCCCGGGTTATCGAGAACTGTGCCGATCTCTACGGTTACACGCTGATCCTTGGCAATAGCGAGCAGGATGCGCAACGCGAGCTGCGCTATGTCCGCACTTTCCTCGACCGACAGGCTGACGGACTGTTCCTCATCAGCGGATCCAGCTCCGACGAGTTGATGGCATTGTTCTCTGAAATCGCCATTCCGTTCATCCTCCTCGATCGCCGCATCAATTACGCGCCGAACGCCTATTTGCTGGCAACGGACGGCGTCGCTGGCGCGGTGATGGTGACAAACCATCTCCTGTCGCTCGGACATCGCAAAATAGCAGCGCTCTGCGGACCATCGGAGATGCCCAGCGAGCGGGCCAAAGGGTATATAGAGTCCATGAGACAAGCGGGGCTTGAGCCGGTCCTCCACCACAGTGCCGACTTCGACCGGCAATCGAGCTATGATCTGGCCAAGGCCATAATCGCCAGGCCCGATCGTCCTAGCGCGCTATTTGCCACCTTCGATCTTGCTGGCATCAGCGCCTTGCGCGCAGCAGCAGATTGCGGCATTCGCATTCCCCAGGACATGGCTGTTGTCGGTTACGACAATATTCAGGAGGGTCAATATGCGACCCCGCGGCTCACAACGGTAGCCCAGCCGACGGAAGATTTGGGAACCTTGGCGACACAACATCTGATCGGGCTCGTCGAAGGCAAGATCGAGCGCACTTTCGGCATGCGCCTGATTACCCCAAAGCTGGTGGTCCGTGAAAGTTGCGGCCAAATTCAGCGATCTCCAGAGATGAAAATCCATGATTGATTTTGCCGAAAGCGGATAACTCAAGCCTTATCGCACCCGGAGCGATCCGAACGTCCGGCCCCCGGCTTCGGCGCCTGAGATCAATGCACATCACTACCGATGAGGGGTTAGCAGCCCTCATAGAGCACTAAGACCTCTGCCGATATCACGAAAGCTTCGGAAATCCGACCCCGGCTGATGCCTGCTTGGGGCGCGTTCACATCTTCCTGCAACAACGAGAGAGGACCAAGCGCGAAACCATCACGCACCATCGCTTGCAACGTCGTCAGCAAGCTGCATAATCGAAACACGGGACGGACCAAGAACTCCAATCTTCGCAATGCCGATTGGTCTTAGTTTATTTGGAAGCGGACAATAGCAACAGATATATACTGCAGCATCTTCGAAACCGGCATAAGCCAAGAATTAATGATTTTCAGAATATTCGGCAAAGTCTTTGTCCCAAATTGCCAGCGGCAGGTTGAATTAGACTTGAAATTTAAAATATAGTAGATTTGCTTTAGTATCTGTAAACGGCGCAACTCTGTGTGGAGGGGCAAGTCGCACAATGGAGGGAAGGTATGTCTGCTATTCGTTCCGTGTGGTTTGTTTTACTCATTTCATGCGCTGCATCCCTACCATTGGCGCAGCAATCCATCGCCCAGGAAAACCTGTTCGCAAACGGCTGGACGATGGAGCGCGACGCGTCTTCCATCAGGTTTCAATCGGTCAAGAATCTGACGAAGGTCGAGTCGAGCACCTTCGCTAAATTCGAGGGCGCCATTGACGAAACCGGTGCGGCGAAAATCAAGGTTTTCCTGGACTCCATCGACACCAAGATAGATCTGCGGAATGTACGTATGCGGTTTCTTTTGTTTGAGACCTTTCAATTTCCTGAAGCAGTGATCACCACACAGATCGATCCGTCAAAGCTGGGCGATCTGCCAGCTGCAAAACGCATATTCATCCCGCTGACATTCAATCTGGAACTTCACGGCATATCGAAGACTTTCGAGACGGAAGTCGCGGTAACGGCTTTGAGTGACGACCTCGTTGCCATTTCATCGACCGCGCCGATTTCCATTCCAACCTCCGGCTTCAACCTCGACAATGGTATCAAAAAGCTGGAAGAAGCGGCCAGTGTCACAATCATCCCGTCTGCAACAGTTTCCTTTGACTTCGTATTCCGTCACAATGTCACCGGTGAAAAACCAGCAGACGTCAATTCTACGGTCGATGCGCAAGATGGAGCATCCAAGGCGTTGGAACCAGAAGGAAGTTTTGACCTCGAAGCCTGCAAGGGCCGGTTGGAGATATTGTCCCGGACCGACAATATTTTCTTCCCGAGTGGCAGCGCCCGTCTCGATGAGCGGAGCGAACCGCTGCTAAACAGCCTTGCAGACATAGTTTCCAGATGTCCCGGACTGATCATCGAGGTTGGCGGCCACACCGACAGTGATGGATCGGCATCCTTAAACATGCGCCTTTCCGAGCTTCGTGCAGCGACGGTTTCGCAATACCTGATTTCGAAAAACATTCCCGAGGAACGGATCAAGAGCGTGGGTTATGGTGAAACGAGGCCCATAGCGTCCAACGCGACCGCAGAAGGCAAACACAGAAACCGACGGATCGAGTTTACCGTTGTTGAATAGCTTTTCCAAATGCTTCCGGCTGAGCGGCGTTGTGGCGCTCCTGCTGCTGTTGACGGATGTTGTCTGGGCTCAGGAGCAATCCGGGCTACGTCTGGCGCTTGTAATTGGCAACAGCGCTTATACCAACGTAACCGCGCTGGACAATCCGGTGAACGACGCGACATTGATGGCGAAGTCGTTGAAACAAGTGGGTTTTACTGTCACCCTGATAACCGATGCAAAGCACAGCGAATTAAACCGGGCTATCTCGACCTTCGGGCGGCAGCTGCGTGAGGCGGGAGAAGATGCGACTGGACTTTTCTATTATGCCGGACATGGCGTGCAGTCCTTCGGGTCCAACTACCTCTTGCCGATCGATATTGAATTGAGCGATGCCGCCGACCTCAGCCTCTCGGGCGTGCCGGCGCAGGCGGTCTTGCGCCAGATGTATTCCGCGCGAAACCGGACGAACATCGTTATTCTTGATGCCTGCCGGAACAACCCATTCGTCAATGTTCCGGACCTTGTCAACAATGGTTTGGCTGAAATGGAAGCGCCCCGAGGCACGTTTTTGGCCTATTCCACTGCACCTGGAGAGACGGCTGATGATGGCGGTGGTGGGGATGGATCCAATAGCACCTTCACCGCAGCCCTTGCCAGCGCCCTGTCTATTCCCGGCAAACCGATTGAAGCGTTGTTCAAAGATGTCCGAAATGATGTTCTGAAGGCAACAGAAGGCAGACAAATCCCCTGGGATACATCCTCTCTGACCATCGACTTCCAGTTTACGCCTGTTAAGCCCCCATCTCCGGAAGCTCTTCAGATGCGCCAACTTTGGGATTCAGTGAAACTGAGCAAAGATCCTGTCCAGGTGCTCCTTTTTCTCAGGGCAAATCCGGATAATCCCTACACGGGGGAAGCCCGTTCGCTTCTCAGGGAACTCATGTCGAAGGAAACCCAACCGGCAACTGTGGTTGAAACGCCAAAAAAGAAACAGCCTGACCCCGTCGCTCCAGTCAAGAGCGAACGGGAAATGATTGAAGAGGCGCGGAAAGCGGGGACGGCGGAAGTTTATCAGGCCTATCTTGACGCCTACCCCAAAGGGGCATTCTCGGAACTTGCGCGCATTGAACTGAAGGCTCTGGAAGACAAGACGCTGGAACAGAAGGCGGCAAGCGCCAATTCTGCCGCCGACACCTCGATCCCGGCGACCAGTGAAGCAGCCAAAGAGCCTGAGAAGAAGGTTGTCGCCTTGCCCGATGCAATCTCATTCAGCCAAGCCTTTCAGGCCAATACGCCTGAAATCACAAACCGCAGCTTGGCCGATCTGATCAAAGGTTCGCCGTTGTTTCCGCCGATTGCAGATTTGCCTGAAGCGATCTGGAAAGGAAAAACCTGCAGCGCCTGCCATAAATGGGAACAGGAAAGCCTTTGTGTGCAAGCCAAGACCTATCTGGTTGACAGACCGGAAGCTGTCTCGAAACGGCATCCATACGGAGGCGAATTCAAGGCCGCCCTGCGCATTTGGGCCCGTGATGGCTGTCATTAGAAACGTTCTCAAGCCGATTACGGAAACCTGCGCTGATCGGTGCCCGATTGCCGGACGTCAACGGGACGTTACTCGTAGAGACAATATTGGCTGATACCCCCCGAAACTGATCTAAAATTGCCGCTTAGCAAGGACGCGACCTTTCAAACCTGTATGGAAGTGAACTCAAAGCGGGCGCAGATTGCCCTCATGCATGTCGATCAATAGCCCGCGGACATTCTCTTCGGTCAGGGCTACAGGGTTGGTGCCCGCTGTCGGATCGACGACTGCAAGGGCCGCGATCTCGTTGAAACGGGTTGGCTCGACCCCGAGTTCGGCGATCGAGTTTACAATGTCCGTATTCGCCCGCAATTCCAGCGTCCAGTCACGCACGGCCGCAACCGCACTGACAGGTGTCAATGCTGACGTGGCGCCAAGACCGAGCCAGTCGGCGAGGCGCTGCATCTTTGCGCCGATCGCCGGCGCATTAAAGGCCAGCACATAGGGCATGGCCACCGCATTGGTGAGACCATGGTGGCAATTGTACAGCGCCCCGATCGGATGGCTTATCGCATGGATGGCACCAAGCCCCTTCTGGAAGGCGGTGGCGCCCATGGCGGCGGCAGCCATCATTTGGCCGCGGGCCTCAATGTCGGAGCCATCGCGAACGGCGCGAACCAGCCAGTCACTCACCAACTTTATGCCTTCGATGGCAATCGCGTCGGCCATCGGGTGGAAGCCGGGCGCACAATAAGCCTCCAGACAGTGAGAGAGCGCATCCATGCCGGTCGCCGCCGTCAATCCGGGCGGCAGGCCGACGGTGAGTTCAGGATCGGCAATAGCGATGCGCGGCATCATCGCCGGATGGAAGATGATCATCTTCCGATGGGTGTCAGCATCCGATATAACCGTCGCACGGCCCACCTCGGAGCCGGTGCCTGACGTCGTTGGAATGGCGATCACCGGCGCGATTCCCTCGGGCTCGGCGCGACGCCAATTGTCGCCGACATCCTCGAAATCCCAAACAGGACGGGTCTGGGCGACCATGAAGGCGACTGTCTTGCCGACATCCAGCGCACTGCCGCCGCCGATGGCAATAACGCCGTCGTGATTGCCGGCTCGAAAGGCAGCGATGCCGTCGGCAAGGTTCTCTGCGGTCGGATTGCTTTGCAGGCAGTCGAACACTGCCACCATCAGCGCGGCCTCCCGCAAGCGGGTCACCATCGAAGTCACCATCGGCAGGCTGGACAGCCCGGGATCACTGACGATCAGCGGCCGCTTCATGCCAACTTCCATACAGGCCGCGGCCAGATCGGCGATCCGGCCGGGTCCGAACCAGAGTTGAGTCGGGAAGTTCCAGTTTGAGCGGGAAGCGGTCATCTAATGTCATCTCCTATTTCCAACAAATCCGGGCCGTCGGCAAAGACCGAGGCGAGCAAATCGGCGATTTCGATCAGCGCCGCCTCGGCATCCGGCACGCCGCCAGACATGGCTGTGAAGGCATGCGGCAAGCTCGGATAGACCAACTTGAACAATTCCACGCCCTCGCTGGCCAATCGCTCGGCAAATGAGGCACCTTCGGCAAACAGGAGGTCGTGGCCCGCTTGGACCAAGAGCGTCGGCGGCAGGCCCGCAAGTGTCGCGGCACGCGCTACGGAGCAACGTGGGTCTTCTGCATCGCGAGCGTCGCGCATATAGAGATCTGAGAACCAGATCATGTCGTCACGCGACAGCGGATAGCTGTTGTCGAAAGGTGTTGGCGGCATGGCGCGCCGGTCCATTTCAAGTACCGGATAGATCAGCACCTGTGCAAAGGGCAGGGCCTCTCCTGCATCCCTGAGACTGAGCGACGCTGCGGCGGCGAGATAACCGCCGGCCGAGTCGCCGCCGATCGCCACGCGGTCAGGGTCGGCGCCGAGCCGGTTGGCCTCCTGGCGCACCCAGCAAAGAGCCGACAGCGAATCCTCAAGGGCGGCGGGAAACCGGTGCTCGGGCGCCAGCCGGTAGTCAACGGACAGGACCAGACAGCCGGCGCGCTCGGCAATCACACTGCAGGCGGTGTCGCAAGTTTCCAGGTTGCCGAGCACACAGCCGCCGAAATGCAGATAAACCAGCACCGGCGCGGCGTGAGCGGGCGCTGATTGCGGCCTGTAGAGGCGCACGGGCAGTCTGCCGCCGGCGCCGGCGATGGTCAGGTCCGTACATTCAACGCCTGGTCGACGCGGTCCCTCAAGCAACGCAATCGAAAACAACGCCGGCCGGCGCTGCGCTTCTGGCAGGACGGCGACTGGTTTGCGGACCCGGCGCACGAACCAGGCATGGAAATGGGCGCGAGCATCGATCGGCGCGACGCCCTCCGGCGAAGGCGGTGGCCTGGAGCAGGCCGCCAACAACGGTGCCGGCAGGCGCAGGGCAAGCTGGTAAAGTCTGCGAAATATCCTCCAGTCCAAACGGCTCCAGCCGACCCGACCGGCTGGGGGCAATGCCGCGTGGCCATGTGTAACGGTCATTCGCGTTGCCTCAGCAGAGAATCTGGAAGCGGCGGTCCAGTTGTCGAAAGTCAGGGTGCTGACGCCTCTGGGTTGCTGCCGGGTTGGTCGTCATTTTTGCTCCATGTGCAATGGCCGCCGCAAGTCAATATGCGATACTTTTATTGATTTAAATATATTGTCAATATATTAGTTCAGAAATTCGACTCATCAGTCATTGTAAATAAACGAAAAAAATAAAAACTGCTTTAAATTAGATCGGCAAATATTTTTGCATAAAAAATATTGACAATATATCAATAACAAGCATTACTGGGTGCGGACACGGCTCGACCAACAGTGAGGACAACGTGACTAAGGCCAGAGAACCATTCCGATTGCCCGAGGCAGAGGGCGAACGCGAGACTCAGGCCACCCAAGCCTATCACGCAGTGCGAGCCATGATCCTGCGTTGCGAATTGCCGCCTGGTTCGGCGATAAACGACCGGCTCTTGACTGAAAAGCTGGGCTTTGGCCGCACCCCCTTGCGTGAGGCGCTGCTCAAGCTTGCTGGAGAGCGGCTGGTTCTGTTTCAGCGCAATCAGACGATCGAGGTTGCGCCCGTCGGTCTATCCGAGATCAACGATCTTTATGCGCTTCGCCTTCACCTCGAACGACTCGGTTGGCGGCTCTGGCTTGACCAGGCCTCAAACGAACAGATCGAGCGCTTGGCCCACAGGTTTGACAGCGTTGCCGCGCTGACGCGGGAGAGCGACGTTGAAGGGCTGCTCTTGCTCGATTTCGAATTTCACTCCCAGGTTTACCAGGAATGCGGCAATCCCTTCCTGACCCAGGCGCTCTACAATCTCTCAGGCCTGACCTATCGGCTCTGGTTCATGACCAATACCAATGACGTCAAGGCTCAGGCGGCAACCGCCCGCTCGCACGGGCCGATCATCGAAGCGGTGCGCCGGCGGGACTCCACTACTCTCGACACCGAGATCGTCCGCCACATTTCCGAAGCCTATGACGGGATCATGAACCGGTTCCTGACCAATACGGTCAGCCGTATTGGGGAAATTCCAATCCAACTGCTAAAAAAGGAGCATACGAATGGCATGCGCAACAGGTAGAACGAAGCTGGTCCTTACGGCCGCGTTGCTCGGGGCAACCATGCTCTCCGGGCAGGCCGCACGGGCAGAGGGCCAACTCACGATGTTGGTTTGGGAAGGCTATGCGGACAAGAGCTTTGTCGAGCCCTTTGAGGCAGAGACCGGATGCAGGGTCGATGCGGTCTATGTCGGCTCGAACGACGAAATCGTTTCCAAAGTGATGAGTGGCGGAGGCGCTGCTGACCTGATCTCGCCCTCAAACGATACGACCATGCGGTTGATCGCAGCTGATGCGGTTTCTCCGGTCGATCCGAGCAAGGTCCCGAATATGGCCGATTTCCTGCCGCAATTCAAAAGCCCTGCTTGGCTAACCAAGGACGGCGCGATCTACGGCGTTCCCTATGGCTGGGGTATTGTTCGCATCATTGCCGACCAGGCTGCCGTCGATCCGGCGACCGATACGCTCGGCTTTCTCTGGGATTCCAAATATGCCGGCAAGATTTCTGTCTGGGACGATATCGAGACGGTCTACATGGCCTCGCGCTATCTTGGCTTCAAAAACACCTATGACCTCTCTGACGAGCAACTTGAACAGGTCAAGGCGAAACTGATCGAAATGAAGCCGAATATCCGCAAATACTGGTTCACCACCGGCGAAATGGGCGGCTTGATGGCGGGCGGCGAAGTCGTAGCCGGCAATGCCTGGGAATCGACGCTTGTCGAACTGCGCGGCGCAGGCAAGGAGATCGCCGATATTAAGCCCAAGGAGGGTCGCGGCGGCTGGAGCGACAGCTGGTGACCTTGCCCCGTTGACCTAATCCGGTTTGAAGTTCGTTTTGGCCCATCGAGAGGACCAGAACATGAAACGAAGCCGCTTCACGGAAGAGCAGATCATCGGGATACTGAAGGAACACGAGTCCGGAATTCCTGTT
>JBGSIT010000106.1:0-42059 GCA_041742335.1 Rhizobiaceae bacterium
CATCGAGCGCATGTTCAACAAACTCAAGCAGTTCCGCCGCATCGCAACCCGCTTCGACAAAACCGCCGCATCATTCGCCGCATTCCTGGCAATCGCTTCAACAAAGATTTGGCTGCCATACTTTGTCAACAGGGCCTAGCACAAAACGACTATCGCGAGGCAATTATATTAGAATATACAAAAGTACGGCGTGCAGCAATGGTCGTATCGGATTATTTCGAGCGATGCCGGGCGCAGCCGGACGTTAAGAATGGTGCTCGGTCATCCACAGCCTGTTGTGCAAGCTTTCCTTGCCGCGAATCGGCATTTTATATAGGAAGCACCCATGGGACAGAGCCTTTTGCCGCCTTCGGGCGACGGTGACAAAATTACATTGGTGGACCTCAAGGCGGCGCTGGAAGAGCGCTACCTTGCCTATGCGCTTTCCACCATCATGCACCGGGCGCTGCCCGATGTCCGTGATGGCCTCAAGCCGGTGCATCGCCGCATCATCCATGCGATGAATGAAATGGGTCTCAGGCCCAACACATCCTACAAGAAATGCGCCCGTATCGTCGGTGACGTGATCGGTAAATTCCATCCGCATGGCGACCAATCCGTCTATGACGCGCTGGTGCGTCTGGCGCAGGATTTTTCGCAGCGCTATCCGGTTGTCGACGGGCAGGGCAATTTCGGCAATATCGACGGCGACAGCGCCGCCGCTTACCGCTACACCGAAGCGCGGATGACGGATGTCTGCGCGCTGCTGCTGGAGGGAATCGATCAGGATGCGGTGGATTTCCGGGCGACCTATAACGAGGAAGATGAGGAACCGGTCGTGCTGCCGGGCGCCTTTCCAAACCTGCTGGCCAACGGTTCTTCCGGCATTGCCGTCGGCATGGCGACGTCCATACCTTCGCATAATGTCCACGAGATCTGCGATGCAGCACTGCACCTGATCCGGCATCCCGACGCCACGGTGGAAAAGCTGGTCGAGTTCATTCCCGGCCCGGATCTTCCGACCGGCGGCATCATCATTGAAAGCCGGGAATCGATCCTGGAAAGCTACAAGACCGGCAAGGGCGGCTTCCGGGTTCGGGCAAAATGGGAGCAGGAAGATCTGGGCCGCGGCAGCTACCAGATTGTCGTGACGGAAATTCCATGGCAGGTGCAAAAGTCCCGGTTGATCGAAAAGATCGCCGAATTGCTGATTGCCCGCAGACTGCCGCTGCTGGAAGACATCCGCGACGAATCCGCCGAAGATGTCCGTATCGTGCTGGTGCCCAAAAGCCGGACGGTTGATCCGGTCTTGTTGATGGAATCACTGTTCCGCCTGACCGAACTTGAAAACCGCATTTCACTCAATATGAACGTGCTGTCGCAGGGCAAGGTTCCCAAAGTCATGTCGCTGCGCGACGTGCTGGTGGAATGGCTTGATCATCGCCGCGACGTGCTTCTTCGCCGCTCGCGCTTCCGGCTGGCCGCCATCGACAGAAGGCTGGAAATTCTCGGCGGCTACCTGATTGCCTATCTCAATATCGATGAAGTCATCAAGATCATCCGCGAGGAAGACGAGCCCAAGCAAGTGATGATGGACCGCTTCAACCTGACGGATTTGCAGGCGGAATCGATCCTGAACATGCGGCTCAGGTCCTTGCGCAAGCTGGAAGAATTCGAAATCCGCACCGAATTCGACACGCTTTCCGGTGAAAAAGCCGAGATCGAGTCGCTGCTCGCCTCCACTGAAAAGCAATGGTCTACCGTGGCTTGGGAAATCGGCGAGGTTAAGAAGAAATTTGCCAAGGCCACCCCGCTCGGCAAGCGGCGGACGCAATTTCTGGAAGCCCCGGAAGCTGATATCGAGGCCATCAACCAGGCGATGATCGAAAAAGAGCCGATCACCGTGGTCATCTCGGAAAAGGGCTGGATCCGCGCACTCAAAGGCCATGTGTCCGATCTGTCGAGCCTGCAGTTCAAGGAAGGCGATGGACCTAAGATTGCTTTTCCGGCGCAGACGACGGACAGGCTGGTATTGTTTACCACCGGCGGCAAGGCCTTTACGCTGGGCGCAGACAAGCTGCCCGGTGGTCGCGGCCATGGCGAGCCGCTGCGCATCATCATCGACATGGACAACGACCAGGACGTGCTGACGGCCTTTGTTCATGATCCGTCGCGCAAGCTGATCCTCGCTTCCCACGCCGGCAACGGTTTTGTTGTGGCTGAATCGGAAATGGTGGCCAATACCCGCAAGGGCAAGCAGATCATGAATGTCGCCATGCCCGACGAGGCCCAGCTGGTCTTGCCGGTCAAGGGCGATCACGTGGCCGTGGTTGGCGAAAACCGCAAGATGCTGGTTTTCCCGCTGGTGCAATTGCCGGAAATGGCCCGCGGCAAGGGCGTGCGCCTGCAACGCTACAAGGACGGCGGAATTTCGGATTTGCGCTGCTTTGCCATCGAAGAGGGCCTGAGCTGGGATGACAGCGCCGGGCGCAGCTTCAACCGCAGCCGCGCCGAACTCGCCGAATGGATGGGCGATCGCGCCAGCGCCGGTCGCACCGTGCCCAAGGGCTTCCCGCGCAGCGGCAAGTTCAGCGGTTGATCGTGCTTTTCACCTGACGGCTACGGTGAAATCGCGCAGGAAGCGGGCCGCACCTTCCTCGGAAATTTCACCGGCGGCAACGCCGAGGACGAACGAATAGAGATTGGCGTCCGACGTATCGATCTCAAAGCCGTTTTCCGACAGGAAGACAGCGGTGGCAACAATCGCAATGCGTTTGTTGCCATCGATAAAAGCGTGATTTTTTGCCAACCCAAACAAATAGGCCGCTGCCAGTTCGATAATGTCCTCACATCCATAGGCAGCCTTGTTTTCAGCCCGCGCCAAGGCGGATTCCAGGCCTCCTTCATCACGCAGGCCATGGGCGCCGCCAAATCGGTCGATTTGCATGATTTGAAGTTTCTCGATCAATGCACGCTTCAAGAAGATCAAAGTCATTCTGCGAGCTTTTTCAAGGCGATCTTGTAGCGTTCCATGAACACATCGGCAGCTTGCATCTGACGCTGAAAATCCTCATCCAGGTTTTTGAGATGGAGGGTCTTTTCGTCGGACTCCAGGTCCAGAACATCGCCTTCCTTCATGCCAAGCCGGTCCAGCATTTCCTTGGGAATGATGACGCCCAACGAATTGCCGATTTTGCGCAATGTTACATTCATCACGATATCTCCTAATTATAACGTTGTTATAACATAGCTGGTTTTGACGAATATTCAAGCAGGCGACGGTCGGCGCAGCATGTAGAAGGAATGGCAGAGAAGGGCGACAAGCATGATCAGGCCTCCGAGCAGCACCTGGTTGGAAGGTTCGTCGTCGAACAGGATCCACACCCAAAGCGGCGCCAGAATGGTTTCCAGCAGATAAAACATGCCGACTTCGGGCGCGCTGAGATAGCGCGGCCCGGTCGCCAGACACCAGAAGGCGATGGGCGTTATCAGAATGCCGTTGAACATGATCCACTCCGGCACGTCGATGGAATATCCGGACTGAGCGACGAACCAGCCGCCGACAAGGGCGGGCAGAAATGTTGACGCCACGGGGCAAATCCGAAATTGCCGCCATTGGCGCGGCTCAGGGTGATGGCGGCAGCCGCGGTGAAGGCGGAGATGACGGCCATCAGGTCGCCGAATATGTGGCCGGATTCAATGCCTGCATGGACGATCAGCGCCATGCCTGCAATCATCGCCAGCATGGCGGCAAATGTGGCGTTCGCCGGCCGCTCCTTGAGGAATATCCAGGACAACAGCGCGGAAAACATTGGATTGAATGCCAGGATGAAGGCAACATTGGCCGTCGATGTGTTGAATACCGACACCATGAAGGCCACCGTGCCGAGGCCATAGAGCGCGCCGACAATCAATCCGTCGCGGCCAGGCACCAAAGCGGGCCTGCGGCCGGTCCATATCCTGATGGCCAACCAGATGCCGATGGTCAACGCAAAAGTCGTCAGGCTGCGCGTTAAAAGCACCGACCAGACTTCGCCCTGGCCGAGGCGCAGCACCGGAATGTCGAAGGACAGAACCAGTCCGCCGAAAAAGGTCAGCGCCAAGCCCTTTTGGTGATTTGTCATGGTGCGGACTTTCGCGGGAAGACTGGCTGGAGGACCCAACCGGCACGTATCAGTCTGGCTGATACAATGTCCAGCCGTTGGCGAGCAAGTGCTCCTGCGGCAGGAATTTTGTCTTGTAGGACATTTTCTGCGAGCCTTTCACCCAGTAGCCGAGATAGACATGCGGCAATCCGCGTTTACGCGCCATGCGGATATGGTCCAGGATCATGTATGTGCCGAAAGACAGATGTTCATAAGCCGGGTCAAAAAAGGAATAGACCATAGAAAGACCGTCGGCGAGGACATCAGTCAGCGCGGTCGCCACCAGCTTTCCGCCGGCTGGGCCGCCTTCTTCCTGAATTCTGTATTCAAACAGTCTTGTATGGACGTGGGTGTCTTCCACCATCATCGAGAAATCCAGCGCGGACATGTCCGACATGCCCCCATCCGGATGGCGTGTGTCAAGATAGTTGCGAAACAGCGAATATTGCTCCGAGGTTGGTTCGGCAGGCAATTCCTTCACCGTGACGCGACGATTGGCGCGGACAACCCGGTTCATGGATCTTGTCGGCTCAAACCGGTCGACGGCGATGCGGACGGAAACGCAGGCATGGCATTTCTCACAGGCCGGACGATAGGCGATATTTTGCGAGCGGCGGAAACCGCCCTGTGTGAGGATATCGTTCATTTCGGGCGCGCGCTGGCCGACAAGGTGGGTAAAAACCTTGCGCTCCGTCTGGTCTGACAGATAGGGGCACGGCGCCGGCGCCGTCATGAAGAATTGCGGGTTTGTGGTCGCCTGTGTGTTCATGCCCGGTTAGACATCGCCCTTTCGCGCCGGCAGTCCAGTTACCAACCGGTCCGCGGCTTCATCATTGACCTTCGCGCAGTCTACACACAACTCGTTAAGCAAGT
Organism: Rhizobiaceae bacterium; assembly: GCA_041742335.1. Classification (GTDB taxonomy): domain Bacteria; phylum Pseudomonadota; class Alphaproteobacteria; order Rhizobiales; family Rhizobiaceae; genus Rhizobium_E. The sequence continues at coordinate 4,998 of JBGSIT010000106.1, forward strand.
CGACCCGGCAAATTGTTCCTAAAACCTTGCCATTATCACATGGGCCTGGATCTTGCCGCTTATCGGACCCTTGCCGTATGCCAGGCTCAGGGCGTCTGCTGCAACCATCGTCGCATTTTCAAGGCCTTCAGGGTCCCGCGCTTCTATTTCGATGCGCATCGGGGTGCCCTGGCACAAGGCAAGCGCGGCCTGCCAAGCGTCGGGCGCCACGCTTTGCTGCTCAAGCGTATCAATGGAGATTTCTGAAAATCCTGCCTGTTTCAATTCGGATTCAATCAGGTCGACATCGTGGTAACCATGGGGCGTGCGGGCCAGGAAGCGGGGCGGATCGTCCGGAAAGACGTCTGCCAGCGCATCGACGACTATTTTCGTAAATTCGTTGTCCTCGATCCGGTCCCAAACATTGAGTCCCAGCCAGCCGCCGGGCTTGAGGACACGCCCGGCTTCACGGTAGCCCGCCACATGGTCGGGAAAGAACATCGCTCCAAACTGACAGCAGACAAGGTCGAAATCACGGTCAGGGAAGGGCAGGTTCATCGCATCGGCCTGTTGCCAGGTGATCCGGTCGTCGCGACCCTGCCTGCTGGCAGCCTTGTCGATCATGGCCAGGTTGAGATCGGTGACCAAAAAAGTTGCGTTTCGGTCCAGAAGGGGAGCAATTGCGCGGGTCAGAACGCCCGTGCCTGCGGCGGTTTCCAGAATGCGGGAAGGCTTTTTTTCCGCTACGCGCCACGCCAGTTCAGCGGCGAAACCTTCAAATATCAGCGGCACCAGCAACGAGTCATAGATCTCCGGTATCGATCCGGTGAAGTTCTTGTCAGTATCGGGCATGGCCGATCCTCCCGTCCCGTTGCCGTCAATCTGCGGGTATTGAACGCAATATAACAGGATCGGTAAGAGATTTCTGCCGGAATTCGCAGTCGCCGAATTTTTGGCGATGCGCGCCTTTGCAAGGCGCGCCGAAGCATTTCCAGTCAGGCGCTGGTCTTGTAGACGACTGTTCCCAGCAAGATATCGTGCAGCAGGCGTCCACGGTCAGTGAACAGGCCGATCAGCAAGACAAAGGGTGTCAGCAGCGAATTGACGATCCAGAAAAGCACCAGATGGATCAACGCCGTCATGAAATCGACAGGAAGCCCGTCGTCCCGGCTGATGGCAAGTCCCATGGCCCGCATTCCCGGCGTCGCCTGGCGCTTGCCGCCCAGGGTCAGTCCGAAATAGAACCCGGCGACAATGAAAAACAACACCGGATAAATGACAAAACCCAGACCCAAAGTCAGGATCGAAAAAACAAAAAGCAACAGGGCGGACGGCACCATCAGCACAGCAACAAGAATATAATCAATCACGAAGGCTAAGACTCGTGCCAGCAGGACCCCGTTATAAATACGCGTGTCACTTTGACTCATGTCGATCATTTCAAGCTCATCTTCCGCTCGTCTGTTTAATCCCGATTCAAGATATGGGAAGGGACGGCGATTATTGCAATATCATAACCAAATCGGGAGGGCTGCGAGTGATGCCAGCTTCAGTCAAGCTTGGCATGATAGCTAGCAAATGGCAGAGGCCCGACGGTGGGGTGACCGACGGGCCTCAATTGGGGGGCTTAAAGTTGCAGATACACGTTGTGCAATCTGGCAGGTGTCGAGCTGTGTTGATTCTGTAGGCCAGAAGGCTGTGCGGAGACGATAGATCGCTCCGTTGCAAACATCATTACAGGAACTCATTCAGGCTCTTCACTGTTCAAATTCCTATATCCATTATTACAATTTGTCATGTTAAAATTGGACACGATTGGTCGGAATTCGGCATATATTGAGGTGCATGTAATTATTTGGTGCGGAAAAGCCACATAAACCCACTATGGTTGTTAAGATTTCGTACATTATTGTAGGAAATTGAAAACAAAACTAAATTAGCGTTAATATATCTAAGGCATTTCTGTATTTTTTTGGCACATATGTGTATTTAGTGCGTCTAAATTACATTATACTTAGTGTCATTCGCTCGCTAATTTGTGGGCGGCGTCCATGGCGAAATAGGTTAGAATGCCGTCGCAGCCGGCGCGTTTGAAAGCAAGCAGGGTTTCCATCATCATCCGGTCGCCATCAATCCAGCCATTGGCCGCAGCAGCCTTGATCATCGAATATTCTCCGGAGACCTGGTAGGCAAAGACCGGAAGTCCGAATGCCTCCTTCACGCGCCAGCATATATCGAGATAGGCAAGTCCAGGCTTGACCATCAACATGTCGGCGCCTTCATCGACATCCAGCCCGGCATCGCGGATCGCCTCGGTTCCATTGGCGGGATCAAGATAATAGGTCTTCTTGTCGCCCTTCAGCAAGCCGCTTGTCGAAATGGCTTCGCGATAAGGGCCATAACAGGCGGAGGCAAATTTGGTGGCATAGGACATGATAGCCACATCCTGATGGCCGTGGGAGTCCAGGGCCCGGCGAATGGCGCCGATGCGCCCGTCCATCATGTCGGACGGCGCAATAATGTCCGATCCGGCATCAGCCTGCAGCACGGCAGCCTTTGCGATGTGATCGACTGTTTCATCATTGACGATGACGCCTTCGCGCAAGATGCCGTCGTGGCCATGGCTGGTGAAGGGATCAAGCGCTACGTCGGTAATGATGCCGATGCCCGGCACGGCCTTCTTGATGGCGCGGGTCGCCTGGTTGATCAGATTGTCGGGATCAAGGATTTTTGATCCGGTTTCGTCGCGATGGTCCAGGGCGATGTTGGGGAATGTCGCCAGCGCCGGAATGCCAAGGTCGGCCGCTTTGCGTGCCGCCTCCACCGCCATGTCCACGCTCAGGCGGTTGACGCCCGGCATTGCGGCGATCGGATCGACGATATTGGAGCCGGGCACGAGAAAGATCGGCCAGATCAGATCGTCCACTGTCAGCCTGTTTTCCTGTACCATCCGGCGCGACCAATCTGTCTTGCGCGTCCTGCGCATGCGCCTGCCGCCGGTGATGTCGTCTACGCGGTGGGTCTTGTCGCTCATGGCCGTTGTCCCTGCAATCATTGGCCGGCTTTTGCCGTTGGATCGCTCTAACATGAAGAACCCGCTTTTCAAACTGCGTTAAAGCGACCCGACCTGTGGGGAAAGGAATAAATCAAGGGAATGGCCGGTTTCAATGATGACGCCGGCAAAAATACGCGATGGCCTCAGACATTGGTTTATTTGTTTGCAACCAGAAGCGATATCCTGCCTGCTCCGCTCCATGCTTGACGTAACGGGAGCTTGAAATGAAATACGGATTTATTGGCTTGGGCCATCTCGGCCAACATCTGGCGCGCTGTCTGTTGCGGGCAGGGTTTACGACAGTTGTTTTTGATCTCAACCTTCAAGCCGCTGAAGCCCTGCTTGCTGAAGGCGCTATATGGGCCGAATCCCCGAAGGCCATGGCTGCAACGGTCGATGCGGTGATCACCTGCCTTCCCACGCCCAAGGCGTCAGCAACAGCAGTCACAGGTCCCGATGGCGTCATTGAAGGCCTGGCGCCGGGTTGCACCTGGATTGAAATGAGCACCAATGATGCGGAAGAAATCAAGCGAATCGCCGGTTTGCTGGCAGCCAGGAACATCCAGACGCTCGAACTTCCCGTCACCGGCGGTGTTCACAAGGCCCGAGATGGCGAAATGGCGGCCCTGGTCGGCGGCGACAAGGCGGTTTTTGAGCGGCATTTGCCGGCGATCCAGGCCATGTGCGGCGAGATTTTCCACATGGGGCCGCTGGGTTCGGCGTCGCTGATCAAGGTGATTACCAACATGCTGGCTTGCGCCCATACGGTGCTGGTTGGCGAAGCGCTGATGCTGGCCAAACGCGGCGGCCTCGATCTCGCCCAGACTTTTCATGCCATCAAGGCAAGTTCCGGCACAAGTTTTGTGCATGAATCCGAAGGCCAGGTCATCCTTAACGGCAGCTATAATATCGGTTGGACCATGGATCTGGCAGTCAAGGATGTCAGCTTCGCCTTGCGCTACGCGCGCGAACTCGGCGTTCCCCTCGAGGTTTCAAGCCTTGTCGAACAGACATTCATTCGCGCCAAGGCGGAATATGGCGGTTCGGCCTGGTCGTCCCAGGTCGTCAAGCTGCTTGAAGACGCTATGGGAACCGACCTGCGCGCCGAAGGCTTTCCGGAAACCTTGTAGCCCGATGGGCGTCAGCGACGTTCCATGCCAAACCATTCAGCGCGGGCAGGCGAGGCGCACTGTTTCGCTTGCCCGCTGGATTTCATTTTTATCCGGCGGGCTTTCGCACTAACATCAATGCATGAGCATTGATTCTGAACCGTTCCGCAAAGTACCCGTCATGGCGTTGTTGTTGACAACGCTGCTGCGCATCGTCGCCATCGGCTGCCTTTATTTCGGACTTCAGTACTGGGCCATGCTGATCGGCTATTCTCAAGACGGTACGGCGCGCTTTGATCAATTGAGCCTGCCCTGGCGAACCGCCGCGGCCAGCCTGGCGGTGCTTTATCCGGTTGCAGCGGTCGGCCTCTGGCTGCGCGCATCCTGGGGGCCGGTGGTCTGGATCGGCATTGCAGCCTCCGAAATCGCCATGCATGAAATCTGGGCCAATATATTTGGCGAAAATCGCATGATGACGATGATGATCGGTTCGTGCGCCTTGCTCTATCTGGTGCTGCGCTTCGGCACCTATCGCGAACGTCGCAAAATGCTACAACGCCGCTAGGCGTGAAGCACTGCCGCGAACTGTCTGAAAAGCATGCCTTTGGCCGAATTGGCCTGGCGCTGCGCTGCTTGCGGAGGTCAGCCGCAGTAAGGCTTCATTCACCGTAATCAAGATACGGGTCACGGTAAGAGCCTGTTAATCTTATGATTTAAGTAGAATTTTAGACACATTGTATAGGGTCACTGGCAAGGCGGAAACAAACAACAAAGCCGCCGCAAAAACAGTGAGGCAGAAAATGAACACCAAGCTCAAGACGCCGATGGTCCATGCCGCCGATCCGCAGGAGCAGATCATCGAGTCGCTATATCTGGAATCCGTCCAACTGGTCGAACGCCTGCATCGCCGCTTGCTGGACGTCATCAAGGACGAATTCGACCGCTCCGGTCGCGACGACATCAACGCGGTCCAGGCCCTGTTGCTGTTCAATATCGGCAACTCGGAACTGACAGCCGGCGAGTTGCGCTCGCGCGGTTATTATATGGGCTCCAACGTTTCCTACAATGTCAAGAAACTGGTCGATACCGGCTTCATCAACCATGCCCGTTCGCGGGTGGATCGCCGCTCGGTGCGCATCAGCCTGACTGACAAGGGTCAGGGAATAGCGGAAGTGGTATCCAAGCTCTACAACCGCCATGTCGGCTCGATCCAGAAGGTCGGCGGCATAGGTCATGATGAATTTACCGAAATGAACAAGCTGCTCCAGCGCCTCGACCGGTTCTGGAACGACCAGATCTTGTATCGGCTCTGACAGGCCAGCCTTTACCTGCCTGATACCTCCAGTATCGAGCCATCGACCGGGCGGTCTTCTTGACCTCCCGGTCAATGGCTGTTTCAGCATCAAGGTTTTGTGACGCCGGATCGACCAGGACCCATTTACCCCAGCACAAATTGGCCACATTATGGTGGCACCACCAACCCACTCATAGGGTGGGCAGGCGGGGCATGTTTTTCTGCAAGTGCGGGGATGTTTTGCAACGGCAATATTTGCCCTTCGTTAACCACGTCCATGTTAGGGACGACAGGTCCTCCGCGTGCACGTGGCATGTGAATTCTGGTAAAGATTGGAACGGCTGAACAAATGGCATCTAAAATCAATAACCTGTCTTTCTCGCGTCGCAAGTTCCTGGCTTCTGCAGCAAGTCTTGGGGCAATGGCGGTCGCCGGCCAGGCGATGAGCGAAGAACGGGCGATTGACGACATCATCAATGCGCCGCGTCGCGGCAATTGGGATGACCAGTTTGATGCTAAGGCATCGCGGACATCGGCCAATGTGGCGTCCAACAACCCGATTTTCGGGCCCGGCTCGGTCGCCAATGTCAGCCAGGCGATTGCCGATTATGAAGGCATTGTCGCGCGCGGCGGATGGCCGCATGTCAACCCGTCGCAAAAGCTCAAGCTCGGGGTGAACGATCCCAGCGTCCAGGCCTTGCGCAAGCGGTTGATGATTACCGAGGATCTGCCGCGTTCGGCTGGCATTTCAAACAGCTATGATTCCTATGTCGAAGCCGCCGTCAAGCATTTCCAGGCGCGCCACGGCCTGCCGGAAGACGGCGTTCTGGGCCAATTTACAGTCGCGGCGATGAACATTCCCGCCGATGTGCGGCTTAACCAGCTGCGCACCAACCTTGTGCGCATGCAAACATTGACCGGCGATCTCGGCCAACGCTACGTCATGGTCAATATTCCTGCAGCTTATATTGAGGCAGTGGAAAATGACCGCGTCGTCCAGCGCCATACTGCCATTGTCGGCCGCATTACCCGCCCGACGCCGATTCTGGATTCCAAGATCTATGAGGTCATCATCAATCCTTACTGGACGGCGCCGCGGTCGATCATCCAGAAGGACATTGTGCCGCTGATGCGCAAGGATCCGACTTATCTCACCAAGAATTCCATCCGGCTGCTTGACGGCAAGGGGCAGGAGGTTGATCCGACCACCATCGACTGGAACGCCGAAAAGGCGCCCGACCTGATGTTCCGTCAGGATCCCGGCAAGATCAACGCCATGGCCTCGACCAAGATCAATTTCCACAACCAGCACCAAGTCTATATGCATGACACCCCGCAACAGGGACTGTTCAACAAGTTGGCGCGGTTCGAAAGCTCGGGCTGCGTGCGGGTGCAGAACGTGCGCGATCTCGCCACCTGGCTGCTGCGCGACACGCCCGGCTGGTCGCGCAAGCACATGGAAGACACCATCAAGACCGGCGTCAACACCCCGATCGCACTGGCCGTCGAAGTGCCGGTCTATTTCAAATATGTCACCGCATGGTCAGCCAAGGACCACATCGTCCAGTTCCGCGACGATATTTACCAGCTCGATGGCGAACAGGAACTGGCGCTTCAGACTACCTTCAACCAGGAACAGGTTGCGCAATAGGGCTTTGTGCCGAAGGCGCAAATGCGCGACTCATATTGAGAGATAAGGCCCGGCCTGAAGTTTCAGGTCCGGGCATTTCTTATCGGTCCACCTTTTCGCCTGTTGGATCTCTTGTCGTTTGAAAAGTCCCGTAGGCCGGACTGAGAGGACGATCATCTCCCGCTCAGGGAAGCGGATTGGGAGGGTGGGCGGTCTCCAGGCCGGCGTGCCGGGCAGCCGCGTAATCCGAAGTTCCATCCAGAATCTTGCCGAAAATATCGACGATTTCGAACACGGCCCGGTTCTTTGGAATGTTTTGTGCAATATTGGCCTTGTAGCGGGGCAGGTCGCGCAGCATCCTTGCTGCTGCGCCAGCTATTTCCTTGCGGAAATTGGCAACGACGATACCGACGCCGTTTTCCGCGATCCAGTCCACGTTCGGCCGTTCCTGCGGCATTGTCGCGGCGTTGGCCTCCACAATGACCGGACAATTCATGTGGATGGCTTCGCTGACGCTGCCGGGTCCGGGCTTGCCGATGAAGAAATCCGCCAGCCGCATGTAATCGACGACATTGGGGACAAATCCCACCGGATGGCAGCCACGCCGGCCCTGGAGGCGCTCCAGAAGTTTGTGGTTATTGCCGCACATGACGATGGTTTGAATGCCCAGGCCCTGTTTTTCAAGCCGGCCCACGATCGCCAGTGATGCGCGAAGGGATCCGTTGCCGCCAAACATGATCAGCGCCGTAGGCCGGTCCGGCATGAGGCCGAGAGCCTGCCGGCTCACGCAACTGGAGACGGGGTCAGTGTAAAACGAGTCGCGCAGGATCATGCCGGACACTTCGAAGATCGAATCGGCAGTATAAAATCCGCAGGACCGGGCCTGTTGTGCTGCCCTCGGCGTACCGCAAACAATGTATTGGCGCTGGTCTTCCATCCAGAAATGCGGCGGACAATCCACCATGTCGGTCATCACCGTGACATATGGGATGGACGGATCAAACGCTTTCAATGCCGGGTGCATCACGGCGTTGAAATTCGGGATCACGGAAACGACGAGATCAGGCCGCCTTGTATCGGCATCGTTCCAGCGCGCTTCCAGGATTTTGCGGATGTCTCCGGCATAACGGCGAACAAAGCCCTGGAGAACCGGCAGGAACGCTCCCATACCGTAGGTGGCGCCCCGCTTGAGCGCATTGTTGTAGATATCCTGGGCCTGCATCGGCGCAAAAGCGAGTTTCTCAGCAATCGGCGGCAATAGGCGATTGAGCGATCCGGTCAGATAGCGGGTCAACTTATGGACCGGATCGATAGGCTCGAGCAGGTTTTGCAGGTCCACTGGAACCACGGTCCATTCGGGATGCCGCTGGGCGATCAACCGGGACAGCGCAGTCATGGCGTTTCGGTGCCCGCCACCGGCGTCAAAATAGAAGATCTCGAGGATATTCTCAGGCGACTTCGTATTTTCTGGCAAAACCGGACCCCGCAAGTGGCGAGCGCATCTTTTCGGTTTTTGCCACGGTGTCAAGGTGGCTTTTATAGAGTCGGCGTCGGCCTGCGACAGATCGTTCCGGCGTCGCGGCCAACCACCCTTGTGTCGCGTCATGGGCTTGTCCTTTGGCATTCCTCGCATTATGACCGCATGCTTGCAAATGCCGAATGCAATCCCTTGTCATCGCCAAACAATCTTGGCTTACCCAGAACCCGGAGAGAATTTGATCATGTCCAGCTCCACTGAGGCCTTTTTCAGCCGCCCGCTTGCCGATTCCGATCCGGAGATCTTTTCCGCCATCGAAAAGGAACTGGGCCGCCAGCGCCATGAAATAGAATTGATCGCTTCGGAAAACATCGTCAGCCGCGCCGTTCTGGAAGCGCAAGGCTCGATCATGACCAATAAATATGCCGAGGGCTATCCCGGCAAGCGCTATTATGGCGGCTGCCAGTTTGTCGATATCGCCGAAGAACTGGCCATCGAGCGCGCCAAGAAGCTGTTCGGTGTCAATTTCGCCAATGTCCAGCCCAATTCCGGTTCGCAAATGAACCAGGCGGTGTTTCTGGCTTTGCTGCAGCCGGGCGATACTTTCATGGGCCTCGATCTCAATTCGGGCGGCCATCTGACCCACGGTTCTCCGGTCAACATGTCGGGCAAGTGGTTCAACGTGATTTCCTACGGCGTGCGCGAAGGTGATCACCGCCTCGACATGGACGATGTCGCAGCCAAGGCCGAAAAGCATCGCCCCAAGCTGATCATCGCCGGCGGCACGGCCTATTCGCGCTTCTGGGATTGGCAGCGTTTCCGTGAAATCGCCGATTCCGTCGGCGCCTTTCTGATGGTCGACATGGCCCATATTGCCGGTCTGGTGGCAGGCGACCAGCATCCGTCGCCTTTCCCGCATTGCCACGTTGCCACAACGACGACCCACAAATCGCTGCGCGGCCCGCGCGGCGGCATGATTCTCACCAATGACGAGGATCTGGCCAAGAAATTCAATTCCGCCGTCTTCCCCGGCCTGCAGGGCGGCCCGCTAATGCATGTGATCGCCGCCAAGGCGGTGGCTTTTGGCGAGGCGCTGCAGCCTTCCTTCAAGGTCTATGCCGCCCAGGTGGTCAAAAATTCCAAGGCATTGGCAAAGTCGCTGATGGACAACGGGCTTGACGTTGTTTCGGGCGGCACCGACAACCATTCCATGCTGGTTGACCTGCGCAAGAAGAATGCCACGGGCAAGCGCGCCGAAACCGCGCTCGGCCGCGCCTATATCACCTGCAACAAGAACGGCATTCCTTTCGATCCGGAAAAGCCCTTTGTCACATCCGGCATTCGCCTCGGCACGCCCGCAGGCACGACACGCGGCTTCAAAGAGGCCGAATTCACGGAAATCGGCAACTTGATCGTCGAAGTGCTTGACGGATTGCGCACGGCCAATTCAGATGAGGGCAACGCGCCCGCCGAGGCCGCCGTTCGGGCAAAGGTTGTCGCCCTGACTGATGGCTTCCCGATGTATCCCTATCTGTAACCGGAGTATTCATGCGCTGTCCGTTCTGTAATTCCGAAGATACGCAGGTCAAGGATTCCCGTCCCGCCGAGGACGGGTCCTCGATCCGCCGCCGGCGTATCTGCCCCGATTGCGGCGGTCGTTTCACGACCTTCGAACGGGTGCAATTGCGTGAACTGATGGTGGTCAAGAAAACCGGCCGCAAGGCGCCTTTCGATCGCGACAAGTTGTTGCGGTCCTTTGAGATCGCGCTCAGGAAGCGGCCGGTCGACCGCGACCGGATCGAACGCGCCGTCTCGGGCATTGTCCGGCGACTGGAAAGTTCGGGCGAAACGGAAATCTCGTCGGAAGAGATCGGCCTGCAGGTGCTGGAGGCGCTGAAATCACTCGATGATGTCGGCTTTGTCCGCTACGCCTCGGTCTATCGCGACTTCACCCATATCGAGGATTTCAGCCTGGTGATATCGGAGATCAGCGCCAAGATCGCCCGCGACCCCGGGGCTGACCGATAAAAATGGCGGCCCGGCCGGATGACGAGCGTTACATGGCCGCTGCCTTGCGGCTGTCGCGCTGGCATCGCGGCGCAACCGATACCAATCCCTCTGTCGGATGCCTGATCGTCAAGGACGGCGTGATTCTTGGTGCGGCAGTGACTGCGCCAGGGGGCAGGCCGCATGCGGAAACACAGGCGCTGAAATTGGCAGGCCCCGCTGCCGAGGGCGCCACGGCCTATGCCACCCTTGAGCCCTGTTCGCATCACGGCAAGACGCCGCCATGCGCCGATGCGCTGATTGCGGCCAAGGTGGCCCGCGTGGTCGTCAGCGTGATTGATCCCGATGAGCGCATCCAGGGCCGCGGCGTGGCGATGCTGGAGGCGGCAGGAATTGAAGTCTGCACCGGAGTATTGGAAACAGAAGGCCGAAGCGAGCTTGCCGGCTATCTCAGTCGCAAGATCAAAAAGCGCCCGCAAGTGACTCTGAAACTTGCCGTTTCAGCGGATGGAGCCATCGGAAGGCCGGGCGCAGGCCATATTGCCGTCAGCGGCCCGCTGTCGCACAGCCAGTCGCATCTGCTGCGGGCGGAAAGCGACGCGATCCTGATCGGCATCGGAACGGCGCTTGCCGATGACCCCGAACTGACATGCCGTATTGACGGCCTGGAAAACCGCTCTCCGAGGGCCTATGTGCTTGACCGGCATCTTGACCTGCCGGCGCAGTCGCGGCTTGTGGCGGCCTGCAAGTGGCCGCTGAACCGGCCTTTGACCATTGTCTGCAATCGCGATGCCAACTCGTCAAAGCGCCAGCTTCTCGAGGCGGCGGACGTCGCCATTTTGGCCACCGGCACCGATGATCTGTCCGGTCTTTGCCGCCAGATGGCAGCCGACGGCGTTTCAACCCTGATCGTCGAAGGCGGGGCGGCCGTTGCGAGGTCATTCCTGGCTCAGGGTCTTGTTGACAGGATATTGCTGTTTTCTACGCCCCTGACCCTTGGAACCGGGGCTGTCGCGGCCCCATTTGATCGTAAGACTATTCCAGATGGCTTCCGGCTTGTCCGATCCGAGCAATTCGGTCCTGATCTTGCTGAAGAATATGAAAGGCGACAGTGATGTTTACCGGAATCGTGACGGATGTCGGCAGGGTTGAAAGCGTCACGCCGCTTGATTCAGGCGTGCGACTGCGCATCGGCACCGCCTATAATCCGGCGGACATTGCATTGGGCGCGTCGATTTCCCATGCCGGTGTTTGCCTGACGGTGACAGCCTGTGCGCCGCGCACTTCACCGGATCGCTGGTATGAGGTCGAGGCCTGGGAGGAAGCACTACGCTTGACGACGATTGCCGGCTGGAAGCCTGGCAGCCGCGTCAACCTTGAACGCGCCCTCAAGATCGGCGACGAACTTGGCGGGCACATCGTCTCCGGCCATGTTGACGGCAAGGCCGAAATCATCGCCATGACGGAAGAGGGCGGCGCAACGCGCTATACCCTGCGGGTTCCGGAGGCGTTTGCCCGCTTCATCGCTCCCAAGGGTTCTGTGGCGCTGGACGGAACCTCGCTCACCGTCAATGCCGGCAATCATTGCGATTTCGACGTGCTGTTGATCCGCCACACGCTGGACGTGACGACCTGGGGCGAGCGCAAAGTCGGCGATTTCGTCAATTTTGAGGTTGATACAATGGCAAGATATGCGGCACGGCTGGCGGAGTTCGCTTGAAAGCAGGTTTCACGACCTGAAAACAGCCATTGTGACTGTAATTTTTTCATCTTGGAGGCGCTGAGCGCACTCAGGTCCAAAAATTGCTTGCCAATCACCGCCCGGCATGGTTTGACCCGTGCAAATCCGCAGCGCCAGGCGCACCATACCCTTTTGCGCAAGGCGCAGATTTACCAATATCCGAGGTCGGAATGTCCAATAAGAAATCCAAGCCCCATTTGCTGATCATCGAAGCGCGCTTTTATGACGACATGGCCGACGCGTTGCTTGATGGCGCCACCCATGCGCTGAAGGAAGCCGGAGCGACGTATGACGTTGTCACCGTGCCCGGCGCGCTCGAAATTCCGGCCGCCATTTCTATGGCTCTGGACGGCGCCGACGAGGGCGGCGCAAATTATGACGGCTTCGTGGCGCTCGGCATGGTCATTCGCGGCGAAACCTATCATTTCGACATCGTTTGCAATGAATCCGCCCGCGCGTTGATGGACCTTTCAGTGGCTGAAAGCCTGCCGATCGGCAACGGTATTCTCACCGTCGAAACAGATGAGCAGGCCTGGGTGAGGGCGCGCAGGTCGGAACTCGACAAGGGCGGGTTTGCCGCGCGCGCCGCGCTGACCATGATCGAACTGAAAAACAAGCTGGGTGGTTGAACATGGCTGATGATCACGATGATCGCCCGGTCAAACCGGCCAACCAGCGTGGTGCTGCCCGGCTGGCTGCCGTCCAGGCGCTCTACCAGATGGAAATTTCAGGCGCAGGCGTGCTGGAAATTGTCAGCGAATATGAAAATTTCAGGCTTGGCCAGGAGTTGGACGGCGATACCTACCTGAAGGCGGATGCTTCCTGGTTTCGATCCATCGTCGCAGGCGTCGTCAATGACCAACGCAAGCTCGATCCGATGATCAATGAAGTCTTGCCGGACGATTGGCCGCTGTCGCGGCTGGATGCGATCCTGCGCTCAATTCTGAGAGCCGGCAGCTTTGAACTGATTGAACGCAAGGATGTGCCGATAGCGGTAATCGTGACGGAATATGTCGAGATCACCAAGGCCTTCTTTGACGTCGATGAAACAAAGCTCGTCAACGCAGTGCTTGACAAAATTGGCAAAGATGTCCGTCCGGACAAAAAGTAGGCGGTAAATAGGGATGTTGAACCGGGTGGCGGCTGACGGCATGGAGAAAGAATTCTCCCTCGCCAAGCGCAATGTGACATTTCTTGCCATTGCCCAGGCGATCCTCGGCTGCGCCGGTCCCATAGCCTTTTCAATCGGCGGATTGGCCGGCTATCAATTGCTGGGCGAAGACAAGTCATTGGCCACCGCGCCATTGACCGGCTTCAATATCGGCGTGGCATTGGGCGCCATCATTGTCGCCGTCGTTGCCGGCCGTCTTGGCCGCAAATTCAGTTTCTCAATCGGCGCAGCCATGATGGCCCTGGGCGGCGCGGTGTCGGCAATTGCATTGTTCCGGTCTGATTTCTGGTTGTTTGCCTTTGGTATCCTGCTGATCGGGATATCCGGGGGGTTCACCCAGAAAATACGCTTTGCAGCCGCTGACGCTTCGCCGTCATTCTACAAGGGCAAGGCGATATCCTGGATCTTGGGAGGAGGCGTGGTTTCAGCCGTGCTGGGTCCGCAGATTGCCATCCAGACCAAGGATATCTTCGAGCCGATCCTGTTTGCCGGCGCATTTCTGGCGCTGCTGCCGCTCGGACTTTTGGCCGTTGTCGCTCTTCAGCCGCTGAAACTGCCGGATTTGAAGCCGGCCGGACATGAGACCGCAGAAGCCTCAAGGCCGCTCCGCGAGATCGTCGTCAACCAGCGCTTCATGACCGGCATGTTCTGCGGCATCTCCTCTTATGCATTGATGACCTTCATGATGACCGGTGCGCCCTTGGCCATGGTCATCGGTTGCGGATTTTCCTCGGACCTTGCGACGCTCGGCATCCAGTGGCATGTGCTGGCGATGTTTGCGCCCAGCTTCATCACCGGTTCGCTGATCAGCCGGTTCGGCGCTGAAAAGGTCGTCGCCGCCGGATTGTTGATCCTGATGGCTTGCGCGCTTGTGGCTCACCAGGGCATTGCGCTTTGGAACTTCTGGGGCGCCCTGATCCTGCTGGGGGCAGGCTGGAATTTCGGTTTTATCGGTTCCACCGCCATTGTCGCCTCCAGTTATCGGCCGCATGAAGCCGACAAGGTCCAGGGCTTCCACGACATCATCCTGTTTTCAACCGTTGCCGCCTCGTCCTATGCCTCGGGTCTGGTATTGCTGGCGCTGCTGATGCTGCGCAAGGGGCCGTCCGCTGCCTCTTGATTCGCCAGTCCGATTTTATTGAATCGATTGAAATAATTGCCCGGTGAGCCGGTTTGCAACCTGTTTTCACAGGCGGGCAACCTGGTTTTGATCAAAATCCCCGAAATGTTTAAAACTGTTGGCAAAACACAAGATTCGGGACTTGACGCAACAAGAGTCTAAACGCAATCTCGCCGCCATTACGATGGCCTGCTGCGACGCAATAGAAAGTGTCTGCGGATATCGTTCGTCAAAACGCCGGGGAGGGGATTTTACCCGGCATTAACTGGAGGAAAAAGCGAAATGACCATTCTGTTTGGCGTTATCGCGTGCGGTCTGCTTTCGGTGGTCTATGCCATCTGGGCTACCCAGTCGGTCCTTGCGGCTGACCAGGGCAGCGCCCGCATGCAGGAAATTGCCGGTTTTATTCGGGAGGGCGCCAAGGCGTATCTGGCCCGGCAATATATGACAATCGCCATTGTAGGCGTCGTAGTCTTCATCGCCGCCTGGTTGCTGCTGTCGGCCAGTGCCGCTGTCGGTTTCCTGATCGGCGCAGTGCTTTCGGGCGCAGCAGGCTTTATCGGCATGCATGTTTCGGTCCGCGCCAATGTGCGCACGGCTCAGGCTTCTTCAAAGAGCCTGGCAGCCGGGCTGGACATCGCCTTCAAGTCCGGCGCCATTACAGGCATGCTGGTTGCGGGTCTGGCGCTTCTTGGCGTCACTATCTACTACGCCATTCTGACAATTGGTCTGGGTCATGCCAGCGGTTCGCGCGAAGTCATTGACGCGCTCGTCTCGCTCGGCTTCGGCGCTTCGCTGATTTCGATCTTCGCCCGTCTCGGCGGCGGCATTTTCACCAAGGGCGCCGATGTCGGCGGCGATCTGGTCGGCAAGGTGGAAGCCGGAATTCCGGAAGATGATCCACGCAACCCGGCTACCATCGCCGATAATGTCGGCGACAATGTCGGCGACTGCGCAGGCATGGCGGCCGACCTTTTTGAAACCTATGCGGTTTCTGTTGTCGCCACCATGGTTCTGGCCTCGATCTTCTTTGCCGGCACAGCCATGCTTGAAAGCGCGATGATCTATCCTCTGGCCATTTGCGGCGGTTGCATCCTGACGTCGATCGTCGGGACCTTCTTCGTCAAGCTTGGCGCTGACAACAACATCATGGGTGCGCTTTATCGTGGCCTGATCGTCACCGGCGTGCTGTCCATCATCGCCATGGGCGCTGCAACATCGCTGACAATCGGCTGGGGCCCTATCGGCACCGTCGCCGGCACAGTCATAACCGGCACCAACCTGTTCATCTGCGGCGTTATCGGCCTTGTCGTCACGGCCCTGATCGTCGTCATCACCGAATATTATACCGGCACGGACAAGCGGCCGGTCAATTCCATCGCCCAGGCTTCGGTTACCGGTCACGGCACCAATGTCATCCAGGGTCTGGCTGTTTCGCTTGAATCGACTGCCCTGCCGGCGCTCGTCATCGTCGGCGGCATTTTGGCCACCTACCAGTTCGGCGGCCTTTTCGGCACCGGCATCGCGGTTACCGCCATGCTTGGCCTCGCCGGCATGATCGTGGCGCTTGATGCCTTCGGTCCGGTCACCGACAATGCCGGCGGCATTGCGGAAATGGCGCAACTGCCGCCTGAAGTCCGCAAGGTCACCGATGCTCTTGATGCGGTCGGCAACACGACAAAGGCGGTCACCAAGGGCTATGCAATCGGTTCTGCCGGTCTTGGCGCGCTTGTTCTGTTTGCGGCCTATTCGAACGATCTGCAGTTCTTTGCCTCCCACGGCGAGGAATTTCCGTATTTTGCGGATGTCGGGACAATCTCCTTTGACCTGTCCAATCCCTATGTGGTGGCAGGCCTGCTGTTTGGCGGCATGATCCCCTATCTGTTCGGCGGCATCGCCATGACAGCCGTCGGTCGCGCAGCGGGTTCGATCGTCGAGGAAGTGCGTCGCCAGTTCAAGGCCAAGCCGGGCATCATGGCCGGCACCGAACGTCCTGACTATGGCCGTGCGGTCGACATCCTGACCAAGGCCGCGATCCGGGAAATGATCATCCCGTCGCTGCTTCCGGTGCTGGCGCCGCTGGTGGTTTACTTCGGCGTGTTGCTGATCTCCGGCTCCAAGGCCTCGGCCTTTGCCGCTCTCGGCGCATCGCTGCTGGGCGTCATCATCAATGGTCTGTTCGTGGCCATTTCCATGACTTCGGGCGGCGGCGCCTGGGACAATGCCAAGAAATCCTTCGAAGACGGTTTCGTCGACAAGGACGGCGTTCGCCACCTCAAGGGTTCCGACGCCCACAAGGCCAGCGTTACCGGTGATACCGTTGGTGATCCCTACAAGGACACTGCCGGTCCCGCTGTCAACCCGGCCATCAAAATCACCAATATCGTGGCGCTTTTGCTGCTTGCGGTTTTGGCTGGATAATCAAACGGTCACATCAAAAAAGCGCCCCGGAGTTGATCCGGGGCGCTTTTGTTTGGAACCATTTTCGAGCGCCCGGCAATGACCTGGCCTTGTTGATCAGAATCCGTGGTTGCCGCTGCCGAATACGCTGCGGGCGATGGCCGAATTGGACGGCGGGCCGCTGAGCAGGCGTTGCAGGAAGGTCAGGTCGACGCCGCCGGTGGGC
Organism: Rhizobiaceae bacterium; assembly: GCA_041742335.1. Classification (GTDB taxonomy): domain Bacteria; phylum Pseudomonadota; class Alphaproteobacteria; order Rhizobiales; family Rhizobiaceae; genus Rhizobium_E. The sequence goes on from JBGSIT010000106.1 coordinate 22,207, forward strand.
GTCGTGCGTGAAACCATGTCAAACACCTTGCCGTCCTTGATGGTGTAATTGCCAAGCTTGTCAACATTGCCGTCTTTGTCGAAATAGACCGCCAGCACGCTTTGCTCGACCAGACGCGGCTTCATGAAGGCAAAGGCCCGCTGGCGCTTTTGCGAGATGTAATAAAAGACTTCGTTGTCAAAGGTTGCTGTGGCGGAGGGCGAACCCAAAGACAGCAATACCTGTTCCCGACTGGACCCCGCAGGCGCCAGCGCCAGGGTCTGTTCGTCCACGACATAGCCTTGATTGAGGACTTGCCCGGTCGTGCAGCTTGCCAGCAGGGAAGATGACAGTACAAGGGCGAGGGAAGCGCTGCGCAGCATCATCATGTCCTTAGTCAAATACCTTTTCGTCAACGACATCGTCCTTGTTGTTGCAGACCGGCTTTATGGCGCCGGTTTAAGAGGGTCGCAAGATCCAAAATAGCAATGCTTTCCCGAATTGGAACCCATTGCACCAAATGGCATTGCATTTCGTATGTGCTTCGGTAAACCAGCTTCGACAATCATGCAACAAGGCCTTGGACGAACGAGGCGAAATTCACAAACGGAAATCAGGGCATTTTGATGGTTTTTGGACTGTTCGGCAAAAAAAACAACAATCGGGCCATCATTGAGCGCCAATACGGCCTTCTGACCGAAGCCGCGCGGCAACCGGAATTTTACCTGCATCTCAAGGCTCCAGACACGGTCATGGGCCGATTCGAGATGCTGTCTGCCGTTTTGATTCTCTATTTCCGCCGTACCGCGCAATCCGGTCAGAGCGCCCAGGAAATCGCCCAGGAAATTATCGACGCATTTTTCGAGGACCTTGACCATTCCATTCGCGAGCTCGGAATCGGCGATCTGAGCGTGCCCAAGCGGATGAAGAAACTGGCCGGCATGTTTTATGGCAGGCTGGAATCTTATGCAAAGGCATTGGAAGCCACCGATAGAGACGCGCTGTCGGCGGCGCTGTCGCGCAATTTTCACCCCTCCGCCATTGACCAACCTGTGGCAATGGATGGCCTGGCGCGTTATATGCTGGCAACGGAACTGGCGCTAGGCGCGGTTGCGGACGATATAATTGAAACCGGCAATCTAAAGATGCCGGCGCCGGACCTGACCCTCGGGAGCTGAAAAATGACCCATCCCAACCGCGACAATCCTCCTTTCAGTTTTCCCGTCAAGGTCGGACATGTGTCCGTCAATCCGATCGAGATCAAGCTGTCGGCCGATGAAAGGGAAAGAACGGCTCTCGCCAGGGACTGGGACATCGTCGGCGTCAATGAACTGTCGGCAGTGCTGCAGGTCAATCGCTGGAAAAAGGACGGCGTCCGCATTCGCGGCAAGGTCAGCGGTGTCGTGGTGCAATCCTGTATTGTGACACTTGAACCGGTGGAAACGGTGATAGACGCAGACATTGACCAGTTGTTCATACCCGAAGGGTCAAAACTGTTGCGTCTTCCTGCCAACGACATGGGTGAATTGGTGCTGGACCCGGACGGGCCGGACCTGCCGGAGGTTTTTAGCGGCGACACAATCGATGCGGGCGCCATTGTTGCGGAATTTGCTGCATTGGCTCTGGATCCTTACCCACGAAAGCCTGGCGTAGCTTTCGAGTCGTATATTGAGAGCACCGAGGCCGATGACCCCAAGCCGTCGCATTTCGCGGCGCTTAAAAACTGGAAAAAGGACTGAATTGGTATTTCAGATAGGCATAATCCTGTTGTAAGCGGTCGCAAAACCGCTATTTTGAGGTCGGTTTGCCCTCGTTGGCAGGCACATAAAGGAAAATTGGCGAGTGATCAGAATTTCTCTTGATGCGATGGGAGGCGACGTCGGGCCCGAAGTCGTCATTCCAGGTGCTGCCAAGGCCCTTGAACGTCATCCCGACATACAATTCACCATCCACGGCATCGAAGCTGATGTGATGCCGGTACTGAACCGTTTTGCCGCCCTCAAGGCAAAGTCGGTCTTTCGCCCCTGCGAAGTGGCGATCCGCATGGATGAGAAGCCCAGCCAGGCGCTGCGCCGCGGCCGGAATGTTTCGTCGATGTGGAAGGCGATCGAATCAGTGCGTGCCGACGAAACCGACGTGGCCGTTTCTGCGGGCAATACCGGCGCGCTGATGGCGATGGCGACATTCTGCCTGAAGACGATGGCGGATATAGAGCGACCGGCCATAGCCGGGATCTGGCCCACTTTGCGCGGCGAAAGCATTGTACTGGATGTCGGCGCCACCATTGGCGCGGATCCCGGCCAATTGCTTGATTTTGCGCTTATGGGCGGGGCCATGGCCCGGTCGCTGTTTGAAGTCAAGCGACCGACGGTCGGGCTTCTCAATGTCGGTGTCGAGGAAATCAAGGGCCAGGAAGGCGTCAAGGAAGCCGGACGGCTGATCCGCGAGGCTGATTTTGACACGATCGACTATCGCGGCTTTGTCGAGGGCGACGATATCGGCAAGGGCACGGTCGATGTCGTGGTGACGGAAGGCTTTTCCGGCAACATCGCCCTCAAGGCTGCGGAAGGCACAGCGCGCCAGATGGCCGAATATCTCCGCGCGGCCATGTCGCGCAGCCTGATGGCGAAGATCGGCTATCTTCTGGCCAAGGGCGCCTTTGACATGGTTCGCGAAAAGATGGATCCGCGCAAGGTCAATGGCGGCGTATTTCTCGGATTGAACGGCATTGTCATAAAAAGTCATGGCGGAACAGACGCCGAAGGCTTTGCGGCGGCCATAAAGGTTGGCTATGACATGGTTCGCAACGGTCTTAACGACAAGATCGAAATTGATTTGAAAAAATATCGCGAAATGCAATCGGCCCCGGCGGGTCAGCAACAAGCTTGAATGACGGGAAGCAGGACATGATCCGATCGGTAGTTTGCGGCTTTGGCGCAGCCTTGCCCAAGCGTGTGGTGACGAACCGCGAAATGGAAGACCTCGTTGACACTTCCGATGAGTGGATCGTCCAGAGAACCGGTATCCGGCAACGCTATATTGCTTCCGAGGATGAAACCACGGCTTCGCTGGGAGAGGCTGCGGCACGGGCGGCCCTGGACAATGCCGGACTTACCGTGGCCGACATAGACCTGATCATCCTGGCGACTTCGACGCCAAACCATACTTTCCCCGCAACAGCCGTGGAAATTCAAAGCCGGCTCGGCATGCACCATGGAGCAGCCTTTGACTTGCAGGCAGTCTGCAGCGGCTTTGTATTCGCCTTGACCACGGCGGACCTTTATATTCGCGGCGGCATGGCGCGGCGGGTTCTGGTCATCGGTGCGGAGACATTCTCCCGAATACTCGACTGGACAGACCGGACAACCTGCGTTCTGTTCGGCGACGGGGCGGGCGCGGTGATCGTCGAGGCCGCGACAGGCGCTGGCACCATTGCCGACCGTGGCATTCTGGAAGCCAATCTCAGATCGGACGGCTCGCACAAGGAAAAGCTCTATGTCGACGGCGGACCATCGAGCACCGGCACGGTGGGTCATCTGCGCATGGAAGGCCGCGAAGTCTTCAAACATGCGGTCGGCATGATCACCGAAGTCATCGAGGCGTCCTTCGCCTCTGCCGGAATTTCGGCTGACGATGTCGACTGGCTGGTGCCCCATCAGGCCAACAGGCGCATCATTGACGGCTCCGCCAAGAAACTGGGCATACCTCTCGATAAAGTTGTCCTCACCGTTGACATACACGGAAATACCTCGGCAGCCTCCATTCCCCTTGCCTTGTCGGTTGCCGCTGGTGATGGTCGCATCAAGAAGGGCGATCTTGTGCTCTTGGAGGCGATGGGCGGCGGCTTTACATGGGGCGCGGTGCTTTTGCGCTGGTAGTCCAATAATCCCTTTTTGAAACTGGCGCTTGCAAGTGCTTGACCAGACAGCACAACGGCAATAGTGTTGTTGTCAATTCCTTAAAACACATTAAAAGCAGCGGGGGAACATGAGCGGGAAAACAGTAACACGCGCTGATCTGGCTGAATCCGTTTTCCGCAAAGTCGGATTATCACGGACCGAGTCTGCACAATTGGTGGAAACCGTTATTGACGAAATTTGCAACGCCATCGTGCGGGGCGAAAGCGTCAAGCTTTCTTCTTTTGCAACTTTTCAGGTGCGTCACAAGAATGAGCGTATCGGACGCAACCCGAAAACCGGCGAAGAAGTGCCGATTTCACCGCGCCGGGTGATGACATTCAAGGCTTCCAATGTGCTCAAACAGAGGATTCTGAAGTCTCACATGATGCGAAAGATAAAACAAAAGGCCTGATCCACGTCCATTATGTTTCCGGATTTCACTGTTGATCGCCGACTTTAGCCGAAGTCGGCAGTTTTCATTCTGTTTTTGCCGCGATATGATTTGAGTCTCTGCAATGCTTCCCTGACCGAGACCTGCATTTGATCCTGGGCGGCAATAATCAATCCATGCCGGGAGGCCTGCCGCAAGATGGAAAAAAGCCCTGATGCGTTTCGTACGATCAGTGAAGTGGCTGACGAACTGGACCTGCCGCAACATGTCCTGCGGTTTTGGGAAACACGGTTTCCGCAAATAAAACCAATGAAGCGCGGCGGCGGCCGCCGTTACTACCGGCCGGATGACGTGGATTTGCTCAAGGGCATTCGCCACCTGCTTTATGACCATGGCTATACGATCAAGGGCGTGCAGAAGCTTCTCAAGACCAATGGCAATAAATTCGTCGCCGCCGCCGCCAGCGGCGATCTGGCAACGATGGAAGCCCTTGCTGCCGCAAGCGAACATACCGAGGCGCCAGCGGCAAAGACACCAAAAGCGCCAAGTGCCGACGAAGACCAGATCGTGGGAAGGCCCAAGGCGCCGACATCCCGCCGGTTCCTTACATTCCTGGGTGGCGGGGAAGATGATGCGGAAGGCCAGGGCGGCAAAGGATTGGTCGGCAAGGAAGACCGCGCTTTGTTGCAGGAAGCCCTTTACGATCTTCTCGAATGCAAGCGCCTGCTTGACCAGGTCAGGTAGGCGCAGCGGGCGGCTGGCGGTTCTGGGCGCTTGATTTCGAGCGGGCGTGAGGGCGGGAAAATATTTTTAAACTTCCCACTTGCGCCGCCAATTCAAAAAGTCTACTCGGATCATGCCTTAGGGCAGGTCGGAGCGTAGCGCAGCCCGGTAGCGCACTTGACTGGGGGTCAAGGGGTCGTGGGTTCGAATCCCGCCGCTCCGACCATTTTCTCCCCCTCATAAAACATGACTTCTGTGTCATCACTCAGATATTGACGTGTGCTCACGCATAACTATAGCTATCAGCCATGTTGATGAATCCACTCCGCAAGCCTGGATATGAGAATTGTGATGGCGATGATTGCCATCGATCAACTTTGCGTGCCTGAGCACGTTAATAATGCATGTCGCGTTCAAACTGTTTCATTTGAACGCTGTAGAACCTGCATCATTTCAAAGTCCTGCCGTTTCCGTTGCACATTCAATTGAATGGACGGTGCAGTAGGGGATCATTCTCATCACATTCAGGAGCGCCATCATGGCTTCTTCACGCACGGGCTTTCAGTCCGCATTTTTCCTTTTTTCGGCATGCAGTTTTTGGGGCATTGCGACGGTTATAAACAAGGCGTTGCTGGGTTCCATCCCGCCGGTCCTGTTACTCCTCATTCAGCTTTTGGCCAGCACGGTCTTTCTCTGGACGGCGTGTACCTTGTTCCGGAAGTCCATGCCGCGCGGCAAGGTTCTGCTTGTCGCAATCGCCCTCGGAGTTCTTAATCCCGGTATTTCCTACACATTCAGCCTGATGGGATTGGAGCGCATTACGGCAAGTCTGTCATCGCTGCTTTGGGCGACCGAACCTTTCCTCATCCTTGGCCTTGCCTGGCTGATCCTTCGCGAGCCGGTGACACCCAAAATCGTTACCGTCATCGTTTTGGGATTTACAGGCGTATTGTTCGTATCCGACATTTTCGCGCCACAAGCGGCCGGCCGTAGTGATGTCGTTGGCCTCCTGTTTTTGTTCATTGCGGTGTTGATGTGCGCAATCTATACGGTCTATTCCCGCAAAGTCGGCGTCACCGTTGACGCTTTGGCCCTTGTCACGGTTCAACAAACAGCAGGACTGGCGTGGGCCGCCTTGTTGTTCGTGATTACCTCCGGCGGCAGCGTGACCGCGACGGTGAGCGCCGTCCCGTCGTCCGACCTGATCTACGCGGTGCTGACAGGCGTGATGTATTACGCCGCCGCTTACTGGCTCTATCTGTCAGCGCTCAACCGCGTCAGCGCGGCACTCGCCGGTGGGTCTTTCAACATCATCCCGATTGTAACCGTCGCCGTCGCATTCGTATTTCTGGGTGAACGGTTGAGTGGCCAGCAGTATTTTGGCGCGGTGCTCATCATTGTTTCGGCAAGTGCATTGTTTTGGCTGACGCGTGTGCCTTCAGCGCCGGAACAAAGCCTCGTGCAGAAGTGAAATTCGCAAGCAATCCGGAGCGCGCCGAATCCGACGGGAGACTTTCGATGCGCTCCGGATCTTCGTTGCATCTATATGCAGCAACCGCCTTGCTGCAATCACAAGGTTCCGGCCCTAACGGATCACCTTCCGGTAAACCGCTTCCGTCTCATCAACCATTTTCTCGATCGAGAAGTTGTTCCGCCGTGCCGTCGCTTCCCGCTGGAATGCCGTGAGCCTGTCTGCATCGGAAAAGGTAGCCATTGCATCGGCAAGCGGTTTGGTGTCGTCACTGTTTTCAACGATCAGCCCGTTGAGGCCGTGGTCCACAACCGTTGTCGCGCCGCCGACAGCGGTGACGATCAGCGGCTTTGCAGCCGATGCGGCTTCCAGCATGACATAGGACATGGCTTCGTAGCGGCTCGGCATGACGACGACATCGAAAGCCGGAATGGCGTCGGCGCCCGGTATTGTTCCGTCGAGATGAATGCGGTCGGCATAAGGCGAAGCGGCAATCAGGGAGCGGATATTGGCCGCCAGTTCCCCAAAGCCGATCATCACCAATTCCGCCTTGGCCATGGTTGCGGCAATGGCGTTGAACGCCCCAATCAGCCGTTCCGGCGCCTTTTGCGCCGACAAGCGCCCGACAAAGCCGAAGACGAGATGATCCGGTGCAATGCCGAATTGACCCCGGATTCTATCGCGATGCCCATTGCCCGGCATGCGACAACCATTGACCACGAGGTGGGTGAGGGCGGAGGGAATTCCCAAAGCGGCGGCATGGTCCTGCTCGTCTTTTGAGACGGCAATCAGGCCCTCGGTCATGTGGCGTCCGAAATGATGCTCAATGGCGCCAAAGATCCGTTGGCCGTTCTTGCCGAGATTGGGATCCATGGTCCGAAAAGCGTGCGGCGTGTAGATCCGCGCGCCCTGACGCGCACCCAACCGCAGTCGGACCAGCGCGCCCGCCTTGGAACTGTGCCCGTGCAGAATGTCAAAGGGGCCGTTGAGCGAAATGATCTTGTTGAGCGCGCGCCATGCGGCAAGATCAGAAGCTCCGGGAGATCGCTGCATATCAACGGAGTGGATGGCGGGCAGCTTCAGTCGCGTCAATTCGTCGACAAAGCGTTGCTCGGCCCGCAGCGGCGAATAGGCCGCTTGAACATGATGACCGCGCTGATGCAGCGCGGCGCAAAGATCGACGAAATGCCGGCCGGATCCCCCGCCACTGGGTTCCAGAACCTGCAAGATACGCAAAGCAGCCCCCGGGACTGATGTCATGGCATGGCTCCCGCCAAGGATCGCGCCCTGTCTTTTTGAAAACGATGCTCAAGGGCCACGCAACCCCAAAGTACGCCAAAGAGGATAAAGTGATGACGCCAATGATCCGTGTCGATGACATTGCCGATTGCGGCGTGGCCGATCAGAACGATCCAGGCAATCATCAGAAAAGGCTGCCAGGGTCTGTCGCGGAACATGTAGCGAAATCCCAGCCAGAGCGATGTCCATAACATGGCGATATAGGCTGTGAAGCCCAGCCAGCCATAGGTCGTCAGGTTCTTCAGCCAGATATTGTGCTCGTCTTCCGGAAAGATCGTGGAAAACACCATGGGGCCGATGCCGAGCGGATGTTCCATGGACATCAGGAAGCCGATGCGATGGCGTTCGAAACGGCCCAGATGCTGGCCGTCATAATCCTGCACCAGTTTGGTGCGGCTGGAAAAGAGGTCTGCCACCTGGTCGAACTGGAGCGCGACGACAACCGCCGCGACCATGAAAATCACGCCGAAAAGCGCGATAACCAACACTTTCAGCCGAAAGGCGCCGGATTGTTCCTTGATCAGCATCAGCAAAACATGAGCGCCGACCGAGAAGACAAAGAGCGCCCAGGCGGCACGGGAAAACGACAAGAGCACGCCGAAGGCGATGATGCCGAGGGCGATGCTGCGCAAGGGAAGATGGGCCGGCCTGCCGGTAAGGATGCCGTGAACCAGATAAAGCGACGGCGCGATCAGGAACGGGCCGAAGACATTGGGATCCTGAAATGCTCCCATGGCACGATCATAGCGGGTAAAGACTTCAGCGCCCGGAAAGGCGTGAAAATAACCGAGGACTCCCAGGCCCGCGGTAATGACTGCCGCAGCTGCCCATGCATTGAAAATCAATGTCAGGCGGCGCGGATTTTCTTCGATGATGGCCGCGTAGAATACCGCAGTCAGGACCAGGAAGAATGACACAGCGATATACATCGGCCCGCCTGCCAGGCTGGCCATCTGTGTCAGCGACAGAAAACCGCCAACCATATAGACAAGGACAAAGGAGAGCAGAACGCCTGTGGTTCGTGATATTTTGAGACCGATTATGAACCAAACGGCGATCAGGAAAGCGAGGTACAACTCGTAAGGCGCCGGTTCATCGATCACGAAGCCGGACAGGAAAACGCCAAAGGCAACCAGTCCGGAACCGAGCAACTGTACGGTCGCCAGCCCCGGCTTGAAATCAGCCGTCCGAGGGTAGGGGATCGCGGTCAATAGGCATTTTCCGTATTGAGCAGGCGGAATGGCGTCAGGAACAGGATCTTCAGATCAAACAACAGCGACCAGTTCTCGATATAATAAAGATCAAACGCCGTGCGGAACTTGATCTTGTCATCAGTATCGATTTCCCCGCGCCAACCGTTGATCTGCGCCCAACCCGTCACGCCGGGCTTGACGCGGTGGCGCGCGAAGTAGCCGTCCACGACCTCGGAATAAATGCGATTGTGGCTTTGCGCCAGCACGGCATGCGGCCGGGGTCCGACCAGGGAAAGGCTGCCCTGCAGCACATTGAAGATCTGCGGCAATTCATCGATGGATGATTTTCGCAGGAAACGCCCGATCGGCGTGACCCGCGGATCGTGCTTGGTGACAGCCAGTTGCGCGGTCGGGTCGCTTTGCTCGGTATACATGGAGCGAAATTTATAAACATTGATGATTTCATTGTTGAAGCCATGGCGCTTTTGCATGAACAGCACCGGGCCTTTTGATGAGATTTTGACAGCAATGGCCGCACCCAGCATGACCGGCCAGAGCGTGGCGATGGCGACAAGGCTGAAGAACACGTCAAAAATCCGCTTGGCGACGGAATCCCAATCCGTAATCGGCCTGTCGAATACGTCCAGCATCGGCATATTGCCGATATGGGAATAGGAACGGGGTCGGAACTTCAGCTTGTTGGCGTGGGCTGCAAGGCGAATGTCGAGAGGCAGGATCCACAATTTTCGTAAAAGTTCGAGAATGCGGCTTTCGGCCGTAAGCGGCAGCGATATGATCAGCATGTCGATGCGCGCCAACCGCGCAAATTCAACGAGTTCGGGGACTGTGCCCAGTTTCGGATAACCGGCGATCAGGAAGGGCGAGCGGCGCTCATCACGGTCGTCAAACACGCCGACAATGCGGATGTCGTTGCCGGGCTGCTGCTCAAGGGCGCGGATCAGGTCCTGTGCAGGCTTGCCACCGCCAACCACCACTGCGCGCCGCTCCAGCACGCCATTGCGCAACCAGCGTTTCAGCCACCAGGCCAGTGCTATCCGCTCTGGCACAATATAGGCCATGCCGGCAATGAACCAGGCGCCAAACCAGAAACGGGAATAGGTTTCGCCGGTTTTCAGGAAGAAGAGCGCCAGCGCAATCATGGCAAAGGCCAACGCCCAGGCCGTCAAGACCCTGGGCAGTGCTGCGCTTGGCGTGCGCAACATGGAAATCAGGTAACCATCGGCAATCTGGATGAACAGCACGCTTACGCCAGCGCCAACGGCCAAAACCACACCATAGATCATTGCCAGTTCAATGTCTGGCTTGACGTAGAGGAGGTTGATTGCGTAACCGATCAGAAACAGGGCGACAAAATCCATCAAGCGGAAAAGGCCGGTAATGATGGAGGGTGAGAATTTGTCCTCGCGAAACTGCTGCGCCGTTCGCCTGGCAAAGTCATTGAGTTCCGAAGCTTTCCTGCTTCCGCGCTGACCAGTTTCGCCCTCTGCCGGAATGGTTTTGATTTCAGACACCTTGCGTCGCAAGGCGTCTATGTCGAACTGATCATTCTCGGCGTTTTTCATCTCTGCACCTGTCGCTATGGGTGCCTCCGAAATAACAGAAATGGACTAAGAAACGCTTACGACGCCTTGTATTGAATCGAAAAATTTAATATAAATGTTTTATAAAATAGAAAAACTTAATATAAATCATGTATACCAACCGCGTTCATTCTTGAATTCATAGAGATCATGCCGCGACGCAAAGGCCGCCACTCTTTCTCCGAAGGTGGAATGGAAGCGAAATCCGAAAATGTCCAGCAATAGACTTCCTGGCGGCAGCAAGCAAAGCGTGGTGAAGGGAATGCGATGGGCGCTGGCGCAAAGCTGTCCGTGATGCATGTCGGCGTTCAAATGATTTCATTTGAATGCGCCGCGCTGCAGGAAGCCACTCAAGGTGTTTCAGACGTGCTCGGGCGCCAATCCGCCAATGAGTTCGCAATATAGATCGGTAATTTTTTCCGCCATGACGGAAGATGAAAAAGCGTGATGGAATGTTTCCCTTTCGGGCATTCTGGCTTCCTTCCACCCTGGTTCCGTCAGCGATTCCGCCATGACCCTGGCCAGATCATCGGAATCGCACGGCATGACAAGAGCCTTGCTTTCCGGCCCCAAAATCTCCGAGATGCCGCCGACGTCGCTGGCAATGACAGCTTTGCCCGCCGCCAGTGATTCAAGCACGATATAGGGCATTGATTCAGCGCGAGACGGCACCACAACCGTAGGAGCATGGCTCAGCGCCTCGGCTATGGGCATGGCCGGCGCCATCTGGATGCGTTGGCCCAATCCGCGCTCCGTCATCATTTGCAGATATTTGTCCCTCTGCGGACCATCGCCGATCATTTTGGCGGCCAAGGGCTTTCGTATGATTCTCTCGGCTTTCGCGAAGGCATCGACAAACAGGTCCGGCCCCTTCAGATCCCGCAACATGCCGATATAGACAAAATCAACGCCGTCCTTGCGGGTAGGCACAATTTCGAAATCTGCGGCTGTAAGGCCGTTATAGATCCGCTCGCTGCGGATTCTCGGACGCCCAACCTTTTTCTCGTAAAGGTTCTTTTCAAAATCACAAACAAAGACCAGCGCATCGGTGAAGTGCTCCTGCAGGCGCTCCAGCCGAAAGACCAGCCATCCGGACGGGCCGGAGCCATCGAAATGCAGGCTGCCGCCATGCGGCGAATAGAGACGGGCAACGCAATACCTGTTCACCCGTAACACTGAGCCGATGAGCCGGGCCATCGCGCCACCCTTGGCGCCATGCCCATGCAAAACATCAGGCTGCAAACTTCTGATTTCCTTGTAACTTCTCCAAAAAGCCAGGAAATCCTTGGGGCTGATCGAGCGGTCGATCGGCAATCGGTAAAGCCCCAATGACAAGAAAGGCAAGATTGAACTGAAGAGGGCGTCTTCGTACGCGCCTCCCGTTGAACTGTCACATAAAATACCGACACTGTGGCCGGCCTTGCTCTGCTCTTCCGCCAGATCGCGGACATGGCGGAATATTCCGCCGATCGGTGATCTGAAACAATGAATGATGCGCAAGGGTTTTTCTGGAGTCATGGGTAGCTTGGGCCTGGCTCTTTCCGGTTCGCAACAAGTTTGGGATTCTGGAGCGCGCCGGGGTCGGATTGTCCGACTCCGGCCGTTTTGAACTAGAAGAGTCTTTCGCGCACATAAATCGTGTCGCCGGCCAGAACCGGATCGGAGATCACCACCCTGCCGGTCAATACCCGGCCATTGATCTTGCGGGTAATATCGGCGTTGCCCTGATAGGCGCGATTGGTAAAGCCGCCGGCCACTGCGATGGCGTTTTGCACTGTGAGGCCCGGAACATAGGCATATTGCCCAGGTGCGCCGACTTCACCCATGATGAAGATTGAACGATATTGATCAACTTCGATGGTGACATCCGGATTGCGCAGAAAGCCCTTCTGCAATTTACCGGCGATCATGCCTTCAAGCTGCTGCAGGGTATGGCCGCGGGCTGCAACCGCACCAATCAACGGAAAGGCGATATAGCCCGCCTGATCGACGGAATAGCTGTTGGACAAGTCTTTCTGGTCAAAAACAGTAACACGCAGTTTGTCGCCGCTATCGATCAGATAGGGTTGGATCGTGGCTTCGCTGAATGCTTTGGGCGCAGGATGGTAGGAGGTGCAAGCGCCAAGCGTTGCAGTCAGCGCTATAAGGACCACCGGAAGGACTGTTCGAGGATTTGCGAAATGCATTCGCTTAATGCTCCGAGATTTGAAGTAATGTTGAACCTGTTATCAATCGGTTAGGGTTAATAGGTGGTAAAGCTTCTCAATAATTTGAATAATTTTGAAGCAATGGCATATTCAAAATCACTAAATAAATTTGGAGTTAACAGTTGAGTTACCATGTTTCAATACTTTCTGCCCGTGTGGTATTTGGAGTGAAAATATGTCGGGTCGGAATTACAATGAGCAGGATGCTGATATAGATCTTCTGGGTCTATTCGGCGCTATCTGGAAAAAGCGCCTGCGGGTTGGGCTTGTGACCGCTGCTGTTGCGGGTATTGCATTTGTCGGCGCCAATGCGGTGTCGCCAAAATACCAGGCGGAAACCCGGATCCTGATTGAGTCCCGTACGCCCGATTTTGCGCAACCGGCAGTTTCGACGGACCAGACCTTGCTGGATGAAGCCGGCGTTGCATCCCAGGTGCAGATCCTCCAGTCGGTTGACCTGATAAAGGCAGTTTCCACCAAGCTCAAATTACACGAAGTCGCAGAATTCGATCCGACTGCCTCGCCGTCCATACTGCGAGACCTGGCGGTTTTGTTCGGTTTGACGAAGAATCCCCTTGAAATGGCGCCAGAAGAACGGGTGATCGCCGAGTTCACCAAGCGGCTTCAGGTCTATCAGGCGGAAAAATCCCGCGTCATCGCCATTCAGTTTTCTTCCGCCGATCCCAAACTTGCCGCCGCCATTCCCAATGCCATGGCCGAGATCTACCTTTCGCTGCAAAGCGGGGCGAAGCTTGTGGATAATTCGGACGCCACCAAATGGTTGGAGCCGGAAATCGCCAATTTGCGCGAGAAGGTTCGCGAAGCAGAGACCAAGGTCGCCGAATACCGGGCAACGTCCGATTTGCTGAAATCCGGAGACCAGAATACATTCGTGGTCCAACAGCTTAATGACATTTCACAGGAGCTGGCCAGGATCCGGGGCGAACGCGCCAATGCCGAGGCCCGCGCGGAAAATGTCCGCAGCATGCTGAAATCCGGGGCCAACCTGGATACGCTGGGGGAAGTCGTCGGCTCCCAGATGATCCAGCGGCTGAAAGAGAGCCGGAGCACGATTGAAGGGCAGATCGCCGATCTGTCGACGACCCATCTTGAGGGGCATCCCAAGCTGAAGGCGCTGCGAGCCCAATTGCATGAAATCGCCGCGCAGATCACCCGTGAAACCGGCAAGATTCTGGCGAGCCTGGAAAATGAAGCCGCCACATCACGGATGCGCGAAACCCAACTTATCGGCCAGCTCAATTCACTGAAGGCCGAAGCCGCGCAGGGTGAAGAACAACAGGTAGGCCTGATGGCGCTCGAGCGCGAGGCGGCCTCCCAGCGCCAGTTGCTGGAGACCTATCTGATGCGCTACCGCGAGGCTGCATCGCGAAAAGACATCGCATCGACACCTGCCGATGCCCGGATCATCTCGACGGCCGTGGTCCCCAATCTGCCTTACTTCCCCAAAATCCTGCCGATCACCATTGTCGCAGGCTTGGCCGGATTCATCTTGAGTGCGGTTGGCGTAATGCTGTCGGAATTGTTCAGCGGGCGCGCCATCCGTCAAATTCCCGCCGCCGGGAATGTGCCTGCGATGACCGGTGAGCCAGTGGCGATTGAACCGACCGGACCCGCGATCGTCGACAAACCCAGGCCACCTGAACCTGTCGTCGAGGCCGATGTTGCCGACAATGCCGCTGAAATCGTCCCGCCGGTGCTTGCCGCCGGGACGCAAGTGGCCAATGAAATTCCAACCGAACCGGCGCGCGAACCGGAAACCGGCCACGAACCATCCGATGTCTTCATCGACGACGAATTTTCGGTCAATTCAGTCAGCCGCTATCTGGTCGAAAAGGGCGCCAGGATCGCCATTTGTGTTTCGCCGACCGGTGACGATGGATCGGCAGCCGCTGTCATGTTGGCGCGCTCGGTGGCGCGGGCAGGGCTGAAGGCGGTGCTGATCGACATAACCGGTTCCGGCGCTTCTTCCGGCCTGATGGGTGAACATCCCCATCTTGCCGGCATCACCGATCTTCTTGCCGGACAAGCGCCCTTTACCGACACCATCCATTCCGACCGGTTTTCCGATGCCCATATCGTGCCGCAGGGCAATACAGACCCGACGATCGCCATGCGCGGCATCGGCCGCCTGCCGATGATTATCGGGGCGCTGGCCGATGCCTATGATCTTGTCGTGGTTGAGTGCGGCTCAGCCGAACCGGACGGCGTTCGCCAGATCGTGCGCGACATACCAGCCGATGTCATCATTTCGGTCGGCTCAGCCGGTCGCAACGACATCGACCATCTTGTCGGTCGCTTTGTCGATGCAGGTCATGAAGACATCATGTTGATGATGGGCACAGTTGAAACGCTTGAAAGCAAAGGTTCCCGCCAGGCGATGTTCTCCTGAGGCCGGTGCGGCGGGCTTATTCCTCGTCGAGCACTGCATTCTGGCATGGCGGGCTGCAGGAAGCGTTGGACCGCGATCTGATGCGCTGGATGAAGGCGTAAAGCGCAGGGTTGAGCTTGATCAGTTTCTTGGCCTGGATACTGGCTTCGCCCTTGAGCGCGGCCAGCCGACCGATTGCCGTCAGCGGCAGGAAGACATCCTTCTGCACGGTTTCCGTGGTTGACCAGGATTGCTTGAAGCGCGCCTCTCCCAGGCCGAAATCAAACAGCTTGATCCCTTCGCCGGCATATTGCTCGATCATCCGGTAAAACAGCAACTCGCCAGGGCTGGCGTTGCGGGCAGGGCCGTCGCCGATGGTGGTGAAATGACAGATGACGTGATCGCCCTTGCGCGAGACGCCGGCCACGGCGGCAAAGTGGTTGTCCGGATCATCCTTCATGCGGATGGCGTGAAGGCGCAGGGTGAAGTCTTCCGGCTTGTCAGGCGTCAGTGCAGCCGCCAGGAAAAAGCTCTGGGTCCTGGTTTCCATGAACACATCCGGCAGGCCGACTTCGTTGAAGCGCTGCGCCTTGAGGCGGAAGAACTGGTCGAGAAACGCGGCCTTCTGGCGGCTGGTCACGGCGGTGGCATATTCGTAGCCGCCGAGGGCTTCGAGCTTGCGTTCCGTTGAGCGAAATTTCTTGCGACGGTGCTTGGCGTTGATCTGCGCCAAAGTCTCTTCAAAGCTGTCGGCAATATCGAGCTGGAAAGCGTGGTTCTGGTTTTCGACGCCGGCCAGCATGGAGAAGGGCAAATGCCAGCCGCGCCAGTGGATCGGCATGTTGCAGAGGCTGAGAACATCGACGCCCGGCAGAAGCAAGCGCAGTCTGGCGGCAAGCTCTCGCATCATTTCCGGGTTTGCGGCCTGGAGAAACCGGTCGGTCATGATGCCGGTATTGATATTGGTCTTTTCGCTGGCAATGAAGCCGGCGCTGCGAAACAGGCGGTGGGCGACCAGTTCAAGCGGCAGCAGAAATTCGGTTTCGCCCTCCAGTCTGCCTTCGATGATCAACAGCGGCCTGCCGACATTGTCCACCCAGGCCTTGCACCAGTCGTAATCCTGATGCGGCGAGACGACCGGATTGGCCTGCAGGCGACGCCAGGTCTGCTCGACCGATTGCATGCTTTGGTGAACGCTGAGCTGGAAGGCGCCGGCATTCGTCACATCGGGCCGGGCAAGCGTGGCGCTGTCGCAGTCCATCTCCCCGGCAAACGGCGCAGGCCGCGCGTCAGGATAGTCCCCGTCGAAATCCCATCGCAATGCCTGCACGTCATGCTCCCCGCCGAAATTTTTGGATCTGGCAGGTCAAACTAATCACATTGGCGGCAAAAATCCCTTAACTCGCATGGACTTCGGACTTTTACCCGTCGGTCTGGTTAACACCTGATTATTTTCGGTCACTTTTTCGGCGGCGGGCCTTCCATCCAGCGGATGATCAACATTGCGGGCAGGATCCAGAGGATGCCGGAGACGAGAAAATAGGCGAAATGCACATACCAGGGCGACAGCGCCAGTGTCCGCGATGCGATGGTGGTGGCCACCAGGGCATAGAGGATGACCAGGAAGATGATCAGCAGCGTTCCGATCAGTTTGCGCAGGCGTACGGGCATTCGGGCTCATGCTTTCATCGGTTCATCGTGCAGGCCGCGACGTTACAACGCCCCTTCTTGCACTTGTCTTGGCGCTTCAGGTAATGCACATCTGTCTCATCAAGGGAAGGCAGCAATGGCATATGTTCAGATAAACCCGACGGGCCGGATATTCAAGGAGATCGGTCAGATCGAGAAGAACCGGCGGATTTTGCGCATCTGGCTGATGCTGGTTCTTCTCTGCCTGTTTGCCCTGGTGCTGGTGGGCGGGGCCACGCGTCTGACTGATTCGGGCCTGTCGATCACCCAGTGGAAGCCGCTGCATGGCGTCATACCGCCGCTTTCGGCGGTCGAATGGCAGGAGGAATTCGCGCTCTACCAGAAGATTCCGGAATTTTCGGCAATCAACCCGGACATGACGGTGGAACAATTCAAGTCGATCTTCTGGTGGGAATGGGCCCACCGCCTGCTGGCCCGCTCCGTCGGGCTGGTTTTCGGCCTGCCGCTGTTTTTCTTCTGGCTGACGGGCCGCATCGAGCGCCGCCTGCGCTGGCCGCTGACGGGCATATTGGCGCTGGGCGGATTTCAGGGCTTCATCGGCTGGTGGATGGTGTCTTCGGGGCTTACACAGCGCACCGATGTCAGCCAGTACCGGCTTGCCACCCACCTGACCCTGGCCTGCCTGATCATTGCGGCGATCACCTGGATATGGCGGGCGCTTGCGCCCCATTCCGGCGCGGCCTTGCCGGAAAGCAACACCAGGCGCATGGCGGTGGCCATCGCCGTGCTGGTGCTTTTCCAGATCTATCTCGGCGCATTGGTGGCCGGTCTTGACGCCGGCATGGCCTACAACACCTGGCCGCTGATGGATGGCGCGTTCATTCCCGATGGGCTGGCGATCATCAAGCCGGTCTGGCGCAACCTGTTTGAAAACGCCATGACGGTGCAGTTCATCCATCGCGCCAATGCCTATCTTCTGTGGAGCCTCGCGCTTGTCCACATGGTCGCAAGCCTCAGATATCATCCCGCCACAACACATGCGCGCCGCGCCGTGGTGCTGTTCGGTCTGGTCAGCCTGCAGGCGGTGGTCGGCATCGTTACATTGGTCCATCAGGTGCCCATCGACCTGGCGCTGACCCATCAGGCCATGGCCATCGTGGTGCTGGGTTTCGCGATTGCCCATTGGCGCGGCTTTTACGGAGCCTATCCGCTGGAGACAATGGTGGAAATCAGGCGCTGACGCTGTCTACTGCCGCTTCATCGTATAAATCCGGTTGTCGAGCCCGAACAGGATCGTGTCGCTGTTTTCAAGGTGAAACAGGATCTCGCTGCAGCCGGAGGTCAGCGTCGCCACCGGTTCGGCGGTAAAGCCCAGCGAGACGGCAAGGGTTGCGGCGCGTGTCGCATTGTCGGCATCGCCGGCATTTTTCGGGTCATTGCCCAGCCCGCCTTCAAACAGCGACGCAAAAGGCAGTTCCTCGACGGAAAACTGGGTCTCGTCGCAGGCCATCACCTTCGGCCCCTCGATGGAATCGGCGCCGATGCGGACAATCTTGCCGATATAATCGGACTCATGGGTATCAATGATCGGGCTTTCGGGGTCCACCCAGGGGGCCACCGAAACACCGGCGATCATCCAGACGCCCTCAAAGCGCGGATCGGCGGAGTGGGCAGGGCCGATGGCCGCGACAACCAGCAAAAAGGCGGCGTGGATCAGGGTCGAAATGATGCGGTGCATGGGGAAATCCGTTTCTGGGGCAAATTCAAGACTACAACTCAATGGAACCGTTTTGCAACGGGGCAGGGCGCGACCGGCAAGCATCAGTCTCTGCCGCCCACCCGCAAGGCGCAAAAGGACGTTCCGCAAGCAGACCTGCTCCGGATTGATGGGGCTAAAGGAGGACCACGCGAAACGCATCGCCTTCTTTTATATAGTTTTTTTGGCTCCGCGTTTCGCGTGACCAACAGCGTTTGCCGGGGAAAACCCCGTTTGTCCGAAAGACCTGTTTCGCTGCACGCCGGAGGACCGGACGCTTGCATGGCTGACCCAAGCCGCAGGCTCTCGCCTGCGAGGGAAACAACTGCGGCGGATTAACACCCGCCGTGTCTTCCGACCCTTCCAGCATCTGCCCGCACGTTACCGACAGACACTGAAAGCGCTGGCTCCCGCCCCGACACAACGTCTCGTGCCGACTCCAAGACGGGAACATGGAGGTGATTGTCGCATGTGATTCGGGGGCGCGGAAAAATGGGGTGGAAATTTTTTTATTTTTTTTGGTGGCTGAATTTGAGCAGTGAATACTGCTGCGAGAGCACTATCAGCAGCCCCGCCGGGCACGCGCTTGGTTGCTGCCGTCAAGGACCTACCCCACCCTCACTACTATTTTTACATGTATAGATTATTTCACTCTTCGGGGGCCTTCTGGATTGCAATTGATTTATTAAGTGCGTCGCTGGCAGATTTTTTTCCATCATCAAAATCTCGACGAAGCAATATGGGACGCTCTACTCTTACGGCCTTACCGAATGCAAGAAACTCCAGGAACCGAAGGTTGGGAATGACCTTTACGTGTTCGTGACTAAAAACACTTTCAAGGAAGGTCAGGCTTGTTTGGTCGATGAGAGAATGTGCAAAAAAAGTATTACATTGGGAAAGAATTGTTTTGCTAACTGATGCAGTCCGTTGGCTGACCACCAGTAAACCAACCCCGTATTTACGGCCCTGTAATGCAATTTGGCCAATACGATTTACAACATACTGTGTGTTTGCGTCAAATCCAGCGCCAAATACCTCTGGTATTATTGTATGGGCTTCCTCCAAAACTAAAAGAACCTGTCTTGCGCGACGATTTAATCTCGCCCAATCCATGATGCTTGACAAAAAAACCTCAGTGACGCGTACGCAAGCTCGAGAACTAGGCCCTGTTGACAAAGTGGATTCCCAAATCATCTGAATTCTGATTCAAAGCTTCCTTTTGGGAGGCTGATATGGCTCGTGGTGACCTTACTGACGCTGAATGGAAGATTATCGGGACACTATTGCCGTCAGAG
>JBGSIT010000107.1:0-48703 GCA_041742335.1 Rhizobiaceae bacterium
CCGCTCTGACGGCAATAGTGTCCCGATAATCTTCCATTCAGCGTCAGTAAGGTCACCACGAGCCATATCAGCCTCCCAAAAGGAAGCTTTGAATCAGAATTCAGATGATTTGGGAATCCACTTTGTCAACAGGGCCTAGCATTGATAAATTGAAAGCCCGGGTTTCCGTTTTGATCAAGCGGAAATTTTAGCCTGCCCCTGCTTGATGTGATCGACGAAGGCCCTCAGCGGCGCCGGCATGTGGCGGCGGCTTGGATAATAGAGATAGGGTCCTGAAAATGGCTGCTGCCACGCGGCCAGCACCTCGACCAGAGCGCCGCTGGCAATATAGGGCCGGAATATGTCCTCGAAACTCGCGATCAGTCCGAGTCCGCCCAATGCGGCTTTCAATTCCATTTCCAGGTTGTTGGCGACCAATGAGCCTGCGGGATTGATCTTGACAGTTTCGCCAAGGTGCTCGAACTCCCAGCCATACAGTCGTCCGCTATTGAATTTATGCCGGATGCAGGTGTGTTCAAGCAGGTCGCGAGGATGTTGCGGTGTTCCCCGCCGGGCCAGATAGTCCGGGGCGGCAACGACGGCAAAACGTTGCTGGCGCGGGGCAAGTGGCACCGCAATCATGTCCAGTTCCAGGCTCTCGTCATATCGAATGCCGGCGTCAAAGCCCGCTGCAAATACATCAATGAAGTTATCAGTGGCCTCAACTTCCATTGTGATGGCGGGATAGGACTTGAGAAAACAGGTCACGATGGACGGCAGGATATGGGCCGCGACAAAGGATGGCACATTCAGGCGCAATCGGCCTGCCGGATTTTCCTCGGAACTGCGCACTTCGTCGAGCGCACCGGATATCTCCCCCAGTATCGGCCTGATCCGTTCGAGCAAGCGTAGCCCGGCCTCGGTGGCGGTAACGCTGCGGGTTGTGCGATTGAGCAACCTGGTTCCAAGTCGCGCCTCCAGGCGCCGGACCGCTTCACTGAGAGACGACGCCGATACTGCCCGCAGGGACGCGACCTTTCGGAAATTGCGCACCTCCGCAACCGCGGCAAAGGCTTCAAGATCGGCGAGTGGCAATGCGTTCATTGTACAATTTTCCGTACAGGCTGTTCGAATATGGGCGGATTATCGCACAAAGCTTCTGGATGTAAAAGACTGCATCGCCTTGAGCCAAGGCGGCGTAAGTAACAGGAGAATCACCATGAACTACCTCAATTTGGGCAAGTCCGGCCCGCAAGTATCTGCGCTCGGCCTGGGTTGCATGGGCATGTCGGGCATGTACGGCCCCTCCGACCGCACCGAGAGCATCGCCACGATCCACGCTGCATTGGCAGCCGGCGTCACCTTGCTGGACACAGGTGATTTTTACGGGATGGGCCACAACGAGATGTTGATCTCCGAGGCCCTCAAAGGCCGCGACCGGGACAAGGCCATCCTCAGCGTCAAGTTCGGCGCCCAGCGCGATCCCGCCGGCGGTTGGATCGGCAACGATACCCGGCCCGCTGTCGTCAAAGCGGCCCTCGCCTACACGCTTAACCGCCTTGGTGTCGATTACATCGATATCTACCGCCCGGCGCGACTTGATCCGAATGTGCCGATCGAAGATACAATCGGCGCCATCGCCGATATGGTCAAGGCCGGTTATGTTCGCCACATCGGCCTGTCGGAGGTTGGCGCGGAGACGATCAGGAGAGCGGCGGCTGTTCATCCGATCTGCGACTTGCAGATTGAATATTCGCTGCTGTCGCGCGGCATCGAAGAAAACATCCTGCCTGCCTGCAGAGAGTTGGGGATTTCGATTACCGCCTATGGCGTGCTGTCTCGCGGCTTGATCAGCGGCCATTGGCAGAAGGGTTCGCAAGGCGCAGACGATTTCCGTGCTTACATTCCACGCTTCCAGCTCGGCAACATCGATAATAACCTGACGCTGGCCGAAGCGCTTGCGGCCGTGGCTAGGCAACGCGGCATGACGACAGCGCAGGCGGCTATAGCCTGGGTGTCGGCGCAGGGCGCTGATATCATTCCGCTGGTTGGTTCACGTAAGCGCACACAATTGGCTGAAGCGCTCGGGAGCCTCGATTTCCGGTTGACGGGCAAAGATATTGCCGCACTGGAACGCGCTGTTCCGATGAATGCCGTTGCGGGCAATCGCTATGCCGATTCACAGATGGCGCATCTGGACAGCGAAGTTTCAGCCTCGCACTGACGCAAAATGCGACTGACCTGCCCTCTGCATGCCGCAACAAAGAGCATCAATGCTCTGAAAAAGTAACATTCAAACACAAGGGCGGAGCATGTTTTTGCTCCGCCTGTTCTCAGAATTCCGCCGGATCGGCCACCTTGATGGCGACATCGGTCTGCCATTGTGAGGAATCGGAAATATCGGCAGGTCCGATTTCATAGACTTCCAGCCGGCATGCAAAAATTTCGCCTTTTTCGGTCTTTTCAACATCCCACGCCACGCCGGTCTCCTTGGCCCAGCCGATCACCATGGCCGTGACATCGCGCAGTTTGTCATAAGGGCCATGCCAGGTGGACGTCGCAAAACGTCCCGAGGGCAGGATGCCCGATCGGACCGGGCCGGCTCCGGGATAGGATTTTGACGTGAAAAAGCCGAACTCCATTTCCATCTGGCCGTCGTCATCCATGGAATTATAGCGAAAAAACGCCGGCCCTTCGCTCTCGATGCCGCGGGCCTTCATGAAAGCCGACACCTCCGACAGGAACAGGGGGCCCTGTTTCTTGAGCTGGCGCATCCCAAGGTTGGACCGGATGGCCAGATAGGGTTGCTTCTTCCTTCGGCTAATCACAGGCAGGCTCAGCATTTCATTCTCCGGTTCGACGAGAACTATCGCAAAAGCGGAGCGATATCCTCAACTTGTAACTGCATATTGACTCAAGATATTAAACGGATCCAACCCTGTTTCCGCCACCCTGTCAAAGATCAATTCCCCAAACATACATTTATGTTTGGTATCATAGTTCTGATTTCTGGCAAAAAAAACGCAACAAGCAAAGTATTAATTGAAAAATATTTTTCAGCCTGCGCGCAAATTCATCCACACTTGATCAGCTATGCCATTCGTATATTCAAAACACATTAAAACACTCAAACCTTATACAATCGATTTATTATCGCCATTCTGTAGTAAACCGCCTAAAATTATGACTTGCCGAGCCGGTGCCAATCGACTTCAATCAGGCCCGCAGGCTTCAGGGGATTGGCCAAAGTTCCCGATACAATGGCGGCCAGCAGGGCGGGAATCGGTGGAACATGGGCCAGGGTTGCAACGAACTGATCGCGGACAAAGGCGATCAGATGCGAATCACTTTGGTAAAATGGCGTGAAGACCAAAGACAGCGCCTGGAAAAGACGCACATGGTTTCGCCGCATGGCGCCATAAGAGGCCAGCGCCGTCGAAAGGTCGGCATGTTCTGCCAAACAGGCCGCAAGAACGGCTGCGTCCAGCAGCGCCATATTGGCGCCTTGGCCCAATTGCGGGCTGGTCGAATGGGCGGCATCTCCGATAAATGCCAATCTTTCACCAAAAGGTCGCTTGAGCGTTCGATGCCGGTAACGGGCAAGCGTCAACTGGTCCCAACTGTCGATCTGATCGACCAGGGGCGCAATATCCGGCCAGTAATCGAAAACCCGCCGTTTCCATGCATCAAGTCCCAAAGCTTTGACATTCTCAGCATCGGCTACCTTCTGGCTCCAGAAAAACGCCACGCGTTCTGACCCGCCAACCTGATCGCGCCCGACGGGGAGCACACCTAACATCACTTCAGCGCGGTCATAGCGCTGATCCAGCGCATGGCGGCGATAATCGATTTTTGCGGCAGAAAGCGTCGCCCAGAAGGCGCCGTAGGCAAGGTCGCGGGCAGGAGCAGTTACGCCCTGCTTTTCAACCAGCGCCGAGCGTGCGCCGCTGGCGTCGATGACCAGGTCGAAGGGGCCCCGTTTTTCTCCGTCGACCCCAACAAGTTCTGCTTTGCCCGAGATGCTAATAACGGCATCGGCTTGCCAACCGGTGACAAACCGCAAGCCCGCTTGCAGACAGGCCGAATGGAGCGTGTCAAAAAGCGCCGCCCGATGGACGCCGAGGCCGAAACGCCCGCCCCGGATAGCCGCATAGCGAACATCAAGAACGGTCCGCCCGCTTCTGGCATCACGGCCGCTGAGTTGGTCAATACGGCTGCCAAGCGCCATGATCCTGTCCAGAAGACCGAGATGGGCCAGTACCGACAGGCCCGTAGGCTGAAGCAGC
Organism: Rhizobiaceae bacterium; assembly: GCA_041742335.1. Lineage (GTDB taxonomy): Bacteria > Pseudomonadota > Alphaproteobacteria > Rhizobiales > Rhizobiaceae > Rhizobium_E. Next base: position 4,266 of record JBGSIT010000107.1, read on the forward strand.
AGGCCGGATCCGACCGGCGACGGTTTTTCGAACCGCTCGAAAATGGTTATGCTGTTGCCGCTTTGTTGCAGCAGCAATGCGGCAGCCATACCGGCCGGACCGGCGCCGACAATGGCAATTTCCAATGGTTTTGGCATGGATCGCAACGAAATGAACCCCCGCGGACGACCGCCTGATCAGACGTGTTGACCGCAGGCCCGGCGGAAGCGTCGGACGGCTTCCGCCATGCCGAATTCCAGCGCTTCAGCCGTCAAGGCATGACCGATGGAAACTTCGGCAAGATGCGGAATATGGCGGACCAAGGCCGGCAGGTTTGCAACGGTCAAATCGTGACCGGCATTGATCTCCAGCCCGAGCGAAAGCGCGATATCCGCCGTTTCTGCCAAAAGCCCCGCCATCCGCTCCTGGCCTTCCGGATCGGCGTAAAGGGCCCCGTAGGGACCGGTGTAGAGTTCCACCCGGTCGGCGCCGACTTCACGCGCAATGGTCAGCCCTTCCCTGTCGGGCGCAGGATTGACAAACAGCGATACCCTGCAACCGGCTTTCTTCAATCGCCCGACCACGTTTTCCAGCACCGACCGGCTGGTTGAAAAATCCCAACCATGATCGGAGGTCGCCTGGGAGGGATCATCCGGGACGAGTGTCACCTGTTCGGGGCGGTTGTTTTCGACAAGCCGCAGAAAATCCTCAGCAGGAAATCCTTCAATATTGAATTCGCAACCCTGAAATTCCCGATCGATCAAGGCCCGGATTTCCGGCAGATCGGTAAAGCGGACATGGCGCTGGTCGGGGCGCGGATGCACGGTCAAGCCTTGCGCTCCGGCCAAGAGCGCGATGCGGCCGAGATGGGTCACGCTTGGCCAGGGCAGATCGCGCCTGTTTCTCAACATTGCGATGGCGTTTACATTGACGGACAGTTTTGCTGGCATGAAAATTTCCATTGCACTATCTGATGGCATTCAACCTGCGGCGACAAAACCAATGGCGCACAGGGTGGATTGCCGGAAAGACACGCCAGGCAGCTGCAACCTTTAATTTTGAACCAGTTGCAAAAAACCGGAAGGTCCCGCAGCGAAACGCAATTTTTCCGACTTTTCCCGTCTAAGCCATCCCACAACGCGACGCCAGTGACAATTCTGAATGATTCGATGCAGAATCGTGATTTCCCGGGCGATAAATCCGTAGACTTTCTACTTATAGGTATAAAATTCATCGAATATTCTGTTTGGTTGCATTTTCAAAGCGCCTCAGGGTTGCATTAGCAATCACTGCACGCTATAATTTGATCTCTATTGCATTGAATTTACGCAGAATTTAAATAGCGATCCAGAAACTTCAAAATTTATTACAATATATTGATATATATACATTATTTTACGGCATTAGCCTTACGTTCGACACGCCGAAACTGCCTTCGTAGACCGACCAGTCTTGTGTTCTAAATGCAACAAACGCAGGAAATACCGAAATTCGCCGCAGGTGTCTTCCTCAGCACTTTTACATATACCGCGTTTATGACTAATGTCTCATCAGGCGGAAACAGGAATCGTCTGTTTTATCGGGGCGGCCGATTTCGGAAGACGACTACCGGACAGCGGCCGGTAAGCTAAAGGGCATTTGCCGTCGGCATCGGTCGGTTGGCAGGCGCCTTTGTAATCGATGTTCCATTCAGGGGGTGAACATCATGCATCTTGGATCCAGGCAGCGCGCAGAACCGCAGCTGCGATCGGCCGGCGCAAGGATTCTTCCTTCCATACCGCTGCCGCATAACCTTCCCCACGGATCGCTTGCGATTTCCGACATGGCTGACATATTCGGCGTGACCCACAGAACCCTGCATTTTTATGAAGAAAAGAAACTGATTACGGCAAAACGCCACGGCGCCATGCGGGTCTATGACCGCGACCAGATCCACGTCATGGCTCTGGTCAATCTATGCCGGGAAACCGGCATGCCCGTTGCCCAGATACAGGACTTGATGGCGGAACTGGAGAGCGCCGGTGACCAAAGTGAAGCGGACCGGATTTTTCACGCCGCCATGAGGGATCGAAAGAGCGAATTGGCGGCCCAGCAGTCCAATATCCGCCGGCAAATGCAGCAGGTCTCGGAGTTGCTGGATTTCGCCGGGGACCTGCTTCAATACAGCGACGACCACAATGCCGGCGCACCGTCTTTGACCGAGGAAGAGCAGCAATGTCTCGATCTGATGGCGGAAGGCTATCTGCCGGCGCGCCTGGCCCGGGCCTTGGGCAAGCCGATGAATGAAGTGCTCGAAATGGAAGCTGCCATCATCAAAAAATTCGGATCGCACAACCGCTTCCAGGCTGTCGCCAAGGCAGTGCTGCTTGGAATCATAGCAAGCTGATGATCCTCAGCGCACGATTGTCAGCCGCTCCGCTGCCCGCGTGATGGCCGTATAAAGCCAGCGCTCGCGGGTGTCGCGAAACGCCCAGCTTTCGTCAAACAACACGACATTGTTCCATTGCGAACCCTGCGCCTTGTGCACGGTCAGGGCGTAGCCATAATCAAATTCGTCATAACGTTTGCGGGTCGACCACGGAATTTCGCCGACAACATCCTCAAAGGCTGTCTTGAGCAGCTTGATCTTTGCGGCCCCCCTGTCCATGTCGTCATCCTCGGGGCGAACCAGCAGGTTGATGCCCGGTTTGACGGTTTCCCTGGAAGAGGTCATGACCTGCCAGAGCGAACCATTCAGAAGGCCCTTGGCGGGATCGTTCCTGAGGCATACCAGCTTGTCGCCGCTGGACGGATAGGCCGTCTGGAAATTCTTCAGCTCCCGCAGCCGCATATTGTAGCGCCGCCGCGTCTTGTTGGTGCCGACCAGCACCTGGTCTGCCTCCAGCACCAGCTCCTTCGTCACATCCGCTTTGGATATCACCTGGGTCGTGCCGTAGTCGCCATGCATGATTTCCTTGCCCTCGCGGACATGCATGGCCAACTGGATGATCGGATTGTCGCGCGCCTGGCGATGAATGTCGGTCAGCAGGAAATCCGGTTCGTGATTGGTGAAATAGCCGCCGCCGCTGACCGGCGGCAATTGCCCGGGATCGCCCAGGACCAGGATCGGCGTGCCGAAGCTCATCAGGTCGCGCCCCAGTTCCTCGTCGACCATGGAGCATTCATCAATGATGATCAGCGCCGCCTTGGCCACCGGGCTTTGCCGGTTGATGGAAAACATCGGCGAAATCGAGGTCTTGCCGGTGGTCTCGTCTTCCACCGATTCCTCGCCGCGCGGCCGGTAGATCATCGAATGGATGGTCCGGGCATTGGTCGCGCCCTTGGAGCGCAGCACCTGTGCGGCCTTGCCCGTAAAGGCGCCGAACAGAACGTCGCCATCGACATTTTCGGCAAAATGCCGCGCCAGCGTGGTTTTGCCGGTGCCGGCATAACCAAACAGCCGGAAGATCGGCGAGCGGCCTTCCTTGAGCCAGCGCGCCACAGCTTTCAGCGCTTCATCCTGTTGCGGTGCAAATTGCATGGCCGGACTTGGGCCAGATTCGGCCCACATTGGCAAGACGCAAATTCAAGCGGCTTGCCTACAAGCCGGGCGACGGGGTCGCCCGCTTTATCTCAGCATCGGCCACAGGCTCGCCACCAGCAAGACAGCCATCGTGATGTTGAACCATTTCAGCCGCACCGGTTCGGACAGCCATTCGCGCAAACCGGACCCAAAACCGGCCCAAGTGGAAACGCTCGGCAGGTTGACCAGCGCGAAGGCGAAAGCAACCATCAGGACGGTCGTCAGATATTGATCCGGATTGGTATAGGCCGCCATGGCAGTGACCGCCATGACCCAGGCCTTGGGATTGACCCATTGAAACAGGGCCGCGCCCATAAAGGTCATCGGATCCGCCCCGACGCGACCTTCCCCCAAACGCCTGGACGTACCGATCCTCCAGGCGATATAAAGCAGATAAAGGCCGCCGGCAATCTTCAGTCCGACAAAGAGGACAGGGACGGCGGCAAGCGCAGCGCCCAAGCCGAGTCCTACCGCCAAGAGCAGCACGCAAAAGCCCACCGATATGCCGAGCATGTGCGGAATGGAGCGCCTAAACCCGAAATTGACTCCGGAGGTCAGCAGCATCATGTTGTTGGGGCCGGGCGTGATCGACGAGGTAAAAGCGAACAGCAGCAGCGCAAGGAAAATATCAAGGCTCATCAAAGGCTCCGGCAAGCGGAACGCAACGGTTTCCGCCAGATCCCCATCTTACGGACATTCCACCCTGCGTCCAATGAATTAGGCTGACACGTCGCCCACGGATTTTGATAGGCTGCCTGCAGGCTGCCGAAAAATCATCTGCTGCATATTTTTGCAAAAACCGGGAATAAAATCCGCCGGTCATGTGTCTAACCTTCATCTGCATCGGCAGAGATGCAGCATCAGATCAAAATGGAGACGATCATGAAAATCCGCAATATCGTGCCGATCATCCTGTTTGCCAGCGCCGGCATTGCGTTGGCGGCACCGGCTGTGCAGACAGTCAAAACCGACAAGGGCGACGTCCTGGCAGCAGAAAACGGCATGACGCTCTACACATTCAAGAAGGACGAAAAAGGCGTGTCCAATTGCTATGACACCTGCGCGACAAATTGGCCGCCCTTCATGGCCGATGCCGGCGCAATGGCTGACGGACCCTACTCGCTTGTCACCCGCAAGGACGGATCAATGCAATGGGCCAAGGACGGCATGCCGCTTTACTTCTGGATCAAGGACAAGGCCATGGGGGACGCCACCGGTGACGGCGTCAACGACGTCTGGGATGCCGCAAGGCCGTAAAATGGATCAAGGCGGGAATACCGGTTCGACGCCGGACCCGACCAGCTTTGAAGGCAGGATGCTTGCGCTCCTGCCTTCGATGCGCCGCTATGCGCGCAGCCTGACCAGATCGGATTCCGAAAGCGAAGACCTGTTGCAGGACAGCGTTGAGCGCATTCTCGTGCACCGCAAATCCTGGACGGGTACTAATCTGCGCAGCTGGGCGCATACGATCATGACCAATATTTATAGAAACGGCCTGCGTCAGGGCCGCCGCTTTCCATCGATGGAGTTTGATGAGGCTTCCGGCATGCCATCAGCCGAAATTCCGGGCGACCCGCTGGAGCGTGACCATATCATCAAGGCGCTGGACAGCCTTGCGCCTGAATATCGGGCCGTGCTGATGCTGGTCGTCATTGAGGGCTATCGCTACAGCGAAGTCGCCGACATCATGAAAGTGCCGATCGGCACCGTCATGTCGCGCCTGTCGCGGGCGCGCAGCCAATTGGGCGCCATATTGGCCCGGAACAATGTCATTTCCCTGCGGAGAAGCGAATGAGAGACCCGAATAGACCAGTCACCGCCGATGAACTTCATGCCTTTGCCGACGGGCAGCTTGAAGGCGAAGACCTGGCGCACCTCGAAGACTGGCTGAAGGATCATCCCGAAGACGCCGAAGCCGTGCGCGCATGGCAGGCGCAAAACCAGCAGATCCGCGCGACATTCAGCCCCTATGAGCAATCCATGCCGGGAGACGGCAGACTGGTGCAGGACAGGCCGGCAAAGCCGGTGGCCAACCGCGGGTTTGGCCGTACCGGCCTTGCCGCGGCCGCCATCTGCCTGTTTGTCGCCGGCGCCGTGACCGGCCATATGCTGCCTTTCGCAACAAACACCGATCCCGCAGACATGCAGTTGCATGAGCAAGCCAGTTCAGCCTTCCTGATCTATACCAGCGAAGTCCGCCATCCGGTTGAAGTCAGGGCGGAGGAAAAGGACCATCTTGCCACCTGGCTCGGCAAAAGGCTGGGCCACAAATTCTCGACGCCGGATCTGTCGGCAACCGGCTTCAGCCTTGTCGGCGGCCGCCTGGTTCCCGTCAGCGGCGAAGCCGGCGCATTGCTGATGTACGAAAACAAGGAAGGCAAGCGCCTGACGGTGCTGGTCGGCAAGAGCGAGCAAAACGCCGTCACCAGTTTCCGCTTTGCCTCAAATGGACCTGTGGAAACCTTCTACTGGATCGACGACCGGCTTTCCTATGCCGTATCGGGCGAAATTCCGCGCGATGCCTTGCGCAAGGTGGCGGATGATTGCTACCGGCAGTTCCAGAGTTGACGGCAATCATATTCCGGTTTGGGCAATCGCCGACGTCCCGGACATGAAGCCCGACAACCATTGCTGCAGTCTGGCCTTCAACCCATAACCCGCAGTCTTGAATTAGGCCTTCTGTCCGGGGTGAGTTGGCTTTGCCTTCAGTACCATCTTCTTTTATGCGCCTGAGGCCCGCGCGTGCGATCATGTTGGATGGCAGATTTATCTGCCACGCCAATCCGGATTTCTGCAACAGCTGAATAAAGTACCAGCCGAGGTCAAACTGTCTCGCTTCCAGGCCAAGCCGGGCCGATTCAGGAAATGCGTGATGATTTCCATGGTAGCTCTCGCCAAATGAAACCAAACCAAAGGCAGGCAGATTATAGCCCTGAACGGCAACATCATCGACGCTCCAGCCCTGATGGCCGCTGCGGTGGGCGAAATGGCCGATCAGCCAATGTCCCGTCAGACTGACAGTGACACGGACCGCTACGCCCCAAACAACCCATGAAATCCCCCCGGTCAGAAGGAGAATGGCGGCCAACGGGAGTTGCTGCGCCATCCAGTTTCTTTCCACAAAGCGATAAAAACGGTCATTGAGAACTTCCGGTTCAATGAAGAATGTGGGTGGATGATCGAGTTCAATGGCGCAATGCATTTGCCAAAATGCATCATGAAGGAATAGCCTGCGGTGGGCAAAAAAATCATGGCAACTTTTTTGGCGTTGCGCCCAATCGCGAATGTCATGGGCGTAGATCATCCCGAAAGGTCCTGCCATTCCAACCAGAATGCCGAGATAGACAAGGCAATATTCCAGCCACTTCGGTGATCGGAAAGATCGGTGGATCAACAAACGATGCATGCCTACGGAATGCCCAAGGCAGATCGTCAGCGCTGTCAAAAAAATGAAAACCAGAAAAGCGCCTGGCGTCAGCGTTAGCGGCCCTGCTGTCAATGCAATGATGGTCATTGCCGATACCCAGATCGATTTGGTTGGCACCCAATAGACTTTTCCTGAATCCGGCTCCGCCGCTGCGCCTGATAACATCCGCCCTGTTGAACGTGCGCTCATATCCATTTCTCCCCCTGAAAAAAATTCGATATATGTATCTGTAAATAATAGATTTTTTTCAATTAAGAGTTTTCTTAATTACTGAATATCACGGACTTTATACTTTAGCAATTGCTTTATTATTAGTTTTGACAATTAATGCGGGCGAACCGGGCGCGGGAAAATCAGGGAGACGGGTATGGGTAACTCTTCGGGCACATCCGCTCATCGGGTATTTGCGGCCCTGGCTTCGGCGGCCCGAAGAAAGATATTGGCCTATCTATCGGCGACCAGCATGACGGCTGGCGAGATATCGGACAGATTCAAGATGTCGAAGTCCGCCGTTTCACAACATCTGGCCGTGCTGGAAGGCGCAGGGCTTGTCACAAGGGAAAAGCGCGGACAATTTGTGCACTACACCCTGGCGCCGAATAGCCTGATCAACACATTGAACGGATATGTGCAGGAAGTCTGTCCGATCGGACGCCCCATTCGCCATGAAAGCCGGGAGCGGGCAAAAAACGATTAGCCGACGGGTTGTACTGCAAAAAAAGTGCCGCTCGTTCCAGCGACGCCTTGATCGCAATCGATTTGTAAATTCACATCCCCTGCGGACCGCGATTCATCGCGGCAACCCCTGTTCGGCAGACTTCAATCAGCCCGAGCGGCTTCATGATGTTGATGAACTGGTCAACCTTGGAGGCCTTGCCGGTGATCTCGAAGATGAAATGCTCGGTATTGGCATCGATTACGGAGGCGCGGAAAGCATCGGCCAGACGCAGCGCTTCGACGCGGTGATCGCCGGTGCCGGCGACCTTGACCAGCGCCAGTTCACGTTCCAGCGGCCGGTCGTGGCCGAGATTGCCGGCCCGCACGGTCAGATCGACGACGCGATGCACAGGGATGATCCGCTCAAGCTGCGCCTTGATCTGCTCAAGCACATGGCCGGTGCCGCGGGTGACGACGGTGATGCGCGAAAGATGGGCGGCGTGTTCGGTTTCAGATACTGTCAGGCTTTCAATATTATAGCCGCGACCGGAAAACAGGCCGATGACACGGGCAAGAACGCCCGGTTCATTGTCGACAAGGATCGACAATGTGTGGCTTTCGGCTGTTTCGGTTTCCTTGGCGATGAAATAGGCCGAACCAGTCGGTTGATGCTGTGCGTTCATTGTTGTTCTCTTTTCTTTTTCATCAGACCAGAAGTCGACCCTTGGCGTCGATGGCATTGGCCACGGCTTCATCGGTCGCTTCGTCAGGAAGCAGCATTTCATTGTGCGCCTTGCCCGAAGGGATCATCGGGAAACAATTGGCAAGGTTTGCCACGCGGCAATCAAACAGCACCGGCTTGTCGACATTGATCATTTCCATGATCGCGTCATCAAGATCGGCAGGCTTTTCGCAGCGGATGCCGACGCCGCCATAGGCTTCCGCCAGCTTGACGAAATCCGGCAGGGCCTCGGTATAGGAATTGGACAGGCGGTTGCCATGCAGCAATTGCTGCCATTGGCGCACCATGCCCATATACTGGTTGTTGAGAATGAAGATCTTGATCGGCGCATTGTGCTGAACGGCTGCAGACATTTCCTGCATGGTCATAAGCACCGATGCATCGCCGGCAATATCGATGACCAGCGCTTCGGGATGGGCGATCTGCACGCCAAGGGCCGCAGGCAGGCCGTAACCCATCGTGCCAAGCCCGCCGGAAGTCATCCAGCGGTTGGGCTCTTCAAAGCCGTAAAATTGCGCCGCCCACATCTGGTGCTGGCCGACTTCCGTCGTGATGTAGGTGTCGCGGTCCTTGGTCAGTTCATAAAGGCGCTGGACGGCATATTGCGGCATGATGACATCATTGTTCATCTTGTAGGCCAGCGAATTGCGGGCCCGCCAGCGGACAATGCCCTCCCACCAGGCTTCGGTCTGCTTGGAATCGACAGGCTTGGCCTGGGCCCGCCACAGGCGAACCATGTCTTCCAGAACCCTTCCGACATCGCCGAGGATCGGCACATCAACGCGCACCGTCTTGTTGATCGAGGACGGATCAATATCGATATGGATCTTCTTGGAATTGGGCGAAAAGGCATTCAGCCGGCCGGTGATACGGTCATCAAAACGCGCGCCGATGCAAACCATGACGTCGCAATCATGCATGGCCATATTGGCTTCATAAGTGCCGTGCATGCCCAGCATGCCGAGCCAGTTCTTGCCTGACGCCGGATAGGCGCCCAGACCCATCAGGGTCGAGGTGATCGGAAAGCCGGTCAGTTCCACCAGTTCGCGCAGCAGTTTACAGGCTTCCGGCCCGGAATTGATGACGCCGCCTCCCGAATAGATCACCGGCTTCTTTGCGCCGGCCATCAATTCGACGGCCTGGCGGATCTTGTTGAGATCACCCTGCACCTTGGGCTGGTAGCTCTTCTGGGCAATGATAGAAGATGGCGGCGTATAGGTGCCGGTGGCAAACTGGACATCCTTGGGAATATCGACCACGACCGGGCCGGGCCGACCGGTCTGGGCAATCCGGAAGGCCTCATGAATGACGCGGGCGAGATCGTTGACATCCTTGACCAGCCAGTTGTGCTTGGTGCAGGGCCGGGTAATGCCGACGGTGTCGCATTCCTGGAAGGCATCCGAACCGATCAAGGACGTCGGCACCTGGCCGGTCAGGCAGACCAGCGGAATCGAATCCATCAGCGCGTCCTGCAGCGGCGTCACCGCATTGGTGGCCCCCGGTCCGGAGGTCACCAGCATGACGCCGACCTTGCCGGTGGACCGGGCATAGCCTTCTGCGGCATGGCCCGCGCCCTGCTCATGACGGACCAGAATGTGCTGGATATCTTCCTGCTGGTAGATTTCATCATAGATCGGCAGGATCGCGCCGCCGGGATAGCCGAACAGATGCTCGACGCCGTTATCCTTGAGCGCCCTGAGAACAATTTCAGCGCCCGTCATCTGGTTGGCCGCATTTTCCGCGTTTGCCAATTCGTTGTCTGTACCCGTCATGCCCGTTCCATTCTCTTTGTATTTTGCCATTGTCTCTAGCCTGTTTCAGGACATAAAAAAAGGCTCCCCGGGGAGCCTGTTTTGCGCATGGGAGCTTTCGCCGGATGGTTACACCATCCTGCCCATACGCCTTCCCACCACAAGAATGTTTGCCGTGATCTTTTTCATGGGGCAGACAGATAAATCCAAAAAGCCGTGAGGTCAACCCGGCAGCGATTGATGCTTTCAAAAAACCTTCCGGCAGCACCGGAAGGCCGAAGACCGTTCGAGAGCCGCAAGATCAAAAAATGAAATCCATCGCATCGAGTCCGATGGTAAAATTGCCGTCGACAACGATACTGTCCGTAGCATTGACAACAATGATGGCAAAACCGCTGCCATTGGTAATCGACAGGCTGGCAAAACCGTTGGCCAGATTATAATCACTCAGGTCGATCACATCCGTACCCCGGACAAAATCGGTCACATGATCGGCGGCGATATTGGCTGAATCGCCTTTGGCAAAGAAGAATGTGTCGGCGCCATTTCCCCCTGTCAGAGTATCGGTACCCAGCCCCCCTCGGATCCAGTCGGCGCCGGCTCCGGCATTGATGGCATCGTTGCCTTCGCCGGCATGGACGGAATCATTGCCGGACCCGGTCGTCAAGGCGAGCGCATCCGTAGCCATCCAGGAAAGGATCGTTATGTCGCCGGTAGCCGTGGCAGCATCGACATCAGCCAGATTTTTGAGAACAGAAATGTTTGACGATCCTGCAAGCTGGATCCGCGCGTTGGTATCCGAGGTCCCGGCATTGTCGTCAAAATCAGCCGCTATCGCATTAGCGGCGTCGATAGAGACCCAACCGTCGCCGGTTGCGTTGACTGACACTGATTGCGCTGTCCCCAGAACAATGTCGATCTGATCGCCTATCGCAGTCATGCCGGTGGAAATGTAAACGCTGGACGTCGATGCCGCTTCATCGGAAGATGAAAGATCGATATCGGCATCGCCCTCGCTTAATGTATCGCCGAGCACGCCTTTAATCGTCACGTCGGTGTTAACGCCCAATCCGCTGGAATGAACGAGGATATTGGTATTCGTCTTCATCAACGCTGCATCGATCGTCACGCTGCCGCGACCGTCAAGCGCATTGGTATCGCCGCCAAACACCTTGATACTCTCCGCATTGCCTGCCACAATCAGGATATCGGAGTTGGCCGTCTGGTGTACATCGAGATTACCGGTATACTCCGCGGCAGAACCAAAGGGGGCCGCGTTGATGGTTCCCACCGCCGCGTTGAGGACCACATTCTGATGGCCGTGCAGGTTGATATCACCGGAAAAGCCTGCGGTTTCCACGGTGACGCCGTTTGCCGCATTGGAGGATGTATACAAATCAAAAAAGGTCACCCCCGCGCCAAGCATGATGGTGGAATTGTTGACGCCCGCCGATGAGACATAGAGCGCGCCGTCAAGTTCGGTTGCATCCAGCATGCCCGATGCTGATTTGCCCAATCCGGTAACGGAGGCATCACCGGAAAAGAAGTCATCCGAATTGCCGAAGGATATTGTATTCTTGATCGTGCTGACATCGACATAGGCAAAACTGGCGTATCCGGAGACCACCATGGCGCCTTCGCCGGATATCAGCGTAATCCCCGCAGATGAGACGGTGTAAACCGAGATCTTTCCCGACGTTTTCGTTGCGTTGAGCGAAGCCTCGGGGCTGGTGATGTTGAATGACGCATCTCCCTTCAGCACAATCGGCCCGGTTGCCTCCTGTGCGTCGATATAAATCAATCCGGCGTCAAGCGCGGTGACCCCGCTGTCGATCGTGGATTTGCCGCCGCTGCCCAGTGCAATGAATACATCCTTCCCGGCAGCAATATTGGCAGTCTCGACAAAAAGGTCGCCCGCCACACCGGCAGCATCGACATCCCCCGCAAGGCCGTAGACGTTGAGGTCGCCCAGCCCTGCCGCAGTGATTTCCGTGTCATCGGCAAGCAAGTCAGCGAAAACAGTCGCCGAGAACCCGTCTGCGATGTCATTGATCGCCACGGCTGCCGAACCTGTCTGGATCAGTATGTCGGCAGAAACTGATTCAATCGTCAGTTCGTCCGAGGTCCCCAAGGCATCAACATAGCCGGCGGTCTCACCGGACAGTGTAAAGGCGGCGCTGCCGGTCAGAAAAAGATCATAGTTGTTGGCGACAACCTCTATCGCCGCCTGTTGGGTGATTGAGTCATTGGCGACGATAAAATTATCGCCCTTCGCCGCAACGATTTGAAGGCTGGCGCCGTCCTGCGTCGAAAGCTCAAATATTCCCGTCATGCCCAATCCATCGACCAGACTGAAACCACTTCCGATATTGGCAATAGAGACAGAGCCGTAGCCATGCAATTTCATGCTCATGTCGTGATTGTCATTGGTAATGGCCGAAGCATCCAGAGACGTCTGTGCGCCGTTTTGCAGGGAAAAATCGAACATCTCGATATTCTCGATGACCGGCAAGCCGATGGCCTGGCCGCTCGCATTCATCGTCGCTTTGAGAATATCCTTGTCGCCCGTGCCGCCGGAAAAATTGTCGTCCGGCTGCAAAGTGCCGGCTTCGGCCAAAAAGACATTGATTCCGACGGGATCGACGGGCTGGGCGAATGTTTCGTTGGTGTCGGCGAAATGGGTCAGCAGAATGGCCCCAGCGCCCGCCACGACCACTTTCGCCTGGGCGGAAGCTTCCAGGTCGCCAATGCCGTGAATCGTGAAATTGACAAGACGGACACCATCGGCGGCGCCCTCGGCCGCATCGAAGGTGACTTGGTCGATCATCTTTTGCAACGCGCTGTCGTATTGATTGGCGCTCAATCCTGCCGGGAAGCTCGCCGCCAGCGAAATCACCAGAGGTAAACCGCCGCTGCCGCCCGTAACCGTGCCGATATTATAGGCAGTATTGCCGGTTTGAAAAAACAGGTAGCCGCCAATATTAGCAACGGTCCCGTTGCCGGCAAGCGCAACCGGCAAGGCCATCGTATCGGTGGCAGCCGTTTCGCTATCGAGCGAAATCATCAGCGCGACTGAACCAACGTTGGCGACACCGACACTCTTGACATAAGTGACCGCGGTCGCAATGAAGCCGTTGGTGACGGTACCGGCAGCATCGTCCTGAGTGACGACCGTGACATCATGGACGGCATCGACACCCGAAATGAAGACCGGTTGGGCGGTGGGCAGCACAGAAACGATTGTTGAAACGATGTCGCTCTCAGCCCCGCTTGCATCCGTCACCATGGCGGAAACAGCGCGCGGTCCGTGATTGCCGTCGGTATCGATGCCGACCGCCCTTGCGACCTGCTTTATGATGTCGGCATTCGAATTTTCATTGAAGGTCAAGGTCAGCACGCCGGCTGCGTCCGCGAAAGTCGCGACGCCGACGCCATCGACTATGACCACATTGGCAAGACTGTAGACATTGTTTCCGCCTTCATCATCCATCGCCAGATCGTCGGCCGCGAAGGTGAACGTGTCCGACATCACTTCGCTGGTTATCATCAGCGTCGTTCCGGCACCCAGGTTGCCGTCGGCATCCTTGACGGTGAAATTCGCAAAAAGCTGGGAGTCCTTGCCTGTGCCGGTATCATAGGCCACCGCCGCCATATCAATGCCGGAAATGACCGGCGGATGCTTTATCAACTCCGAAGCCGCGACTTTTCCATCGCCGAATTTGACAAATTCGACGCCCTTGATTGTCGAGGTTTCGCTGCCGAGTTTGATTTTATAACCGCCATTGACTTCGGTGATCTCGGCATCGGCAAACTTGCCTTTGAATATGGCCGTGTCCACGCCTGACCCGCCACTCAGCATATTGACGCCCTTGCCGCCGGTCAGCGTATCGTTGCCGGCGCCGCCCGTCAGTCGGTCATTGCCTGCGCCGCCCAAAAGCCTGTCAGCGCCTGCGCCGCCGACCAGCTTGTCGTCGCCGCCCTTGCCATTGATCTTGTCGTTTCCACCGAGGCCGTAGACGAAATCAACCTTGCCGGTTCCGCCAAAATCATCGCCTTTGCCTGTAAGCCTGACCTTCTTCGCCACAATCAATCTCCATCCAATGAAATTTTGAAATGCTTCGACCCAAACATGAATGGCTATCAATATGTCATATTAGTATTAACGAATATACAATTCACATGGAATCCAAGGCCGGCCGGGTCCGCCGCGCCCCATGCAGGGTGAGGAAAAAATAAATGAAGCTCTTTTTTGATCTATGTGTATTCCAGATTGCGCATGCACCATTGTCACGAACAAAGATCGAATGCTTCATGTCATTGCCAATATTTACTAAAATGAATATTATTATATGTTCACAATATGACATTAAGTCATTTGCAGATATACTTTAGAATGGAAGGTAAGCGAACGTTTAAACAAATTGTTAAACCGGGTCCGCTAATATCAGTCGAGATAATCCGGGAGTGAACATATTGAAGAAAGATGGCTTGCCGGCCGACGACCCTCGGATGCAACAGGAACGACGGGGATCGGCCAATCATCGGGATCGAACGCTCGGCCATGTCGTGGCCTGCAGCGGTTCCCGCGTCTCCATTGCCGTAATGGCGGGCAATGATGAAAGAAATGTCAGCGAATTGTGGTCCGTCGGCCGGCTGATTTCCATATCTGTCGGGACAAACCGCGTGGTGGCGCTGGTTGCTTCGATGCATACCGACAAGCATGGCTGGGATGAAAACGCTGGAAATCTGTTCATTGCCGAGGCTGAATTGCTCGGCGAGGTTTTTCTCGACGATACCGGCAAAGAACGCTTCACCTCCGGCATTTCGCTATATCCGCATATGGGCGCCAACGCCCACCGCATTAGGTCAACGGATCTGTCGCGCATCTATGAAAACGACAAGGGTGAAGCCTGCACCATCGGACGGCTGACACAGGATCCGACGATTGAAGCCACCATCCATGTGCCGTCCATGTTGTCCAAGCATTTCGCCGTCGTAGGCAGCACCGGCGTCGGCAAGTCTACCGCCGTCAGCCACCTGTTGCGCAAGGCCGTTGAATCCGACCCCAAGCTCCGCGTGCTGATCCTTGATCCGCACAATGAATTTTCCAGCGCCTTTCATGACAAATCGGTCGTCATCGACACCGACAAGCTGGACCTGCCTTTCTGGCTCTTCCGCCTCGAAGAATTTGCCGAAGTCGTTTTTCGCGGCAGACCCCCTGTCCCGACCGAACTTGACGCCTTGCGCGACCTGATTGCCGAAGCCAAGAAGGCGTTTCGCGGAGAATCGGCCATGATGCGCCGCGCCGCCGAGAAAAATTCAATGACCGCCGATACCCCTGTGCCCTATCGGCTTTCCGATTTGCTGGCCTTGATTGACGACAGGATCGGACGGCTCGACGGTCGCGATGAAAAACCGCATCTGCGCTCATTGAAGATGCGCATCATGGCTGCGGTCAACGATCCGCGTTATCATTTCATGTTTTCGACCAATACGATCAGCGATACGATCAATGAAACCATTGCCCATATCTTCCGGATACCAGGTGAAGGCCGGCCGATCAGCACCTTTCAACTGGCGGGAATTCCCTCGGAAGTCGTCAATTCGGTCGCCTCCGTGCTTTGCCGGATGGCGTTTGAAATAGCGCTTTGGAGCCATGGCGCAATCCATGTGCTGGTGGTGTGCGAAGAAGCCCACCGTTATGTTCCGGCCGATCCCAATCTCGGATTCCTGCCCACGCGCCAGGCGATTTCCAGAATTGCCAAGGAAGGGCGCAAATATGGCGTTTCGCTTGGCATCATTACCCAGCGCCCCGGCGAACTCGACCAGACCATCCTGTCGCAGTGCTCGACAATCTTCGCCATGCGATTGTCCAACGAGAATGACCAGGAAATCATCCGCAAGGCCATTCCGAATTCATCGATGTCGGCGACCAATTTCATATCATCGATCGGCAATGGCGAGGCCATCGCCTTCGGCGAGGCTATCGCAGTGCCGATGCGGCTGAAATTTGACCGGATTGCAGAAAAATTTGTGCCCAAGGCGGCCGGCCTTGCGTCCGGCAGGATCGACGACAGTCCCGAGACCATACAATTGAATGAGATTGTCGATCGGATGCGCGCAATTTCCGGTCCCGACATTTCAGCATTCCAGCAAGGTTTGCGCCGCAACGATGACAAGGACGAACGCGCAGTCGCGCGAAGCTCAGCAGCTTACGACGCGCCTCATCACGAAGCGCCGCAAGCAGCGCCGGCAATGGCGGTTGATGACGAAGAACAGCTTGAGCCCTACAATGCCGCAATGCTTCCCCGGCTTGATGCGCATGCGGTATTGCAACCGCAAGCCACGCCTGCCACGCTCAAGCAGCAGGCAGAAGCGCTGCGCGCGGCGCACCAAGCCATGGCTGCGGAACCAGCCGCGCCGCCAGCAGAGGCAGAGCCGGAACCGGCGCGAAACGGGCCCAACACATCGCTGCGCGACAGCCTGTTCAAAAAACAGCCGGGCGGCTTGTTCCGGCGCTGAAGCGGCTCGCATGCGGGCAGGTGATCACACCTGCTCGAGCCTTTTGCATTGCGCGCCCGCATCCCAACCGAGCTGACCTTTTGGCCGACTTCGCGCGGCCATCAGCCCCCCTATGCTTCGCTTCGCTGCCAGCTTTCATCCATCTGGTTCCTGAACCAGGTCATCTGCCGCTTTGCATATTGCCGGGTCGCTGCGGCCCCTTCGGCAATCACTGTGTCGCGATTCATGCGCCCGGCCAGAAATTCCGCGATTTGGCGCACGCCAATCGCCTTCATGGCAGGCAGGTCTGCCGCAAGCTCCAAAGCGACAAGCGCCCTGACTTCCTCAAGCGCCCCGCTTTCAAGCATGGCTTCAAAACGGCGGTTGATCCGCTGATGCAGCACTGCCCGATCCGGCAAAACGATGATCTTTCGGGCCGATGCCGGGTCGATAACCGCCGCACCCGCTTGTTGCATGAAATGCAGGATCGACCGGCCGCTGGCTTGCCGGATTTCGAGCGCCCGGACAATTCTTTGTCCATCCGAAGGATTGAGACGCACCGCCATTTCCGGATCGACGAGATCAAGGCGACGGTGCATGGCTTGGCTGCCTTCGAGCTCAAGCAGGTTGCGCAGTTCTTCGCGGATATGGCCGGGAACCTCCGGCATGGCCGATAATCCGCCGGTCAACGCCTTGAAATAAAGCCCGGTGCCGCCGACCACGACCGGCATTTTTCCACCTGCCCTGATCCGGGCGATTTCTTCGATGCAAGCGCGCAGCCATTGCCCCGTCGAATAAGCCTTCAATGGGCTGACGTGGCCATAAAGACGATGGTCGATTCCGGACATGTCCGAAGCTGAAGGACGGGCCGTCAACACATGCAAAGTGTCGTATACCTGCATGCTGTCGGCGTTGACGACGACACCATTGTGACGATCTGCCAATTCCAGCGCCAATGCGGACTTGCCGCTGGCCGTCGGGCCGGTTATCAGGACTGCGTCCATTGTCTCGCCAAGGGTTTTCATCATGGGTCTCGTTGCCACTCTTATTGCCAATCCGTCAAATCCGGTGCTGACGCCCGCTCTGGGTGAAGCTGCGGCAAAAGCTGTTGACGCCACGGCCCTTTACTGGCTTGCAGACGGCATCGCCTGCGACATTGTTCTAGCAGATGGCAGTGATCCCAAGGCAATTCAAGCCATTTTCGCGCCGCTGCTCGATGGCCAGCCCATCGACATGGTGATCCAGGACGCCGACCACAGGCGCAAGAAACTGCTGATCGCCGACATGGATTCCACCATGATCGGCCAGGAATGCATTGATGAACTGGCGGAAGAAGCAGGAATCAAGGCGCATGTGGCAGCCATCACTGCGCGCGCCATGAACGGCGAAATCGCTTTCGAGCCCGCCCTTCGCGAGCGCGTCGCCTTGCTCAAGGGTCTAGATCTTTCGGTCGTCGATCAGGTGATGGCCAAGCGGATAACGCTGACGCCCGGCGGCAAGGAACTGGTCGGCACGATGAAAGCGCGGGGCTATTATACCGCCTTGGTATCCGGCGGATTTACTGTTTTCACCGGTCCGGTGGCCGCTCAGATTGGCTTTCACGAAAACCGCGCCAACATCCTTTTGACTGACGACGGCATATTGACCGGCCATGTGGTTGAACCCATTCTTGGCCGGCAGGCAAAGGTGGACGCCCTCAACGAGATTACGGCGAGACTGGATCTTTCACCTGAAGACGCAATCGCCGTGGGCGACGGCGCCAATGATCTCGGCATGCTGCATCTGGCCGGTTCAGGCGTGGCGCTCCATGCCAAGCCATCAGTGGCGGCAGAAGCCCGCTTTCGCATAGACCACGGCGACCTGACGGCGCTGCTTTATATGCAGGGCTACAGGAAAACGGATTTTGTGATTGTCTGAACAGGCCAGCTGCCAGAAACTTGTATTTTAGCATTGCTGCATGGATAAATATTTCTGCATATTGAAAATTATTGCAAAAATGGTATATTCAGATGTGGACGGTCGAACTTCTTGACGAACGCGTGGTACGCGAGCTTGAAGCGCTTCCGACGGACATGCGGGCTCATTTCCTGCGCATATCACGATTGATTGCGCTTCACGGCCTACAGAATATTCATGAACCCTATGTGAAGCATCTTGAAGGCAGGCTTTGGGAAATTCGCATGAAAGGGCGAGACGGCATTGCACGTGCAGCCTATGTGACCACTAAAAATCAGCATGTCATAGTGGTGCACATATTTCGGAGAAAAACGCAAAAGACGGATCGCAGGGATATCGAAATCGCCCTGAGGCGCACAAAAGGACTGTGATGAAATCAAAACGTATCCCGGTTGAAGAACTGGCAACAGGATGGTTGGCCGATCCGGCAATCAAGGCCGATTATGACGCTTTGGAAGATGAATTTGCATTGGCAGATGCATTGATCCGGGCGCGCGCCGGAGCCAATATGACTCAGGCAGAAGTCGCCGCCCGAATGGGAACGACGCAAGCCGTCATAGCACGTCTGGAAGGCGCAGGCACCATGCCCTCGACCCGCACATTGCAGCGCTTTGCCGAAGCGACAGGCACGAAATTGCGGATCAGCCTCGAGCGACTGAAAAACCGATGACGCCCGATGGAGTTGTCCTTGCCGAAACCGATCGCCTGATCATTCGCAACTGGGTGGAGGCTGACCGCCACCTGCTTTATGAGATCAACTCCGACCAGGAGGTACTTGAATATTTCGCCGGAGGCCGGGACCGGGCCGGATGCGATCTCTTTTTCGAAAAAGCACACACTTCAATATCAAAAACGGCATATGGACATTATGTGCTTGAACTGAAAGCCGGGCATCAACCCATCGGCTTGCTGGCTTTGGCGCAAACCAGCCTCGCTCCATATCTGGCGAACGGCACGATTGAGATCGGCTGGCAGTTGGCCAAGCGCTATTGGCATAAAGGCCTTGCCGCAGAAGCGGCAATGGCGGCCCTCGAACACGGCTTTGTCAAGCGGGAACTTCCTGAAATTGTTGCATTCACAGTCCCGCAAAACACACGATCAATCGCCGTTATGAAGCGTATCGGACTGATCCGAGATGCGGGTCGCGATTTCGAACATCCGCGCGTGCCCGACAGCCATCCCCATCTCAAGCAGCATATTGTTTATGCGATGACGCGACAGCAATGGCTGCGCGCCGCCAATGCCTGGACAGCACCATAAAGACCGTACCGCTTCCGTATTCGGTCAACTTTTTTCACAGGATGCCGCGTCACATGCAGATACGCCGCATGTGACGCTTGGAAACCGATAAATCAAGCAAATACATTCAGTCCAGCGGCACGGCTACCAGACGCAAGTCACCCTTGCCGTTGGCAATCATCATGAAGGCATTGCGCCGGTCGCTCTGCTTGAGCTCGGCAATCTTTGCGGTCACGTCTTCGGGTGATTGCACAAAGGTTTGCGCCACTTCGACAATCACATCGCCCTTGACGATGCCCTTGGCTTCCGCCTGGCTGCCCACCGCCACTTCCGTAATGACAACGCCTTCGACATCGACCGATATGCCGAAGGTCTTGCGTTGCTCATCATCAAGCGCCGCAAGGCTCAGCCCCAGTGAATCGGTCGCGGCAATGTCGCTGCCCTTGTCTTGCTGATCGTCAGCTTGCGGGGTTGCGTCTTCCGGCTGATCTTCAGGATTGGCTTCTTCATCATTGGTGGCGGCTTCCGGATCGGTCTGCTCGTCGGCCTTGTCGGCCGTTTCGTTTTCCAGCCTTACGAGTGTGACGGTGACAACCATTTCCTCGCCGCCGCGGATCAGTTTGGCGACAAGCGGCACGCCGATCGGGCTTTCGGCGACAATGCGGGGCAGGTCGCGCATTTCCGTGACCTCCTGATCATTGAAGGACAGGATGACATCACCGGTCATGATGACGTCATTGTCGGCGGGTCCGCCTGCTATGACGCCGGAAATCATCGCGCCCCTGACCCGGTCGAGGCCGATTTCGGCAATCATGTCTTCGGTCACCGGCTGTATGCGCACGCCCAGCCAACCGCGGCGCGCCTCTCCAAATTCACGCAACTGGCGAACAACGTGGGCGGCAATTTCCGTGGGAACGGAAAAACCGATGCCGATGGAGCCGCCAGAAGGCGAAATGATCGCTGTGTTGATCCCGATGACCTCGCCATTCATGTTGAACAGCGGACCGCCGGAATTGCCCCGATTGATCGCCGCATCGGTCTGGATGAAATTGTCATAGGGGCCGGCATTGATGTTGCGGTTTCGCGCTGAAACGATGCCGACCGAAACCGATCCGCCAAGTCCGAAGGGATTGCCGATCGCCATCACCCAGTCGCCAATCCGCATCTTGCGGGAATCCCCGAAGGCAACCGCCTTGAGCGGGGCTTTCGGCTCGACTTTCAAAAGCGCAATGTCGGTCTTGGGATCAACGCCCACCAGGCTGGCCTTGAGCTTGGTTCCGTTGGCGAAGTTCACCTCGATATCCTCGCCGCCGTCAATGACGTGATTGTTGGTGACAATGTAGCCTTCCGGATCGATGACAAAGCCGGAACCAAGCGATGAGACCTTGCGGCCCTTGTCGTCCTTGTTCTTGTCCTTGCCCTTGAAAAAGTCGTTGAACAGATCCTCGAAGGGCGCGCCGTCCGGCACATCGCCCAGGGGCGTTCCGTTATCGCCTTCGGATTTAACGCTTTGCGTGATGGAAATATTGACCACCGCATCAAGCAGGCCCTCCGCCAGGTCAGCGACGGATTCAGGTCCGGTGCGGCCCTGTGCCACCGAATAAGCAGAGCCGCCGGGCGGCGTCATGACCAGCAGGGCAGCACCCGCCAATACGAAAGCGCCCCTGATTACACGCATTCCAGCCACTGCCACCATTTTCGTTCCTTTGCCACGGCCGCGAAAAGTGCGGGCTCCAGCCTGATATAATGTTTAGCACCGGCTTGCACCAATGCATCTGAAAAACTGCAGCAAACAGCGCGCAAACGCCAGCCTGCAATGGTGAACATAGACAGGGATGATGACCAAATTTCGGACACTCACCCGCGCCTGACGGAAAAACGCCGCATATCCATAAGGAACTGCGGCGCTTGGGTTCAATTATGGCAACAGGACCTTATTGGCCTGTTGCAGCTGGCTTGGTCTTGTCGTCAGCCGAATTGAAATATTGGAAGAATTCCGAATTCGGTGACAGCAGCAAGGTTGTGTCGTTTGTACCAAAGGATGCGCCATAGGCGACCATCGAACGGTAGAAAGAGAAGAACTCCGGATCCTTGCTGAAAGCCTCCCCGAACACCTTGTTGCGCTCGCCTTCGCCCTCGCCTCTGAGGATTTCAGCTTCCTTCTGCGCCGAAGCCAGAATTTCCACCGCGCCACGGTCGGCGATCGCCTTGAGCGATTGCGCCTTTTCATTACCGCGAGCCCTGATAAATTCAGCTTCCGCCAGACGTTCCGCTTTCATGCGGTCATAGGTCTGCTGTGAAACTTCCTTGGTCAGGTCGGTCCTGCGGATGCGCACATCGGTGATGGTCAGACCCAGGGATGTCGCATCCTTGGTGATGTCGTCACGGACTTCCCGCATCATCGATTCGCGCTCCTTGGAAAGAGCGGCCTCAAAGCCGCGCAGACCATAGACCCGGCGAAGCGCCGAATCAAAGCGGGTGCGAAGGCGCAGTTCAGCCTGTTCGCGGTCACCCGAAACAATGGCGCGGAACAGACGCGCATCGGTAATGGCGTAGACCAGAAAGGCGTCGACTTCATAGAATTTGCCGCCCGAAACCTGGACACGCATATTGTCGAGATCCAGCCGCAGTTTCTGGGTGGATACGAACTGCACGCTGTCGGCATCCATAAAGGCGAAGGGCAGCTTGAAATAGATGCCAGGCTCGGTTTTGACATCGAGGATCTGGCCGAAGCGGATGACAATGGCCTGCTGGCGCTGGTTGACGATGAAGATTGACGAGTAAAGACCCATAATGACAATCAGGGCGGCGCCGGCGATGGCAATCAGACGGTTGCTCATTGATTGGCTCCTGATGTTGTGGATTTCACGCCGAGCTCGTTAAGCGGCAGGTAGGGCACAACGCCGCTGCCGTTCTTCTCATCGACGATGATCTTCTTCGATCCGGAAAGCACCTTTTCCATGGTTTCGATGTAAAGACGCTTGCGCGTCACATCCGGCGCCTTGGAATACTGGTCATAGACGGAAAGGAAGCGCTGGGCCTCACCTTCGGCTTCCTGCACAACGCGGTTCTTGTAACCTGCCGCGTCTTCGCGAACCTTGGCTGCTTCACCGCTGGCCTGACCGCGTTTCTGGTTGGCGTATTGATTGGCCTGTTCGACCATTCTGTCTTCATCCTGCTCGGCGCGCTGCACCTCGTCGAAGGCGTCGGCGACTTCGCGCGGCGGCGACACGTCCTCGATGGAGACGGTGTTGACGGCGATGCCGGTTTGGTAATGTTCCATGGTCGCCTGGATGGTATCCTTGACCTCAAGCGCAATGGCCTGACGATTGTCGCGGAAAATATCCTGGGCGGGGCGGCGGCCGACGACTTCGCGCATCACGCTGTCGGCAACCTGCTGCAATGTCTTGCCGGGGCCTTCAACATTGAAGATGAACGCCTTGGGATCGACAATGGAAAAAAGCACGGAGAACTGAACGTTGACGATGTTCTGGTCGCCGGTCAGCATCAGGCCTTCATTCTGCGATCCCGAGCCGTTGGAGCCGATATTCTGCTGCTGCTCGGTAACCTTGACGAATTCAACTTTTTCAATCGGCCACAAAAGGAAATGCAGACCGGGGCCTGAAACTTCTTCCTTGGGCTTGCCGAAGCGCAGCTCGACGCCGCGTTCATCCGGCTGCACCGTGTAGACGGCCTGCATCAGCCAGAATACCACCAATGCCAACAGGCCGATGACAACAATACCGCCGTTGAAGCCGCCGGGCATAAAATCCTTCAGCCGCTCCTGGCCGCGACGGATCAGATCCTCCAGATCAGGAGGACCTCCGCTGCCATTGCCGCGCGGACGGTTGGGGCCTTGGCCCCATGGTCCCTGATTTTTGCCGCCGCCGCCGCCCCAAGGACCGCCGCCATTTTGATTGCTCCAGGGCATTAAAACCTCATTGTTTGAAATAAACTTTCTCTCGGCAGACCGAATGACCGCCAAATGTCTCATCGACCCGTTATAGGTATCCCGCTTGATGGTTTCAACGCATCAACGCCGACAACCTCGCTTTTTGGAGAAAATAACCGCCTGTAACAGCGCTTATCCGGTCACCTGCGCTGATAGGTGACAAAACGGGTTGGAAAATCGTCCTTTTCTCCGGCTTCAACCTGCTCGTGATGGGTCTCGGTCCAGATCGCCGGATCGATGGCGGGAAAATATGTGTCTCCCTCAATTTCGTGGTCGATATGGGTGACATGAAGAATGTCGGCAAGCGGCATGGCGAGTTCGTATATGATGCCGCCGCCGATCACCGCGATTTCATCGGCGCCAATTTTTTCGGCCTCGATCCTGGCCCGCGCCATCGCCTCATCGAAGGACAGTGCGACTATGATCCCTTCGGGCGCGAAATCGGCGTTGCGGCTCATGACGATATTCGGCCGTCCCGGCAGGGGCTTGCCAATGGAATCATAGCAGACGCGGCCCATGACAATCGGCTTGCCGATGGTCAGCGCCTTGAACCGTTTCAGATCAGTGGACAGCCGCCACGGCAGGCCGCCATCACGCCCGATGACGCCGTTCCTGGCCACGGCAACGACGAGGGAAATTTTCATACCGCGATCGGCGCCTTTATGCCGGGATCGGCCTGATAGCCGACCAGTTCGAAATCTTCATACCGGAAGGCGAAAAGGTCGCTCACGTCGGGATTGATCTTCATCACCGGCAGCGCCCTGGGCGTGCGGGTCAATTGCAGCCGCGCCTGATCGAAATGATTGGCGTAGATATGGGCGTCGCCCAAAGTGTGGACGAATTCGCCCGGCCGCAGCCCCGTGACCTGCGCCACCATCATGGTCAGAAGGGCGTAAGAAGCGATGTTGAAGGGAACGCCGAGGAAAATATCCGCCGAGCGCTGGTATAGCTGGCAGGACAGCCTTCCGTCGGCCACGTAAAACTGGAACAGGCAATGGCATGGCGGCAGCGCCATTTCATCAACCAGCGCCGGATTCCAGGCCGATACGATATGCCGGCGTGAATGCGGATTGTGGCGGATCGAATGGACAAGCTGGGCGATCTGGTCGATATGGCCGCCATCGGGCGCCGGCCACGAACGCCATTGATAGCCATAGACCGGCCCGAGATCGCCGTTTTCATCGGCCCATTCATCCCAGATCGACACGCCGTTTTGCTTGAGATAGGCGATATTGGTATCGCCTTTCAAAAACCACAGCAATTCATGCACGATGGATTTGAGATGCAGTTTCTTGGTCGTCATCACCGGAAAGCCGTCTTCGAGATCAAAGCGCATCTGGTAGCCGAAGACGGATCGGGTGCCCGTTCCGGTCCTGTCGCCGCGGTCACTTCCTGACTCAAGCACATGGGAGAGAAGATCGAGATATTGTCGCATCGGGTCACCATCGATTCGTTCGCAAACAAAGCATAGTGACTCCATCGGGATTTCAAAGCCCGCTGGAGGTTTTTTACGACTTTGCCCGCCCGCGTATTAAAGCGTGTCGAGCTTGCCCAGTTCCTTGGCAACCAGATAGTAGAAGGCGACGCGGGATTTGGCGCGATCACCTGACATGATCTTGACAACGGCACTGACCGCATTATCCGCAGCGGGTCCGGTAACGCCAAGCTTCTTGCCGCACCATTTCTCAACAACGCGCGCCAGTTCCTTGGGGTCGCTGCCCGAAACGAGCGAAGAATCGCGGTTGCGCAAAGCAATGCCGAGATGTTTTACAATCTTTGTGACGATCGCCTCATCAGCTGCGGCATCATATTTGCGTACATTGGCAAGATGGTCTGACATTCAGTCCTCCACTACAGGATTTGTTCTAGTCGCTCCAAAACCAACTCTTGCATGGCTTAGCATCAAGTCAAGAGATTTCGGTTTTTTGCTTTCTTATTAGAAGTCGCAGAAATTAACGGACAACCACTTTCCATTCTGCAAGCCAGCCCCTATATAAGCAGTGCTGGCTTGCCAGCTATGGCGATAAACGGGCGATGAAATAAGCCTATTGGACCCGGGGGCGGTACCCGGCGCCTCCACCACAAACCGGTCGGCAGACCGGCTTGTGATGGGGGCGAAACAGGATCGACAAGGGTGTAAAGATCGACTTTTTGCTCGGCATGATACCACCGTTATCGGGTCAAAACTGTAGTTGCAAATGACAACTATGCTGAAGCACGTCTCGCTGCTTAATCGCAGTGTGACACTTCAAATCAAGCCCTTGCCGGTAGCACGGTAAGGCGGGGTCCGGAGGCACCTGGCAACAGAAGCCTCCACTTTCCTTACATTCGCCTTCTATTTTGCCTAAGCCTGCGGATTAAATGTGGGTGACAGGGGTTGATAGCCGCAGGAAAGGGTTTTCCTCGCCTTCAAGAAATGGCATGATTCGACAACAATGATTTGCAGGAAAGACGAAAATATGGGGCAGGACCAAATCCGCTACGATATTCTGGCACAGGACGCGCTACGCGGCGTCATCCGCAAGGTGCTGTCGGAAGTGGCCGCCGTCGGCAGCCCGCCAGGTGAACATCATTTCTTCATCACCTTCCTGACCGGCGCGCCCGGCGTGCGCATCTCGCAATTTCTCAAATCAAAATATCCCGAGCAGATGACCATCGTCATCCAGCACCAGTTCTGGGACATGAAAGTCACTGAAACCTATTTTGAAATCGGCCTGTCCTTCTCCGACAAGCCGGAAAAGCTGACCGTGCCCTTCAACGCGGTTCGCGGCTTTTATGACCCATCGGTCAATTTCGAACTGGAATTCGATGTCGCCACGGTTGAAGACGAAGAGGCGCCGGAAGCCGAAATCACCGCTTATCCGGTTGTCACCGCCGCCGAAGTTGAAGCCTTGACCGGGGAAGCCCCCGTTGACGACGGTGAACCCAAACCGGGCGCCTCGGTGGTCTCGCTCGACAGTTTCCGCAAGAAGCAATAGGCAGGCCATGAGCGGCGACGTCGTCAATCTGCGTCAGTTCAAGAAGCGCAAGGCCCGCGACGACAAGCAAAAATCCGCCGAGCAAAACCGTATTTCATTCGGCCGCACCAAGTCGGAAAAGACGCTGACCAAGGCGTTGAAGGACAAGGCCGAAAAGACGCATGCTCAGGGCAGGATTGAAAAGCCGGACGACGATTGAAGTCGCCGGCTTTTTTATTCGTACGGATTAATAAACCCGCAATAACAATGGACAAGGAAAGCAGCCGGATTCAGATCGGCAGCGACTTCAAGTTATTTCCGATCATCGGAGAACGGCGCGGGCAATTCCCGCATGTCCACGCATTACCCGAATATGAAATCAGACGCATCAAGACTGGAAAGCGCGAAATTCTTGATGGTCATGGAATAGCCGGCGTATGGTTCGATGACGACGTCATTGCCGACCTGTTTGGATACCGCCTGCAATTCGGCGAATGTATCGAAATTGCTGCCGTAGTTCTTTATTTCGATCCTGTCCGCGCCATTGGCGAAATCGAGGATGACATCCTTGTTCGCAGCGCTGGTGTAGTTGGAGAAGACGAAGACATTATTACCGCCGCCGCCGCGCAGAATGTCGTTGCCCCCACTGCCGTCGAGGCGGTTGGCCTTGCCGTCGCCTGTCAGCTGGTCATCGTAAAACGAGCCGGTGAGGTTTTCGATATTGATCAGCCTGTCGCCTTCAGCCGAACCTTCATAGCCCCTGCCAAGCGCCAGCGACACTACCACACCTAGATCTGAGGACGCATAGACAACAGTGTCGTTGCCCTTGCCGCCGCGCATGATATCGGCGCCGTCACCGCCGTCAAATGTGTCATTGCCGCCATTGCCGATCAGCAGGTTATCGCCACTATTGCCGGTGATGTAATTGTCAAGCTTGTTGCCCGCACCTCGAATGTCATCGTCGCCGGTCAGCGCCAGATTTTCCAGGTTGAGGCGAAGCTTGTAGCGGACGGAGGAAACCACGAGATCAATTCCGCCGCCGGCATCCTCGGTGATTTCGATCTTGTTGTTGTCGATGACGAAGGTGTCGTTGCCGTAACCGCCGCTGACGCCCATCGTATTGCCGCCGACCGACACATAGGTGTCGTCGCCAAAACCCATGTCGACATAGGCATTGGAGGTGATGCCGTCGGTGAAGAAATAATCATCGCCGTCGCCGAGATCGACATAGCCGTCGATTGTGCCGTGATTATTGATAGTGTCATTGCCGTCGGAGCCGGTGATTGAATTTCCGAAGGTTCCGGAAATAAGGCCTGGATTCAGGAGTTCGCCGCCGCCATCCCCGAATATGACCGCGGCGTCGCTGGCGTTGCCATCAGTCGCAATTATGGAACCGGAATTGACAATCGAAATGTATTCGCCGCCTGCGTAGATACCGGTGCGGCCCATAAGGACGCCTGTATTGTTGACAGTCGCCAGTGCGCCGGAAATATCGATCGCCGTATAGACGTTGGAATAAATCGTTCCGGTATTGAGAATTTCGTTATGCAGGCCGGTTAAGGCAATACCTTCATATCTCGATGTAATCGTACCGCTGTTGACGACAGAATTGTGGCCGCCATGCAGGAATATGCCGCGTGTATTGGAATCAATGCTGCCGCCGTCGCCGACGATAACGGTGTTGGCCCCGCCATTATATGCATCCTTGCCGAGATAAATCCCCGTGCCGGAGGACATGATGTGACCGTCAACGCGAACCGACCGCAGCGGATCTGCGTTGGTGCCTCCATTGATAGCCACGCCATTCGCGGGATTGCCATATACTGCTAGATAAACACCTTCGCTTACAATCCAACTGTCGCCTCCCATCGAAGCGTCTACCGGAGATGTTGAATTTTGTGAAATGACATGAACCGCTCCCATCGGAAAATCCCGCCTCAATTTTTGAATGTTGAAAATCGTCAGGAAGTTATACTTTATTTTAGCATTTGCAAATATATAATTTCTTTGCAACTTTCCGAATGATCGAGCGGCATTTCAAATAAATATCCGGCTGTCGTCACCAGCGGATTTTTCGAAGCAGATCCTGAAACTGATGCAGCTTCAGCCAATTAATGGCCCTGCCGGATTCCGTTTCTTCTTCGGCTTCCGGGCGCACAAGACCCGAAAAGACGCTGGATCAGGGCAAGGTCGAAAAGCCGGATTGTGAGTGAACCCGCGGAAAATCTGTTTTTTAGAGTTGCTTAATTCAATCGTGATTTCAGACTGCAAGCCTGAAAAGCGGATTCAGTTTGCCTTCTGGTTAAAGCCGGAGTTGAAGTTACCCCATAAGAGGCAGCACCCTTTACGCCGTGCCCGGTCAGGAACGCCCGTCACGCAAATATGAAATCGGAAGCATCGAGCTTGGCCATTGAAAAGTTCAATATTGTCAAAGTGTGATCGATAAGAGATCCGCCGTCCAGCAAGATTTCAATGACGACATTCGCGCCGGCCTGGTGTGATGCCGACTTGATCTCCGAAAATGTGTCGTAATTCTGGCCAGCATATTTAAATTCGATCCTGTCCGTGCCATTTTCAAAATCCACGATGATATCGTGGTCCGTATAGTTGTCGTAAGTTGAATATACGGAATAGACAAAGACGTCCTTTGCACCGCCGCCGGTCAGAAGATCATTTCCCAGCAAGCCTTCGAGACGGTTCTGCCGACCATTGCCGATCAGGACGTCGGCATGCATGGAGCCGGTGAGGTTTTCGATACTGTAGAGCTGGTCTCCTTCGGCTGTGCCGTCGATGCCGGGCTTTCCGGAAAGCGAAATGCTAACCCCGTAATCGGACGACATGTAGGTGACAGTATCCAGGCCGGCGCCGCCGCGAATGATGTCGCCGCCGCCCTTGCCATCGATGGTGTCGTTGCCGCTGCCGCCCAGAAGCCTGTTGTCGCCGTTGTTGCCGACAATCATGTTGTCCAGTTTGTTTCCGGCTCCGCGGATGTCTTCGGTGCCTGACAGTTCCAGTTTTTCCACATTGGCGCCGAGCTTGTAGCCGACGGAAGAAACCACCTGGTCCGTTCCGCCATCCGAGAATTCGGTAATTCGGATCCTGCCGGAGTCGATGATGAAAGTGTCGTCGCCATTTCCGCCGGTGACTTTGTCAATCCTGTTTCCGGCCGAGACATAGGTGTCGTTACCGCTGCCCAGATCAATATGGTTTTCGGAAAAAGCCCCCGTGGTGTAATAATAGTCGTCTCCTTCGGCCAGCCTGACACTCCCGACTATTGTCCCGAAGTTTTCGATGACTTCCGCAAGTAAGGAACCGGTGACCGCTCCATGTATGAAACCGCTATTCACCAGAGTTGCAGCGCCGCCGCCCAATCTGACGGCAGCGTCGTCCGGCGTATCTGATGCAGAAGTGATCGAGCCGGAATTCAGGATCGTGGCACCATATCCCACGACATCGATGCCGATCCTGCCCGTCAGGATGCCCGCATTCTGAACCACGGCGTCCTCACCCGCAACATAGATCGCAGATTTGCCGCTCGAGGTGATTGTCCCGGTATTCAGGGCGGTGCTGTTCTTGCCACCCAAATCCAGGCCTGTCGCTTTCGCAGTTATTGTCCCGTGATTTATGAAAGAATCCGCCTCGCCATGCAGAATGACTCCTGTTTTGGCCGCATTGATGGTGCCGTTCTGCCCCAGTTCGACGATGTCGCCGGCGGTCGCCAAGCCCGCCCCAAGAACAACGCCATTGGCGGTGGAAAACAAATGACCGTCGATCCTGATCAACCGCCCTGAACCTGCTTCTCCGCCATATCCGCCGTCCACCGCATTGCCATCGACGGTAAGATAGGCGCCATCGGTGAGCAGCCAGCTTTCTCCTCCCGCAGATGCATCAATAGTCTTCGACGTGTTTTCCGCAATCAAATGAAATACACCCATGGCAATAATCCTGGTTGAAAAAAAACGAATCCCGATTGCAATATGGATGATATTTTAGCAAAGTCAAATATATAAAAATGGCTTTATATGCCGTATTTTCCGTCACGGGCCGGCGCCTGTCATGGAGATCTTCTTCCGCAGGGAATTTGCCGCGCTACCGGCGACAGCCTTGATCGTCCGGCAATGCCGTCCTATTCCGGCGCGCAGGTAATCGCCGTCGCAACCCGACCAGTGCTTCAGGATTTCAGTCCTGCGTCCGCGTGCAGGAAGATTTTTCGCCCTGCGGCCATTCGACCGTCACTTCGGGGGTCGCATCGACAAACTGGTTGCCGAAGCTGCCTTCAAAAACCT
Source organism: Rhizobiaceae bacterium (assembly GCA_041742335.1). Classification (GTDB taxonomy): domain Bacteria; phylum Pseudomonadota; class Alphaproteobacteria; order Rhizobiales; family Rhizobiaceae; genus Rhizobium_E. The sequence goes on from JBGSIT010000107.1 coordinate 35,275, forward strand.
TGGGATTGCTGTCTTCGCGCAGGATGGCGATCATCTGGCTGTCGCCGCGCTCGATGCGGATGGCAGCCGGGTCGGTAGTATAGCGGGTGACCACGATGACATTTGCCGGCTCGCCGTTACAGGCATAGAACTCAGCCTCGCCGGCCGGCTCGGCGATCCACCGGGCCTGCAATTCGGCAATCCGGCGGCGGTATTCGTCCGTCACGCACATTTTGACGTTATCGGCCTTCCAGCAATCGTCCCGACCCTTGATCCAGCCGCGCTGAAAGACGGTCATCTCCTGTTTGGCCTTTGCAGCGCCCGGCTTGTCATCCAGCCTGTCCAGGACCCTGATTGCCTGCGCGAATACGCTGTTGAGCGTCTGATCGAGACCAGCCAGGTCGGCATCCGCGCAGATCAGCTCCTGCACGGCGCCCTCCGCCTTGGAGCAATCAAAGGCCGGTTCGGCGGCATTTGCCATGGCCGGCAAACTCAACCCGCCGCCCGATGCCAGCGGAATTGCCAGTCCTGCGCCGGCGATCATCAGCTTGAGCCTGTTGGTCAACATCATCACTTGCCTCCAATCGATTCAGTTTCAAGGCATTTTAGCAGTCGCATTTCTGCCCGAAAACAAGTTTCACGCCCGCTTGATGCCCACCGTCCGGCCCATGTATTTTGTCGGCGGCAGGGCCCGGTGGGCGGCCAGGATTGTCGAGGTGTTGGCCTGCTGGGCCTCCGGCATGTGGGTGACCTTGCACTTGTCAAGATCGACATGCAGGATCAGGCTTTCCGATGTCGCAGCCAGCCAGCCGTCGACATGATAGAGTTCCTGGTAGACATGCAGCCGTTTTTCATCGGCATCCACCAGGCGGCTTGTCACCCGCACTTTTGCGTCAGCCATGAGTTCGCGGACATAGCAGACATGCAACTCGGCCGTCATCACCGAGCAATTGGTGGCATTCCTGTAGCCCTCGCCAATGCCCACGATTTCCAGCATGGCGTCGACTGAACGGTCGAAAATGACATTGTAATATGCCATGTTGAGATGATTGTTATAATCAATCCAGCCCGGTTCCAGTTCCATTTCGGGTCCGAAGACCGGCGTATCAAATGTGGAACTAGCAATCATGGCGTCATTCTCCGGCCTTCTGGACAAGCCATGTTTCTTGGCACATTACTGCAGCAATTATCAAGGTGCGTTGCCGCCTTGTCTGCATTCGGGAGTTGACGAGAATGGGCCTGCCAGATTTTTCCGCCGTTGTGCGCAATCAAGAGGGGCTGAAAAAAGCCGCCGCAATTTTGAAACAGCGTTTCGGCGAGCGCTACCAGGACGGCGCATCGATCCGCGAGCAGCATGCCCATACCACCACCTGGATCCCCGGCCAGATCCCTGACGGCGTCATCTTCGTCGAGAGTGCAAGCGATGTGAAGGAGATCGTCCGCATCGCCGCTGATTTCCGCGTGCCTATCATCCCCTTCGGCGCAGGCACCTCGCTTGAAGGCCAGGTCAATGCGCCCGCCGGCGGCTTCAGCCTGGATTTCAGCCGCATGGACAAGGTGCTGTCGGTCAACCAGGAGGATCTGGACTGCACGGTGGAGCCCGGCATCACCCGCGAAGCGCTCAACACCTATCTTCGCGATACCGGGCTTTTCTTTCCCATCGATCCCGGCGCCAATGCCTCGATCGGCGGCATGGCCTCGACAAGGGCGTCCGGCACCAATGCAGTGCGTTACGGCACGATGAAGGACAATGTGCTGGCGCTGACGGTGGTGACCGCCAATGGCGAGGAGATCCGCACCGCCCACCGCGCCCGCAAATCTTCAGCCGGCTATGACCTGACGCGGCTGTTTGTCGGCGCGGAAGGCACGCTGGGGGTTCTGACATCGGTCACATTGCGGCTGCAGGGCATCCCGCAGGAAATCGGGGCGGGCTTCGTCAATTTTCCCACCGTCAAGGCAGCGTGCGACGCCGTCATCATGACCATCCAGCTTGGCATTCCGGTGGCCCGGATCGAGCTTCTCAATCCGTTGCAGGTAGCTGCCTGCAATGCCTATTCCGGCCTCACGCATCCCGAATTGCCGACGCTGTTTTTGGAATTTCACGGCACGCCGGAAAGCGTCGCCATGGACAGCCAGGCCTTCAACGAAATTGCCGCCGACTTCGGCTCCGGCCCGTTTTCGTGGACTGCAGATCCTGCCGAACGCAACCGGATGTGGAAGGCCCGCCATGATGTCTATTGGGCGGCGCGCGGCCTGCGCCCCGGCGCATCGGCCATCGCCACCGATGTCTGCGTTCCCATTTCCAGACTTGCCGATTGCGTGACCGAAACAGAGCAAGACATCGACGCCCACGGCCTCGTGGCGCCGATTGTCGGCCATGTCGGCGACGGCAATTTCCATGTGACCTTGATGGTCGATCTCGGCCAGCCCGAAGAATTGCGGCAGGCCGAGGCCTTCATGGGGCGGCTCAACAGCCGTGCCCTGGCCATGGATGGCACCTGCACCGGCGAGCATGGCATCGGCCAGGGCAAGCAGCCCTATCTTCGCGACGAATTGGGCGGCGCAGTCGATGTCATGGCCGACATAAAGCGGGCGCTGGATCCGCTCAACATTTTCAACCCGGGCAAGATCTTCCCCTTGGGATGATTCCGTTTTGCCATCGGTCTTTTTGCGCCCCGCCATGGACCTTATTGCCGCGCCATCGGTTTAAGCACTTGTGTGGCAAGGCAAATCAGTTAGACTCCCGACATTGCGGCTGGCGACGCGTCGCCATTCGACCAAGAGCTGTTGCAGTATGTTGATTTTGCGTGACAACAAGATATCGGAAAGCGTTCCGGAATCATGATGTCGCGCCTGGTTTCAAGGGCATGAAAACAAGGTGCTGGGCCGGATTCTGGTATTTTTCGGGGGTCTGATCGTGGTGGCGCTGACAGCGGCGCTGCTTGTTCCCTATTTCGTCGACTGGACGAATTTCCGAACAGATTTCGAGACCCAGGCCAGCCGAATCATCGGCAAGAAAGTGGTCGTCCACGGCACGGTCGATGCCCGCCTGCTGCCCTTCCCTTCGGTCACAATGTCGGATGTGCGGGTCGGCCAGGATGAAGAAGGCGAAGCGCTTGTCACCGTCGCGCATTTTTCCATGGATGCCGAGCTTGCGCCTTTCCTCAGCGGCGAAGCCAAGATCTACAATATGCGGGTTGACCAGCCGAAACTTCGCCTCAAGCTCAATACCGACGGAACTTTGGACTGGATGCGCACCGGCAAGCCGCTGATCCCGGCTTCAAGCGTCATCCTTGAACAGGTGGTTATCACCAATGGCTCGATCGAATTCATCGACCAACAGACCGGCCGGACGCGCCACGCGGAAAAACTCAATGCCAGCCTGTCGGCCAAGACACTGGCCGGGCCGTGGCGGATCAACGGCGACGGCGTCGTCGATGGTGAAAAAGCCGATTTCAGCTTTGCCGCCTCCACACCGGATGATTCCGGCTCGATATCGCTGAAGTCGCGGATCCTGCCGCAGAACTTCCCGGTGATCGTCGAACTGGAAGGTGTCATCAAGGCTGTGGACCTGAAGCCGCGCTATGCCGGCCGATTTGATCTGCGCCAGCGCCAGGTTGGAGACAAAAGCAGTGATGACCCCGGCGAAACAGCCAAGCCGACAAGCGCGCCGCGGATATCCGGCCAGTTTGAACTGGGTAACGACCGGATCCGCATTCCGGCCTATGATCTCAATCTCGGAAACCCTGCCGATCCTTATGTGATCAGCGGCGAGGCGACACTGGATACCGGCCTTCAGCCCGAATTCCTGCTGACGGCCAACGGCCAGCAGATAGACATGACCCGGTTCGGCCCGCAGACCGATGACGGCAAGACCGTTGAAGGGACAGCCCTTCCGCTAAGCGCCCGCTTGCAGGCGCTGATGGCGGTTGCCAGCGATATTCCGATACCGGAAGTGCCCGGCCATCTCACGGTCACGCTTCCCGCCATCGTGGCAGGCGACACCACGATCCGCGATATTCGTCTCGACATGCAACCCGATGGCAAGGGATGGCTGATCGACAAGGCGGCCTTCCTGCTGCCCGGCCGCACCACGCTGGAAGCCAATGGCAGGCTCAACCTGGTTGGCGAGCAATCTTTCTCCGGCGACCTGCTGCTGGCCTCGACCCAACCTTCCGGATTTGCCGAATGGGTTGCCGGCGGCGTGCCTGCCTCCATACGGGTGCTGAAAACCGCAGGCTTTTCCGCCCATGTCAATCTGACGCCCGACCTGCAGCGGTTTGAAAAGCTTGAAATCGCCATGGGGCAGCTTGCGCTCAAAGGCCGGATGGAACGGGTTGCCGCCGTTGGCGACAAACCGCCTGCTTTGTCGGTCGATCTGACCGGTGACGGTTTTGACCTTGAAACCATACAGGGCCTTGCCGGCCTGATGACAGGCGACAGTTCGCCCGCAGCATTGCTCAACCACCAATTGGCCGCAAAGCTGACACTGGGCAGTTTTTCGGCCTACGGGCTGGATGCTTCCGATGTCAAAACCGTGCTTACGGTTGCAGACGGCACCATAAAAATTGACCGGCTCGAGATCGGCGACCTTGCCGGAGCGGCAATCAGCGCCATCGCTTCGGTTTCGGATTTTGCCGGCACGCCCAAAGGCAATGCCCGGGCCAGTATTTCATCAGCCGACCCAACGGCTTTTTTCGCGCTTCTGGTCAAAAAGCTGCCGCCCCATCCCGTGCTTTCGCGGCTTGCCGCCAATGCCGGCTATTTTTCCGACACCGACATCAAGCTGGATGTGCGGGCCGGAGACGGCGATTGGCCGATCGAGGCCAATTTGAGCGGCACCTCCAATGGCACCACGCTTTCTGTTCGCTACGCCGCCCAGTCGGCGAGCCTCGAAAAATCCGGCGGCATGGCGCTGGATGTCAGCCTGGAGAATGACAATGTGCCGGTGCTTTTCGGCCAAATGGGCCTGCCGGCCCTGCCCTTTGATGTCGTGCCGCACGCTGCCGTCGAATTGCATGTGAGCGAGGATGCCGATACCGATCCGCAGGCGACGTTCACCTTTAGCGCCGAAGGCACCTCCGTTACGGTTGAAGGTCAGACCAGCCTGGTGGGTGAAACCCTGCTGGAGGGATCATATCAACTCAAGGTCGACAGCACGGATTTCGAGCCATTCTTGATGATGGGCGGCGTCGCAATGCCGCAAATGGGCACAGGCCTGCCCCTGACATTGCATTCGACCGTCTATGTGACGCCTGAATCCGTCGTGCTGGAAAGCCTCAATGGCAGCGCGGACACCAATCTGTTCAGCGGCAATCTCACGCTCAACCGTGGCGCTGCGCCCATCCGTGTCGAGGGCGACATGACGCTGGACCGGGTCGATCTCGGCTGGCTTGCGGAAACCATATTCGGGCCGGTTGCCGGCGCGGACGGCCAACTGCTGAAGACTGCAATGCACGCGCCCTTGGACAGCGGGATTGAAAGTCTCGTCAATCTGACAGCCGGGCAATTGGAGGCAGGCAGCCTGCCGCCGGTCAGCGATGCCACGGCGATCATCAACCAGAAGACCGGGTCATTGAAAATAACCGGCCTGCGCGGCAAATTTGCCGACGGCAGGCTGGCCGGCCAGATGGAATTCGGCAATGCGTCGGGCGAAGGGCTTTTCCGGGCGCGGATGGACTTGACGGATGCGGACCTCGCCGGGTTGATTGCCGCCACTGGCCAGACCATCAAGGTCAAGGGACGTTCGGATGTTTCGCTGGTGCTGGAGGCTTCCGGCAAATCTGTTTTCGGATTGTCCGACAACGCCTCGGGTTCGGGCGCCGTCAACCTTTCCGGGCTCACAGTCGAACATGTCAACCAGGCCGCCTTGCCGCTGATCCTCGGCGAGGCCGACAGGATGAACGGCGATGTGAGCGAAGCGGGCATCTTGCCATTCGCACAGAGGCATCTGAACGAGGGCGCGTTCATTGCCGATGCGGTCAAAATCCCCTTCACCATCGCCGGCGGCACATTGCGCGCCCAGAATATCCTTGTCGAAAATGACCATGCAAATGTCTCCGCCAATGCGGAAGTCAGCCTGCCGGACGGCAGCCTGCATGCCAATGTCCGTCTGTCTTTCAATGCGGGCGAAGCAGCACTTGCGGGCGCCGAACCGGCCATAACGCTTGCCTGGCACGGCCGGGTCAGCGATCCGGGAACCAGCCTTGATGTGACGGAACTGACCAACTACCTGTCGCTGCGAAAGTTTGAAATCGAACGCCGGCGGGTGGAAATATTGCAGGCCAGCCTGATGGAAAAGCAAAGGCTGCGCCGCGAAGCCGCCCTCTACAAGGCGCGCGAAAAGACGCGCCAGGCAGAACGCGAAACAGCCGCGGCACAGGAAAGGCTTCTTAAACAGGCGCAAGAAATCCTGCGTGCCAAAGCCATCGAAGAACAGGCCATCAGGGACAAGAACAGGGCCGAGCAGCAGTCGAACCCTGCAGATGACGGCGTCATCAGGGGCGGCGACCTGCCGGCGCCCGCTCAATAGTCGCCGCGAACAGCCCTGCTCCACTGTTTCATTGCGAGGCGATGCGACATCTTCCAATTCAGAAATGTGTCTTCATCCACCCCTCGCGCCAATCCGCACGACAACACGTTCAGCAGAATTGCAAAAACTATCTTGCATAGTTTTAAAACTAATGATAATAGTTTACGAAATTCACTGCATGATGGAGAATGATGATGTCCGCAATTCAAATGCCCATGACTGATGACGCCGGCCGCAGCGCTGGCCAGACTGTATCTTCACACATACCTGCAAGCGCATCGGCGGCCGTGCCGTCCGGCTTCCTGGCGGAGCCGCATTATCTGGACAGGCCCGATGGCCGTATCGCCTATGACGACCAGGGCCAGGGGCCGGTGGTCATCCTGGTTCCCGGCCTGGGCGATATAAGGGCTGAATACCGGATGCTTGCGCCGCTGTTGGTCGAGGCCGGTTACCGCGTCCTTGCCATGGATTTGCGCGGCCATGGCCAATCGTCCGTTGGATGGCCGGACCACCGGTCCGGCGCACTTGGCAGCGATATCGTCGCTTTGGCGCGCCACATCAATGCAGGCCCTGTCACTTTGGCAGGCACGTCCATGGGTGCGGCCGCCGTCGCTTGGGCTGCTGCCGAAGCGCCTGAACTGGTCAATCGCCTTGTCTTGATCGGCCCTTTCGTGCGCGACGTGCCGCCCAGATCGAAAATCGGCGACTGGCTGTTCAAAGCGTTGATCCGCGCCGCCCTTGCCGGTCCATGGGCGCAGAAGGCCTGGGGCATGGCCTATGGCTCATTCTACAAGAACAAGCCTGCAGATTTCGACGCCTATCGCACCGCATTGGTCGCCAATCTTGGTGAGCCCGGACGGCTCGATGCGCTCAAGGCGATGATTTCCGCCAACAAGGCCGATGTCGCCGCGCGCCTTCATGAAATCCGAAAGCCGGTGCTCGTCGTCATGGGAACGGCCGATCCGGATTTCCCCGATCCGAAGGCTGAGGCGGAAACCGTGGCTGGGTTGCTGCACGGCACGGTTCGCATGGTCGAAGATACGGGCCACTACCCGCATGTTGAAAAGCCCGATGTCGTGGCCGCACTGCTGACCGATTTCATCGGCAGGCCGGAATTACTCTGACATGGCAAGGGCTGGACTGGACAAGCAAGTGGTAGTCGCTGCGGCATGCCTTATTGCAGACAGCGAAGGCCTTGAAGCCGTATCGCTGGCACGGCTTGCAAAGGCGCTGAATGTCAAGGCGCCGTCGCTCTACAACCACGTCGCCGGGCTGGCTGACATCCGCCGCGAACTGGCGCTGAGCGGCCTGCGGATTGCCCAGGCCGTAATGTCCAAGGCCGCAGTCGGCAAATCGGGAGAAGAAGCACTGGTCGCGATTGGTCTGGCCTATCGCAATTTCGGGGTCATGCATCCCGGCCTGCATGCAGCCTCCATTATCGCGCCCACCCATGACGACAAGCAGCACCAGATGGCGGGTCAGGCGATCCTCGACATCGTCATGGCGGTGCTGGCCGGTTTCGGCCTTAAAGGTGACGACGGCCTGCACGCCATTCGCGGCCTCAGGGCGATCATCCACGGCTTTGTGTCGCTGGAGATCGCCGGAGGTTTCGGCTTGCCGCTGGATATAGAGGAATCGCTGAAGCGGCTTCTGACCGCTTTCGCCAGGGGCCTGAGACAGACGGCGGCTAATTGAGCGCGTCGCGATTCAGCCCCTGCCCGCCTGCACCCATTCCAGAACCTTGATGCGCAGGGCTGATGAAAGATTGGTATCGTCCGGGCGTCCGTCATCGATCTCGGCTATCAATTCCGTCAGCGACACCGCCTTCATCTCCGCCATGGTTTTCAATGCCGCATAGAATGGCGGCTCGAGTGAGAACGAGGTCCGGTGGCCGTGCAGCGTGATGGAGTGTTTGGCGATGGCCATCCGAATTACTCTGCCGCCGCCCGGATTTCCGCGTCCAGCCTTGCCACCTGTTTGGCGTGCGAGCCGGAAAACCGCGACAGGACCAGCCATGCCACCGGGGTGACATAGAGCGTCACGATGGTCGCCAGTCCCAGCCCGCCGACGATCACATAGCCGAGCGCCACGCGGGCCTCTGCGCCTGCGCCATGCGCCAGCACCAGCGGCAGGCCGCCCAGCACGGTGGAAATCATCGTCATCATCACCGGCCGGAGCCGGATCATGCAGGCATTCATGATTGCGGCCCGGCGCTCCTGGCCCTCGTCGCGCAACTGGTTGGCAAATTCGACGATCAGGATGCCGTTCTTGGCCATGATGCCGACCAGCATCACCAGCCCGATCTGGCTGTAGATATTGATGCTCATGCCGGTGAATTTCAGGGCGAAAACCGCGCAAACCAGCCCCAAAGGCACGGTGATCATGATGGTGATCGCCGAAATCACGCTTTCAAACTGGGCAGCCAGAACCAGGAAGATGACCAGAATGGCAAAGCCGAAGGTGATCGCCATGCTGCCGGAACTTTCATTCAGCGTGGCGGCTTCAGCCAGCGGAATCAGGCCCATGCCGGCCGGCAAGACCGTCTTGGCCAGCCCCTCCGCCGTTGACAGCGCCTCTCCGAGGCTTACCCCGCTTTTGGCCGATGCGGTAATCGGCACCGCGCGCAACTGGTTTTCCCGCGCCAGGCGCGGCGACACGGCTTTCTCGGTCACGGTGGCGATCACCGACATCGGCACCACCCGCCCGTCACCGGTTTTCAGGAAGATGTTTTCGAGATCGCCGGGGTCGTTGACCGGGTTGGAGGTTGAAACCAGCAGCACGGACATCCGCCGGCCATCGACAAAGACATCGCCGATGCTGCGCCCGTCCAGCATGGCCTGCAGCACATCGGAAAGCCCGTCGATGGGAATACCCATGTCTGCGGCGCGCTCCCGATCAACCGTCACCGACAATTGTGATTGGGTGGGCTCGTTGGATCGGCGCACCTGATCAAATTTGCCGGATTTCTCCATCGCGTCAATCATCGTAAGGGCGGCTGCGTCCAGGGCGGCATAATCATTGCCGGTAATGGCGACCTGCAGGCCCTGGCCCGCGCCGCGAATACCCAGGCTGTTGGGCTGGATGGCACGCGCCTGGACGCCCGGCACACCGGCGACCGCCTTGTTGATGTCGCCGACGATTTCATTCTGGCTTCGCACCCGCTTTTCCCACGGCGCCAGCGTCAGCACCATGAAGCCGGAATTGGAGGAACTGCCAAAGCCGGTGATGGAAAACACGTTGATCACTTCGCCGGACTGGATCAGCGGCGCAATGCGTTCCTCGATCTGCGCCATCTGGTCGTCTGTATAGGCAAGACTGACGCCATTGGCGGTATTGACCCGCATCAGCGCAATCGAGCGGTCTTCCTGCGGCGTCAATTCCTGATTCAGACTGAAAAACACCAGTGCGCCCGCCAAAACGAAGACGGAAGCGAGCGTGAATACCGCCAGAGGCGCATTCAGGCATGCCGACAATGTGCGGCGATAAAACCCGGCCAGCATATTGCCGATGAACACCAATGGCCCGCGCCCGTGTGCGGGAGGCTTTTCGAGCATGCGTGAGGCCAGCATCGGACAGAGCGTCAAGGCGACGAGGCCGGACAGGGTAACCGAGATTGCCAGCGCAAAGCCGAATTCACGAAACAGGCCGCCGGCCTGACTGGGCAGGAACGACAAGGGCACAAAGACAGCGGCCAGCGTAACGGTGGTGGCCACCACGGCAAAAAACACCTGGCCGGTGCCGATAACGGCGGCAGCCCAGGGCCCCATGCCCTCGCTGCGGCGGCGGACGATGTTTTCCAGCACCACGATGGCGTCATCCACCACCATGCCGGTGGCCAGCACGATGGCAAGCAAAGTCAGGATATTGATGGAAAAGCCAACCAGGTAGAGCGCGGCCAGTGTTCCGATCAAAGCCACCGGCATGGTGACGGCAGGAATGAAGGTCGCACGCGCATCGCGCAGGAACAGGTAAATGACGCCGACAACAATGATCACCGCCAGCAACAGCGCATTGATGACCTCGTGGATGGAACCGCGGATGAAGGTGGCGTCATCGGAGGTCACGGCAATCGTCGTGCCTTCCGGAAGCGTCTTGTTGATCTCCTTGACTGCGGCGCGAATGCCGTCGGAAATCGCCAGCGTATTGGATTGCGCCTGGCGGATCACACCCATGCCGACACCCGGTCGACCATTGGAACGCAGCGAACTTGTGCCCGCCTCCGGCCCTATGGTGATGGAAGCGACATCGCCAAGCCGCACCCTGTCATTGAGTTGCAGGATGGCGAAATCCGCAGGTGTGCGGATTTCGGCTGTCGCGCGCACCAGAAGATCGGAAGAGGCGTTGGAAAGCGACCCGGCAGGCACGTCGAATGTCAGATTGCCCAAAGCCTTGGCGAGATCGGCAACGCTGACGCCGCGGCTGGCGAGTTTGGCCTGGTCGATATCGATGCGAAAGACCTTCTGTTTGTCGCCATAGGTCTCGACATCGGCGACGCCTGCGACTGCGGCCAGCAGCGGCGCAATCCTGTCCTCGACCAGTATCGTCAGGTCTTCGCGCGGCAGGGTCTGGGAGACCACCGCCAACCGCAGCACCGGCTGGGAATCGGCATCGGCCTTGATGATGCGCGGATCATCGGCATCATCGGGCAAATCGTTCTGCACCTGGCTGATGGCGTCGCGCACATCGGCGGCGGCCACGGCCAGATCTGTTTCGGAGGAAAATTCAAGCGTGACGCGGCTTGAAGAAAAAAGCGAGTTCGAGGACATCGATTTCAGGCCGGCCACCCGCGCCACGGCGCCTTCGATCACGTCGGTGATCTGGCGCTCGATGGTTTCGGGCGACGCCCCCTTCAATGTCGTGCGAACATTGATCACGGGCCGGTCGACATTGGGCAATTCGCGGACTTCGATGCCGTAATAGGCCGCAAGTCCGGCAACCACGATCAGCGCATTGAAGACCAGCGCCAGGATCGGCCGGCGAACGAAAAGGCTGGCGAATGATAGAAAGCCTGCCTCGGAGACCGGCTGGTGATCATCCGCCTGCGGCGTTTCCTCGACAGCGGGGGGCGCTTCTACCGTTTCTGCCTTCTCGACAGCCTCGGCGGGGGCCTGCTCTTCAACCGGAGGCACAACTGCCTCGGGAGATTGCACTGGCTCGGGCTTCTTGCCCGGTTCTGAAACGGGTTCCTTGCTCATGGCCTGGCCTCGGCGCTTTCATCAGTAGGCTTTTTGGCGTCCGGCTTCTTGCTGACCGGCGTGTCGCCGTCGCGCATCACCTTGCCGCCATCACGCACGCGTTGAACGCCCTCGGTTATGATGGCGTCACCCTCTTTCAATTCGGCATCGACGAGAATGCTGTCCGAATTGCGCTCGACAATATGAACCGGCACACGCTCGGCAGTGTCACCAACGACACGCCAGACAAAGGAGCCCTTGGAATCCCATTGCACCGTCAGCGGATCGACAGAAGGATAGGCATCGCCGGAAAAGCCCATGGTCACGGAGAAGGACATGCCGGCACGAAGACGATCCTGGTTATTGGCGATTGTCGCCTGGACATGCAGCGTGCGCGAAACCTGGTCTATGCGGCTGTCAATGGCCGAGACTTCACCATTGTAGACTTCTCCAGGCCGGGCGATGGCGCGCGCCTCGACGGGCTGTCCGACAGCGATCATCGGCGAAAACCGTTCCGGCACCCAGAAATCCACCAGCAATTTCGAGCGGTTGTCGATCGTGACCAGCGAGGTGGCGGTGGTGACATAATCGCCGTTGGAAACGGCGACGATACCGGCCACGCCGTCAATCGGCGCAAGAATCGACCGGCGCTTGAGCGCCAGTTCGGCTTCCGACAATTGCAGCTTGGCGGTCTCGGCATCGGTGCGCGACTTGTCGAGATCAGCGCGCGGCACGATGGTCTTGAGATCGAGGTTGCGCGCCAGCGTGGCCTCGGCGCTCTTGAGGGTCACCTTGGCTTTTTCCACCGCAAGGGTTTCGCTATCATCATCAAGCCGGGCGATGAGTTGGCCGGTTTTCACCCGATCGCCGGACCTGACCACCACTTCCGCCAGCACGCCGTTGACCGAAGGCGTGACATTGACGGATTGAAGCGCGTCGCCGTCGCCGATGGCATTGAGCTGGTCATTGACCTTGCCCAGACGGACCGGCTGGGTAACCACCAGCGCCGGACCGCCAAACGCGCCGCGCCGCTTGCCTGCGCCCGTGTTGTCTGCAGCCGGCTCATCGGAAGATTGCAGGATCATCGCCACCACATTGGCCGGCACACCGTAGGCAACCGCATAGGGGGCCGCCGCCGGCACCACCCGGATAACCGCCGCAAGGCCGGCGACAAGAATAATGACACTGATAATCAACTGTTTCCAAAGGCGCATTCAGGAACTCCGGCCGGCGTTTTCCAGCATACAGGACATCATTTCAAAACGGTCTTTTATGAGACCATTGTTTCTCGATTGTTTCGCATTTCATTACAAAATTGTCATTATTCAATTCCGTCATAGCCGGGGCCGGATTCCTGCAATAAGACCAAGTCACTATCACCACGATGCCGACACTGTACAACCAGACCTCACTGCATACGACAGAATTCTCCATGCAGATGAATGCAAGTTCCATTCCAGCCGCCTGAATGCAAACTGATTATGATTGGCAGATAATGGTTCAAGGCCTATAAGTCATCCACCGGGCCGACAATTGCAGCGTGAATGACGTTGCAGGCATCCTTTGCAGAGAGCTTTCGCCACCACCCTGAAAAGAACAAACAGCGGACATCTTTGCCTTTTGCACCCGAATCATTACATTGGAGCTTCATGACCGGAGCTTATGACGACATTCCTTTCTTTGACGAGGAACCCGCGCCCCGCGCAAGCCGGCCGCAGCCAGGCGGAGGCGGCGGCATTGCCGC
>JBGSIT010000108.1:0-25625 GCA_041742335.1 Rhizobiaceae bacterium
CCCCGCTCTGACGGCAATAGTGTCCCGATAATCTTCCATTCAGCGTCAGTAAGGTCACCACGAGCCATATCAGCCTCCCAAAAGGAAGCTTTGAATCAGAATTCAGATGATTTGGGAATCCACTTTGTCAACAGGGCCTAAATCTGTCGCGCCTTCGCCAACGGGAATAATTGAGCAAAATCAATATTGATAGTTTGCTGACATATGTTGTCAGCATTTTGTCAGCTGGCAACCTTTAAGACTTGGTTGAAATAATTGAATTTTAAGCCAACGGGGCGAATGCAATGTTGAAGAAGATCCGCGGCACAAAGAATGATGACACGTTAACCGGCAGGAGCATACCGGAATACATACTCGGCCTTGACGGAAACGACAGCCTTTTTGGCAATGGCGGCGCGGATAAATTATCAGGCGGAAGCGGTAACGACCGCCTGGACGGCGGCGCAGGCATCGATCGCATGATCGGCGGATCCGGCAATGACATCTACTTTGTGGATGATACCCTCGACAAGATCAAGGAATCGGCGGGCGGCGGCAAGGACAAGGCTATCGCCTCGCAGTCCTATACATTATCCGCCAATGTGGAAATTCTTGTCCTTGACGGAAAATCCGATATCGACGGAACCGGAAACAGTTCGAAGAACACCCTTTATGGCAACAAGGGATCCAACATTCTGGACGGCCTGCAGGGCGGCGATGTCATGAAGGGTTATGGCGGGAACGATACTTATCATGTGGATAACAAAGGCGACCGAATTGTAGAATCCGCAAACGGCGGGACCTCCGACACGGTTATCGCCAGCGTCGATTTCATTCTTGGCGACAATATCGAGAATTTGACTATGATCGGCCTTTCGGATTTGTCAGCAACCGGCAACGGGCTCAAAAACATCATTGTCGGCAATGACGGCGCTAACCGGATCGACGGCGGAGCCGGTATTGATTGGATGAAGGGCGGACTGGGAGACGATATCTATTACGTCGACAACAGCGCCGACAAAATCACAGAAAACGACCTTGAAGGCACCGATTCGGTGCAATCGAAGGTAACCTACACATTGAGCGCTCACGTCGAAAACCTGTCCCTGCTCGGCAAGGGAAACATCAATGGCACCGGCAATGACGAAGCCAACATTATCAACGGCAATGACGGCGCCAACAAGCTTTATGCTGACCGCACCGTGGACGATGGCCTTGGCGGCTTGGATGCGCTTTATGGCGGCAACGGCAACGATACCCTCTATTCCGGTGACGGCTCCAACATTCTGGACGGCGGCCTGGGAACAGACTTTGCTGATTATTCGCTCTTTTCCACCGCAATTACCGTCACCATGGACACATTTTCGGCAAGCGTGGACAAGACGGCGGGCGGCACCGACACTCTGACCTCCATCGAAAGCGTCCGCGGCAGCAAATCAGGCGACACATTCAATATCAGCATTGCCGGCAAATTCTATGGCGGCTTGGGTAATGATGTCATGTCCGACAGTGCGGATGACGGCATCTTCGGCACTTTGTACGGAGAAGGCGGCAACGACACGCTCTCAACCGGTGCCGATGGCGGCAATCTTGATGGCGGCGCTGATGACGACATCCTTGTCGTCGGCGCATCATCTTCGACGGTAAAGACGGTATTGACCGGCGGCACAGGTGCAGATGAATTCTGGCTGGCGGTGGAAACAGCCGGCGGCGGGTTGAACGGCCGGATGACGGCGGGCGTCAAGGTCATGGACTTCCAAGATGGTGTGGACCATCTGGTCTTTGCGGCGTTTGGTTCGATCGATACGCCTGAGGAATGGTATGCCCTTTTGCAGTCCGCCAACGAGATCACCGATGATCCGGAAGGATTGCAGATCGGGTCCGATACAGCTCCTGGCGATGTAATACTGCTTGGCCTCAGGCTCGCCGACTTCTCCGCTGATGATATTCTGGTAATGTAAGTCCATGAACAATGCCTGACCCGTCGATAGAACGGTGGGTCATTTTTCCATTTTGGCGCAATTGCAGACCGCCTCGTTACAACTGCTTGGCGCGGTCCGATCCAGGCGTCAGGTGACCCATTTCCAAAAACCGCGCCGCCTCTCATGTTTGCGCCTGAGCGCGCCGACATAGATTTCATGGGCAGGAAATTCAGGCGGGATTTGTGACCGGTTGGCAAGACCGCCGCTTTCCTCAAGGTATCGCGCTGCGGTTCGATAATGCGCTGTCCGTGCATGTTCAAGGGTGAAATCAACGACTTTGCGATAGAGCAGAATGGCGGCAAGCGGGTATTTTTCGCTGAGGCCCTCGGCGGCGAAGCCCAGCAGTTCATGGTCTTCGCCATCGATTTCAAGCGATCGTGCGGCGACCAGTTCGCCGGCCTTGCCAAGTGCCGGCCAGGCAATCAGGAAAGCCAATGCCCGTTTCGCATCCGGAAATGCCGTTGCAAATTCCATGGCTTCTTCCTCGGCTTCAATATCGTCAAAATCCGGCAGCCGCTTGAGATAAGCGCGCAAGAGCCTATCATCGAGTGACCGCTTGAAGCTTCTAAGGCGAAGCGTTTGTGCGTCATCACTCCTGCCAAGCGCCTCCAAGGCATCTGCGCGCGTTGCCGTCCATGCATGGGGAGGTGGTTCAGCCAGCCTTGCCTTGGCCGCATCAAGCGCATCAAGCGCGTCCTGCGCGCGTCCGGCCTGCAACAAGCGCTGCGCAACTTCGGCGGCAACCGGACCGGAGGTCAGCAAATAGCCGCCCTGCTGCTGGATAAAGGCGTCGACGTCGCCCTGAGCGTCGGCAATCTGCTCAAGCGCGCCGCCTATCGCTTTTTGTTTTCGCTGAAACTGTTCGTCATGGCCATGCGCCGACGGGGCGGGCCTTTCGTCATCAACCAGCGGCTGTTCGACAGGCAATTTCGAAATCTGCAAAAGCAGACTCTTGAGATGATCAAGCCCCTCCGGGCCCAAGGCCGGCGTCAGGATTTCTACCAGACGGTCATAGTGACCATGATCGTTGTCCTGCAGGGCAGCAAAGGCTCGGTCGGCGAGCATGACCGGGCTTTGTTTCGACGTTTTGGCAATTTCGCCCAGATCCATGCAAGCCCTGTCAAAAACCGCTGCGATTGTGCCATTGCTGTCATTGCATCGCGCCAGAACCGGACGCGCAAGCGCAATGAAGCGCCACATCACCTCCATGGCTTCGTCTGGATCTTCGATGGCGATGGTTTCGACGATGACGCGTCGTTGGATTTCAAGATCCGCCTTGAGTGCCTTGATGCGTCGCCAGGTGATTCTGGAACGCGAGCGTTCAATCGACATCAACCTCTTGCCGACCTGGCGGGCGACTTCGCCGCTGCTCAAACTGCCTGCAAGTTCAATTCTCAACCGCCTTTTGGCTGCCGCACTTCCCTTGCTGACTTCAATCAGCAATTCAGCAAGTCGCGCTGCTCCGAGCGTCTCGAGGTTTTTTGCATTGAGAGTTGTATTGGCGGCCATTCCACGTTCCGGAGTTCGCTGACAGGCTTGACGTGGTAGCAGGCTGACCGCGCTTGTGCAAAGCACGCCTTTGTCGGCGCGGCTTTATTTCTGGTCCGGTTGGTCCGGCTTGACCTCTGTATCAGTGCCCTCGCCCGCATCATCATTGCCTGGCTCATAGTCGCTGTCATCACCTGAACCGGCAAATGAAAAGCAGCTGTAATAGGTCGGCAATTCTTCCCCGGCCGCACATTCCGAAATAATGCCCAATTCGTTTTCGTCTTCATATTGCAGATAGGGCGCAATCAGATAGCGGGTCTCGCCATCGGGGGAATTGCCGAACCGGTCAATATGGCCCTTCATTTCAGGACTTGCCGCCAGAATGGCCTTGCGCAGCGTTTCGCCTTCCAGAAAATTGTCCGGCAGTTGATCGAAGGGACCGTCAAGATAGTTGTTCACCGATGTGTTGGTCTGGTTGACGCCGACAAGGATCTTTCGATCCTTGAAGCGGTCTGCATAAAACGCAAAACCGGTTCGAATTCCGATGGTGACCCGATCGGCGCCAGCGACAGGATTGAACTGATCGGCAACCGGAACCGTCTCGTCGAGAATATACTGGAAGGTTTTGACATCCTCGTTGAAGACGAGGAAGAACCGGATGCCGGATTCATCGAAGATCGGACCGATATAGGATTCGTGATCTGCAATGGCGGAAGCCGGCGGCTTGACCATCGACAGGTCATTGAGTTCGAACCGGACCTTCTTGCCTTTGAATTCGATGTCATAGGCCAGCTTGCCGGCGGCCTTGACAATCACACCGTCCTTTTCGCCAAGCAGCGCGCCATAATCGTTTTCATCGCGCTGCCAGGATGTGAAGTCCTTGAAATAGTTGAAGTGGATCATGCCCTTGTCGCGGTCTGCGGCATCAAGGCGGATATTGCCGGCATATTTGATGCCTTTGTAATCGAAATAGAAATAGTAATAATTTTCCGTCGGGAAGACTTTCACCGTTCCGGGCAAACTGTCCAGCAACAGTTGTAGCACTGCCATTTTGTCATCGATCGCAAAGTCCGGCTGGTTGAGCGCCTCTTCGACATAGGATTGGTTGGTATGGACCATAGTCTGGCCTGCAATGGCCTGTAGCGGCATAACCGGGGCAAATCCGAGGCAAAGCAATAAGAGAGACTGTCTGCAATATTTTTTCATCAATGTGGCTCCACGGCTATTTCCGGCTTGGTCAGGCTTGGGTCGGATCTGGTTTCAACAAGACCAGACCTGTCCTTGGGCCAAGACCGGTGGCGATTATACCGGTCTTGGCGTTGAACGTCAGGTTCGGCATTGGAGACACTAAATCTCAGCCTTCCTGCTCCAATTGGCTCTTTTTCTTCCTGTGCTTGGGCAGGTTTTGTTGAGCGGGCCTGTTCGCATTATTATTGTTATTGTTCTGCCGGGCACGGCTTTGAGCCTTTGAATGCTGCGGCTGGGCATTGTTGCTTTTAACCCTCTTGTCGTTGTCGGCCCGGCTTCGAGCCTTGGAGTGTTGCGGCTGGGCGTTGTTGCTTTTGACCTTCTTGTCGTTGTCGGCCCGGCTTTGACGCTTGGAATGCTGCGGCTGGGCATTGTTGCTTTTGACCCTCTTGTCATTGTCGGCCCGGCTTTGGCGCTTGGAATGTTGCGGCTGGGCGTCATTTCCCTGCTTGGCCTGGCTCTGCCGCTTCAGGTGTTTCGGTTCATTGGGCAGATTTCCCTGCTTGGCCTGGCTTTGCCGCTTCAGGTGCTTCGGCTCACCGTCCTTTTGCAGGCTTTGGCGTCGCAAGTGCTTCGGCTCCTTGGGCAGATTTCCCTGGTTGGCCTGGCTTTGCCGCTTCAGGTGCTTCGGCTGCCCTTCATTTTGCAGGCTCTGGCGCCTCAGATGCTTCGGCTTGTTGCCTGGCTTATCGTTGTCGTAGAGGCTTCTGCGCCTGCTGTGCTGCGGATTGCCGTTATTGGCCCAGGTCCGGCCCTTGATGTGCAACGGCTTGCCGTTATTGCCCCAGGTTCGACCCTTCACATGGTAAGAACGGCTGCGCACATGATTTGGATTCTTGTTGTTGTCCCAGGTACGGCCCTTGAGGTGATAAGACTTGTTCTTGGAATGATCCTGACCCCAGCTGCGGCCCTTCTGATGGTAAGAGCGACCCCTGCTGTGATTTTCATTCCAGGTCCGGCCCTTGACATGGAAAGACCGGCCTTTCTGGTGGTTTTCGCCCCAGGTGCGGTTTTTGGAATGATACGAGCGCACTTTGAGATGCCAGGAGCGATTGACGTCGTGCCATGAACCTTCGCGGCGGTGCCATGAGCGATTGGCGCTGTGCCACGATCCTTCGCGCCAATGCCAGGAACGGCTGGCATTGTGCCAGGATCCGTTGCGACGGTGCCAGGATCGTTGCAACTGATGCCCTGCCGAGGCCCATTTCTGGTGGCTGAGACGCAGCGTATGCACCGGCCAATCTTCAGGCGGTTCGCTGGGCGGCACATATTCATCCACTGGCTCGTCGTAGACGGGAACCGGTGCCGGCGCGCAGCTTTGGTAAATCGCAATGTCGCCAATCTTGGTGGCGTCGTTTCGTGTCAGTTCCTCATCGATCGGTGTATTGTTTTCGTCCACATTGATGTCGGTATCGATCATGTAGGACTGCAACAGCGTATCGAACCCCGACTGCGGATCGGGTTTTATCGCAACGATTGCGTCCAAGGGCGTACCTTGCACGCCATGCACTTCGCTTGTGTCGCTATTGGCGCCTTTGGTCAAGCTGGTGCAGGGACCGTTCGGAGAACACAGGGCGTCGCCTGTCATCCAAACCGATTGCCCGGGCGCCGACATGTCTGCGATGCCATCCTGACCCAGACCATAGCCAAAATCGGCGCCGCCTGCAGCGCTTGCAAAGATCAGCGGTTCGCCTTCTTTGGTAGTGCGGTCGTAAAAACCGACATCATAGCGCCCGGCAGGACGCCAGACGCCGTCATCACCCAATTCATAGCGAACCACACGGGATTCATAAGGCCGCGCAAAGGGCTCGATCTTGTCCAGGCCAAGGTTACGCATGCCGCCGTGCTCGGAAACGAGCATTGTCCTTTGCGGTCCGCAGACCGGAAAAGCGATGTCGGACACCGCATTGGTAAGTCCGCCAAGCGGACCCATGGCGGGAACCGCAGGCCAGAATTCCGGCATGAAGAATTCCCGGCGG
The DNA here is from genome assembly GCA_041742335.1 of Rhizobiaceae bacterium. GTDB lineage: Bacteria > Pseudomonadota > Alphaproteobacteria > Rhizobiales > Rhizobiaceae > Rhizobium_E. Next base: position 6,677 of record JBGSIT010000108.1, read on the forward strand.
ACAGAATTGACATCAAACTGTCCATCCTCGGCAAGGCCGATCGACCATACCGAATTCAACCTGTCTTCACCGGCCCTCAACCAGGAAGGATTGCCATAGGGGTCGCTGCCCCAGACTGAGTAAAACAGCCGCACGCCGCCGTTTTCGTCATTACGCACATTCAGGCCCCAGACCCGCCGACGGAAATCGGCGATGTTCCAGCAGCGCGGCGACTTGGAAAATTCGCTTGGGCAATTGTCGATATTGGCGGATGTCGACGGATCGAAATCAATCGGGTCAAGTCCCATTTGCTGGCCGTCGCGGACATCGATAAAATTGGCCCGACCTTCTGTGCCGTGGTCATAGACACCGACCTCTTCACCGGTTTCAATGTCCAGGCTGTGGATCATGCCGGTCTCGAGATCAGACACGAACAGCAGGCCATGGGCCTTGTCATAAGCAAGGTTGCCCAGGGATGCGCCGGTATTTTCGCGGCCGTCGAGTTTCACATCGGCAAATTTCTCGGCAACAAATCCGTTTTCGGCGCTGATGCGATAAATGCTACCAGGTCCGGCATCCGGGCCCCACATGCCCGCCATCCAGTCAGATCCGCCCTGCCCCGCCTCGGACCGGTGAAGGCCGAAAGCAGCCGTTGCAGAAAGATAGATGTCAGGCGAACCCTTGTCCGTATCGGCCAGCGTCACGCCAAAAACCTGCCCAACCTCGCCGGCTGTCACAAACAGCCGCTGCGGTTCGTTGATCCAATGTTGCCCTGACGGCAGGTCGCCGGGCCGTCTTATGTCGATGATGCTGGCGCTGACGCCGTTGATATCGATGACCTTTATTGGCTGACCCTGGGAGTCGACATCATCAACCAGATGGGAAAACCGGGTAACGACCGCCTCGCCGGGATTGAGCGGCTGGATTTCTTCGCCATCTTCCTGCCCATCCTGCATCGGTTGCTGCACGCCGCTTTGGGCGAAGGCATTGCTGCCGTGCGAAAGCGGTTGGAGTCCGTAGGGCGCAAAAGCGGTTATCCCGGCCAAGGCCGACGCCAGCAAGAATATACGTCGCGAAAAAGCAGAGCGAACAATCCGGGCAATGGTCAAGTTTTCAGCCCAATTCTTCCGCATGGCATCACCTCCCAAGATAAATCCGGATTTAATGCGGGCCTGCTATCAGCCAACACACAAAACCGGATATTTTCCTTAGCTTCAACAAGATAAAGCTTTCCCCAGTTGAACTATCAACTGCGCGCCTGACAAAGGCAACATCTTGACTGCAATTACTTCAATATATTGAATATTTTTTGACTCTCCTCTTGGAAACAGAGCAACAATCTGAAATTTCGCACAAATTTGGATAGATTTAGATTGCAATCCGGGCCAGTGCGTTAAATTCAACTTGGCATCCAACCGGTTTCCTCCCCCTCGGAAAAGTCAGGGCGATCGTGTCTCGTGGAATTTCAACGCGATTTGCTTGCGCCCGCCAGGTGCCTGCGCCTGGCGGATCATTCGGCATGAAGTCGATTGCCCTTGGCGTCGCTTTAGTCGCAGCAGGCCGCATTTTCGACCGCCTTCGTCCTGAAGCAGGAAGGGATTGCGAGCCACAAATTGACTTGAACAATCCAATCTGATGCAATATGAAACATGAATCACTATTCAGGTAATGGAAATGCAATCAAAGCAACCCAAAACCCGTCGCGGCCAGCATACACGCGAACAAATTCTGGCTGCCGCCGAGCAGGTTTTCGGCAGCCAGGGATTTGCTGCGGCCTCGATCGCTGAAATCACCCGCGAAGCCGGTGTCGCCCAAGGTACATTTTACATCTACTTTCCAAGCAAGGAAGCCGTGTTTCGCGAACTCGTCATCGAGATGGGGCACAAGACGCGACAGGCCCTTTCCAAAGTCATTGCGGAAGTGCCTGATCGCCTTTCGGCTGAATATGTCGGATTGCGGGCATTTCTTGAATTCGTGAAATCGCATTCCGGCCTGTACCGGATCGTCGAAGAAGCCCAATTTGTCGATCCGCAGTCATATCGGGAATATTTCGTGACCTTTGCCGATGCCTATCAAAAGCGGCTTGAACAGGCGGCAATGCGCGGCGACATCAAATGCGAGGACCCCGAGGTCATCGCCTGGGCGCTGATGGGGCTGGCGAAGGGGCTTGGCGAGAGGTTTGCGCTCTGGGGCGACGAACGCAGCCTCGATCAGGTGGCGACAACCGCATTCAAGATGATTTCGGGCGGGCTGAAACCATGACCGGCCGCGTCGCGCTCGACATTGAAAGACGCGGCGACGCCAACTTCGCATTCATCACGCTCGACCGCCCGGCCCGCGCCAATGCACTCGTGCCGGACCTTGTCGATCAACTGAATGCCGCGATCAGCCAAGCCCGATCAAAGGATGTCGATGCCCTGGTGCTGCGCTCGAAAGGCAACTTCTTTTCATCGGGCGGCGATGTGGCGGCCTTTGCCAAGCACGGCGCTCAGGCCCTCGTCGATTATGCCCGACACCTTGTCGGTGGTCTGCAGCAGGCAGTCCTGGCGCTTTATGCCTTTCCCGTTCCCGTCATTGCCCGCCTGCAAGGCGGTGTGACCGGCGGGGCGGCCGGTCTGGCCTTTGCCGCAGATCTGATCGCCATGGAGAAGGACGGCTTTGTGCAGCCTTATTACAGCGAACTGGGTTTCGGACCTGACGGCGGCTGGACGGCGCTGCTTGCCGAGCGGATCGGTCCTGCACAATGTTTTTCCTTGCAGGCTTTGAACCGGCGGATGGGCGCGGAGGAAGCACTGCGGTTGGGGCTTGCCGATCAATTGGCAAACCGCGACAATCTTGATGGCGTGATCGATGGCTGGCTGGATGCGCTCGCGCTTAAAAGTCCCTCCACAATCCGGGCCACGAAAAAACTGCTTCGGGACGAGGCTTGCATTTCACGCGTGAAGGACAAGCTTGAGGCCGAGAAAGAATTATTTCTAAAATTGATTGCACAGCCCGATACCGCCCTGCGGATACAAGCATTCTTGAATTAGCCTCTTGGGGGAGGACATGACTTTTGTAACGGACATGGCGGCGAAACGGGCGGAACTCGCACCGGACAAGAACGCCTTTTTTGACATCGAAAACGACGTCGCCTTGACATTTGCGGAGATCAACGAGCGGGCCGAGGGCGTTTTGGCGGGCTTGGCCGGCATGGGCGTCAAACCGGGCGATCGCGTCGGCATTATCTGCCACAACAGCCCGGAATTCTTCATTGTGCTGTTTGCCTGCCAGAAAGGCGGCTTCATCCTGACACCGCTGAACTGGCGTCAACCCGCCCCGGAACTGACTCCGCTGATCGCGCTGACCGAACCCAAATGCATCATATCCGACAAGGCGTTTGAGCCGACCGCAAAGTCGCTGTCGGAGATGTTCCACCTGCCTCTCATCAGCATGGGGCCGGGCGGCGATCTTGCGGCTTTCGGACGTATCAAGACCAATGCATGCCGAAGGATCGATGCAGAGGCGCCCTGGTATCTTCTTTTCACCTCCGGCACGACCGGCGAGCCGAAAGCCGTTATCCAGACCGCCGGCATGGCTTGGGCCAATGCCGTCAATATCGGCCAGGCGATTGATCTTGTCAGCACCGATACCGGCGTCAATTTCCTGCCGTTGTTTCACACAGCAGGCGTCAACCTCTACACGATGCCGGTCTTTCTGAATGGCGGCGCATCCTATGTGCTGAGCAAATTCAAGCCGGAGCAATTGCTAGAACTGATCGAGGCGGGAAAAATCAGCCAGTTTTTTGGCGTTCCTGCGATCTATCAGGCTTTCAGCCAACATGCGCGGATCGATACGGTGGATCTTGCGCGAGTCAAGGGTTGGGGCTGCGGCGGCGCGCCCCTGCCTGCACCGCTGGTGGCTTTCTTTGCCGAACGCGGCGCGCTGGTTTGCAACGGCTTCGGCATGACCGAAACCGGACCGACGGTCTTCCTCCAGGACAAGGCTTCCGTCCGCACCCATATCGGCTCTGTCGGCAAGGCGCAGGTGCTGGCCGAAGTCGCATTCTCCGGCGACCAGTCCTCCGGAGAATTGCTGATCCGCGGGCCGGGCATTACCCCTGGTTACTATAAAAACCCCGGAGCCACAGCCAGTGCCTTCACATCCGACGGCTGGCTGAAAACCGGGGACATCGGCAGGATGGACGCAGACGGCCATGTCTACATCATCGACCGGATCAAGGACATGTACATTTCTGGCGGCGAGAATGTCTATCCGGCGGAAGTGGAAAAGGCGCTCTATGCCCATCCCGACATTCAGGAAGTCGCCGTGGTCGGCGTGCCCGACGAAAGATGGGGCGAGACCGGCGCTGCCTTTATTGTAGTCCGCAAAGCCGCCATGGTCGATCTGGCCGACCTCAGGTCTTGGTGTCGAGAGCGCGTGGCCGCCTACAAGGTTCCCGCCCATTTCCGGATCGTCGAAGACTTTCCCCGCACGCCATCCGGCAAGGTCAAGAAACATGAATTGGGCAGGCTGCTTCATGAATGAGCGAGAAATCGGGCGGCGAATTCCAACTCAGGCGGACTTCGATCTCTTCGCCGAGATCAGCGGCGATGACAATCCGATCCATGTCGACCCGGGTTTTTCCACCCAAACCCGCTTCGGCCGCACCGTCTCGCACGGCATGCTGCTCTATTCCTGGGCCTGGGCACTGCTGATCGACATCTTTCCCGGCAGCGATCAGGACAAAGCGCAATTGATGTTTCCCAATCCCTGTTATGCGGGCGAAGAGATTGCCTTTTTCCTGAACGACGGAGAGCCGGATCTTGTTAAAGTCACCATCCGCCGAACTGCCGATCAAGCCGAAGTTCTGCTTCTTGAAACCGTTTTGAAGGACGAAAGCCGATGAGCAGTGACCTGACGCTGAAAGGAATGAAGCTGGGCGACCGGGTGGAAATTTCACGGACCTTTGATGAAGCTGCCATCCAGCGCTTTGCCGAATTGACCGGCACAAGGCCGAGCCATGTGCCGGAACCGCTGATTGCCGGGCTGATTTCCTATCTCCTCGGTGTCAAACTGCCGGGGCCGGGAACCAACTATCTCAAGCAGGACCTTCAGTTTTCCGGTCGCGCGGAACCGGGCGAAACCTTGACCGCAAGTGTTGAAATCAGCCGTTTGCGGCCGGAGAAGTTTCTCGTCGACCTTAAAGCCCGATGCCATCGGCAAAATGGCGAGCTTGTCTGCCAGGGACGATCGCTGGTTCTGGCCAGGGATGTTGAGGCCTAGGCCGTGGAAATGTCCCTGATCCAGTCCGCCAGTATGTCGGCAAATTGCCCGGGTTCTTCAAGATGCGGCGAATGGCCTGAATTCGCCATCCGCACCAATTTGGCATCAGGAACGTTGTCGGCGATATAGCGGCCGGTCTGCATCGGATAGATCCGGCTCTTGGCGCCTTTGATGACTAGCATCGGGCAAGCAATCCGGCCGAGGGAGCGCCGCTCGTCGGCCTGGCTGAGTGACGTCCAGATGGCGGCCATGGCGCAAGCATCCTTTTGCCGGATGATGGATAGAATGTCCGGGTGGTCGGCGGAATTTCCCGTCGCGTGCATTCCCAAATCAACCCGCTCAGCATAGCCCGCCCAATCCGCCTTCATGGCGGCAAGCGTCCTTTCGTTGTGACGGCAATCAAATCCACGAATGCCGAGGTGCCAAGCGGCGTCATTGACGATTTTGGGGCTCATGTCGATCACCACGATTCCGGCCAGCGGCAATTGCGGATATCGCCTCGCAAGGTTCCATGCAACCATGGCGCCCAGCGACCAACCCACCAACACAGGATGCGGCAGATCATGCCTGCCGATATAATCAACAACAAAGTCGGCTGCGCCATCAATCGTCAAGGGATATTCGCCGCCAGCGCCGCCATGCCCGGGAAGTGTCGGCGCGTGGCAATCGAAGGCTCCGTCCAGCCTGTCGATGATATTGGCAAAGATCCGGCCCTCCATGGTCCAGCCATGAAGAAAAACCACCGGTCTTTTGCGCAGCGGATCAACCATCCTTGCGCAATCTGCCGACAATTCCGGTTGGGAAGAAATAGACGCTGAGCACGAACAGCAGGCCAAGCCAAAGCAGCCAGCGATCAGGATTGAGAAGGTTCGGGATGATCGGCAGGCCCTCGGTGGCGGTTGCCGCATAGCCCATCAGCGACTGCAGATAGTTTTGCGCCAGTACAAAAATCGTCACGCCGATGATGGCGCCATACATGGTGCCCATGCCGCCAATAACGACCATCAACAGCACATCCACCATGATTTCCATTGAAAGCGCCGTATCGGGCCCGACATAGCGCAGCCAGATGGCATATAGCGCGCCTGCCGCCGCTGCCATGGCTGCCGACAGGCTGGTGACAGCGGTGCGATAGATCACCACCCGATAACCGATGGCCTCAGCGCGGAAATCATTTTCACGGATGGCCTTCAGGACGCTGCCAAAGGGCGAATTGACGATGCGGAGAAGGGCGAGAAATAGCGCCAGCGAAACGAAAAAGACCAGGTAGTAATTGAGGACTTTGCCATTGATGCTGATGCCCAATACTTTGCCGTCAAAGAGCTTGAAAGCCGGCGTCAACATGCGGGGGATCTGATAATTGAGCCCGTCCTCGCCGCCGGTTATCGCTGAAAGCTGGCTGATAAGAACCGCGAAGGCGGAAGCTATGGCCAGCGTGATCATGGCGAAAAAGATGGCGCGAACCCTCAGGGACAGCAATCCGATCAGCACCGCAAGCAGCACGGACAGAACGATGCCCGCCAAAGCACCGGCCCCCAGCGCCGCAAAACCGGGGCCCAGATTGGCGGACGCTATGGCAATGCCGTATGCGCCGATGCCGAAAAACATGGTGTGGGCAAAGCTGACGATACCGCCATAGCCCAGCATGAGATCATAGCTTGCCACCAGAACAATGAAGACGGAAATGCGCGCTGCCGTCTCCAGCGAGCGGCTGCCTGGAAAGGCAAATGGCGCAAAGGCAAGACCGGCAAGAATGACGATCAGAACCAGCGACAACACCCGGCTTGCAGGCATGTCTCGCGAGATCAATGCGAGCATTGCGCAATCTCCCTATTCATCTGTCCGATCCCCTGCATCACTTGGCCTTTACAACGGGATACATGCCTTGCGGCCGCCACATAAGGATTGCGACCATCAGGGCGATGTTTGAAACCAGCGCCAGCTTGGGTGTGAGAAAAGCCGTGTAATTGGCAAGCAGGCCCACCATCAGGGCACCTGCGAAACAACCGCCGACCGAACCCAATCCGCCGATGATGACCACGATGAAGACCAGGATCATTGTCTGCGAGCCGATTTCGGCGGTGATGACTTCCTGATAAAGCGCCCACATGACGCCGCCCAGACCTGCCAGCGCCGACCCCGCCATGAAAACCTGGACGAACAGCCGCTTGACGCGGTAGCCGAGCGCCTCGACCATTTCCGGGTTCTCGACGCCGGCGCGAACCAGCAATCCAACCCGCGTGCGCGCCATCACCCATGTCATTGCGGCAAAAAGCACCAGGCCGATCGCCACGGCAAGCAGCCGATAGCGTTCAATGGCAGCGCCAAAAACGGTAATGGAGCCTTTCAGCGCGTCAGGCTTCGGCACATAGATCTGGTCCGGCCCCCAAAAGACATAGATCAACTGCTCAACGATGATCAGGCCGCCCATCGTCGTCAATATCTGCTTGAGATGCTGGCCATATACCGGCAAGACAATGAAACGCTCGAAGAAATAGCCCATGACCGCAGTCGCCGCCATTGCCGCGAGAACGGCCACGCCTATGGCCGCAAGGTTGGCTGCGAGCATTGGCGACTGCGTCAATGCGCCCATTGTGGCCAGAACCGTGACGCCGACAAAGGCGCCCACCGACACGAAGGCGCCATGGCCGAAATTGATGACATCCATCAGCCCGAAGACAATCGTCAGGCCAGACGCCATGATGAAGATCATCATGCCCATGGCAAGGCCTGCAACGGTTAATGTCAGCCAGCTGACGGGTGACCCGATGGCGAAAAAGCCGGCGATCATCAGGCCGGCGATCAGGATCACCGGCATTTGCGCCGAGACATTTTGCCGGAAGGTCTTCTTGCCGATTGTCGGCTTGTGCTCGGGGGTTGGCGGCGTGGCAGTCATTCGGCCGTCTCCATTGAAAGGCCCATGAAGCGAGCCTGCAATTTTTCATCCGCCGCCAGTTCGCCCATGGCGCCGCGATGAACTATGTGCCCGTCATCCATGACAGCGACGCTGTCGCCCAAAGCCTTGGCCATCGGAAAATTCTGCTCCACCATCAGGATCGTCGCGCCCTCCTGCTTGAGGTCGGCAAGGGCCTTGACCAGCGAAGCGACGATTGCCGGGGCCAGACCCTTGGACGGCTCGTCGATCAGATAGAGACGGCGCTTCTCGGCCACCGCGCGGGCCACCGACAACATCTGCTTTTGGCCGCCGGAGAGGTTTCCCGCAGGATATTTCCAGAATGTTTTCAGCGGTGGAAAGGCCGAGAAGATCCAGTCCAGCCGGTCGGGAGCAATGGCGCCGGAAAAGGCCGCCAGTGCCATGTTTTCCTCTACCGAAAGGCCGGAGAATATGCCCATGTTTTCAGGCACGAAGGCAATTCCCAACCGCGAGATATCAGGTGTCGAAAGGCCGGTGATGTCGCGGCCGTCAAAGATGATCTTGCCTTGAGAGGCCTGCCAAAGGCCCATGATGGTGCGAAGGGTCGTGGTTTTTCCCGCACCGTTGCGGCCCAGAAGCATGGTGACGGCGCCTTCGGGGGCCGCAAAATCGACACCCTGCAGAATGTGATATTGGGCGATATGGGTATGGACGCCCTCAAGTGTCAGAAGCGGATCAGACATTGGCCGCCTTCCGGCCCAGATAGGCCTCCTGCACGACGGCCGAACGCATCACCTCGTCAGGCGCGCCATCAGCGGCAAGCTCGCCATTGTGAAGCACGACGATGCGGTCGGCGAGCGTACGGATAACATCCATCTTGTGCTCGACCAGCAGGATCGTGGCCTTTTCGGTGGATTTTATGTCTGCGATCAGGTCCAGGATCACCGGCGCCTCATCCATGCTCATGCCGGCAGTTGGTTCGTCAAACATATAGACGACCGGCTTCATCGCCAGCATCAGCGCGACTTCCAGCTTGCGTTGGTCGCCGTGGGAAAGCGCGGAGACCTTCAATGTCGCATGGTGGCCGAGATGCACCCTTGCCAGAATTTCATCGGCTTCATCCGCCAGCTCCCGGTGGCTGGATGCCAGCGTCAGGATGTCGAAGCCTTTTTTTCGCCGCGCCTGAACCACGAGGCGCACATTCTCAAACACCGTCAGGTTCGGAAACAGATTGGTCAGTTGGAACGCCCTCCCGAGACCAAGGCCTGCCCGCCGCGAAGCCGGCAACCGGGTAATGGTGCGGCCATTCAGGATGATTTCCCCCGCACTTGCTTTTAGCTGACCTGATATCAGGTTGAAAAAGGTCGTCTTGCCGGCGCCGTTCGGCCCGACAATCGCCGTCAGCATGTCGCCCGCAAAAGCGCATGTCACGTCATTGACCGCCACATGGCCGCCAAATCGGATAGTCAGCCCTCGCGTTTCCAGCGTGGTTTTGTCAGCCGGCATGGCTCCGGTCTTCCCGTCAAAAGAACTGAATGAAACGCCGGAGCGGAGCCTCGCAGGGCTGCAATTTCCGCTCCGGCAAATTGATTATTTCTTGTTGCGGATCGGAATATCCATGTCTTCGATCTTCAATTCGCGGACAAGCTCCGGGATGCCCCACTCGACATCGGGATCAACCTTGTTCTTGAAGTGATACATGGATTGCAGCGCCTGGTGATCTTCCGCGCGGAAGATCATCTTGCCCTTCGGCGTTTCCCATTCCATGCCTTCCATGGCCGCAATCAGGGATTCCGTGTCGGTGGCTCCAGCCTTCTTGATCGCCTCGACCACGGCGATACCTGCGGCCATGCCGCCAGCGGTGAAGAAATCCGGCGGCTCATTGTACCGGGCCATATGCTCCTTGACCAACCAGTCGTTTACGGGATTTTTGGGAATGTCATAATAGTAATATGTCGCTCCCTCCATGCCCGGAAATTCCTTGTAGCCTTTCAGCGCGGCGAGAATGTTGCCGCCGGTGGCCAGTTCGATTCCATAGCGTTCCGGGTTCATCGCCTTGATCTTGCCGAGCGGATTGCCGCCGCCCGCCCAGATGACGAACAGCTTTTTCTTGCCCGGTTGATCCTTGAGCGCATTGAAGATGCGTTCAGCGGCGGCGGTGAAATCGGTGGTGTCACTCGGCACATATTCCTCATGCACCAATTTGGCCGGCGTCTTGCCAAGCGCCTCCCGGAAAGCGGCGACGCCGTCGCGCCCGAAAGCGTAATCCTGCGCCAGCGTTGCGATCTGCACATTCTCGCCGCCCAAGGCGACCGCGTTGGATATGGCGTCCTGCGAGGAATTGCGGCCGGTCCGGAAGATGTAGCGGTTCCAGTCCGAACCGGTGATGCTGTCGGCGACGGCCGGCTCGACAATCAGGATCTTTTCATATTCCTGGGCAACCGGCAGCATGGCCAGCGCCACGCCGGATGAAACCGGCCCGACAGCGATGGTCGCATCATCGTCGCCAAAGGCTTCCGCCAATGCCGCCTTGCCGACTTCCGGCTTGAGCTGGGTATCTTTTTCGATGACGGTGATCTTTTCACCATTGACTTCCATCGAACCGCCGGTCGCATATTCAAGACCAAGCATCAGCCCGATATGCGATTGTTTCGCATAGGCCTCCAATGCGCCTGTCTTGCCATAGACATGCGCGATCGTGACGTCGGCCCAACCGTGGCCCGGTAACGCCGCAGTAAGAACCAGTGCTGTCAGCAATTTCCTCATGTTTGCACCTCCCATGCAAATTGATAATAAAATATGACGTATGATTCATGTTTCATAATTCAGATTGAGCCGGAGTTCAAGTCACCCGCCCGTAGGAAGTGCTGAAAAATATTTGAGAGCGGCAAAGGGGTGAAGCAAGCGCGGTCAGCAATGACCTGACAGCGGCAATGATGGCGTTCGACGCAGATTGCATACCGTTTCCCTGCCGAGACACGGCCCCGCCTATCTCCAGGAGCTTGACGCCCCCTCTTCCGCCCGCGCGTAATGGCTTGGCGGCAAACCGACGTAACGCGTGAAGGCGACGATGAATGTGCTTGAGGAACTGTAACCGACGCGCTCCGCGATCCGGGCAATTCCTTCTTCCCTGCGGCGCAGGAGATTCTTCGCCAACGCCATGCGCCAGGAGAGCAGGTACTCCATCGGGGTGATACCCATGGCGCGACTGAACCGGTCAAAGAAGGCGGAGCGGGAAAGTGCTGCTTCTTTAGCCAACCGGGCCACCGTCCAGGCATAGGTCGGCTCTGCATGCATCAAACGGAGCACAGCGGCAAGACGCCCGTCTGCGAGCCCCCGCAACAGGCCAGGCGGTGCTGCCGCAGTTGCGCCAGCGCAAGGCCGGCGTCATCGTCAATGTCACCTCCAGCGTAACGATGAAGCCGCTTGACCTGCTTTCGGTCTATACGGCCAGCAAATTGCCGATAAACGCTTTCACCGAGGTGCTGGCGCTGGAGCTGGAGCCATTCAACATCCGCGCGCGGGTGGGCCTGCCCGGACGGGCGCCGGACACGCGCTTTGGCGAAACCGCACAAACCCGCATGAAGGCTGCCTGCGGCTTTCCGGACGCCTATTCCGAAATCGTCCAAGGCGTATTTGCCAACCGGGGACAACAACCGGCGACCGAAGTCACCCGGGCAATCGATGTGGCGGAGGTCGTATGGCGCACAGCAACCGACCCATCCTGCCCGCTCCACCTGCCCGCCGGGGCTGACGCAGTGGCGCTGTCGATGCCAAGTTGAAATTGCAGCAATAATTTCTGGCGCACGCCGGCAATCCAGTCGGCGTGCGCAAGGTCGCGCAGCGACAAGTGGTTCCGCGTCTGGCCGCAAGTACCTTGTCGTCAACAGGGTCGATCAGGAGAATTCATGCCGGCATTGCCAGCTTCTGGTTTGCAATCTAAAGCCGACCCGCTCGCAAGGAACGGCAGGGTAGGACGGCAACATATGGATTAATGTTTCGTTGACCACAGTCAATCGCATAAAAAGGATACCGCAATCAAGAGTAGCATTCAATTTGGAAGACTACAATTTGAGCCCTTGCTATCGCATACCATCGTCATGAAAACATCGGCGCAGTTCGGTCGGCAAAAGCCGCCTACGCTGCGTCCAAGTTGCTGCGCTTCGTTAAAGCATGACATGCACTCTTGTGCGAAGTTTGAGGGTTGAGAGCTTCGGGTGACCGCCGGCGAGCAACGACGCATTTCAACGACCCTCCGACCGTCGATCGCCTGTTTCAGGCGTCCATTTTTCGTCAGCATCCAATGGACGCTTAGAGCGTACTCTTCGCCCTCGGCAGCGCAACTGAAGTCCGCACGCCAACCGCCTTTTTCACGCTTGGAGCGCAACGCCCGGCAATGGAACTCAGTCCCCGAATATTCATCGCGCTTGATATGAACGATCATGTCTTCTTCGCACTTTGCAGAAGTCGACCAAGAGCCAAGATATTTCTTGTCCAGTGCAAAGGAAGGTACCGCCATCCCAAGCAACAAGGCCAGAGCTGCAAATAGTCTAAATGCCAGAATAAATCGCGAAAGTCCAGTCATTGCCTTCACTCTACCTTTGCCCTGAAGAATGACACACTATATTTCTTCGGTCAATTGCAACTGACCGCCATGCAACCCTGGAAGGCGTTTGAGTTGGCTCGATTTTCACAACCTGTCGCAATTAACGCCGACCTGCCGAAGACTGTGGTCATAAAGGTGTAGAACAATTGCGATCGGCAAATTCAGATAGAATTCCCACAAAAGTCGTGTTTCTTCCATCGACCTTTGCCGGTGATCCGGCCGGCGTTGAAAACTGCTGCCACCGCAGGTTTGCAGACAAGGGGACGGGTGCTGCATGCCTTGCACCAGCCTCCAGTAGGTAATCCAGAAGCGCAAGCGGAGTCGCACCGAGCCCTCAAGTTGAAGAATCTTCACAGATTTTGAGCCAAAGAATCCGATAATGCTGACGAATACTGGAAGCATCAAGTGATTAAGGTCACACGCAGAAGAGAACCGAACCGTGAGGATGATCTATTATGAGCGACGCAGTCGAGATGATCAATCTGTTCAACAATTGGGAAGTGGTCTGGCATGAAGCCGGTTCGATCTGGTCCCGGAATGCGTAGGTGTGCATTACACCCGTCACGACGCGAATGGAACTCGTACAGTGGCCAGAGATGCCTACGCAGCCGAAGTCGCCGCGATACAACAGGATCGTCCAGGCATCAGGGTGGTGGTATATGACCATGCTTTCTCGAGACATAGGGCATGGTACAGATTTGCCTTTAGGTGGACCGACATGTTCACCGGCGAGACCCGTAGCAGGGCAGGGATGCAGTCTTATCGCATTGAAGAAGGCAAACTGGTGGAGACTTGGCTGTCGATGCAGCCCCTTGGAACAACTTGGCCGGAAGTTGTTGCTCAAGAGAACTGGACAACTCGCGTCCACGCTGAGGATTAACCCACCACGGCATGTAGGATCGGACTTGAGGTATATCCAGCAGTACGCTGCAATGTACAAGTCTCATTGCAAGGCATTGGAAAATTAGCAAAACATGGCTTTGGCTGGGGAACCTGGATTCGAACCAGGACTAACGGAGTCAGAGTCCGTGGGTCTACCGTTAACCTATTCCCCACCACGCCCTGCAAGGCAATGGCCCGGCGGTGTGCGGGGCTTATACCCAAAGTGCGGCGTAAAGCAAAGACCCTTTTTCAAAAATATGCGGCACGCAAACCGCTTGCTTCACAACAACATGCAAAATTCACGGCGTATCAAAAATAATTTGGTGATTTGACACGCAACTGTTACATTCCGGCCAACGTTGAAAATCTAGAGGGCGCTTGCTGCGGCTGACAAAGGTCTTGCGCGGCGCCATGGGACATAAAAGTGAAAGACCCCGATTCCGGCCTTGTGCCGTCTGAAAACGGGGCGTTGGCAAGAAGCGGCCAGGACGGGAAACCCTCGTCCAGACGCGGAAGGCGGCGAAGGAAGAAAGGGGCAAACCCCTCGGCGCCCGCCGTTGCAGCCAGCCAGACCGGACCTACCGGTGAGGCAGAACGCCCGAAATCCGCGCCCCCAGAGGGCAAATCCCGCAAGCGAAAGCGTCGGCGGAAGAGTCGTGGACCTACGCCAATTGATGGATTTGCAAGCCTTGACCCGGCGGCAATCGCCGCTGCGGTGACGAAAGTCGTACCGCCGGAAAATCAGCACAAGCGCAAACCGCGCAATCGCCGCGGCCCGCAAGGACGTCCGCTGCAAACCAGCCCACAGGTCAAGACGTCGCAAAAGCAGATGCCGACCGGTGCTGTTGCCGATCCGGCGCTGGAGCCGCAACCGGTGGTCAATCATCCGGTCGCCGAGCGATTTCAGGTCAACGGGCGCACGCATCAGCGCCACCAGTCCGACAATTTCTATGCAGCCCTTGATCTCGGCACCAATAATTGCCGGCTCTTGATCGCGCAGCCCACCAGGCCGGGGCAATTCAGGGTCGTGGATGCGTTTTCACGCATCGTCCGGCTGGGCGAAGGCCTTGCCGCCAGCGGCAGGCTTTCGCAAGAGGCCATGGATCGGGCCGTTGAAGCGCTCAAGGTTTGCGCGGCGAAACTGAAGAACCGCGAAATCCGCCGCATGCGGCTGATTGCGACAGAAGCCTGCCGGGCCGCCAGCAACGGCGAGGCGTTTTTGAGCCGCGTTGTTGAGGAAACCGGATTGCACCTGGAAATCATCAACCGCGAAACCGAAGCGCGGCTGGCGGTGTCCGGATGTTCCTCGCTCATAGGGCAAGACGCAAGTTCTGCCGTGCTTTTCGATATTGGCGGCGGTTCGTCTGAAATAGCGGTGCTGCAAATCGGCGAACAGCGCTCCGCCCGGCTTGCCAATCACATAACCCATTGGACCTCTTTGCCTGTCGGCGTTGTCACTTTATCAGAGCGACATGGCGGCAGGGATGTCACGCCGGACGTGTTTGCCGCCATGACGGACGAAGTGGGGGCCATGCTCGACGCTTTTGACAGCCCGCCTCTGGCGGCATTGGACAAGCATGGCCGCCACAGCGACGGCAGTTCCCGGTTTCACCTTATTGGCACCTCCGGCACGGTGACCACCCTAGCCGGCGTCTATCTCAACCTGCCGCGCTATGATCGCCGGCAAGTGGATGGATTGTGGCTGAGCGATGACGCCGTCAATGACATGCAGGCCAAACTGCTGTCGCTGGGCTTTGACCAGCGCGCGGCAAATCCCTGCATCGGGCCCGACCGGGCCGATCTGGTATTGGCGGGCTGCGCAATATTGGAGGCGATCCGCCGACGCTGGCCGTCTGAGCGGATGCGCGTGGCCGATCGAGGCCTGCGGGAAGGCCTTCTCACCGACATGATGGCCGACGACGGGGTCTGGAGCCGGCATGGCATGCGGCGTCCCTCGTTTTACGCCGGCAAAAGGAACTAGTGGATGAAAAAACCCGGATTGAGCAGCAAACTCGGCCGCAAGATGGGCCAGAGAGTGACAAAGACCAAGCTCAAGGCTTCCTCGCGCCGCTGGCTTGAGCGGCATATCAACGACCCCTATGTCCAGCGTGCGCGGCTTGAAGGCTTTCGCTCGCGTTCCGTCTACAAGCTTTTGGAAATCGATGAAAAACACAACATCCTGAAGGGCGCCCGACGCATCATCGACCTTGGGGCGACGCCCGGCGGCTGGAGTCAGATCGCCGCCAAGGTGACCAATTCCACCCAGGAGAATATTCGGGTCGTCGCGATCGATTTCCTCCATATGGATGCGATTCCCGGGGTTCATTTCCTGCAGATGGATTTTCTGAAGGATGAAGCACCGGGCGCGCTCATGGAAGCCATGGGCGGCGCCCCCGACCTCGTCATATCGGACATGGCCGCTCCCACCACCGGCCACCAGCGCACCGATCATATTCGCACCATGCATCTTTGCGAAGTGGCGGCCCATTTTGCCATCGACGTTTTGGCTGAAGGCGGTCATTTCCTGGCAAAGACGTTCCAGGGCGGCACTGAGAGGGATATTCTCAACCTGCTCAAGAAGAATTTCAGGCAGGTAGTGCACGTCAAGCCGGGCGCCTCGCGTTCGGAATCGGTGGAGATGTTCATCCTGGCCAAGGACTTCAAGGGCCGGCAGGAACTGGATGAAGCGGAAGAAGAATAATGCTGCTCTATGTTACCCTGGGCAGCGGCGATCTTGAAAGGTCAAGGTCGTTTTATGATCCGGTCATGGCGACATTGGGTTTTGTCTGCCTGAAGACCGATGATCGGGAAATCGGCTATGGCCGAGGTGACGGCTCGCGCTGCCGGCTTTGGGTGGTTTTGCCTTTTGACGGCAAGCCCGCCTCGCATGGCAATGGCGCGATGACTGCCTTGGCTGCCCCCGACCGAAAAAACGTCGATGCCTTTCATGCTGCGGCCTTGGCCAATGGCGGCACGGATGAGGGCCGACCCGGCATCAGGCCGTTTCATGCGAATTTCTATGCCTGCTATGTGCGCGACCCGGATGGCAACAAGCTGTCAGCCGTCTGCGAAGACCCTGTCTGATTTCTTGCCGGATTTGTGACCGGAGACCTCCGAACCGGCGCTGCCGGCCAGCTTCAGGATGGGGATCATCGCAAGCGCTGCAATCAGTCCGACAATCACGAAAGTCAGGTGGAAATCGGCAAGGCTCAACGTGGTTCCGGTCAACAAGGGCGAAACTTCCAGAATGAGACCGGCAAGCGCGATTCCTAGAGCGGCCGAGATTTGCTGGAAAACACCGTTGACGGCCGTTGCGCCGCTCATGGCATTGGTTTCGATATCTGCGTAACCCAGTATGTTGACGCCGGTAAAGAAGAAAGCCCTTGAAAACCCGGACATGATCATCACCGCAACGATGGCCGCATAGGCTGTCTGCGGCGTGAACAGGCTATAGGTGATGGTACCGAATGCGGCAAAGGCGCAGGCTGTGACCAGGGTGCGGCGAAAGCCGAAATGCGCAAAAACCCAGCGTGCCGCAAATTTTGTCAAAATCGCGCCGATGGCACCGGTAAAGGTGATCATGCCGGAATGAAACGCCGAGAGGCCGAAGGCAAGTTGCAGCATCAATGGCGTCAGAAACGGAACTGCGCCAAAGGCCACGCGGAAAATCGAGCCGGCGGTAATGCAGGCCCGAAAAGTCTCGATGCGAAACAAAGCAAGGTTGAGGGCGGGCGCCGGATGACGACGGGCGTGACGCACGAACAAAATTGCTGCAAGAACGCCGATTGCCACCGATCCCGCACCCCATAAGGGAGGCAGCGCCGGCAGGCTGACCACCGACAGTCCGAAGACGATCCCGGCTGCTGCCAATCCCGACAGCAGGAAGCCTGCAATGTCCAGATCCGGCGGCCGCGGGCTTTCGACATTCGGAATATAGATGGCGGTCATGACGATGCCGAGGATTCCAATGGGAAGATTGACCAGGAAAATCCATTGCCATGAAAAATAGGTTGCTATGAACCCGCCAAGCGGAGGTCCGACCAGCGGCCCCACCACCGCAGGCAGGGTGAAAAGGGTCATGGCCGAAACAAGCTCGCTACGATTGGCGCTTTTGAGGACGATGGCCCTGCCGACCGGGGTCATCAGCGCGCCGCCCATGCCCTGCAGGAACCGGGCAATGACAAAACCGGCCAGGCTGTCAGCTGCAGCACAAGCCAGCGAACCAAGCATGAAAACGCCAATGGCCAGGGTGAATATGCGCTTTGCGCCGAAGCGGTCGGCCATCCAGCCGCTGAGAGGAATGAAAACCCCGATGGCGACCAGATAGGCGGTGAGCGCCAGCTTCAGCGTGATGGGCCCTACCCCGATATCATTGGCAATCACCGGCAGCGACGTGGAAATGATGGTCGAGTCCATCTGCTCCATGAAAAGGGCGACTGCCAATATCAAGGGGGCGAAGCGGTGCAAGGCTGACATCCGGTGACACGTGACGACAAAAGGCGGAACAAGCTGGTTCCGCCTCCAAGGCCTATAGCCCTATCTGGCAAATGTCATGCCGCAAAATGCCGTGATTGACAGTTTCCTGCCGAGTTCGAAAAAGCTCTGTAACGAAAGCCGCAAAGCAGAGGGAGATCAGAACTGCTCTTTGGTGCCGTCCTCGTAAATAACGCCTTTGACGCAGGTGAAGGGCACGATATCGGCGCGGTCAAGGTTCAAGAGCCGCTCGAAAGTCTTCTGGCTGAATTTGCCCGTCTCAGCATAGGCGCCGCTTTGGTCGATCTTGACGTCGCGCTGCAATTTCATTGACCCGACCATGCCGCCCAAAGCATCCTTGAAACCAAACTGGGCATCGATCATCCGGACCGGCTTTTGCGAAAGGGACTGAAGTGTAAAGGCAAGCTCGATATTCTGCTCGCCGGCATCGTGATAGCTGAAATCCTGAATTGAAAAGAAATCTTCCTTGCAAGCGCCGTAAGCCGAGGTTGCCATCAGGACTGTCGTGGCGGTAGCGAATGCAACTTTTGCTATTTTGTTCATTATTCTGGTTCCAAGTTCTGGCGTTGAAAATGCTTTTCGCTGAAATTGACAGCTTTATTTCAAATGCAAGCTTTCGAATGGCGGTCTCCGGCGCTTGATGGCCATGGGAAACGAAACGCCCGGTTTTGGTTTATCATAACGCAACTATATGCCCGCACCGGTAGAAAGCTAGGCCCTGTTGACAAAGTATGGCAGCCAAATCTTTGTTGAAGCGATTGCCAGGAATGCGGCGAATGATGCGGCGGTTTTGTCGAAGCGGGTTGCGATGCGGCGGAACTGCTTGAGTTTGTTGAACATGCGCTCGA
>JBGSIT010000109.1:0-38650 GCA_041742335.1 Rhizobiaceae bacterium
CAGCGTGCGCTTCTTGTGCCCGCCGATCTGGCCCGGCGTCGGCCCACCCGTCTCGCGCCGCAGCTTGCGCCACTTCGACACGCAGGAAGGGCTGATACAAAGCGCCGCGGCGATCTCCCGGATCTGCGCGCAGCAACGCCCGTTCACGAAGGTCTTCCGAATAAGGTCGCGTCATCCATGCTGCCCTCGCTCTCCAGCACGGAGCTTGAATCACAAACAGCCTGACTTGGGAATCCCGTTTCCTTCAGAAAACAGCAGGCTCTAGTCCAGCAGGACTTCCACTTCTGAATTCACGCCTGATTTAACTGTGAAGTCGCGCTGGAACAGTTTTTCCTTGTTGCGCGCGATTGCCGTATATTTGCCTTCCGCCAAAACCATGACGGGAAAGGCGCCGACGCTTTCATAGACAACATCGCCTGAGGCGGTCAGAATCGACCAAGCTGTATCGGCTATTGCCTCGCCGCCTTCGGTGGAGACCAGCTTCAGGGTAATTTTTGCGGCCCGGTGCTGAATGGTCGCCGCAGTCAGTTTTGCTGCCTGAACCTGGATGTCGGCCCGGATAACCGCATTGACGGCGCCATAATCCGAAACCACGTGATAGGTTCCGGCATTCAGGCGGACGACCTGATTTGGTTCGACATCTTTCATAACAAGGCCACGCTCTCCGTCGTCACGCACATCAGCGGAATAGATGGAAAACCGCAATTCCTTCGGCGGGATGCGGATATCGGATCCGGATACGGCGTTCAGGACCAATCCGCCCGCATCCAGCACCAGCACCTGTTTTTCGGCCTGGCCACTTGAGGGAATCTTCAACTTCTTGGTTGTGCCGGCGCGACCAAAGGCAACATTGACGAAATATTCCCCCGGCGCCAGTTCAAAACTGGTCGTTCCTCCTTCGGCACTCGCAAGAAGGGGCAATTTTCCGTCTTCGCCCGGAATCGGTTTGAAAATGCGCCATGTCAGGCCATATTTCATCGCCGGGCCATCAGTGGTAAGCCGGGCTTCCAAATCCACGCGCCTGGCGGTCGATGCAAATTGGGGTTGGGTCTGCGTGTTGGGCGAAAATTCGGTCAGGCCGGGCATGGTAACCAGATTATCGGGTTGCGGTAAATCGATTGGCGCCGCGTCCTGTGCGGAAACTGGCAGGCCGGTCATGAACAACAGGCAAAAGGCAAAGGCCGCCAGCACACTTGATTTTGGGTTTTTGCTCAATTTTAGTAAGCCTTGCAAGGTTGACATTCCGGCAGTTCGCGATCACTTGAACCCCAATGTGGTGGCAATTTCAAGGCCTCCTCGAAAAGCTGAAGAGAGAGATTTATGCTATCGATGATAACGCTTGCGGATTATTTGCCGGTTCGCAGATCCATTCCCGCCTACCAGATGCGCGAACCCGGACCCAGCCAATCCGAAATCAGGCAGATGCTGAGCCTGGCCTCGCGCGTGCCGGACCATGGCAAATTGGCGCCCTGGCGGTTCATTGTCTTTCGCGGCCAGGAGCGCAATCGCGTGAGCCTCGAACTTGCTGCAATCGCAATGGCCGACAGACCTGATTTGTCGCCGGAAATGGTGCTGGTGGAACAAACCCGCTTTACAAGGGCGCCGGTTGTCATAGCGGTGATCAGCACAGCAGCGCCGCATATCAAGATCCCGGTATGGGAGCAGGTCATGTCGGCCGGCGCCGTGTGCCTCAATCTGTTGATGGCGGCCAATGCCCATGGCTATGTTTCAAACTGGCTGACCGAGTGGATGGCCTATGATGAAAGAGCCTACAAGATTCTGGGAATCCGCGACGGCGAAAAGGTTGCCGGCTTCATTCATATAGGCTCGACTGATTTCAATGCTGGCGATCGCCCGCGCCCTGAGCTTGATGATATCGTGTCCTGGGTCGGCGGCGGCGAGGATTGATGTTTTATACAACAGATACAAATCAGCATGGCTTGCGGCATGATCCGTTCAAGGCGATTGTCTCTCCCAGACCCATCGGCTGGATCGGCACCAAGGGGCGTGACGGGTCGCGCAACCTCTCGCCCTATTCATTTTTCAACATTGTCAGCGATGGCCCGAAAATCGTGATGTTCTCGTCCAGCGGGCGAAAGCACAGTCTGAAAAATGCGGAGGAAACCGGTGTCTTCACCACCAGTTTTGCCAGCGCCAATCTGGCGGCAGCCGTCAATATGTCCTCGATTGAAGCGGCGTACGGCGTTGATGAATTCGAAATTGCCGGTTTGGCGACGGAGCAGGGCAGGCTGGTGGACGCGCCTTTCGTGGCTGCGGCCATGGCTGCGCTTGAATGCCGGGTGACGCAGATCATGCAACCGCGCGATCTTGACGGCATGGCCGTTGATTCCCACATGGTGTTCGGTCAGGTCGTCGCCATTCATATTCGCGACGATGCCATCAGCGAAGGCCGGTTCGACATGAAGGTCGCCGTGCCGATCGGCCGTCTGGGGTATATGGATTATGTCGCCTGCAATGAACTTTTCGAATTGTTCCGGCCGCCGAAACCGAAGAGTTAAGCGCTTTTATTTCGCTTGGTGAAGACAGGCCCGCTCTTCTTCTGGTGCGGCAAATACGGATGGTGTACCGCGCCGCACCTTGCCCTGCATTGCTCCCGCTGTTGCGCCCAAAGGTTACCAAATATGGTAAACCAACCGTAAACTATTTGAGTCTAGGTTGAGATCAAGTGTTGGAATCACCCTCCGGGAGCAAGCACATTGATCATCGAAGCATTTCTTGAATGGCTTGAAACTGCACGTACAAATGACCGGGTCCGCGCTGCAACAGCGCTCGGAGAAGCATTTCTGAGGCCGGATTTGCAGGGCCGCGACCGGCAGACTGCGCGGCTGGCGATGACCTATCTGCTTGACGATCCTTCGCCGCGCGTGCGCCTTTCGCTCGCCCAGGCCATATCACATAGTTGCGATATTCCGCGCGAAATCGTCATTCCTTTGGCAAATGACCAACCGGAAGTCGCAAATTGCGTCATCAAGAATTCTCCGGTGCTGGGTGACATGGATCTCGTCGATCTCGCGGCCCGCGGCGATGACATGACCCGCGCGTTGATTGCGTCGCGACCTGTGGTGACGCCTGGCGTGGCTGCCGCCTTGGCTGAAATCGGCGAGGAAACCGATGTGGTGCTGTTGCTGGAAAACCCTGGCGCCAGCATTTCGCGCACCACATTGATCCGGATGGCCGAGCGGCATGGGGATTCGGCGGAAATTCGCAGCCTGCTGCTGGTCCGCACCGATTTGCCCACGCAGGCCCGCCACATGTTGGTTGAGCATGTCAGCACGGCATTGGGCAGTTTCATGCTGGTACAGGCAACAGTCGGGACTCGACGGATAGAAAGAATCAAGCGCGAGGCCTGCGATTCGGCGACAGTGACGATTGCCGGCAATGCCAGCATCAAGGAAATGCCTGTCCTGGTCGAGCATCTGCGCAAAAGTGGAAAATTGACGCCGGCTTTCCTGATGCACTGCCTCTGTGTCGGCAAGATCGATTTCTTTGCCGCAGCCATTGTCAACCTGTCCGGTCTTGCCGAACGCCGGGTTGTCTCTTTGCTGGGTGATGGTCGCCATCATGCCATCCGGGCGCTCTATGAAGCGGCGGGATTGGCGCGCGATATCAGCGAAGTCTTTGTCGAGGCAACAATGCTTTGGCGCAATGAACGAAGAAAGTCGTCATTTGCAAACAGCGACACTTTGTTTTGCCAGCTTGAACGGAAATATCGTGATCTTGCCGACAGGCAGGGGGCGGTCGGGGAATTGCTGGAACTGGTTGAACGACTGCATATCAGCGACCGGCGCCAATCCGCGCGCTCTTATGCCGGCAGCACAACTCTCGTCGCAGCCTGAAATCCGGGCGGCGGAAAGTGAGACGAGACTCGTCTCAGGGCGTGATTTTCTTGGCGAGCCACGAATAGGTATCGGTGACGATGTGAACCGGTTTTTCCACGATAACCTTCAGCCCGTCCTTGCTCGGAAGTGCGCTTGTCACCAGTGATATTGCTTTTTCGTATAATGTCTTTTTTGCCGGATGTTCCGGCTGTTGTGGTTCGACGGCCGGGACCTGTCCATTCTGGTTGCCGATATCGCCTGGCGCTTCTGCCATCATGTTTGAGTCGGCCGATTGGCAAACGGCCACGATCATCGGGTATTTGGTATTGGTGTATTTGCCCAGTTCCCGCTCGGAAGCCGCATCGCAGGCGGCAACCGTGGTCCATTGTTCTTGCGATGTTGCAATCGGTGAACATTGCTGAACCGAGTCATCACAACCCAATATGCTCATGATGATGATGGCGACTTTCACGTTTGGCGACTCCCGATCCGGTTTCATGCAAAAAGGTATTGAGCCACGAGAACATGGCAGACAAATTGCTGTTCGACTCGATTTGAATCACTGCTTGCACATTAACCCAAAAGCGCGCGCAGCTTTTCAGCATTCGCTGCTAGCACCGCGCCGTCCGCCATCTTGCCGTCATGCGGCTTCAACCTGACGCCGTTATAGATTGGTATAACATGAAAATGCAGGTGGAAGACGGTTTGGCCGGCAGCAGGTTCATTGAACTGGATGATCTGCAATCCGTCACAGGCAAACGCCACCTTGGCTGCCTTTGCGACTTTCTGGACAACGGTTATCAGATTGGCCAGGGTATGCGGGTCCGCATCGAGAATGTTACGTGAAGGGGTCTTGGGGATCACCAGCGCATGACCGTTGGATTGCGGCATCACATCCATGAAAGCCAATGTTTGGTCATCCTCATGGATCTTGTGGGCGGGAATTTCGCCGCGAAGGATTTTGGCAAAGATATTGGTGTCTTCATAGCGCGCTTCGGCCATTTCATGCTCCCGGTCCGGTTCATTGCAAATATGCAGGCTTGCTGCAGTTTATAGCGGGTCAATCGTCCCTGTCGGCGATGTTTTTACGAAACGGGCTGTGATCCTGCAATATTTCGCTGACTTCCTCAACGTTTTCACGCTCATGGACGAGGTAGTCCGCAACAGCTCTGCGCAGGCCCGGGTGCTGAATATAGTGGGCTGATCTGGTAATCACCGGCAAGTAGCCGCGCGCCAATTTGTGCTCGCCTTGCGCGCCGGCCTCGACCACTTTCAGTTTCCTCGCTATCGCAAAATCGATCGCCTGATGATAGCAGACCTCAAAATGCAGAAAGGGATGGTCTTCGATGCAGCCCCAATGCCGGCCAAACAACCTGTCCGCCCCGATGAAATTGATGGCGCCGGCGATATAGCGGCCATTCCGCTTTGCCATCACCAGCAGAATGTCGTCGGCCATGCGTTCGCCTGCCAGTGAATAAAATCTTCGGGTCAAATAGGGGCGGCCCCATTTCCGGCTGCCGGTATCGGTGTAGAAGGCGAAAAACTGGTCCCATATATCCTCGGTCAGGTCCTTGCCGGTCAGCCAGTCGATGGTGATACCGCCTTCAAGCGCAGTCCGGCGTTCCTTTTTGAGCGCCTTCCTTTTGCGGGACGCCAGCGTCTCAAGAAAATCATCATAATTGTCGTAGCCGATATTGGAAAAATGAAACTGCTGGTCAAGACGGGGCAGGAACTCATTGTCCTCAAGGCAGGCCTGTTCCTGCTGGGGCAGGAATGTCACATGGGCGGATGATACGCCGATCTGTTCAGCATGGCTTTTCAAGGCCCGGGCAAGATGAGGCTGGACGACGGCCTTGTCGGATTGCCCGGCAACAAGCAGCCGCGGTCCTGTCGCAGGGGTAAACGGAATGGAACATTGCAGTTTCGGATAGTAGCGACCGCCAGCCCGCTCGAAAGCATCGGCCCATCCATGGTCAAACACATATTCACCCTGGCTGTGGTTCTTTGCGTAGC
Source organism: Rhizobiaceae bacterium (assembly GCA_041742335.1). Taxonomy (GTDB): domain Bacteria; phylum Pseudomonadota; class Alphaproteobacteria; order Rhizobiales; family Rhizobiaceae; genus Rhizobium_E. The sequence goes on from JBGSIT010000109.1 coordinate 5,853, forward strand.
CGACGACGGCGCCGATCAATTGATGGTCCCCATCTTCCAGCAAAAGGTGCTGGCCCAACCAGCCGGTCTGCGCGACGGCCGAACCGGAATCTTCCAGCGAAGACAGAAATGCATGGGAGATAAATGGATTATAAGTAATATCTAATGTACCGGATGAGGTTCCGCCCAGTCGCTGCCATTGTGCAGGGTCGATATCCTTAAAGGATGTTACCACCCTTATGGTCGTGCTTTCCGTCATTTCAGTCCTTCAGTCACGGATCAAATCCCTCGAATGTCATTTGATCAGCAAACTGACTGCTGTGAAGCGCTTGTTGTTTGTTGCGCACTGTCCATGTCAGGATCGGCATGCCTGAATTGCGATATTTGCTTACAAAATCATTGGGCAGGTGGTTAATGTCGTAAGAGATGAAATCCAGGCCTCGCGCCATTGCTTTTTCATGGTTCTCGAACTCTTCCGGCTTGGTGCCCTCGGCGGTCAGTCCGACCGGGCAGGGGCAATCGAGACGTTTGAGGTCGCGCAGAAGCCAATGATCAAAGCTCATCAGTGCGATGGGTCCGTCGTAGTCCTGAAGGGTTTCAAGAACAGCGTCGGCAAATCCTTCATCGTCGCCTTCGCGTCCCTTGAGTTCCAAAACCAGCGGTACCGCACCCTGAACGAGATTGAGCAATTTTTTCAGAGAGGGAACCTTGTCGGCCGTCCCGCCAATTGACATCAGGCCCAGCTCGCCGGATGTCTTGGAGCGGACATCGACCTTCATGTTGCAAAGGCGTTCCATGTCATCGTCGTGAAAGACCACCGGTTTTCCGTCATTGGCATATTGCAGGTCGCATTCAATGCCGAAATTGCGGTCTTTGGCGCGTGCGAAGGCCGACAAAGTGTTTTCCCAAACCAACTTGTTTCCATCGTGCAGGCCGCGATGGGCGATGGGCCGGGTCGATATCCAGGATAGATCCTTGTTCATGCTATTTCCAGAATGGCGTCGATTTCAACTGCGGCATTGAGCGGAAGGCTTGCCATGCCCACTGCGACCCGCGCATGTTTGCCTGAATCGCCCAAAACCGCGGCGATGAGGTTGGACGCGCCGTTCATGACAAGATGCTGGTCGGTGAAATCCGGCGTCGAGGCAATCATGCCGCTCAATTTGATGACGCGGGTGATTCTGGAGAGATCGCCGCCAAGCGCTGCCTTGGCCTGCGCCAGGATATTGATGGCGCAGAGTTCTGCTGCCCGCTGTCCGCCTGCAAGGTCCACGTCGCGACCCAGCAGTCCGGTTACAGCCATTTTTCCGCCCTCGATCGGCAATTGGCCGGACATGAACAACAGATTTCCGCTGATCACGCTGGGAATGTAGTTGGCGGCGGGTGCAGCGGCATCGGGCAGGGTAATGCCCATGGATTTCAGGCGGGTTTCGATGGCTTCACTCATTGTTTTCGGTCTCCCATTGGCAGCTTGCATGCCGTCGTTTTGATTGACTTGGTGTTGTCGCGTTGTTTTGCCGCCAAGACCGATGTGAGTAAAGCGATTCTTTTCTGTTTTTGCCGCAATCCCTGGATCGGACATGACTGCGACATTTTTGATTGCCACAAGGCCCGGGCGGCGCGGAAATCGTCTGCCTGCAATTGGTTGGCAATGGTTTTGCCGGCTATGGACGGGCGGTTTGGAGAAATGGTACATTGACAAATCATCCGCATTTGGAGTCATCTAGCCGGCAATGGCATTCAATGCTGGATGCATGCGGAGTGAAATATATGAACTTGTCCACAAAAACTGTCCCTTTCTGGTTGGCCGCAGGCGCATTTCTTTTGGTCACGCAGGCCGAAACCGCCAGTGCGGCCATGCTGGCGTCGCACCGGGCGGTTTATGACCTGGAACTGGGCAATGCATCGGAACGCTCCGGTATTTCCGGCATGTATGGCCGCATGGTCTATGAATTTGAGGGCAATGATTGCGACGGATACCGCGTGAACTTCCGTTTTGTGACGCGGATCGACACTGGCGGTGAAACCAAGGTTACCGACCAGCAAACCACGACATTTGAAGATCTCAAAACCAACAATTTCGAGTTTGAGACCCGTTCTTTCAACGGTCAGGCGCTGGACAAGGAGTTGACCGGAACCGCCGAAAAGAGCAAGGACGGCGTCAGGGTCGAGCTTTCCGTCCCGCAAAGCCGGAGTCTCGATTTGGCGACCAGCCGCTTTCCGACCGAGCACATGAAGGAAGTGATTGCCCATGCGCAAAACGGTGACCGATTCTTTGAATCACGGATATTCGATGGTTCGGACAATGGCGACAAGACGCTTTTCACCACGACAATCGTCGGCAAGCCAGTGACGCCGAAAGCGGATGATCCGGATGCAGCCAATGCCGGCGATCTGGGCAAGAAGCCGGCTTGGCCGGTGACCATTGCCTATTTCAACGATATTGCCGGCAAGGACGCTTTGCCAATCTACCAGATTTCCTTCAAGCTCTATGACAACGGTGTCACACGCGACCTGACCATGGACTATGGCGACTTTGTGCTGAAGGGCAAATTGGCCGAACTTAAATTCCTGAAAAACACCAGTTGCGAGCAGAACTGACAGCGGTCTGGCGGCAAAGACCGAAAATAGCGCCTGCGACGGCTTGATTTTCCAAGCCTTGTCCTGTACGGGCACATCCATTCCACACGTGAAGTTGGGATTGGCGGGGAGAAATCCCGTCCGTTCCGCCGGTGGCGTCCTTGCCAGGATGCTCATTGCTTCACGGAGGTTCAACCGGAAAAAGGAGTAAAAGGCATGGCATTGCCTGATTTTTCAATGCGCCAGCTTTTGGAAGCTGGTGTTCACTTCGGTCACCAGACACATCGCTGGAACCCGAAAATGAAGCCGTACATTTTCGGCGATCGTAACAATATCCACATCATCGATCTCGCACAGTCCGTGCCGATGTTGTCGCGCGCCCTTCAGGTCATCAGCGACACCGTCGCCAATGGCGGTCGCGTCCTGTTTGTCGGCACCAAGCGCCAGGCTTCGGAAATCATCGCCGATGCAGCCAAGCGTTCGGCCCAGTATTATGTCAATTCACGCTGGCTCGGCGGCATGATGACCAATTGGAAGACCATTTCCAATTCCATCCAGCGCTTGCGCAAGCTTGATGAATTGCTGACTGCTGAAGCATCCGGCTATTCCAAGAAGGAACGCCTCAACCTTGAGCGCGAACGCGACAAGCTTGAAAAGGCTCTTGGCGGCATCCGCAATATGGGCGGCACCCCCGATTTGATGTTCATCATCGACACCAACAAGGAAAAGATTGCCATCGACGAAGCAAAGCGTCTTGGCATTCCTGTCGTAGCGATCATCGATTCCAATTGCGATCCGGACCATATCGATTACCCGATCCCGGGTAACGACGATGCTTCGCGCGCCATTGCGCTTTATTGCGACCTGATTGCCCGTGCAGCGATTGACGGCATTTCCCGTCAGCAGGGTGCTTCCGGCCGCGATCTCGGCGCCTTTGCCGAGCCGATGGCGGAACCCACGCTTGAGACTCCGGTTGAAGCCGCTGCCGAGCCTGCCGCTGAAGCTGCTCCCGTGGCAACACCTGAGGCCTGATCGGGCGCCGGACAGGGTATTTTCCCGCTCCGACAAGATAACTGCAAGGCCGTAGCGTATCCACCGATACACGGCCTTGCTGCTTTTCAAACAAGACCATCAGGCCTGCAAATTGATCTTATTGATCGGGCCCGATCCGGCAGGAATGTCACTGTCCTGTCATGGTTATCATGGCATTCCGCATCACGACATATATACGCCGCTCCGCAAGGAATGACCGGCGTTGCTGACAAACATGAAGAGGTTTTCAGATGAGCAACATCACTGCAGCAATGGTGAAAGACCTGCGCGAGAAGACGGGCGCAGGCATGATGGATTGCAAAAAGGCTTTGGCCGAGAATAACGGTGAAATGGAAGCCGCCGTCGATTGGCTGCGCGCCAAGGGCATTTCCAAGGCGGAAAAAAAATCCGGCCGCACGGCCGCTGAAGGCCTGATCGGCATCGCCACCGCCGGCAAAAAGGCTGTTGTGGTCGAAGTCAATTCCGAAACGGATTTCGTGGCCCGCAACGATGCCTTCCAGGACCTGGTTCGCGGCATTGCCAATGTCGGTCTCGGCACGGACGGCAGCGTTGAAGCTATCGGCGGCGCAAACTATCCGGCCAGCGGAAAATCGGTGGTGGACACCATTACCGACGCCATCGCCACCATTGGCGAAAACATGGCTCTTCGCCGCTCCGGCATGCTGACGGTCAATGACGGTGTTGTCGCCACCTACATTCACAATGCCGCCGGCGACGGTCTCGGCAAGCTGGGCGTTCTGGTTGCGTTGACATCAACCGGCGACAAGGACGCGCTGAATGTGATCGGTCGCCAGGTCGCCATGCATGTCGCAGCCACCAATCCACTGGCAATCCGCCAGGACGAAGTTGATCCGGCAGTTGCCGAGCGCGAGCGCAACGTGTTCATCGAGCAGTCGCGTGAATCGGGCAAGCCTGAAAACATTATCGAAAAGATGGTGGAAGGCCGGATGCGCAAGTTCTTCGAGGAAGTCGCACTTCTTTCGCAGGCATTCGTCATGAACCCTGAAGTCACGGTCGCCCAGGCGATCAAGGAAGCCGAAAAGGCTGTCGGCGCTCCGATAGAAGTTTCGGGCATGATCCGCCTGCAACTCGGCGAAGGCGTTGAAAAGGAAGAAACCGATTTTGCTGCAGAAGTTGCAGCAACGGCAAAACGTTGACATGATTTGACCGGAAAAAGCTTCCGGTCGGCATTATTATTGAGGGCACTGCGTGACAACGCGGTGCCCTTCGTGTATCCGGCAATCGGTCTGGTTGCGAATCCGGGCGGGTCGCTGATATTGCTTGCCTGCAAGCATTGTTTCGAGCGGCCAGGTGCAGATCATGCCTGAGCGCCGCCAGGCGTTTCATGTGTGATCCTTCCTGCGTCAGGCAGCGGATTTCATCCAAAGGCCGACAGTTCTCTTGGCATCCGGAGTCATAATGGCACAATCGATTTACAAGCGGGTTCTTCTCAAGGCGTCTGGTGAAGCCCTTATGGGCAGCCAGGGGTTCGGCATTGACGTGGCGGTGGCCGACAGGATCGCTTCCGACATTGCGGAGGCGCGGCAACTGGGTGTGGAAGTCGGCGTGGTCGTGGGCGGCGGCAATATTTTCCGCGGCGTCGCAGTTGCCTCCAAGGGCGGCGACAGGGTCACCGGCGATCACATGGGTATGCTGGCAACCGTGATCAATGCGCTTGCCTTGGCGACGTCACTGCGCAAGCTCGACATAGAAACCGTGGTACTTTCCGCCATAGCCATGCCCGAAATCTGCGAAAGCTTCTCCCAGCGCGCGACGCTTTACCATCTGTCGCTGGGCCGGGTCGTCATATTTGCAGGCGGCACGGGAAACCCGTTCTTCACGACGGATTCCGCAGCCGCCCTGCGCGCCGCCGAAATGGGCGCCGAGGCCATCTTCAAGGGCACCCAGGTGGACGGCATCTATTCGGCCGATCCGAAGAAATTTCCCGATGCAACCCGCTTTGACCGTCTTACCCATTCGGAAGTCCTCAACAAGGGACTGGCGGTGATGGACGTGGCGGCCGTGGCGCTGGCCCGCGAGAACCACATTCCGATCATCGTCTTTTCGATCCACGAAAAAGGCGGCTTTGCTGAAATTCTGACAGGCGGCGGGCGCGGAACCATCGTCACGGACAATTGATCATCGCGCAAGCCGTGCTAAAAAGGCAGACCGGTGCATGAAAAGAGGAGAATTTTGTAATGAGTGCATATGATGAAAAGGAATTGAAGCGCCGGATGGATGGCGCGATCAACGCTTATAAGAGCGACATCGCATCGCTGAGAACGGGCCGCGCTTCGGCAAATGTGCTTGATCCAGTGATGGTGGAGGCTTACGGCTCGCGGGTGCCGCTGAACCAGGTCGCCAACATCACCGTGCCCGAATCACGTATGCTGGGTGTTTCAGTTTGGGACAAGTCCATGGTCCATGCCGTCGAACGCGGCATTCGGGAATCCAATCTCGGTCTGAATCCGATCATCGACGGCCAGAACCTGCGCATTCCCCTTCCGGACTTGAATGAGGAGCGGCGTCGAACTTTGGTCAAGGTTGCCCACGATTATGCCGAAAAAGCGAGGGTTGCCGCCCGCCATGTTCGCCGCGACGGCATGGACAGTCTGAAAAAAGCTGAAAAAGACGGCGACATGAGTCAGGATGACAGCCGCAGCCAGTCGGACAAGGTGCAAAAGATGACTGACGAGACCATTTCCGAAATTGACCGCTTGCTTGCGGAAAAGGAAAAGGAAATCATGCATGTCTAGACCGTTTTGCGGTTTACCTGATTCTTGCGGACCGTATTAATGGCCAAACCGGACAAATCTGCAGTTCCAACACATGTTGCCATTATCATGGATGGCAATGGTCGATGGGCAAAGCTGCGCGGTTTGCCAAGAACTATGGGGCATCGGAAGGGCGTGGAATCGGTCCGCGAAACCGTACGCGCCGCTGCTGATGCCGGCATTTCCTATTTGACCCTGTTTGCCTTTTCATCGGAAAACTGGCGACGCCCGGAAAGCGAGGTCAATGACCTCATGGGGTTGATGAAAGCCTTCATCCGCCGCGATCTTGCCGACCTGCATCGCGAAAATGTTAAAATCCGCATCATCGGCGATCGTGAAAACCTTCGCGGCGATATTTTCCCGCTGCTTCTCGAGGCCGAAGAAACCACCCGCAACAATACCGCTCTCACGCTGATCATCGCCTTCAATTACGGCGCGCGTGATGAAATCGCTCGGGCTGCCCGCAAGATCTCGGAAAAGGTTGCTGCCGGCACCATCCGGCCCGAAGACATTGATGCGGCGCTGATCGACAGGCACCTCGACACGCACGGAATACCGGATCCGGATCTGGTAATCAGGACAAGCGGAGAGGAGCGGCTGTCCAATTTCCTGTTGTGGCAGGCCGCTTATTCCGAATTTGTCTTTGTTCCCGAATTTTGGCCGGATTTCACCCGGGACGTCTTTTATGCAGCGCTTGAGAAATATGCCGCTCGCGAAAGGCGCTTTGGCGGCGTCGGCAAGTCCGTCGCCGCAGTGGGTTCATGATGAGTGAGGAACTGCGCCTGAGAATCATTTCCGCGCTTGTCCTGGCAGCCGTGGTTCTGTCGGTAACTTATTTTGGCGGCATATGGTTTCAGATACTGGCGGCGCTGATCGGCTTGCTGATTTTTTATGAATGGTCGACCATTATCGGATCGGTAGCCAATGACAGGGCAGGCGCCATGTCGGCCTGGTCGGGAATGGCGGTTACGGCGGCGGCGACAGTTTTTTCGAGCCTTGAAACAGCGATAGCATTGTTGGCTGCATTCTTCGTCGTGCTGTCAGGACGCAGTCTTTTGCGCAAGACCAGCTTTTGGCTGCCGGGCGGTGTGCTTTATGCCGGATTGAGCATGGTGTCGCTTGCGGCGCTGCGCGGCAGCGACAAAACCGGCTTTGTGGCCGTTTTGTTTCTGTTTGCGGTGGTTTGGGGTACGGATATCCTTGCCTACTTTGTCGGTCGGGCAATTGGCGGGCCGAAACTTGCGCCGCGCATTTCACCAGGCAAGACCTGGTCGGGCGCCGTCGGCGGAACAGTGTCGGGTGCGGTTGCCGGATTGCTGCTTTTGCATTTCACCGGCCAGGCCGTCGGTTTGTGGGTGATTGTGGCCGCAGTGCTGTTGTCAGTTGCCAGCCAGATAGGCGATCTGTTTGAGTCCTTCATCAAGCGCCGTTTCGGGGTCAAGGATTCAAGTCGCCTGATCCCTGGTCACGGCGGCGTGATGGACCGGGTTGATGGACTGGTATTTGCGTGTTTTGCAGCATTTTTGACATGTTCGGCTGCCATGTATGCGCTTGACGGGACTTTGGGGCAGTTTTCCCATAGCCTGTTGGGGCTGAATTGAAATATGTGCGGTGTTAGCAGCAATCGCAGTTTGGAACGGGCCTGGTTGTCGATATGCGCGCCGGGCGCCAAGATTGGAAAAATGAATGGCTGGCCTCACTAGCATTTTCGGCTTTATTACCGGTTACTTGTTGCCTTTCCTGGTGGTGATATCCCTGATCGTCTTCATCCACGAAATGGGTCACTATCTTGTCGGTCGCTGGAGCGGAATCAAGATCATGGCCTTTTCCTTCGGCTTTGGTCCCGAATTGCTTGGCCACACCGACAAGCACGGTACGCGCTGGAAGATTTCGGCCATTCCGCTGGGCGGCTATGTGCGGTTTTACGGCGATGCCGATGCCGCAAGCACGCCGGATTTCGAAGCCGTCGATGAATTGCCACCAGAAGAAAAAGCCAGGACATTTCTTGGCGCTGCTTTGTGGAAGAGGGCGGCTACGGTGGCCGCTGGGCCCATTGCCAACTTCCTGCTCGCCATTGTCATTTTCGCGACCCTGTTCCTGACCTACGGCAAAATGGTGTCCGATCCGGTCGTTGCCGAAGTCAAGCCGATGAGTGCTGCGGCAAAAGCCGGAATATTGCCGGGCGACCTGCTGGTTGCCATTGATGGCATTCATGTAACGACTTTTGACGATGTGCGCCGCTATATCAGCGTTCGCCCGGAAACCAATGTTGTGGTGAGCATAGAGCGTAGCGGCGTCAAGATGGATCTTGCCATGGTGCCCGAGCGCACCGAGATCACCGATCAATTCGGCAACAAGATGCAATTGGGAATCATCGGCATCGTCGCCAGCCAGACAAGCGGTAATTTCAGGGTGCAGAACTTCACTCTGCTGGGCGCCGTCGCCGAAGGGGCGAACGAATCATGGAATGTCGCCAAGGGAACCTATGACTATCTGGCCGGCTTGTTTGCGGGCAAGCTGAGCGCCGATCAACTCGGCGGGCCGATAAAAGTGGCGCAAGCCTCTGGCCAGGTGGCCACGCTGGGGATTGGAGCCCTGATGCATTTGGCCGCCGTGCTGTCTGTTTCGATTGGCCTGTTGAATTTATTGCCGGTTCCGGTACTTGATGGAGGCCACCTAATGTTCTATGCGGTGGAAGCAATCCGGGGTAAACCGGTCGGCGATACGGCGCAATCGATTGCTTACAGGATCGGAATGGCGCTTGTGTTGTCGCTGATGGTGTTTGCAACCTGGAATGACATTTCGTCGCTGCTGGGCTGAACGGGCGAAAACGGGGAAAACGTTAAGTGTCTGTTTACTCTATATCCAATTGGCAGTGGCTAAACGGCCACTGTTTAAATTGAAGTAAACAGAAATTAACCGGCTCCCTTGCTTGTATGTGAAAAGCAGGTAAAACGGCACACATAGGCATTATCCCGCATAAAGACGGTAAATGCCGGATCGAAAAAAAGGTAAGTTGTGAAAATGAAGGCTGGATCGAGATTTTTGAACGCTGTGTCAGCGATTGCGCTGTCTGCCGGTGTTGTAGCGTCGGTCGCCGGTTCTGTGACCCTTTTGTCGGCCACATCTGCCGAAGCTTCGGTTATTCGCCGGATTGAAGTCCGGGGCGCACAGCGTGTGGGCGCAGATACGATCAAGGCAAATCTTTCGATTGTGCCAGGCAAGAGCTTCGACAACAGCGATGTTGATGCTTCGGTGAAGCGGCTTTATTCAACCGGATATTTCTCGGATGTGCGCATCAGCGTTTCGGGCGGAACGCTGGTTGTTGTCGTCAATGAGAATCAGCTCATCAATCAGGTTGTTTTCAACGGCAACCGCAAGATCAAGGATGACAAGCTCGCAACCTTGGTGCGCACGCAGCCGCTTGGTCCCTATAGTGAAGCCTTGATCGAAGCCGACCTGCAGGCGCTCCGTGAAGCCTATTCGGCGATCGGTCGTGAAGATGTCAAGATCACAACCCAGACCGTGCCGGTGGGCAACGGACGGGTCAATCTGGCTTTCGTGATCAATGAAGGCGACCGCACGAAGATTGCGAACATCAATTTCATTGGCAACAATGCTTATGGCGACGCGCGGCTGCAGGCTGTGATCGTGACCAAGGAAACCGGCATTTTCTCCTTCATTACCCGCAAGGACATTTACGACGAAGACAAGCTTCGTGCGGATGAAGAAGCATTGCGCCAATTCTATTACAATCATGGCTATGCCGATTTCCGGGTCATTTCTTCTGAAGGCGTTCTCGATCCTGCGACCAATCAGTACACAATCAATTTCACGGTCGATGAAGGCGAGCGTTACAAATTCGGTGCGGTCAATGTAGAATCGACCGTCGATGGCGTTGATTCCGGTGAATTGTCCGGTCTGTCAGAATCGCGTGAAGGCAACACCTACCGTGCCCGCGACGTTCAGGGAACGATATCGGCGATCTCCAAGAAAGTGGCCGCCCGCGGCTATCCTTTCGTGCGTGTGACGCCGCGCGGCAATCGCGATCTGGCAAACCACACGATTTCGGTCGATTACCTGGTCGATCAGGGCGAAAAGGCATATGTCGAGCGGATTGAAATTCGCGGCAACACCAATACGCGCGATTATGTCATTCGCCGCGAGTTCGACATTGCCGAAGGCGATGCGTTCAACCAGGAAATGTTGTCCGAGGCCAAGCGGCGTCTTGACGCGCTCGGCTACTTCTCATCCGTTAACATTTCGACTTCTCCGGGATCCAGTGCTGACCGCGTCGTCGTCATCGTGGATGTGCAGGACCAGTCGACCGGCAACTTCGGCATCGGCGGCGGCTATGCCACCGGCGGCGAAGGCTTCATCATCGAAGCATCGGTTGAAGAAAAGAACTTCCTTGGCCGTGGCCAGTATATCCGTGTTTCAGCCGGCGGCGGTGCGCTTACCAGAAACTACGCCATTTCCTTTACCGAGCCCTATTTCCTCGGCTATCGCCTTGCAGCAGGTTTTGACCTGTTCAAGTCGGTCAATAGTGTGGAGCAAAATTACAGCTACAAGGATCAAGGGTTCTCGTTGCGTGTAACCGCGCCGATCACGAACAATCTGAACACGACATTCCGATACAATTACAAAGAGTTGAGTTATACGTCCGATAGCATCAAGAAACTTTCCACGCCTTACAGGGACGTTGTCAATGGCAGCCCCTGGATGCAGTCGGCTGTCGCCAACACCATTTCCTACAATACGCTTGATACGATGATCCTGCCGCATGAGGGCATGATTGCATCCTTCACGCAGGAATTTGCCGGTCTCGGCGGCGATTCGGATTTCTACAAGATTTCGGCCAAGGGCCGTTATTATTACACCCTGTCTGACGAAATGGACCTTGTCGGTTCCATCAGCGGCGGCGCCGGATACGTGATTCCGACGAAGGGTTCCAACACATTGCATGTCTTCGACCAGTTCATGGTCGGTTCGGATCTCATTCGCGGTTTTGCCGATTCCGGCATTGGTCCGCGCATGTCCAATGGCGATGCGGTCGGCGGAACCACCTACTTCGTGACATCGGCCGAATTGACGTTCCCGCTGCCAGGCGTTTCGCAGGATTCCGGTTTCCGGGGCGGTATTTTTGCTGATGCCGGCACGCTCTATGGCAACAATGTCAAGATTCGTCCGGGCACAAAGGGCGGCAATTCGCTGGTTGGAGAAGGCATGAACTGGCGCGCTTCCTTGGGTGCCAGTTTGATCTGGGCTTCTCCCTTTGGTCCGCTGCGTCTGGATTACGCCATACCGGTAGTCAAGCAGAGCTATGATGTCGAGCAACGTCTGAAATTCGGCATTTCCACTCAGTTCTAAGATTGGCAGTCCAGAACTGCATGATTCAAACGTTCTGGAGTGGTTTTTGATGGCGGAATCTCCGTTTTTCCAGCTTGGCGGTGGCATCCGACTTGATGCATTGGCCACCGCGCTCGGGGCTGAACTTGCTGACGACAACGCCGGCCAGCGTTTGATTCGGTCCGTGGCGCCTGTCTATCGCGCCAAGGAAGGCGACATCTGCTATATCATGTCGCGCAAGCACAAGGCAGAGTTGCTGACATGCGAGGCTTCAGCTATTCTTTGCAACGAGGCGATGCGTTCACTCGTTCCGGCTCATGTAGCGGCGCTGGTAACAAACCACGCCCATTCCGTTTTTGCGCAAGCCGGTGCAATCCTTCATCCTGATGCCATGCGGCCCGGCCAGATCACGTCTGCGACCGGTATTTCTGCGCTCGCCCATATTGACGGTTCAGCACATGTCGAAAAAGACGTCTCCATTGATCCTTTCGCCGTGATTGGTGCAAATGCGTCGGTCGGTGCTGGCACATGGATCGGATCCGGCGCGGTGATCGGGGCAGGGGTCAAGATAGGCCGCAATTGCACGATCGCTGCCGGCGCCACCATCCTGTTTTCCTATGTCGGGGATCATGTCATTGTTCATAATGGCGTTCGGATTGGCCAGGATGGTTTCGGCTATGCGCCTTCCCAGCGCGGATTGGCCAAGATTGTCCAGATTGGTCGGGTGATTATCCAGGATAATGTTGAAATCGGCGCCAATACCACCATTGATCGAGGCACGATGGACGATACGGTGATCGGCGAGGGGACCAAGATCGACAATCAGGTGCAGATTGGCCATAATGTTCGCATCGGGCGTCATTGCGCCATCGTGGCCAAGGTCGGTATCGCCGGCAGCACGCAAATCGGTGATGGCGTCATGATTGGCGGCGCGGCCGGCTTGAACGGCCATATCACCATCGGCGATGGTGCACAGATTGCCGCCATGAGCGCTGTGGTGGGGGACATTCCGGCCGGCCAGAAATATGGCGGCTATCCGGCGCGGCCGATCAATGATTTCTTGCGTGACATGGCTGAAACCATGAACCGCACAGGAAAAAGCAAGCGAAAAGTTGGGGGTGATAATGAGTGACGATTTGAAAGAAACATTGGGCACGGCCGATATTCACGAAATTCTCAAATTGTTGCCCCATCGCTATCCGTTCCTGCTGGTCGACAGGATCATTGAAATCGACAGTGACAATTCCGCGATCGGAATCAAGAATGTCACCGCCAACGAACCCCAATTCACAGGCCATTTCCCGGATAATCCCATCATGCCCGGCGTGTTGCTGATTGAAGGCATGGCGCAGACGGCAGGGGCTATTTGCGCGCGCAAGGCCGGTTCCGGTTCAAGCCTCGTTTATTTCATGACAATTGACAATGCGCGGTTCCGCAAGCCGGTCGTGCCTGGCGACCGGGTGGAATTTCACGTGGTCAAACTCAAGCAGCGCGCAAATATCTGGAAATTTCACTGCGATGCCAAGGTAGACGGAAATCTGGTCGCCGAAGCCGATATCGGCGCAATGATGGTGGACAAGGACAAGACATGAGCGGAATTGCGGCAAGCGCCCAGATCCATTCATCTTCGGTGATTGAAGATGGCGCGGCGATTGGCGACAATGTCCGTATCGGGCCTTTCTGTCACATAGGCCCCAAGGTGACCTTGCAGGCAGACATGGTTTTGGACAGCCATGTCGTGGTCGGCGGCCTGACCACCATTGGCCGCGGCAGCCGGATTTTTCCTTCTGCCGTGATTGGCGGCGAGCCTCAAAGCGTTCATCATGAAGGCGAGGAAACCACGCTGTTCATCGGTGAAAATTGCACCATTCGCGAAGGCGTCACCATCAGCACCGGGACTGTCGGCGGTGGCGGTTCAACAATTGTTGGCGACAACAACCTGTTTTTGGCCTATTCCCATGTGGCCCATGATTGCAAGCTTGGCAACAACATCATCCTCTCCAACAATGTAATGCTGGCTGGCCATGTCGTGGTGCATGATCGGGCGATTCTAGGCGGCGGCTGTGCCGTTCACCAGTTTACGCGGATCGGTCGCCATGCATTCATCGGCGGGCTTTCTGCCGTCGCCTATGATGTCATCCCCTATGGCATGCTGAACGGCAATCCCGGCATATTGGGCGGGCTCAATGTGGTCGGCATGTCGCGTTCAGGTATTGAACGCAGTGTCATTCACCGTGTTCGCCGTGCTTACAAGCAGATTTTCGAGTCTGAGGGTTCGATCAGATCCAACGCCGCTGCCATCCGGGATGAATATCTCGATTGCGCCGAAGTTATCGAGATCCTTGATTTTATTGGCGCTGAGAGCGACCGCGCCTTGTCGTCACCCAAGCGGATCGGCGCCAAGGAGTGACGGGATTTGATGATACACCGCCAGGACGCCAGAAATCGGTTGGCCATCATTGCAGGCGGGGGGCAGCTTCCCCACCATGTGGCGGCGGCAGCTGCGCTGGCGGGCGAAAAGCCTTTTGTCATCGCTCTGGAAAATGAAGCCGATGGTGACTGGTCGGCTGTCGATCATGTCCGCTTGGGCGCCGGAAATTTTGCGAAGCTCCGGGCGCTGTTCAAGGAAAAATCCATTGGCCGGGTGGTGATGTCCGGCAGCGTTTCCAAACGGCCGGATATTTCCGACTTGCGGCCCACCTGGCGCACATTTGCCAAATTGCCGTCCATCCTGAAAAAAATCGCCTCCGGTGGAGACAATTCGGTCCTGACCATGGTGATTGACCTGATCGAGGCCGAAAATGTCCGGGTGGTCGCGGTTCAGGACATTGTGCCGGGATTGATTGCCAGATCGGGCCCTATTGGCCAGATATCCCCGACAAAACAGGACCTCCCATCCATCGAAGCTGCAATGCAGGCCGCAATCATGCTGGGAAAGCTCGACATAGGGCAGGGCGCGGTGGCCGTGGGCGGCCGGGTTGTGGCCCTGGAAGGCCCGGAAGGCACGGACGCCATGTTAAACCGGGTAAGGGAATTGCGTCAGGCCGGAAGGATTTCCGCCAGCCAAAAAGGCGTTCTGGTCAAGCTCTGCAAACCGCAACAGGATCTGCGGGTCGATCTGCCATCCATCGGCCTTTCCACTTTGAAAAACGTCAAAGCCGCAGGCCTGGCCGGGATCGCACTGGAGGCCGGCCGCTCCATCGTCATGGAAGAACAGGCCATTCGCCAGTTTGCCGATGACGAGGGACTGTTTGTGACAGGATTGGACCTTGATGCCTTTTTGACCGGATATGCGCCATGAAACTAGCAATCATTGCCGGTGAGCCATCAGGCGATTTGCTCGGCGGCGATCTTGTTTCCAATCTCAAGTCAAAGATGACGTCTCCCATTGAACTTGTCGGTGTTGGCGGACCGGCACTGGAGGCGCAGGGACTGAATTCGCTATTTGACTATGGCGAATTGTCGATCATGGGCGTGACCGCCGTTCTCAAGCAATTGCCGCGCTTGCTGCGGCGGATTTCCCAAACATCGGATGCCCTCATTGCTGCAAGGCCGGATGTCTTGGTGATCATAGACAGCCCGGATTTTACCCATCGGGTGGCAAAGCGGGTCAAAAAGGCGCTGCCGGGCCTCAAGGTCGTCAATTATGTCTGCCCGAGTGTTTGGGCCTGGAAGGAATACCGGGCGCGCGTCATGCTCGGTTATATTGATATGGTGCTGGCTGTGCTGCCGTTTGAACCGGCAGTCATGCGGAAGCTTGGCGGACCGGAAACCCACTATGTCGGCCATCGGCTGGCGAGCCTTCCAGCAGTGGAAGAAAGCCTGCAAAGCAATCGGACGCGCTGGATGGATGCCCAGCCTGCTTGCCGCAATGTCCTGCTGCTGCCGGGATCTCGCACTACCGAAATCACCCGGCTTTTACCGGATTTTCTGGCTACCGCGAAATTTCTGAGCGAGAGGGGCGACTACCGGTTCATCTTGCCTGTGGTTGCCCGCCAACGCGGCCGCATTGAAAAAATGGTGGCGGATGAAAAGCTGTCGATTGAAATCCTCACCGGGGAGGACAGCAAATGGGCGGCATTTGCAACGGCCGATGCCGCGATTGCCGCTTCAGGTACGGTGCTTCTGGAATTGGCATTGAGTGGTGTACCGGTCGTCTCGGCCTACAAGACAGACTGGCTTATCAAATTGATGATGGGTCGCATCACCACCTGGTCGGCAGCGCTTCCAAACCTGATTGCCGATTATCAGGTCGTGCCCGAATTCTTCAACGATATCGTTCGTCCAGGATTATTAGGACGGCATGTCGAACGATTGAGCATCGACAGCAACGAGCGCCGGTCAGCGCTTGCCGGTTTCGATATTGTCAGAAACCGCATGCAGACCGAAAGGCCCGCAGGCGAGGTCGCCGCACTGCATGTGATGAAGCTTGTAAATCCCGAAAACTGATTGTCAAGAATCGCCTTAAAAGCGCATGTGGACGTCATTTTATGGGGCGCGGAGGCAGGTGGATGAATGACGCGGTATTTACCGGCTACGCGTCGGTTC
This sequence comes from Rhizobiaceae bacterium, assembly GCA_041742335.1. GTDB lineage: Bacteria > Pseudomonadota > Alphaproteobacteria > Rhizobiales > Rhizobiaceae > Rhizobium_E. The sequence goes on from JBGSIT010000109.1 coordinate 22,136, forward strand.
CCGACAGTTGGGTCAACCGGGCCGAAGCAATTTTTTGCGATCAACTCTTTACGCCGGTAAAAGAGATGCTGCCGATGCGCCCGGCCAGGATACTTGGTGTCGGCGCAGGCAGCGGCGCGACGCTGGTTGGCTGGCTGCCAACGGCCATGATGTCACCGCCGTCGAGCCTGTTGGCCGGCTGAGGCAGGCCGGCATGGCATTGCACGCATCTTCCCCTGTGACGTGGATTGATGACCGACTGCCCGCACTGACAGCTCTGGAGCGCCGCGCGCCGTTCAACGATATCTTTCTGATTGCAGTCTGGCAGCATCCGGACGAGGGCCAGCGCAAGCTCGCCTTGGACAGACTTGCCGCTCTTTTGGCCTCCGGCGGAAAAATCATCATGTCCTTGCGCCACGGGCCCGGCGCGCCATCCCGGCCGGTTCATATCGTCAACACTGACGAGACCGTCAGCCAGGCCGCCAGCGCCGGTCTGTCGCTGCTTTTGAAGCGCCGCGCTCCATCGGTTCAACTTGAAAACCAGGCTTTGGGCGTGGATTGGACCTGGATCGTTCTACAATAGCGGTGAACAAGAAAAAGCCCGGCGAACCGGACTTGGAGACTATTCTGCGGTTCAATTCATTACCGCTTTGAAACCGGTATGTAATCGCGGCTCGGTTCTCCGACATAAAGCTGGCGGGGCCGACCGATGCGCTGGTCCGGGTCCTCGATCATTTCATTCCACTGGGCAATCCAGCCGACCGTGCGAGCAAGTGCGAAAAGCACAGTGAACATGGTGGTGGGGAAGCCCATGGCCTTGAGGGTGATGCCGGAATAAAAATCGATGTTCGGATAGAGCTTCTTTTCGATGAAATACTCATCGTTAAGCGCGATGCGTTCAAGTTCCATTGCAACGTCCAGCAGCGGATCATCCTTGACGCCGAGTTCGCTCAGCACTTCGTGGCAGGTGCGCTGCATGATCTTGGCGCGGGGATCGTAATTCTTGTAAACGCGGTGGCCAAAGCCCATCAGGCGGAACGGATCGTTCTTGTCCTTGGCGCGCGCGACGAAATGCGGAATGCGGTCCACCGAGCCGATTTCCGACAACATGTTGAGCGCAGCCTCATTGGCGCCGCCATGGGCGGGGCCCCAGAGGCATGCAATGCCGGCTGCAATACAGGCGAAGGGATTGGCGCCGGACGAGCCGGCAAGCCGCACAGTGGATGTGGAGGCGTTCTGCTCGTGATCGGCATGAAGAATGAAAATGCGGTCCATGGCACGGGCCAGAACCGGATTGACGACATATTCTTCACAGGGAACCGCAAAGCACATGCGCAGGAAATTGGCGGCATAGTCCAGATCGTTCTTGGGGTAAACAAAGGGCTGACCGACATGGTATTTGAAGGCCATGGCCGCAATTGTCGGCATCTTGGCGATCATCCGCAGGCTGGCCACCATGCGCTGATGCGGATCGGTGATATCGGTTGAGTCATGATAGAACGCCGAAAGCGCGCCGACACAGCCGCACATTACCGCCATCGGATGGGCGTCACGCCGGAAACCCGTGAAGAAACGCGACATCTGTTCGTGAACCATGGTGTGGTGCGTCACACGATGATCGAAATCCTGTTTCTGCGCCTTGGTCGGCAATTCGCCGTAAAGCAGCAGGTAGCAGACTTCCAGAAAATCGCCATGTTCAGCAAGCTGCTCTATCGGATATCCGCGATGCAACAAAATACCTTCATCGCCATCAATATAGGTTATCTTGGACTCGCATGAAGCCGTCGATGTAAAACCTGGATCGTAGCTGAAGCTGTGGGTTTGTTTGTAAAGGGAAGCAATATCGATAACATCTGGTCCGATGGTCCCGGACTTCACTGCCAGATCAATATTCTTTCCATCGATTGACAATACCGCGCTTTTTTCAGCCATGATCTTCTCCGCTCATCTGGTTTAGCGATCTATAATCGCCACAAGAAATTTCGCCGTAAAATTTGCTATCTGATTTACAGGCTCCTGCCAAGCAGTACTAAAGGCAAATTGTGCAATGCCAGATGGTCTTTTGGCATTGCAGCAGATGCCAGTCAACGGTTTGGCCGCATTGAACATTCTTCAATCGATTGAAGTCTTTGCCGGAGAACGGCCTTCTCCGAGGCGTACGGCATCGGGCGCAAGCTTGATCGCCGCCAATTAAAGTTGCATCATGATTTGATAATTTAGGAACTGTTTGCGGGCGCGAGAATTTGGACAGGTTGCAAGCAACATTTGTCAGCGAAAAAATTGCCAGCGAAAAAATTGCCGCTGAACCGCAAGGCGCCGTCATTCTTGCACCCGATGACGCTGTCCTTCCAACACCTGTCACCACCTCCACAATGGACGGCCTCTCGGTCAAGATAAGGGCCCTGCGCTTCTGGCAAGCCATGGTTTGCCGACTTCGCTCGGGCATTGAAGAAGAAATCGCTTTCGGTCATCTCATCCTGTTTGTGCCCGTTTCGATTGGCGCCGGATCAATCATCTGGTTTTGCCTTCCCGAGGAGCCCGCAGACGCTGCCCAATGGGGATTGGCGCTGGTGACTGGTCTTTTTGCAATGCTGGCGCGAAACACTGCGTTAGCCTGTCGGTTGAGTTTCATGGTGCTGTTTCTTGTATCGGCGGGAATGGTGCTTGCCATGATTGAGACGCGGCGGGTAGACACTATTGTGCTGGACAGCCCCGTGACCACCCGCATCATCGGTGAAGTGATCAACCGCGAGATCGACCATAAAGGCCGGTGGCGCTACAGGATCAAAGTTGTTTCGACACAAAAGCCGACCCTGCGACGGCCGCCGACGGTGGTGTCGCTGCTGGCAATCAGCAAACACACGCCGTTTGAAGTCGGAGCGGTTCTGACGGGCAATGCCCGATTGTCGCCGCCTTCCGGGCCTGCTTTGGTCGGCCTGAATGATTTCGCCTTTGACGCCTTTTATAGTGGAACCGGCGCTGTCGGCTATTTTTTCGGAGCCCCAAAGCCCGCAACGGCCAACCCCGAACTGGCCGGGACTGGCGGATTGGGGAGGGCGCTTAATAAATGGATCGAGTCGCTGCGTGAATCCATCGGCATGAGAATCAGGGCCGTTTTGCCGGGCGATACCGGGGCTTTTGCAACGGCCATTTTCACGGATCAGCGGCGCGCCATCTCGCCTGGCACCACCGAAGCGCTGCGACAAGCAGGACTTGCCCATATCATTGCCATTTCAGGCTTGAACATGGCGCTGGCGGCCGGAATTTTCTTCGTCGGCCTTCGTTCCTGCCTGAGCCTGTTCATGGGCCTGGCCCACAGGATCGCGATCAAGAAGATCGCCGCGCTGGGCGCGCTTTGCGCCATCAGCGCCTACTATCTGATTTCCGGCTTTGCCATCTCGGCCGAACGCGCTTTCGTCATGATGTCGATCATGCTGGTTTCGGTCCTGTTTGAGCGACGATCCATCAGTTTGAGAAATGTGGCGCTTTCAGCCATGGCAATCCTGATCCTGTCGCCCTCGGCCATTATGGGGCCGAGCTTCCAGATGTCCTTTGCCGCCACAGCAGCGCTGGTGACGGGTTATTCGCTGTACCAGCGAAAAAGTGGAGAGAGCGATGCTATAAAATCAGCACTTTACAACGCATATTTCAATTCAATTATGAAGTTTGCCACCGGTATTTTCATGACATCCCTGATCGGCGGCCTGTCCACCACGATCTTCGCTGTCGAGCATTTCAACCGCATCGCCGGCTATGGACTGCCTGCCAACCTCGCTGCGGCACCGGTGATTTCCTTCATCGTCATGCCTGCGGCGCTGATTGCAATGTTGCTCATGCCCTTTGGCCTTGACCATCCGGCGCTGATGGTGATGGGATTTGGCCTGGACACGGTAATCGCCATTGCCAAATGGACATCGGCTTGGGGTGGGGACGTGGTGACCAGGCGGATGCCCGCATGGTTCTTGCCGCTTTCAGCAGGCGGATTCATCCTCCTGACGATGTTGCGCAGCCGACTGCGTTATAGTGGTCTCATCGTGATGCTTGCGGCCCTGGCTGCGACTTATCTGCCTTGGGGGGCGGGCAGGCCGGATATCCTGATCTCGGAGGACGGCAAGTTGGTGGCGCTCGTCGACCGCGGCAAGGCGGCAGTCAACAAGGCCAAGCCGCCGGGCTTTATTTTTGATCAATGGAAACGCGCGCTTGTGCTTGAAGAGGCCAATTCTCCGGAAGTCCTGAACAAGAGCCGGTCCAAGGAGAAATATCGATGGCGGCTTTCGCCAAGGGAATCGCAATTTGCCGAAAAGCAGGTTTCTGCCGCAATGGCTGGCCTGTCGGCGGCGCGTTTCACCTGCCAGGACAAGGCTTGGTGTGTGGGAAAGCTGGCAAATGGTTTTGCCGTATTTGTCAGTGAAAACCCGGCCTATGTAGGAACGGCCTGCAAATTTGCCGACTTGGTGATCACCCCGGCAAAATGGAAGGACGGTCGGTGCGCCAACGGTCCGCCGATCATCAGTCGCGATCGGCTGCGGCGCAGCGGCGCACTTGAAATAACCGTAGTGCCACTGGTCGCCGGCGGATTTGAAACCAAGATGGTCGCAGCAATGGATGGTCGCAACCGGGCCTGGACGCAGCATCGCGCCTTTGACTGGAAAACCGGCACATTCATATTCCAGGATCCAGTCGAACCCGACACCGCCAGGCAAGACCTTGTGTCCGACCTGGCCGATCTACAATCAGATCAATGATACCGCCTGATCAGCCCTACGAGCTTGCCCTGGATCTTGACCCTGTCGGGTCCGAAAATCCGGGTTTCATAGGCAGGATTGGCCGCTTCCAATGCAATGGAGGCCCCTTTGCGGCGAAACCGCTTGAGGGTGGCTTCTTCCTCATCCACCAGCGCTACGACGATGTCGCCCGGATTGGCCGTTGAACTGTTGCGTATGATCACCGTATCGCCGTCGAGAATGCCGGCTTCGATCATCGAGTCGCCCTTGACCTCAAGCGCATAATGCTCGCCGCTTCCGAGCATTTCCGGCGGCACCGCAATTTCATGGGTATTGTTCTGGATGGCCGAAATCGGGGTGCCGGCAGCTATCCGGCCCATTACCGGAACAGAGACGCCGACCTGTTGCGCGGTGTTCTCCACCGGTTCGGGGTTGCGCGGCGCTTGCGCCTGGCCAAGGCTGCCTTGGATGACACTGGGTGAAAATCCGCGTGCCGCAGGCTTGTTCGGGCTGGAATAGGCCTCTGGCAGCTTGATGACTTCCAGCGCCCTGGCGCGATTTGGCAGCCGGCGTATGAAGCCGCGCTCTTCAAGCGCCGTAATCAGGCGGTGAATGCCTGATTTGGACGCAAGATCGAGCGCATCCTTCATCTCATCGAATGACGGCGGTATTCCTGACTCTTTCATTCGCTCTTGAATGAACATCAGCAGTTCTTGTTGTTTGCGAGTCAGCATCGCGACACCCCCAGAATCATGAAACAAATCCAGAACGGACACTATATGTTCCATATGTGTTCCGCAAGGTGCTAATTTTTGGTGTGTTTTTCTGCGATTTTTTCGACCACGCCCGCTTTGTTCTGAATTTGTCAAAATCCGCCTTTCGCGAATGGGGCTTGAGCTATGTCATTGCCTTGAAGATGAAATCGGGGGATGATTCACACGGAAGACCGAACTGATCAGGAGGATTAAATTATGGGAATAGTTGCTGGAAAAGTCGCTTTGATTACCGGGTCCGGGGCGGGGATAGGCAGGGCGACAGCGTTGAAATTTGCGGCCGAAGGCGCAAAAGTGGTTGTCAGTGATATTGGCGCAATCGGCGGCAAGGAAACGGCAAAGCAGATCACGGCGCTGGGCGGCGAGGCCATTTTCGTCAAGGCCGATGTCGGCCGGGCCGGCGAAGCGCAGGCGATGGTGGCAAAGGCTGTGGACGCCTATGGCCGTCTGGACATTGCCGTCAACAATGCCGGTATCGAGGGAAAGATTGCCGCGCTCGTCGATCAGCCGGAAAACAATTATGATGCGGTCATGCGGGTCAATGCCAAGGGCACATTCCTGTGTCTGCAGGCCGAAATATCCCAGATGCTGAAAAACGGCGGCGGGGCGATCGTAAATCTCGCCTCGGTGGCCGGCTTGATCGGGTTTCCGGGCCTGTCGCCCTATGTAGCGTCCAAGCACGCCATCAATGGATTGACCAAGAATGCTGCGCTTGAATATGCCAAGGCCGGAATTCGGGTCAATTCCGTCTGTCCCGGTGGAATCGATACCCGGATGCTCGACAGCCTTGCGCGACAAGCGACTGGCGGCGCGCAAACCAGCGAGCAAATGATGAACCCGCTTCATCCTCTCGGCCGCATCGGCGAACCGGATGAAGTCGCCGAATTGATTGTCTGGCTCTGTTCATCCAAAGCATCATTTGTGACAGGCGCCAATATCCCGGTCGATGGCGGGTTTGTTGCCCAATAAAGGTGATCGGCGTCAGCCGTCTTTGCTGGCGGCGCGGTTTTTGCGACTGGCATGTTCACCTGATGCCAGTTCAATGATTTCGGCGGTGATGGCCTCTTGGCGCACGCGGCGTTCAAGGGCTTTGTTGAGGGCCAGTTCGTTTTCAATCTGGTTTTGTGCGGCTGACATGGCCGCCATTCTGGCCTCGTTTTCAGCCGCAAAGGCATGGAGCGCCACATTGCAGATCTGCGAGAAGAAATAGTCCGCGCTTAGACTTGCAAGCAAATCCGGAAAGGGCAGGTTGCTCAGCGGTCCGGGGCCCGCAGGTTTCAGGTGGTAGTCGAGCTTGACGGGATACAACTGCCGTCTGCTGATCGCCACGGTGCCGGATGTCCAGATCGGGAAAACGGCGTCGACCCGGTCCATCTTGCCTGCGTTGATCTTGGCAAACAGGGCGTTGAGGGTATCGTTTGCCAATTTCGGGATGCTGTGGGAGTGCGATGGCATGACCGCGCTCCAGACTGGCGTCAGATCCCGCTCAGCCGCCACCGCCTTGCCTTTGGTTCCGATCAGAAACACATCGGATTTCCGCAGGTCGCCACCGGCGCCGTCAAGCACTTTTTCGCTGAAGGCACCGGCAAAGCCCTGCTCGGCGCAAAAAACCAGCAGGCCCATACGCTCTTTCTGCCAGGTGGTTGTCGCTTCCATTCGCCCCAGCATCGAAGCCTGTAGAATGGCCGCTGCGATTGTTGCGGCATAGCTGTCGACAGCGGCCAGTTGATCGCGCGCCTGGTGCGCACGGGTCGCGGCCATGCCGGTCATCGCGTTGACCACCGAACCCAATTGCTGGATGGCTTGTATCCGCTCGGTGACATCGGCGAGGCGTTCAGCCATGAGGCGGCACCGTAGTGTTCGGGACAGGCGGCTTCATACTCTCCGCCAAGCCCGTGATTGCGGCCATGAGCGTGGCATGCTGGCCCTCGTCAAGGCTGCCTGTCTTGAGGATCGACTGCACAGCCGGCGCCGCCGCTTCATTGATGGCCTTCGGCAAAGCATCCCGGAAAGCGGAAATGGCGTCCTCGGGTAGTTCGTCCAACAGGCCGGATTGCACTGCCAATACCAAAGCCACCTCGTCGGCCAAGCGCATCGGTGTGTGCTGCGGTTGCTTGAGGATCGCACGAATGCGCCTGCCGCGCAGCAATTGCTTGCGGACCCGTTGACCCGGCATGCCGCCGAAGCGGGTAAACATTTCCATTTCGAGAAATTGCGCATAGTCCAGCCGAAGGGATTTGGCGGCATCGCGCAATATCGGCGCCTGGGTCTTGCCGCCGACACGACTGACGCTGACACCGACTTCTACGGCCGGTTTCTGTCCCTCATGAAACAACTTTCCGTCAAGCACGATCTGCCCGTCGGTGATCGAGATCAGGTTTGTCGGAATATAGGCGCTCAAATTGCCGGCATCCGTTTCAGCGATCGGCAAAGCCGTCAGCGAACCGCCACCCTTGATCGCCGAAAGCTTCGCCGCCCGCTCCAACAACCGCGCATGAACATAAAAGACATCGCCCGGATAGGCTTCGCGACCGGGAGATTGGCGTGTCAGCAGGGCAATTTCGCGATGGGTGGCGGCGTGCTTGGACAAATCATCGATGACCACCAGCGCATGCTGGCCTTTGTCCCTGAAATATTCCGCCATGGTGAAGCCCGCAAAGGGTGCGATCCATTGCAGGCCGGGTTGGCTGGCGGCCCCTGCAAAGACGACGATGCAGCGATCAAAAGCCGCTTTTTGCTGGAGCGCCTCGATGGCCCTGCGGACGCTGGAGGTCTTCTGGCCCACAGCGACATAGATGCAAATGATATCGCTGTCTTTTTGGCTAATGATCGTATCAATCGCCAGCGTCGTCTTGCCGGTGGAATGATCACCGACGATTAGTTCGCGCTGGCCGCGGCCGAGCGCAAACAGTGTATCAACGACCAATATGCCGGTCTGAACCGGTTGGGTGACAAGATCGCGTTCAATGATGGAGGGTGCCGGGCGTTCTATCGGCATGCTTGTGGTGAGTTCAGGCGCAGGCTTGTCGTCCAAAGGTCTGCCCAAAGGGTCGACAATCCGACCCAGGAGGAGGTCGCCAACTGGCACCCGGACCACGTCGCCAGTGCCATAAACCTTGTCGCCAGCCTCGATCTTGCCGGTCGCATCCAGCATCACGCAGCCGATCCTGTCGCCGTCAAGAACCTGGGCGAAGCCGAATTGGCCTTTGCCGAACCGTAGCAATTCATCCAGCCGTACATCCTGAAGTCCGGAAATCATTGCCACGCCGTCGCCAATTTCTTCGACACGCCCGACCTGGTCGAGTCGGGGTCCCAGTTTGATGTCAGCCAATCTTGTTTCAGCGTCAATCCGCCATGTGTTTTGCTCAGTGGTCATTGTTGAGTTCCCCGGCAATCGCCGCCAGATCCGCTTGCCAGCTGTTTTTCAGCGTGAAATGCGGTCCGCGCAATTCCAGTCCGGCAATCAAATCCGGTTCGACAACAAAGTTGATACCGGGATTGCCGCCAAGTGCGGCCGTCACTTTCGCCTTGATGGCAGCCTGTTCGGCGGCGGAAAGCTTGGCGGGGCAAGCGATATCCAGAACAGCATTCTTGCCTGACATTGCCGATTTGACATCCGGTGTCATGGCGGTGATTTCGTCAAGCAACCAATTGAGAAATGCGGCCTGGACCTCGGATGACTGCAACCGACCGGCAAGCCGAGCGGCGATTTTGACAGCAAGTCCCAAAGCCTGTTGCTCGCCGGTTTTTTTCGCATTTGCCGTGCTCTTGGCTATTTCGAGTTGGGCCTCCGTCTTCAGCGCCTCTATCTCCGCCTGTGCGGCCTTCAATGAAGCCTGCCTCGATTTTTCGGCCTCTGCTTTTGCCGCGTCAAGTATGGCCTGCCGTTCGGCGGCAAAGCCGCTGCGGGTCTTTTCCATTTCTACCCTGGTTGCCTCCAGCGCGGTTGATTTGGCATTCAGGTTGCTGATGAGTGTCTCGGATTCTTTCTTTCTTTTGGAAATAATCGCGGCGACCGGCCGCCAGAAAAAATGCTGGAGCAACCAGATCAAGATAATGACATTGACGGCCTGAAGGCCGAGCGTCCACCAATCGAGAGTCATGTCTTTACACAAGCAATGGGTTGGCAAACAACAGCAGCAGCGCAATGACGAGGCAGTAGATCGCGGTCGTCTCGATCATTGCCAGTCCGACGAACAGAGTTCGTGAGATCGTATTGGCGGCTTCCGGCTGGCGCGCGATGGCGTCCATGGCCGAAGCCACGGCCCGGCCTTCGGCGAGCGCCGGGCCCAATGCGCCGAAGGAAACGGCGAAAGCCGCGCAGATGATACTGGCGAGGCGAAGATAATCCATGGTTCAGTCCTTTTCTGTCGTAGTGTCGGAAGCATCGTCAGCGCTTTCCGGTTTGCCTTCTTCCACGGCTGCTGCGATGAAGACGATGGCAAGGATGGCGAAAATATAGGCCTGTACCAGGCCGGTCAGCATATCGAGCGCGATCAGCGGAATGGGAACGACCAGTCCTGCCAGCGATGCGACGATGCCAATGACGAAAACGCCGCTCATGACATTGCCGAACAAGCGGACAAACATCGAGAACACCCGTGTGACGCTCTCCAATATGTTGAGCGGGATCATGACCGGATTGGGCGAGGCGAAGGATTTCAAATAGCCTGCAACGCCGTTGCCGCGAATGCCAAACCAGATAACCGAAAGGAAGACCAGAATGGCCAGCGCGGCGTCGGTCTCCAACTTGGCGGTGGGCGGATCTATGCCTGGTATGAGCGAACTCCAGTTGGCCGCCAGGATGAAAATGAACAAAGTACCGACAAATGCGCGATAGGGAGCAGGCCTTGCGCCGGTTGTATCACTGATATTGCTGTCGACAGTCTCGACCAGCAGCTCGAGGGCGACCTGGCGGGATGATGGCTTCAAGGCAAGGTTCCGCGTCACAAGCCAGGCCCCGATTACGAGCACGGCCATGATGCCCCAGGTTACCAGCACAGCGGAGGTCAGCGGAACAGGACCAAGATAAAACAGCGGCGTGGATTGCAGGGGCGAATTCATGATGCCGGACCTGACTGGCGGCGCAGCACAATCTGCCTGCCGATCAAGACGCCCGCCGCCTCGGCCAGAAGCGGCCAAGTCCCATGCTGGCTGGCGGCAAACAGGCCGACGCCGATAATGCAAAGCCGGATTGCCAGCAGCAGGATGACCTTGCCGACGCCGCCGCCGTTGACAATCAGCGCGGCGCCATGCCTGACCAGGACGAAGTAGATCACGCCCAATGCAATTCCGCCCAGCAACCAGCCGAAATAAGTCAACAGCAGCATGGGTGTGTTCAAAAATTCGGTCATCATGTCTTGTGTATCCATTTCCAACCGAACCAGGACCCCAGTGCGAGACCGCCCATCATCAGGGGCGCAGTCCAGAAAATTCCCGTTGAAAAATGCGAGTCGAGCCATCGCCCGGCCAGTACGCCCATAAGCATGGGAAGCACCACGATCCAGCCAAGAACGCCGATCTGCGCCAGCTTGCGTCCGACCGACATGTCGCCTTCGCGCAACCAGGCCTCATGGCGTTCATGACGAAGCCTGACTTCCTTTATCAGCGGGTCCTTGTCGTCCGGTTCGCTCATGCCAGCCCCCGGATCGATTGTTTTGATTTCAGCCGACCGACGATCTGGCGCACGGCGCTGAGTTGAAGACGTGTAACCTCGACGTGCTCCTGGCGTTCTTCCTCAAGGTCGGAGCGAAACTGCGCAAGCACCGTCTGATCTAGATGAGCCAGGTCATTGCTGGTCACGGCTTCGCGGGTCGCTATGGCGACAGTGCGTCCGTCAGCCACAGTCAGCACGCCGCCGCGCACGGCGCAGTAGCGCATTTCATCCTGCGCGTTGCGCCAACTGACCACCGAAATGACAAGCGCGGTCAGAAAGGCGGCATGGCCCGGCAAAATGCCGAAGCCGCCGCTTGCATCTTCCGCCCGGACACTCTTGACGGTCTCGTCGACAATGACGGAAAGCGGTGTGACGATCTTCAACTTCATGGCGCGGCTTCTTTGCTGGCGGCCGCTGCTTCCTTTGCGCGCGCCGCCTCAATCGTTCCGACCATGTAAAGCGAACTTTCGGCCCAATCGTCAGCCTCGCCGTCGAGGATTGCACGACAGCCGGCAAGCGTATCGGCTCTGGTGACGCTCGCGCCGGGCGTTCCTGTAAAGGCCTCGGTGACGTGAAAAGGTTGGCTCAGGAAACGCTGCAGGCGGCGGGCGCGCTTGACAATCAGCTTGTCGGCATTGCCAAGTTCTTCAACCCCGAGCAGGGAAATGATATCTTGCAGATCCTTGAACCGCGCCAGGGTCTCGCGCACCCTTTCAGCGATCTCATAGTGGCTTTCGCCGACAACCAGCGGATCAAGCAGCATGGATGACGAGGCCAGAGGGTCAATTGCGGGATAAAACCCTTCCGCGGCCAATGCGCGCGAAAGCACCACGACGCAATCCATATGGCTGGAAATGGTGGTGACCGCCGGATCTGTAAAATCATCGGCGGGAACATAGACTGCCTGAATGGCTGTCACCGCTGTTCCGGCAACCGAGGCGATGCGCTCCTGAAGGCCTGCCACTTCGGTGGCCAATGTCGGCTGGTAACCGACACGCGAGGGCAGGCGGCCAAGCAGGCTTGATACTTCGGCGCCCGCCTGGACGAAGCGAAAGACATTGTCCATCAACAGAAGCACATTTTGGTGTTTCTGGTCGCGGAAATATTCAGAAATGGTGAGCGCGGTCAAAGGCGCACGCCAGCGCGCGCCCGGCGGTTCATTCATCTGGCCATAGACCAGCACCGTGCGGGCAAGCACGCCGGAGTCCTGCATTTCCGTCAGAAGTTCATGACCTTCGCGCGAACGTTCCCCTATGCCGGCGAAAACCGAAATGCCTTCATATTTTTCCACCATTGCGTGGATCAGCTCCATCACCAGCACCGTCTTGCCGACGCCTGCGCCGCCGAACATTGCCGCTTTTCCGCCCTGCGCCATGGGGGTCAGCAGGTCGATGACCTTGATGCCGGTTTCAAAAACGTCGGTTGCACCGCTTTGGGCGCTGATGAGCGGGGGCGGACTGTGAATGCTGCGCGTTGGTGTATCCTTTGGCAAAGGCGGCCCGAGATCCCCAAGTTTTCCGACCACATCAATCAGGCGTCCGAGAACTGCATTTCCCACAGGCACTTGAACCGGAGCGCCGGTCGAACGGACCGTGACGCCGCGCGCAAGGCCGGTCGTGGCCTGGAACGCCACTGCGCGCAGGGTGACCGCATTGACATGGCTCTGGACTTCAAGGATCAGGTCGCCGGGCCGATCCCATTCCACGACCAGCGCCGTATTGATCGGGGGCAGGTCATTTGCATGCCAACTGACATCCACCACCGCTCCGCGAACGGAAAGGACATGTCCGCTATTTTCCGGTTCAATGGCCTTTGGTTGGGGCTTCATGCTGGTTCCAATGCGCTTGACGTGGCTTGGTTGAGACTCAGCCTAGCGAAAAGGCGGCGGCTTGGAATTGATCCATGTCAGTTTGCGGCGACTGTTTTGCTGTTTGGAAATTCAAGCGGCGGCAATCGCCACGGCAATGCGCTGGTTTTGCCGGCAATGATCAACCGGTTGGCCGCGCCTTGGCGTGTTTACTCCATCACGGTCAGCATTTCAGAGCTTGATGTCGTAGGTCAGCCATTTGGTGCGCTCGGCGACCCGGTCATAGACGCCTCTTGCACGGTAATTGTCCTCTGCCGTTATCCATCGCACAACCGACCAGCCCCGTTTTGCGGCCTCGGCCTTGACGGCTGCGATCAAGGCATCGGCGACGCCAACACCCCGGGCTTTCGGATCAACAAAGAGATCGTCGAGAAAGCAGCCTGTTGTTGCCGACAGGGGGCGACGGAACGGTCGGAAATGGGCAAGGCCGATCACCGCGCCACCCTGATTTTCAGCAACCATCCCATGAACCTGCTCGGTTGGGTCCATGATCCAGCCCCAGACCGTTTCGCGCATTTCGCTCGTCTGATTGACCTTGTAGAATTTCCCGTAGCCTTCGTAGAGTTGCTCCCATGCGGCTTTGTCGGCCTTGGCAACGGGGCGGATTGTCACGGACATTTGGAACTCCCTCAATGATTGCGATGCTTCTGGAGATGGATGTGCAGGTGAATTGCAATCATCCCGCCTTTCCAGCGAAAAGCCAATGAATCATGGCCATCATGATGCCGCACAGGTACGAAGACCAGTGTTTCTTTGGATAAGTCGGGTTAATTGAACGCCGATTTATCTTCTCCATGCACTGTATGCGCAGTTGTGTGAATTAGTGTAGATTCGGATTTCATTTTCTGGGCGGTTGAGGGCAAAAACCTTCAACGCGCCGCCTCAAGCAAATCGAGTCCGCCATCCGCTAAAACGGTCACGATGAAGCTTCTGCAACGTGGGGATTGGGGCTAGATCACAGCCCAACGGGCGCGTGAATGCCTTCACCCTGCAGTTTCACATAGATTGCGCAACAAGCGTGCTGAACTGTCAGCGCATGTTGAACAGTTCCTGATGAAAGTCCCTTGAGTTCAGACCCTGCGCCATCAGGTCTGAACGAATGGCTTGGCCAAAGGCTGCCGGACCGCAGAACCAAACACTTGCTGATTTCCAGTCCGGAACGATTGCGCGCAGCCGGGGACCGCTGAGTAAGCCGTCCTTGCCTTCGACCAGCACATGCAAATTGACATTTGCGGCTTTGGCGTCCGCCGTCAGCAATTTCAGCGGTTCGGCTTCAATGTTTTTGACAGTGTGGATGAGGTCGATCACTTTTGTATTCGGGGTCAGTGCCCGTTGCTTCATATGCGCGATGAATGGCGTAATGCCAATGCCGCCGCCGATCCAAATCTGGCGGTCTTTCTTGTCGTCGAAGGTGAAGCAGCCATATGGTCCCTCGACGATGACCCGATCGCCCGCCTTGATCCGTTCCGGCAGTTCGTCTGTGTAATCGCCCAGTTTCTTGGTGATGAATACGATTTCGCGTGTGCCTGGAACCCAGGCGGAAGCGATGGTGAAGGGATGTTGGCCTTCTCCGCTGTGGAGCGTGACAAAGGCAAACTGGCCGCCCTTGTGTCCCTTCCAACCGTCCTCCAGTTTGATTTGGATTTCCGTGACGCCCATTTCCCGGAACATCCGGACTTTTTCGATTGTACCGGCCACCTTGTGGCCGCGCCCGATCTGACGGGTCAAAGCGAGAATTGCTGAAACCACGCCGCCGATCATCAATAGCGCCATGACGATACCGACCGGTTGCAACCAAGCGTCAAAATCCAGCAGAACGGCGCCGTGAAACACCAGAGCCATATAGGCTATGGCGATGAGCGTGTGGGTGGTCACGAAAAGCTTATAGGGAAAGCGCCTGATCAGTGCGAGCGCGATCAGCACCACCACCGCGTAAAAAGCCCATTCGCCGAGCATTTCCGCAGTGCCGCGCTGGCTGTTGAAGAATGTCTGAATGACGCCCAAGTCCGGTGCGTCGGCAGGCCTGGCGCCTCTGGTGGGCCGTTCCCTAAGGCCAAGGCTGGTCATCCATTTCGGAGCGTTTACCGCAACCCAGTGAAAAACCGAGGCAATCAGCGCGACAATGCCAAGCCATTTGTGCAGCCGGTAGGATTTATCGAGCCCATTCAGCCAGGGTTCCAGCCATTTGGCGCGGGTCGCCAGTACCATTGCCACGCTCATGACGCCGATGCCCAGGACGCCGGAATATTGCACCAGCATGTTGCGCACAGCGATGAAGCCCAATGTCTCGGGGAGGGGGAGATTGGCAATGATCCAAAGACCGCTCAGGAGGATCAATGTTCCCCAAAGCGCAAACTTGATGTTTTTCATGACGGGCAACCTTTCTTTGTTTTGTGGCGCACTCGATCCTGTTTCACGATTGTGCCCAAGGCGGCACGGAAAGGATGAGGTGGGTCAGGGCAGCGTCAACCGCGTAGAATGACCTATAAAGGCCATAAGCCCAGCGAAAGCCGTTTTTCGCGCGGAGATACAGGTGGGGCAGCAACGCGCCGAAAGCGGTTGCCGCAAGTGTGAAGCGTGTAATATAAATCGGCAGGAAGCCATCGAAAGCAAGCAGCAGATGGAAGCCGCCGAAAGCCGCCGCCATGCCAACCGCAATGGCTGCGATGTTGAAGCCGGCCCGGGCCACAGTCAGGATCAAGGCGGCGGCAAGGGTTTGCTGGAACAATATGCCGGTGGATTTCGGCCCCGCATAATAGACAATGAATACGAGCGCCGCATCGTTGTAGCCGCTGTCAAGACCAAGCGCATCGACAGCCGCATTATAGCCTTGGCCGGAGACAGTCCAGAGCAGCGCCACGATCAGGACCGATCGCGCCCCGCGCAAGAGACCCTGCGCCGGCTCATCGTTCGCCTTCGCTTGGGCGCTGGTATCCTGCCGTTCCGCCCGGTTCATTATTGCCTTCTTTATTGCGCCTCGCGCACGAGGCGCATCTGGTTCAGGATGCGGACCGCATCGCCCTGAGGGCCAAAGCCCTGCGGAAAATCGGCAGCATCACCGACCTTGGGATCCGAGCGTTGAGAAGCTGCGCCGTGCATGTCCGTCCAGCCATTCATGGCGCGGCCAAAAATGACGCAAGACGAGTGGTCGCCGGCAGTGCTGTTCAAATTGTTATGCGTGGTTGCACTCCCATTGGCCGCAAAGTCGGGCTGTCCTGCTTCGTTCGTGATTCCGGTCACCGGGAACGTTGGTTTGATTGTCGCCCAATCGGTCGTATCCGGTTATCGGGTATAATCGACAATGATCTGCAGTTCCTTGATATAGGGCAATCGCCAGTCATCGTGACCGAGGTAGTTGTCCGCGTTCTTCTGTTGCACCTAGGCCCTGTTGACAAAGTATGGCAGCCAAATCTTTGTTGAAGCGATTGCCAGGAATGCGGCGAATGATGCGGCGGTTTTGTCGAAGCGGGTTGCGATGCGGCGGAACTGCTTGAGTTTGTTGAACATGCGCTCGAT
>JBGSIT010000110.1:0-9500 GCA_041742335.1 Rhizobiaceae bacterium
TCGAGCGCATGTTCAACAAACTCAAGCAGTTCCGCCGCATCGCAACCCGCTTCGACAAAACCGCCGCATCATTCGCCGCATTCCTGGCAATCGCTTCAACAAAGATTTGGCTGCCATACTTTGTCAACAGGGCCTAATATATATATTAGAGGAGGCTTTTTTGGAGCTGGCTCAATGTCTTTGATATATATACAGAAATTTACACCGTTTTTATTGCATCGTGAAAAAATTCTTTGGGTTGGCCAATCGCGGCAAGGTCTGCGGTTGAACAAGACCGATTTTATCCTTCTCCCAATGAACATCTTCTGGGGTGGAGGCTTCATTGTTGCGAATGTCCTCGTTTGGTTTTCACCTAAGGCGGAACCTTTGCTATGGCTTCAGCTTTTGCCAGGTTCCATTATAGGCGCTTATGTGATTTTCGGCAGATTTCTGTTGGATGCCTATATAAGGAAAAATCTGTTTTACGCTTTGACGGACAAGCGGGTCCTTATATTTCATGATTATTTGCGGCACAGGCTTATCGCATGTAAATTATCTGATATTGCCGGTATTCGGCTGAATTCCAAAAAGAATGACCATGGCAATATTGTATTTCAGCGTAGATATGACCTGATGGTTGATCGACCGCGAGCCTGGACGCCAACGCTCGCGAAAGTCGTACAGTTTTACGATATCAAAGATGCCGACCGGTTATCCAAACTCGCAAGGTCCGCGCTCAAGGCTTCTGGCGGCACTCTGTTTGACCTGCCAGCCTTCTGAGGTGTCTGGAAATTCATCGAAGCACCATGATTGCAACCCTTGACGCAGCATCCACTTTGGCCCATAAGGGCTACGAACCGTACCGTACGGTACGCAAGAATGTCCGGATCAATGCTATGCTCGATGGCAGAACGCCAAGCAAGGATGAAGTCTTCTCGCCGCGCCAGAATGCCGTTCTGGAACAGGCGTTGCGTTTGCTTGTCGATGGTGGCGAAAAGGCGCTGACGACGGCCGGGCTGGCGCGTGCCGCCAATTGCTCCAAGGAAAGCCTTTATAAGTGGTTTGGTGACCGTGAAGGCCTTCTGGAGGCCATGATTGCCTATCAGGCTTCCAAAGTCAGGACAGGCGATGCTCCGGCGGCAACATTGACAAAGCAGAGCCTGAAGGCGCTGCTGAATGATTTTGCGCGCGACTTGCTGGATGTCCTGTCCGGCGATGTGTCGATGGCGCTCAACCGTCTGGCGATCGGCCAGGCCAGCCGTGAAGGCTCGGCGCTCGGTTCAATGCTGCTCGAACGCGGCCGCCGGCAGATCGGCAGGCGCGCGGGCGCGTTGCTGGCCTCGGCCAAACGGGCGGGCCTTCTGGAATTTGACGATGCCGGCGAGGCCTATGAAACGCTTTACGGCTTGATCGTCACGGATTTGCATGTGCGGATGCTTCTTGGAGAAGAAGTCGATACTGCAGCGAGAGAATTTGGATTGCGCGCAGGCAGGGCGGTTGACGCCTTTCTGAAACTGCACGAATCCGGACAAATATGGGCGGACCAATAGGCAAGCCCGCCATATTCAACAAGACAGCAAAAGGGAAGGACATTCAAATGCGCGTCTATTACGATCGTGATGCCGATCTCAATCTCATCAAGTCCAAGAAGGTTGCCATTATCGGCTACGGCTCGCAGGGCCGGGCCCATGCGCTCAACCTCAAGGATTCCGGCGCAGGCAACGTCGCCATTGCGCTCAAGGCCGGTTCGCCGACCATTCAGAAGGCCGAGGCCGACGGCTTCAAGGTCATGACCGTGGCGGAAGCCGCCGCCTGGGCCGACCTGATGATGATGGCCGCACCTGACGAATTGCAGGCCGACATCTACAAGGCCGACATTGCCGGCAATATCCGCGATGGCGCAGCCATTGCGTTTGCCCACGGCCTCAACGTTCATTTCGGCCTGATTGAGCCGAAGAGCACCGTCGATGTCGTCATGATCGCTCCGAAGGGCCCCGGCCACACGGTTCGCGGCGAATACCAGAAGGGCGGCGGCGTGCCGTGCCTGGTGGCCGTTCACCAGAACGCATCGGACAATGCGCTTGAACTCGCGCTTTCCTACGCCTGCGGCGTCGGCGGCGGTCGTTCGGGCATCATCGAGACCAACTTCAAGGAAGAGTGCGAAACCGATCTGTTCGGCGAACAGGTCGTGCTTTGCGGCGGTCTGGTCGAACTGATCCGCGCCGGCTTTGAAACCCTGGTTGAAGCCGGCTACGCGCCGGAAATGGCCTATTTCGAATGCCTGCACGAAGTCAAGCTGATCGTTGACCTGATCTATGAGGGCGGCATCGCCAACATGAACTACTCGATCTCCAATACCGCTGAATGGGGCGAATATGTTTCCGGCCCGCGCATCATCACCGCCGAGACAAAGGCAGAAATGAAGCGCGTTCTCAACGACATCCAGACCGGCAAGTTCACCTCGGAATGGATGCAGGAATACCGCTCGGGTGCAGCCCGCTTCAAGGGCATCCGCCGCCTCAATGACAGCCACCAGATCGAGGAAGTCGGCACCAAGCTGCGCGCCATGATGCCGTGGATCGGCAAGAACAAGCTGGTCGACAAGGCCAAGAACTAAGGTACAGCTTTCCCTACCTGCACATTTGGTTGCAGGGCGTCGCCTTGAAGGGCAGGGCGGGATGAACTTGACCAGAGGAGACCCGCAACGAAGCCCGTTGCGGGCCTTTTTGTTTGCAGAGATTGGCACATTTGAGCGGATTGACCTATATATACAGAAATGCTAAAATTATGGATGGAATTTTATTGGGGATATTTCTGCCGTTGCTTGACTGTTTTCGGACCAATCCTCAGGGAGGTTGAGAAGCCTTGATCTTCAAGAAATCGATAATCGTGACGGCGGTCTTGTTTTGCGTGACCGGGCTTTTTTTGCTCGGCACCAAGGAGACCTGTGCCTGCGGGTCAAAGACGAGCGTAACCAATAGTTTGCTGGAAAAGGCTGCCATTGCCTTGGGCTTGTCCTGGCGGGCTCCTCGGCGACCGGTTTAACGCCTGGTGCCGCTTCATGGCGGCGACGCCAATTGCTTGGCGCTGGTTTTTTGAAGACCGGTAGCAGGGATTTTCCACTCGCATTGCTGCCAGGACTGGCGCCAGCAGGCACGTTTCAACCAACTGAAGGAGCCAGCGGAAAACCCGCACTGTCCAAATCTCACTTCAACATCCCGTGCCCCAATAATCCGCCTGCCAGCAAGATCAACGGCACCGGGGACACGCCGATGGCGACACAGAGCAGGAATTTCGGCGTTGTCACCAGCCGGCTCATGCCTGCCGCCATGGCAATGCCGCCGCCGCCGCCCAATAGCGCACTGCCAGGCAAATTGAACAAAATGGCCAGCGCGATCAATCGATGCCTGATCAGCCAGGGGATCCATGTTTTCGGCGCATTGTGGGTCAGGTAGGCAATGCGTTGATGGACGCTGAGCGCTGCCAGTTCCTCGGTCAACCTTGCGGCATTGCCAAGGCCAAGCCACTTGAACGCGCCGGAAAGCCAGCGGTGCGGAACCCTTCGCCCAACCATGAAACTCAGGCTCAATGACAATACTGTCGAAACATAGACAACCGGAACGATGTCCAGACCGAAGACCATGATCAATCCCAATCCCAGTTCAACGCCGGGCAAAAAGGGCAGGGCGGTCAGGACCACATAGGCAACCAGCACGATGATGACAATTCCGTTTAGCATGGCCTGGCTATGCGGCCAGTTCTCGATATTCAAGCTTTTGTTCAGCAGGTCGCCAATATAGGTGCCGCCAAATATCAGCAGGCCGTAGAGGCAGAGAACTCCGATTATCTTTATGATCTTGGCGCCAGCCGGCCGGTCCATGATCACGGCATGTCGACAATGATGAACGGGCCGGCCGCCGCAAATCCGTCATGCGCTTGGGCGATAGCCATATCGGGCGCAACGCAAGGACGCCATTCGCAAATTTGGATGAAATTCATCTGGCCGATCCCCGCTGGAAAGATCAGACTAGGCAACCGGGTCCGGATTTGTCAATGACGGCTGCCGGACAGAGCGGCCTGCCGGCCAAATGTCATTTCCAGATGGTCCAAAATAGGTCAGTATTGTTGACATAAACTGATCGCCGTGCTGTTATCGTCCGAACATTGACACAGGAAGACTGACATGGATTGGGAAATGATTTTTGCAACGCGGTCGGCCCGCATGAAAGCGTCGGAAATCCGCGAACTCCTCAAATTGTTGGAGCGGCCTGATATCATTTCCTTTGCCGGAGGCATTCCCGATCCGGCGCTGTTTCCCGCCGATGCATTCAAGACGGCCTATGGCGACATCTTTTCGTCCGACAAAGCGGGGCCGGCGCTGCAATATTCGGTCAGCGAAGGCTATTTGCCGCTTCGCCAGTGGCTTGCGGGCGAAATGGGCAAGCTTGGAGTCCCATGCTCGGTTGACAATATCCTGATTACTTCCGGGTCGCAGCAGGCGCTGGATTATCTTGGAAAATTGTTTCTGTCGCCAGGCGACACCGCATTGGTCGGCTGGCCGACCTATCTCGGGGCGCTGCAGGCGTTCAATGCCTATGAACCGAATTATGACCGCCTGACACCGATGGGCAACCAGACGCCAGAGGCCTATCGCGCCACTGCCGAGCGTGCCGGCGGAGCGGTTAAATTTGCCTATGTTTCCAGTGATTTTGCCAATCCGACCGGTGAAACGCTCAATTTGCGGGCGCGCGAGAAGCTGATCGATCTTGGCGACGAACTGGACATCGCCATATTGGAAGATGCCGCCTATCAGGCGCTGCGCTATGATGGCCAAGCCATTCCGCCAATCCTTGCGCTGGAAATTGCCCGCAAGGGATCCATTGAAGCAGCGCGAACCATCTATTGCGGCAGTTTTTCAAAGACGCTGGCGCCGGGGCTCAGGGTCGGCTGGGTTTGCGCCGCAAGCCCGGTGATCCGCAAGCTGGTCCTGATGAAACAGGCCGCCGACCTGCATTCCTCCTCCATCAATCAAATGGTGATCAGCGACATCGCCCATACGATTTTTTCCGGGCAGGTTGAAAAGATCCGCGCGACCTACCGCAAGCGGCGGGATGCTTTGCTTGATGCGCTGACCAGATACATGCCGGCGGGTGTAAGCTGGACCAGGCCGGAAGGCGGCATGTTTGTCTGGCTGACTTTGCCTGACGGCATGGACGGCGCCGAACTGCTGGCCAAGTCGATCCAGACAGCCAAGGTGGCGTTTGTACCCGGCAAGGCCTTTTTTGCCGATGGCTCCAACGCAAACACACTGCGCCTGAGTTTTTCCTGCGCCAATGAGCAGATGATCGAGGACGGCATTTCACGGCTCGGGCAATTGATAGCAGATCTCTCCGGCAAGGTTGCCGTCAGGCAAACAGCCTGATCGGCGGCAAAAGCCGGCCGCCGATTCAAAAAGCCGTCATTTGATGATTTTCAGCGGGCGCCCGAACACTGCCAGCGGACAATCCGGCAATTGCCGGAATAATTCGAACATTGCCGCAGCGCCTTGCGCTGTGCACGGTTGGAATTGTTGGCCCATGCCGAACCCCAGCCGCGCGGACCGGCAGCAACTGCCCCGCAGGCATTGACGAACCAGATTGCAACCCTGCAATCACCAGCCCGTTGGTAACAATTATCGAGTGCGGCATTTTCCGCTCCACGACGCGAATTGAAACTGTGCGACCAGCCATGCGCGCCGGTGCGGGGCGAATACGCAATGGCGCCATAACTATCGGCCAGAGCGACAGATGGTGCCGCAAATATTGAAAGTATGAACCCGGCTATTGCCATAATTTTTCTGATTTTCATTACCGTCCCCCTCGGAATCTTGAATTTACACTCTAAGTTACTCGACTAGTATTGACCTATTTCTTACTTCCTGTCCAACGTTGGAATTTTATATTTACATTTTCTAAAAGCAGCTCCCGCCCCATTGGAGCGTCCGCCCGCCTTTCTGGCTTCAATCATGGCTCGAACCTGCTATGGATGGACTATTGCCATGGAGCCGCCAATGACGTTTCGACTTGCCACATTCAATATTGAAAACCTCATGAATCGATTTGATTTTTCAGGCTTTCGCAACCAGTCGCGCCAGGATCGGGCAACGCGCCTGTTTGCTGTCGATGATCAAGCGCAATTCGAGCGCCTGGAAGAGGCCAGGCTCATTGCCTCGGTGGACGACACCCGGCAAATGTCGGCCTTGGCGATCGTCGAAACCGATGCCGACATCGTCTGCCTGCAGGAGGTAGAAAGCCTTGAGGCGCTGAATACTTTCGAGGAAGGCTATCTCTATCGCATGACGGGCGAGGGCTATCGCCAGAAAGTGCTGATCGAGGGCAATGATGGCCGCGGTATCGATGTGGCCGTGATGATGCGTGACAAGACCCGCAGCGGCGAGGCCATCGCCATCGTCGATATCCGCAGCCATGCCGATGTGACGTTCCGTTTGCTGCAATTGTTTTCGGCCGATCTTGCCGATGCCGAAAGACCGGACAGCCGGATATTCAGGCGCGATTGCCTGGAAATCGACGTTACGATTGGCGGTCGGCCGCTGACCATTTACAACGTTCATTTCAAATCCATGACCTCGCCCCGCAATGGCATGGATGGCCGCACCGCCACCCTGCCCCTCAGGATCGCTGAAGCCCGGGCGGTCCGCAGCATCATCGAGAGCCGCTTCGGCAAGGAGGGTGCGGGGCACGCCAATTTTGTCATTTGCGGCGACATGAACGACTATCAGGAGAAGATGGTGATTGCAGGCGACAAACGCTCCGGCTACAGTTTTGAGCACCATATGGAAGCCCAGAGCGCGCTCGATGTCTTCAGCAGCGACGGTTTTGCCTTTAATGCCATGTTGCGCCGGCCCGCAAGAGACCGCTGGACCCTCTATCATTCCCGCGGGCCCGATGAGCGCCACTTGTGCCAACTGGATTACATCTGGCTGTCGCAGGCCCTTTCCAACGCCAATCCGGATGGCGTGCCCGAAATCATTCGAAACGGCCAACCTTACCGGACGATCTTTCCTGAAGGCCAGGACGTCGAACGGTTTCCGCGCACCGGATGGGACCGGCCCAAGGCTTCTGATCATTGCCCGGTGGTGATGGAATTGGTATTGCAAGGATGAGCGACGTTCAAGACTTCTTGAAAGGATTTCCACCCGAAGCGGAGATTTTTGACATTGCCTCGTTTCGGCTTCAGGTGCTGAAGGGGCCGCATTCCTGGGCAACCGCGCACGTCGGGGAAATTGCTGAAAACTGGAAACGCGAAGTGGCTGCCAATCCGGCCCTGTTTGATGGCCAGATGGTCTTGCAGCAGCAATTGACCTTTGCTGACGGACATATTGAAGGCGAAGCGCGGATGGCGTCCTATTCCGCCTTCCTGCATTGGCGGGGCCTGGGTCGGCCGCCCGGCGCCCACCATCTGTTTGCCATGCCGCTCATTATGTCGTCGGATGGCGCTGTCGTGGCCATCAGGATGGGAAGCAAGACGGCCAATCCCGGTCGTATCTATTGCGCCGCAGGTTCAATGGATGGCGATGACGTGGTTGATGGCCTGTGTGATCTCGATTTCAGCATGGCGCGTGAATTGTATGAGGAGACCTCGCTGCGGCTGGAGGAGGCCGAAGCCGCGCCCGGATATCGCGGCCTGGTGATGGACAATACCGTCGCCGTCTACCGGCTGTTTCACTACAAGGAAGATGCCGAGACTTTGGCGCAACGTATCCGCCGTCATGTTGCAGCAGAGCCGGACCCGGAAATTGACGGGCCGGTGATTATCCGCGATGCCGCCCCCCACCATGACTACGCCTATTTCATGCTGCCAATATTGAAAACAATCTTTGAAAAAGAACCAAGGTAGAACCATGTCCCGGAATTATGCAATTTACGATGTGTTTTGCGCTGAAAAGCTTGCTGGAAACCCTCTGGCTGTGGTCTTTGACGCCGACGGCCTGGATGGCGGGGCCATGCAGGCAATCGCGCGGGAGTTCAACCTGGCGGAGACGGTTTTCGTTTCAACTGCGAAAAACCCTGCCCATACCGCAGCCTTGCGCATTTTCACGCCGGTCACGGAACTGCCCTTTGCCGGCCATCCGACCGTGGGTGCAGCCATCGCGTTGGCCGAACGCGGCCATCCAGGTCAATCCATCGACCTGATGTATGTTCTTGACGAAACGGTGGGGCCGGTCAGGGCCGCCATTCGGTTGATGGAAGGGCAGGTCACCTTCGGCGAATTTGATGTGCCGCGGAAAGCCGAAAGGACAGCAATCAAGCTCGACAGGCAACAGGTTGCCGACGCTCTTTCCATCCATGAAACCGACATAGGCTTCGAGAACCACGAAATTTCGGCCTGGAGCGCGGGCACCCCCTTTGTCTTCATTCCAGTTCATGGTCTCGCCATTATGCAGCAACTGGATTTCCAGCATCTCATCTGGCGTCGGGTCATGGCTGAAATCGGTTTTCCGCCCCTGTTCGCCTATGTCTACTGTCGCGATGGCGTCCACCACGATGCCGATTTCCATGCCCGGATGTTCGGTACCGACCAGGGGATAGCGGAGGATCCCGCCACCGGTGCAGCGGTTTCCGCCATGAGCGGCCTGATCCATGAAGCCGACCAATTGAGCGACGGCCACCACGCTTTGTTGATCGAGCAGGGCGTGGAGATGGGCCGTCCGTCGCTGATCCACCTGCATCTGGATATTTCAGACCGGAAAATCACCAAAGCAAGGATCGGGGGCCAGGCTGTGCGACTTGCGACCGGCCTGCTTGAACTTTGATTTCATTGCCGAAACAGGCGAGTCTTGAAATTAACTGGAAGTTGGCGATGTTTTTTCCAAAACACGCTGGACAAGCCTGCCGATCCGTTTTATACGGCCCGCCATGACCTGTGAACGGTCATGGACGGGTGATTAGCTCAGTTGGTAGAGCAGCTGACTCTTAATCAGCGGGTCGCAGGTTCGAACCCTGCATCACCCACCATTTTTACATCGCTAAACTGGCGTATTTCCATTGGCTCTGAATAGCTTAAAGACTTCCGTGGCTTGCGTGATATGGGCTCGCGAGAGACGCCGGAATCGTCTCTGTTTTAGGGTCGATATCGCATAATTGCCGAGGCAGTCTCTGTTGGCATAGTTCTGCGACCAGCCGTTTTTCCGGCCAATTCGGACCCGATTTTTGATCCACCGGTATTCGATATGGATGTGCTACGGCGCGCGAAACGATCAAACCGGCAGTGGGTGCCGGTCCGGTTTGCGTGGCTCATGATTCATGGAAGCATTTGTCAGATATTGAACAGTATCTGTTGCTGCTGCCAATCGATCGGAAGTTCGATTTCGCGGGTGAGTTTACTAGGCCCTGTTGACAAAGTGGATTCCCAAATCATCTGAATTCTGATTCAAAGCTTCCTTTTGGGAGGCTGATATGGCTCGTGGTGACCTTACTGACGCTGAATGGAAGATTATCGGGACACTATTGCCGTCAGAGCGG
>JBGSIT010000111.1:0-8854 GCA_041742335.1 Rhizobiaceae bacterium
CAGCCGCGGCGTCGGGCCGGGCAGGGCTGCGGCCTATGGCTACCAGATAGCTAAATCAATCGGCAGGGCCAACCAGTCGACCCTTCTGGCGCTTCAGGTCGAGACGGCGGAAGGCCTTGCCAATATTGCCGGGATTGCCTCTGTACAAGAAGTTGACCTGATCTTCATCGGTCCGGGCGACCTGTCGGTGTCGATCGACGCCATGGGACCGGCCGGCGCCGAACGCCTTGATGCGGCGATCAATCAGATCATCCGTTCATCGCAGGATGCTGGTCGCAAAGTGGGCATCTTCCGGCCCTCCAGCGATGATGTCGGCCGATATGCCGGCTTGGGCGTCAGCTTTTTCATCCTGTCGAGCGATGCAATGGCATTGGGCGCGGCCCTTTCCCAGAGCCTGCAAGCCGCATTGCAGGCATTGGACGGCAAGGATCCAGATGAAATAATTTAAGCTTAAAATTATTCCTTGAAAATATCGGGAATATAAATCACAATTTGCCGATACGGTCTGCGGATCAACGGGCATGTCCTGAATCCGGCGAGGCCTGAACCAGGGCAAGGCATGCATGGCATCTGATCAAATCACCTCGGGATTTGCGCATAATTCAGCAGCCTTTTCGCTGCGGGGAATCAGGCCGCAGATCCAGGACCTTCACACCGAAAACATTGCCCAGCTTGCAGTGCGGGCCCGCGAACTGGGCGACGTCATCGCGCTTTGGTATGGCGAAGGCGACATGGCGACGCCGGACTTCATCAAGGAGGCCGCCAAGGCCGCACTTGACGAGGGCAACACATTCTACATTCCCAATATGCGCGGGCTGGCCTCGCTCAACGACGCGCTGTACGACTATCAATCGGACCTGCATGGAAGGCCCATCGTTCCCGAGCGCACCACGGTTGCGCCCAGCGGCATGCAGGCGCTGTTCCTGGCGCTGTCGCTGATTGTCGATGCGGGAACCAATGTTGTCTACGTTGCGCCGCAATGGCCGAACATTCACAACGCCATTCATCTGGTGGGCGGCGAACCCCGCCCGGTGGCGCTTGATTTCGACACCGACTGGCATCTTGATCTTGAAAAGCTGTTTGCCAGTTGCGATGCCCGCACCCGCGCCATCTTCCTGTCGACGCCCTCCAATCCGACCGGCTGGACGGCAAGCCGCGACGAGATGCAGGCGCTTCTGGATTTCTCGCGGCGCACCGGCATCTGGATCATTTCCGATGAAGTCTATGGACGGCTTTATTTTGACGGGCCGGTCGCGCCTTCCATCCTGCAGATCGCCGATGACGACGACAGGGTGATGTCGGTCAACAGTTTTTCCAAGGCCTGGGCGATGACCGGCTGGCGGATCGGATGGCTGACCCATCCGGTGGGTGTCGCCGACCAGATGGCGGCCATGACGCAATATATCAATTCAGGCACTGCCGGCATGATACAGGCCGGCGCGACAGCGGCCATCCGCCAGGGCGAGCCTGTTGTCAGCGAGATCCGCGACCGCCTCAAGACAGGTCTCGATCTGGCCTATGATCGCCTTGCACAGATTCCCGGCATCATTTTGCCGGTAAAGCCCCGTGGTGGAATGTATGCGTTCTTTGCCTTTGAAGGCCAGGACGATTCCCGCCAAACCTGCGCGAAGATCCTGGAAAAGGCCCGTGTCGGGCTGGCTCCGGGCTATCTTTTCGGTGAATCTTCCGCCCGCTTCCTGCGCATGTGTGTGTTTCGCGACCACGAGCAACTCAAGAAAGCCCTTGACCGGATGGTCGACGCGCTCAAATGATGCGTCATCCGACAAGGACCAATACCAAGACCGGTAAAATCCGGCTTAACAATACGATCAATCCAGAGGGAACCAGACCATGAGCTTCACCCGACGCAGCATACTCGGCCTCGCCGCCGCATTCGGCCTTGCCGCCTCCATGACCCAGACCGCCACCGCCGCAGACGCGCTAGTGGTAGGATCTTATCCTTCCAATCCGCCTTTCGAATTCAAGAATGAGAGCGGAACATTTGAAGGTTTTGAAGTTGATATCGTCACTGAAGCCGCCAAGCGGCTTGGCATGACCGTGGAAATTTCGGACCTTGGCTTCCAGGCGCTGTTTGCCGCCACCAGTTCCAAACGCATCGACGTCGCCATTTCGTCGATCACCATTACCGCCGAGCGTCTGGGCAGCCAGTCCTTCACCCAGCCTTATTATGATTCCGACATGGGGATTGCCACACTCAAGGATTCGCCGATTTCAGGCACGGCTGACCTGAAGGACAAGATCGTCGGCGTGCTTTCCGGTTCGACCGGCGACAAATGGACCAAAGACAACCAGGCTGAATTCGGCATTGCCGAAATCAAGGGCTACAATAGCCAGCAGGACATGCTGATGGATCTCAATGCCGGTCGTGTCGATGCCGGTGTCAGCGATATTCCCGGCATGGAATACGCCTTCACCAAGATGACGACCATGACCGTCAAGGACCGCATCAAGACCGGCGAGCAATACGGACTGATGATGACCAAGGACCATCCACTGCTTGGCAAGATCAATGACGCCATCACTGAAATGAAGAAAGACGGAACCATGGCTGCGATCCACAAAAAGTGGTTCGGCACCGATGCTCCGGCCGATTCCTCAACCTTGATGGAAATGCCGATTCCGAAAGCCTGATTTCAGGTCGATCTTGAAAATGGCACTGATCTTTCCGGCAGGTTCCGGTTCGGCCAGTGCCATTTCTCTTTTATGCATGTCGCGTTCAAATGGGTTCATTTGAACGATAACGTACATGCATCATTTCAAAGTGTTTCGTTTGAATTCAGGCAAAGCCGGGGGCCGTCATGTCGCTGCTTGACACATTTTTCAATATCAATGTCCTGATATCGAGCTTTCCGGCGCTGATGCGCGGATTGGTCAACACTTTCCTTCTGGGCGGGGCGGCCATCGCCCTGGGGGTGCCGCTCGGTCTTGTGGTAAGCCTGATCAGGCTTTACGCGCCCAAGCCGTTTCGCCTGATTGCGATCTTCTACATCGATATTTTCCGCGCTGCCCCGGTGCTGGTGGTGCTGATCCTGATCTATTACGCGCTGCCCTATCTCAATTTGAAATTTTCCTCCTTCACCTCCGCCACCATGGCCTTTTCGCTGGTGATGGGCGCTTATTCGGCGGAAGTGTTCCGTTCCGGCATCGAGAATATTCCCAAAGGCCAGTTTGAAGCTTCCGCTGCCCTCGGCCTGCCTTTCGTCGTGACCTTGCGGCTGGTGGTGCTGCCGCAGGCGCTCCGGATCGTCATCCCGCCAACCACCTCCAATTGCGTTTCCATGTTCAAGGATACCGCGCTTGCCTCGGTGGTGGCATTGCCGGAACTTCTGAAAGAAGCCAATGACGCCCAGGCGCTGAACGCCAATCCGACGCCGCTGATCGGTGCTGCCATCATCTATATCATCGTGCTGTGGCCGATGGTGCGCCTTGTCGGTCTTCTCGAACGCAAGATGAAAACCGAAAGGCAGGCGTAAGTTCGGCCTATACCAATGTTCAATGATAATGACCCATGGCGTGGGACCGGAGACGGGCGTCCGGGTAGGAGCACTCCGCAGAGCGCAGCCAAAGCTGCGGTCGAGGTGAGCCGCACCCCCGGCGCGTGGCATCCGGCCCACCCGAAGGGCCGGGCGCATTTGTCTGCCGGCGTCGTCGAAAATCCTCAATGGACCCATGGGTCCATTTCCGGGTTTCTCCTGGCCGGCAGACAAATTCGCCCCGGCGCCATGGGTCATTATCATTGAACATCGGTATAACCGGTCGGCGCGTCAGCGCGCATCAATCCCTCGGCCTTCAGGTCTGCCCAGAGGTCCGTCGGGATTGCTTTGCCGAGCATGGCGCGGTTCGACGTGACTTCCGCTGCACTCTGGCCGCCCGGTATGACGCTGACCACGGCCTTGTGATAGAGCGGAAAATTCAGCGCCGCCTCGATCATCCTGACGCCATGCCTGCGGCAGACCGCATCGATCCGGCCGACCCGTTCGATCACCTCTGCGGGGGCGTCCGAATAATTGAACTGCGCGCCTTCGGAAGGCCCGCGCGCCAGAATGCCGGAATTATAGGGCCCGCCCAGAACGATGCCGATGCCGCGTTTTTCGCAGAGCGGCAGGAAACTCGTCAGCGCCTCCTGTTCGAGCAGGGTATAACGCCCGGCCAGCAGGAACAGGTCGAAATCGCCGCGCTCTGCCAAGGTCTGGCAGACCTCCCATTCATTGATGCCGCCGCCAAAGGCCTTGATGACATGCTGGTCGCGCAATTCCACCAGCGCCTTGTAGCCGCCTGTCATCAATTCATCGATGCGCTGGTCGGAGGCGGCTTTTGATCCATGCGTGAAGATATCGACATCATGGGCAAACAGGATGTCGATGCGGTCAATGCCCAGTCGTTCAAGGGAAAACTCGACTGAGCGCATCACGCCGTCATAGGAATAGTCATAGACTTCGCGGCGGTTCGGCACGTTGAAGAACTTGCCGATGGCGGTGCGTTCCTCCGGCCTGCAGGCCTCAAGCAGGCGTCCGATCTTGGTGGAAAGCACATAATCGTCGCGGTTCTTGGTCCTTAAAAACCGGTTGAGGCGGGTTTCCGACAATCCCAAACCATAAAGCGGCGCGGTGTCGAAGTAACGGATGCCGCCGGCCCAAGCGGCTTCAAGCGCGGCATCGGCTTCCTCGTCGCTGATCGCTTGATAGAGATTTCCCAGTGGCGCCGAGCCAAATCCCAGTTCGGTGAAATCAATTCCGCCATTGCCCAGACGATCCCAGTGCCGGATTTTCATGTTTGCCTCCCGATTATGCAATTGGCATTTTCAGGTCCTGCCGACCTGCCTTGCGCCATTATTGTGATTGGAACAGCAACAATGGCGCAAGGCAATTGTTTTTATTCACTTTCAAAGGTCCAGTGATGACAAGAGCCAAGTGAAATGGCAGTCTGGACCAAGTATTCCTGGGAGGTAAGTAAAAGTGAGTTCAAAACTGAAGGCGATATTCGGTGATCGCAAGCCGGTCATAGCCATGGTGCATTTCGGGGCCCTGCCGGGTTCGCCGCTTTACGATGAAAAAGGCGGCATTGAAGCGCTGGAAGAAGGCTGCCGCAAGGATCTGGTTGCTTTGCAGGAGGCAGGCTTTGACGCTGTCATGTTCGGCAATGAAAATGACCGGCCTTACGAATTTGCAGTCGACATCGCCTCCACCGCGACCATGGCCCAGGTCATCGGCCGGTTGCGTTCGGAAATCACCATTCCCTTTGGCGTCAACGTGCTTTGGGACCCGATGAGTTCGATTGCGCTGGCAGCCGCGACTGGCGCCGGTTTCGTGCGCGAGATTTTCACCGGCACCTATGCTTCCGACATGGGCCCGTGGAATCCCGATGCCGGCAAGGCGATGCGCTATCGCGACCGTTTGGGCCGCAAGGACCTGGCGCTGCTTTACAATATTTCCGCAGAATTTGCCTTTTCGCTCGACCAGCGCAGCGTCGCCGACCGCGCCCGCAGCGCAGTCTTTTCCTCCATTCCGGACGCGGTCCTGGTTTCCGGCACCATTACCGGCGAGGCCGCCAGCATGGGAGATCTGGAAAGCGTCAAGAAGGCGCTGCCTGACACGCCGGTCTTTGCCAATACCGGCGTCAAGCACAGCACCGTTCGCGAAGTGCTGAAGGTTGCCGACGGCGTGATCGTCGGCTCGTCGCTCAAGGTAGACGGCCATACATGGAACGCGGTCGATGCCGAGCGGGCCAAGGAATTCATGGCGCTGGTCCGGCTGGATCGATAGGAGGGTGCGATGAAGGCCAGGCTGAAGAAACTGTTGGTCGAGATGATGATGATCCCCGGCCTGTCAGGCTATGAGGGCAGGGTCAGGCGTTACCTCAAGGAAAAAATGGCCGATCTCGGCCATTCCGCACAGACCGACCGGATGGGAAATCTGATCGCCACCATCAAGGGCGATCCGGCAAGCCCCTCCGTCATGCTTTTTACCCATATGGACCAGCTCGGCCTTGTCGTGCGCAAGATCGAGGCCAATGGCTATGTGCGGGTTGAGCGGCTGGGCGGGGTGCCCGACAAGATATTGGTCTCCCAGGCAGTGCTGTTTTGCGTGGGCGAAGGCCGCGATGTCGAAGGGGTGATTGCCAACAAGGCCCATCATGCCACTTCGCCGGAAGACAAGTTCCGGGTTGTGCCCTATGGCGAACTTTATATCGATACCGGCCTGAATTCGGCCGAAGCGGTGCTGGCTGCAGGCATCGATATCGGCACGCCGATTGTCTACAAACCGCAGGTCATCGAGCTTGCCGGCGACCGCATTGCCGGAACCTCGGTGGACGACCGGGCCGGTTGCGCCGTTATTGTGGAAGCCGTGCGCAGGCTTCAGGCGTCGACGGGCCATCCGACGGTCCATGTCGTCTTTTCAGTACAGGAAGAATTCAATCTGCGCGGCGCGCTGACCGCAGCGCAGGTGCTTCAGCCCGACATTGCCATCCAGATCGACCTGGTTCTGGCCACTGATACGCCGGATATGGGCGCGCGCGGCGACGTCGTGCTGGGCGCAGGCCCGGCAATGGCCATGTATTCCTTCCATGGCAGGGGAACGCTCAACGGCACGATCCCGCATCCGGCCATGGTGGCGCTGTTTGATGAAACAGCAAAAAAATCCGGTCTGGTGCTGCAAAAAAGCGCCCATATCGGTTGCCTGACCGACAGCTCCTACGTCCAGCTTGTCGGCAAGGGCGTGGCCTCCATCGATATGGGCTTTCCGATGCGCTATTCGCATTCCTCGCTGGAACTTTGCGATCTCGCCGATCTCGTCGGCCTGACCAATCTGCTGGTTGATGCGATATCCTCCATCGGCCCGGATTTCAGCCTCGACAGGGATGATCATCCGCAATGAAGCATTATCTCGGCATCGATATCGGTACATTTGAATCGAAGGGCGTGCTGGTGGATGAGACCGGCAGCATCGTCGCATCGGCTTCACGCCCCCACAAGATGCTGGTTCCCCAGGCCGGTTGGGCAGAACATCGCCCCAATGAGGATTGGTGGGGCGAATTCTGTTTTTTGTCCAACAAGCTGATTGCCGATTCCCAAATCGACGCCAGGAGCATCCGCGCGGTCGGTAACTCGGCGATCGGCCCCTGCATGCTGCCGGTGGACAAGGACGCCAATCCGCTGATGAACGGCGTGCTTTATGGCGTCGACGGGCGGGCCGCCGATGAAATTGAAACACTGAACCGCGATATCGGCGAAGACCGGATTTTGACGCTTTGCGGCAATGCGCTGACCTCGCAATCGGTGGGCCCGAAAATCCTTTGGTTGAAGAACAAGCGCCCCGATCTCTATGCCAAAGCCGACAAGATTGTTTCTTCCACAACCTGGATTGTCCAGAAACTGACCGGCAATTGCGTGGTCGATCATTATACCGCCGCCAATTTCTCGCCGCTCTACCGGGTTGACCGGCAGCAATGGACGAGCGAACTGTCCGATGCCATCGTGCCGCTCGACAAATTGGCAAAGCCGATGTGGTCAACCGACATTGCCGGAACGGTGACGCGGCAGGCCGCAGGCCAGACCGGACTTGTCGAAGGCACGCCGGTGATCTGCGGCACGATTGATGCGGCGGCTGAAGCTTTCTCCGTCGGTGTGCTGGGCCACGGCGACATGATGATCATGTATGGCTCGACGATCTTCATCATCATGCTGACCGCCGAACGCATTACCGATGCGCGACTCTGGTATGCGCCGTGGATTTTTAAAGGCGAACATGCCTCGATGTCCGGGCTTGCCACCAGCGGTACGCTGACCCATTGGTTTCGCGACCAGTTCGGTCGCGAACTCGATCCGGCGAGTGCTTTCACCACGTTGACCGCTGAGGCGAAAGCCTCGCCTGCCGGCGCCCGGGGCTTGATTTTCCTGCCGTATTTTTCAGGCGAACGCACGCCGATTTACGATCCGCACGCCAAAGGCACCTTGTTCGGCCTGAACCTGACCCACAATCGCGGCGACATGTACCGCGCACTGCTGGAAGGCATCGCCTGTGGCACAAACCACATCTTCAATACCTATGCGCAGGCCGGCGCCGTGCCGGAACGGCTGATGGCGGTGGGCGGCGGCACCAAGAATGCCGTCTGGACCAAGGCGACTTCCGATATATCCGGCAAGACGCAGTTGATCGCGGAAAAAACCATTGGCGCATCCTATGGCGACGCCTTTTTGGCAGCCCTCGGTGTCGGTGATGTCGCGCGCCGGGATATCGAAAAATGGAACCCGGCCAGCCATGTCATCAAGCCCGAGCCTTCGCCGGTCTACCAGCGGCAATTTTCGGTCTTCACCAGGCTTTACCTGCAAACCAGGGATTTGATGGCGGAACTGGACCAGATGCCATAGGCTGGGGCAGACTGCGGTTTGCCTATTCGGCTCCGTCGATGACGCCCATGCGGATGATGAAACAGCCATAGGGACCGGGGTCGGAGGTCCGCACCACAGCGAAGCACTGCCTGGCGGCCTGATAAAAGGCAAAGCGCTCGAGGGCATCGACGCCGACATTGCGACTTTCCGCCTTGTCGATGACCGCCTGCACCGCGTCAAACAGCGGCAAAGTCCTGTCCGGATCGCCAACCACCTGCATGCGTTTGACCGGTTGATCGACAAAGGTATCCACGGGCATCAGCCTGAGGATGGATTCCAGCGCCTGCGGAATGTCTGCGCCGGCTAATACATCCCATACATGAGGTTGCTGCTCCCCTCGGCGGATGAGACCATCTGCCCTGGTTTGTCGAAGACCTAAGGAGAGCAGCGATGGAATATTACGTCGGATTGGACGTCAGTCTCAAGAGCACGCACATCTGCATT
>JBGSIT010000112.1:0-51026 GCA_041742335.1 Rhizobiaceae bacterium
CTCCAAGCGAATTTGCCGACACCTTCGCAACGCGCCGGGCTTTGGCGCTGCGCAATGTGGATAACTCCGCACCAAAGCCCGTCACATCAAACGCCGGAAACGAACTCAAAACTGGATAAAACTTGGGGGCAAGGTCACCGGTCAACGCTCTTCGACAGATTCGATCCGGCCGGACCGGATATTCACCGTCTTGCCGGCAATACTGTCGGCCTCGTTGCGATCATGGGTGATGATCAGCACCAGTGATCCGGTCTCCGCCTGCAGGCTGACCAGCAGATCACCCATGTCGTCGCGCAGTTCGTGATCCAGCGCCGCGAAGGGTTCGTCCAGCAACAGCAGCGGTCGGCTTCTCACCAAAGCGCGGGCAAAGGCGACACGCTGTCTTTCGCCGCCCGACAGGCTGGCCGGCATGCGCGTCTCGAAGCCTGTTAGGCCGACGCGGCTCAAGGCCTGGGATATGGCGCGCTTTTGTGAGGCATCCAGCCGCAGGGACGGGTTTATTCCCAGCCCGACATTGGCGCAAATATCCAGATGGGCGAAGAGATTGTGCTCCTGAAATATGAACGTCAGCGGACGGTCGCCGGCAAATGTTGTCGTGACATCCACCCCGTCGATGAAAATGCGGCCGCCATCCGGCTCTTCAAATCCGGCGATCAGGTTGAACAATGTCGACTTGCCGGCCCCTGACGGTCCGACGACGGCAACAATGCCGGGCGCGGGGATGGTCAGGTCGAACTTGAATTCCATGCTGCCCAACGTTTTCGTTATGGCGTCGATTTTCAATCTCGGAACCGTCATCGGGTGAGCCTTCGCGAGGATTCCAGCCATGCGGCGGGGAGTGAAAGAACAAGGGCGAGCGCGGCCAGCACAAGCGCGATCGCTGCTGCGTCATTGGAGCGATAGCTGCCCAATTTGGCGTGCAGCAAAGCGGGCAACGTCATGAAGGCATCAGAACCGAAGACCGCAATCGCGCCGAGATCGCCAAGCGACAATGCGGTGGCAAAGAAAAAGGCGGTGACAAGCGGGATTTTCAGGCAGGGCCAATCCAGCAGCCAAAGGCGCGCAAGCCCGGTCAGGCGCAGGCTGGCGGCAAGCCGGTCATGGGCGCGGTGATGGGTGGCCAGAGCCGGCCCGAGGACCCGGATCGAAAACGGCATGGCCATCAGCATGTTGATCAAAATGACGATAACCGGCCCGGCGTCATCGGCCAGACCGATTGCCTGCAGCAGCAAGAACCAGCCGGTCGCCAGCACAAGCGTCGGCATCAGGATCGCAAAGGCCGGCACCGAACCCAGCAGACCGACAATGGCGGCCATGGTTTTGCCGTTCCCTGCCGCCGGTTTCAGGCCATGACTGGATTGAATCATAAGCACAGTAAGCAGGGTTGTCAGAAACCCGGCGGTAAACGCCACTATCAGGCTGGTTCTCAATGCTCTCAGAAAGAGCGGGTCAGACACGACATGCGGCAAATTGGCGGACAGGCCCGAAAGGATAATGGTAAGAAAGGGCGAGGCGGCAAAAAGCAGGAATGCCCCGATTGTCATCGTGTCGGACAGCCTGGGAATGAGACCTGCGCCATCCAGTCGCCGAAAGGACCGGTTTATCGGATGGTCCGCACTGTTGTCCTGGCGAAACCAGTTGAGACCCAGAAAGGCTATGGCCGACAGACCAATCTGCAGGCCCGCCAGCAATATGGCGCGGGCAGGGTCATAGTCGAATTTCAGGGATTGGTAGATGGCGACTTCCAGCGTGGTTGCGCCCGGACCCCCGCCCAGCACCAGCACCAGCGTGAAACTTGTGGCGCAAAGCATGAAGATAAGCGCCGCTATGTTGCCGGTGACTTGCCTGAGCGCGGGAAGTTCGACAAAGCGGAAAATCGACAACCGGCCAAGATTGAGGCCGGCCGCCAATTGCCAGTTCTCAGCCGGAATCCGGTCAAGCGCCTGCAACATCAGGCGTGCGGCCAGCGGCAGGTTGAAGAATACATGGGCAATCAGGATGCCGGAAAGCCCGTAAATGCTCACTGGTTGGTCCAGCAATCCGGACTTGATGGCAAGGCTGTTGAGGAAGCCCTGCCTGCCCCAGATCTCGATAATGGCAAAGGCCCCGACAATCACGGGAAGGCTGAGCGGCAAGGCCATGATCTGCAAGATCAGGGTGCGGCCCGGAAATTGCGGTCGTCTGGCCATGGCCAGCGCCAACGGCAGCGCGAGCCCGACGGAGAGCAGAGTGGAAAGCACCGCCTGCAGCGCCGTGAAACGGAAGATCGAAAACAAATATCCGGCGGGCGGCAGCGATTGCGCCGCGCCGCCGGCAACCAGCATGGCGACGAGGGCCGCCGCCATGAATAACAGGATGCCGGCCAGCGACGCTAGCCCAAGGGCTATCCAGACGCGCCGGTCGACATCAGCCAGCATGGGTCAGTTTCCGCTCATGGCCGAAAGCCATTCATCAATCCAGGCCTTGCGGTTCTTGGAGACCTCGTCAGGCGCGATGGCAATGGTCTTGGGCGCGATCAACTGGCCAAATACCGGATTGAGCGGCGTGGAGGTTGGCGCTGCCGGCATCATCCAGTTGCTTTCCGGAATGATATTCTGGAAATCCGGGCTGATCATGAATGAAAGGAACTGGCGCGCCAGATCTTTGTCTTTGGCGGTTTTCGTCATGCCTGCCACTTCGATCTGCAAGGGATGGCCTTCGGAGAATTCCGCCGCCTTGTAGCGCCCCTCGTTTTCCGCAATCAGGTGGTAAGCGGGCGAGGTTGCATAGGAAACCACCATCGGCGCTTCGCCCTTGGTAAACAGACCATAAGCCTCCGACCAGCCCGGCGTGACGGTGAGCACGCGGCCCTTCAGTTTGCCCCATGCTTCCGGCGCCTTGTCGCCATAGACCGCCTTTACCCAGATCAGGAATCCGAGACCCGGCGTGGAACTGCGCGGGTCTTCCAGCACGATCTTTTCGTCCGGATTGCCTTCGACCAGTTCCTTGAGGCTGGCTGGCGGCGTCTTTATAACCTTGCTGTCGTAGATGACGGCAAAATGGCCGTAGTCATAGGGTATGAATACCGGATCGCTGAAACCGCCGGGCACCTTGACGGCGGTTATGTCGATGCCGGAGGCTTCAAACAGGCCCGTGGCCTCAGCTTCAGTGACCAGACTATTGTCCAGCCCAAGCACGATGTCGGCCTTGGTCTTTTCGCCTTCCATTTTCAGCCGGGTCAGCAAGGCGACACCATCTGCAAGGCTGACGAAATGCACCGTGCAGGCGCACTGCGCCTCGAACGCCGTCTTGACCTTGGGGCCGGGGCCCCAGTCTGCGGTGAAGCTTTCATAGGTGTAAATTGTCAGGGTCTTGTCAGCAGCCTGGCTCCATGGAGCCAGGGAAAATGCGGCCATGGCCGCCAGTGCGATCATCAATGTTTTGCGCATCAGCGCCTCCTTTATCCAAATAATACGGGAATAGGGCGCTGGAATGTGCCGTCTAATCCCTCCGCCGGTGTTAACCGGATCAGGTTCCGCGGGTTGGCAAAAGCCTCTCAGCCGTCTGTCCATGCAGACAACAGCACCCCGTTAGAGCGTTTTGAGATTTAGCGATGACGTGGCCGCTTGGCAAGGCCTAACCGATTTGGCTTCAATAAACAGACGAACGCCGCCAATAAGCCCTCGTCCGCATTGAAACGCCGAATTGCCGCCTTGCCCCTTTCCCTTTGCCCCGCACTTGCGCTAAAGCCATCGCGATGACGACATTTGCAATTCTTCTCGCAGGCGACCTGACTGTGACCGACCGGCTGAAGGCCGTTTTGTCGGACGCCCGTTTCATTGCCGCCGATGGCGGCATGCGCCATGCCGAAGCGCTGGGTGTCATCCCGGAACTCTGGGTTGGCGATTTTGACAGCGCCTCCCAATCGCTTTCTGAAAAATGGCCCGATGTGCCGCGCCAGCCTTTTCCGCCGCAAAAGGCAGTGACCGATGGTGAAATTGCCGTCTCGGAGGCAATTGCCAAAGGTGCGAGTTCCATCATCCTGGTCGGCGCTTTGGGCGGTGAGCGCTCAGATCACGCACTCATGCATATCTTTCAGGCGATGTCGCTCTGTCTTGAGGGTCACAAGGTCATGTTGACATCGGGTATCGAGGACGCCTGGCCGCTGCTTACGGGCGAAATCCTGCTTGACGTGCCGGGTGGCAGCCTGTTTTCAGTCATGGCCCTGACCAGGCTGACGGGACTGACGATAGAAAACGCCCGCTATCCGTTGACCGAACACACGCTCGAATTCGGATCATCGCGGACATTGTCCAATGTCGCCGAAGGCCCTGTGCGGATTTCCTTGCAAAGCGGCAAGGCCATCGTCATATCCCGCCCTGACGATTTTACCGGAGTTTGAATTTGGCACCCCCTATCCTGAAGCTTGACGATATTTTCCTGTCCTTTGGCGGCACGCCGCTTTTGGCCGGCGCCGGCCTGCAAATCGAACCCGGCGACCGGGTCTGCCTTGTCGGCCGCAACGGATCAGGCAAATCAACGCTGATGAAAATTGCCGCGGGTCTGGTCGAGGCGCAATCGGGCGAAATCTTCCGTCATCCCGGCGCCACCATCCGCTATCTCCACCAGGCGCCGGATTTTGAAGGCTTCAAGACCGTCGAAGCCTATGCGATGGCCGGCCTTGGGCCGGGCGACGATCCGTACCGGGTCTCCTACCTGCTCGAACATCTGGGCCTGAGCGGTCAGGAAGATCCCTTCACTTTATCAGGCGGCGAAGCGCGCCGCGCCGCCCTTGCCCGGGTACTGGCGCCCGAGCCTGACATTGTCCTTCTGGACGAGCCGACCAACCATCTCGACCTGCCGACGATTGAATGGCTGGAAGGCGAACTGGTCAAAAGCCGCTCCGCTTTGATCGTGATATCGCATGACCGGCGCTTCTTGGAGAAAGTGTCGACGGCGACAATCTGGCTTGATCGCGGCCAGTCGCGGCGGCTGGACAAGGGTTTTGGCTTTTTCGAGGCCTGGCGCGACAAGGTTCTGGAAGAAGAAGAACTGGAACAGCACAAGCTGGGCAAGGCCATCGAGCGCGAAGAGCACTGGCTGCGCTATGGCGTGACGGCGCGACGCAAGCGCAACATGCGCAGGCTGGGCGAATTGCACGACATGCGCTCGCGCCATCGCGGGCACCGCGGCCCGACCGGCCAGGTCAGCGCGCAATTGTCTGATGCCAACCAATCGGGAAAACTGGTCATCGAAGTTGAATCCGTGACCAAGTCCTATGGCGACAGGGTTATAGTCGCGCCCTTTTCCATGCGCATCCATCGCGGCGATTGCATCGGCCTTGTCGGTCCGAACGGCGTCGGCAAGACAACTTTGCTGAAGATCCTGACGGGACAGCTTGCACCCGATTCAGGCCGCGTCAAGCTCGGCACCAATCTTGAAATCGCCACGCTCGACCAGCGGCGTGAAGGTCTCAATCTCGATGATACGCTGGCTTACTATCTGACCGATGGCAGGGGCGACACATTGCTGTTCAATGGCGAGCAGAAGCACGTGACCGGCTACATGAAGGATTTCCTGTTTGCGCCCGAACAGGCGCGGACCCCGATCAGGGACCTGTCCGGCGGGGAAAGGGCGCGGTTGATGCTGGCGCGGATCCTGGCGCGGCCCACCAACCTGCTGATCCTGGACGAGCCGACCAACGACCTTGATATCGAGACGCTAGACCTGCTGCAGGAAATCGTCACCGGTTTTGCCGGAACCGTTATTCTGGTCAGCCATGACCGCGACTTTCTTGATCGCACCGTGACCTCGATCCTGGCGCCTGCCAATGCGGAAGAGCCGGATGGGCGTTGGATTGAATATGCCGGCGGCTATAGCGACATGCTGGCGCAAAGGAAGGGTGTCGCCGATGAAAAGCGCAAGGCGGAAAAGGACAAGGCCGCCAGATCGACGCCGGCCGCCCAGGCCGAACGTTCAAAATCAAAACTGTCCTACAAGCACAAATTCGCCATCGAAAACCTGCCTGTTCAAATAGCGGCCAAGCAGGCGGAAGCCGCAAAGCTCGAGGAGAAGATGGGCGATTCGAAATTCTTTGCCCGTGATCCGGATGGTTTTGCCAAGATCGCCCGGACACTGGAAGGTCTGCGCGGCGATATAGCCCGCATGGAGGAAGAGTGGCTTGAGCTGGAAATGCTGCGTGAGGAACTTGAAGGCTGAAGAAAAACATTCGGGGATCGTAATAAAACCTTAATCATTGACTATCACACTCATATCAGATGTAACCGACCAAGCGCCTTCATCAAATTGTCGTTTAGCCGGTTTATATCGAAACCATTCAACGGATCGGAATTGATCTGTTTGGTGCCTGCAATACGGATTGATTTGACCACGGATGTACTGGCAAATCTCGGTATTGCAGGGTTTCCGGCAAGACCGGAGTGAGGAAGCTGGGTTTTAAAACCCGGCTTTTTTGTTTTCAAAATCGTCGCCACACAATGCCAGGAAGCGTCGTCGTGATCCGGGACGACAGGAGATTCTTCCGATTTTCAACGCCGCAGGCAATCCGGAGATTGCCGGCAAAGGACATTTTCATGATCAAGTTCAAGCCCAGCAACCAAAACAATGCCCCTGTGGCCAAGGCAGAGCCGGCAATCAAGGACAATGCTGAAACTGAAGCATCAGTCGACGCTGCCAAGAGCGACAAGGGTGGCCGCAAGAAGTCCGGCAAGGTTTCAAAGACCGCTCAATCGGAAGACACGCTGATCTGAACCGCTTGCCGCAAAGAAAACCCGGCTACTGGGGCCGGGTCGGTATGTGGCGCTTGAGGTTCGGCGATCAGGTGATCGACTGGCCGGTCTTGGCCCAATCGGCGGTAAACTGCTCAAGGCCCTTGTCGGTCAAGGGATGCTTGACCAGCGCCTTGAGCGTGGCGGCCGGTGCGGTAACCACGTCGGCGCCGATCAGGGCCGCCTGCTTGACGTGATTGACGGTGCGAACCGAAGCCGTCAGGATTTCGGTATCGAAATCATAATTGTCATAAATCTGGCGGATTTCGGCAATCAGGTCCATGCCGTCATAGGCAATGTCGTCAAGCCGCCCGACGAAGGGCGAAATGAAGGTTGCGCCGGCCTTTGCGGCCAGCAGCGCCTGGTTGGCGGAAAAGCACAGGGTCACATTGACCTTGTGGCCGGTTGAACTCAGCGCCTTGCAGGCCTTCAAGCCATCCAGCGTCAAGGGAACCTTGATGCAGATATTGTCGGCAATCTTGGCAAGAACAGCGGCTTCCTTCATCATGTCGTCATAGTTCATGGCGGTGACTTCCGCAGAAACCGGGCCGTTGACGATGGAACAGATTTCTTTTGTGACCTCCAGAATGGCGCGTCCGGATTTCAGGATCAGCGACGGATTCGTGGTCACGCCGTCGACAAGGCCAAGGTCGTTCAATTCACGGATTTCCTTGACGTCAGCAGTGTCTACAAAGAATTTCATCAGCTATCTCCTCGGATTCATATTTCGATTTTTTCGTTTTCAGGTTTTCTTTGCAGTAAAGCAAGGGCAAGTTCACGCGCAATGAAAAAAGAATCGCCCGATCTCTTTGGCCTTTCGACGGTTTTGAGAACCGTGCCCGTACTGGTTCCTATGCCGGCTTCGCGGCCCTATAGCTATGCCGTGCCTGCCGACATGCATGCGGCGCCGGGGGCAATTGTCCAGGTTCCGCTTGGCCCGCGGCAGGTCTTTGGCGTGGTTTGGGACGCCGGCGACGACGACGCCGTCGACCCCGGAAAACTCAAACCCCTGACCAAAGTGTTTGATTGTCCGCCGCTGCCGGAAGACATGCGCCGATTCATAGAATGGATTTCCGACTATACTTTGTCGCCGCCGGGGCTTGTCGCCCGAATGGCGCTGCGTGCGCCAGCGGCTTTCGATCCCGAACCGATGATCGAAGGCATGGTCCTGACCGATCAGCGGCCCGAAAGGCTGACCCCGGCCCGGTCCCGCGTGCTGGAAACGGCCTCGGACGGACTTTCCTGGACACGCTCCGGCCTTGCGCATGCCGCCGGCGTTTCAAGTTCAGTGATTGACGGTCTTGCCGCGCAGGGCTGCTTCGAGACCGTCTTCCTCGCCCCGCCGCCGGTTGTCGCCCCCCCGGACCCGGATTATGCCGAGGGTCGTCTTGAAGGTCTTCAGACCGAAGCAGCGGCAATGCTGACCAGACAAATCGGCGACGGCGGTTTTTCCGTCTCGCTGATCGATGGTGTGACCGGGTCAGGCAAGACCGAGGTTTATTTCGAGGCGATTGCCGAGACTTTGCGGCGTGGCAAGCAGGTATTGATCCTGCTGCCGGAAATCGCCCTGACGTCAGCCTTTCTTGAACGCTTTCAGGACCGGTTCGGCTCAAAGCCGGGAGAATGGCATTCTGACCTTGCGCCGCGGACGCGCGAAAGGGTGTGGCGCGGGGTTGCGGAAGGCCAGGTGCGGGTCGTCGCCGGTGCGCGTTCTGCGCTTTATTTGCCCTTTTGCGAACTCGGCCTGATCATCGTCGACGAGGAACATGACCAGGCCTACAAGCAGGAAGACCGGGTCTTCTACAACGCCCGCGACATGGCGGTGGTGCGCGGCCATATTTCCGGCTTTCCGGTGGTGCTGGTCTCGGCGACGCCTTCGGTGGAAAGCCAGGTCAACGGCCTGTCGGGTCGCTACAAGACCATCCATCTGGCCAATCGCTACGGCGATGCGGCCATGCCGGATCTGCATCTGGTCGATATGCGCAGGCATCCCCCGCAGCGCGGCGGCTTTCTTTCCCCCGTCATGCTGCGCGGAATTGAAAAGACTTTGGCCAAGGGCGAACAGTCGCTGCTGTTTCTCAATCGTCGCGGTTATGCGCCGCTGACGCTCTGCCGGGTCTGCGGCCATCGCTTCGAATGCCCGAACTGTTCAAGCTGGCTGGTGGAGCACCGCTTTCGCGGCATCCTGCAATGCCATCATTGCGGCCACCACGAAAAGACGCCGGAAAGCTGCCCGGAATGCGGCACCTTCGACCATCTCGCAGCCTGCGGGCCGGGTGTGGAACGGATTGCCGAGGAAGTGGAGAAGCATTTTCCCGACGCCCGCACCATCGTGCTGTCTTCCGACATGGCCGGCGGCGTCAAGCGCCTGCGGCTGGAACTGGAAGCCATCGCAAAGGGCGAGGCCGACATTGTGATAGGCACGCAACTGGTCGCCAAGGGACATAACTTTCCCAACATGACACTGGTCGGCATCGTCGACGCCGATCTGGGTCTGGCCAATGGCGATCCGCGCGCTGCAGAGCGGACATTTCAATTGCTGTCCCAGGTCACGGGCCGCGCCGGCCGGACAGGCCTGAAAAGCCACGGATTGCTGCAGACCTACCAACCGGCCCATCCGGTCATGCAGGCGCTGGTGTCGGGCGATGCGGGCGCCTTTTACGAACGCGAGATTGCCGAGCGCGAAAAGGCCGGCCTGCCGCCATTTGGCCGGCTGGCGGCGGTTATTGTCTCGGCTGAGAACCGCCCCGATGCTGAAAATCACGCTCGCCTGCTGCGACAGGCGGCCCCGGTACTGCCGGACATATCGGTGCTCGGCCCGGCCGAAGCGCCGCTGGCGCTGGTGCGCGGCAGGCACCGCTTCCGGCTGCTGATTCACGGGCGGCGGAATTCCGACCTGCAGGCCTTTCTCAGGGCGATGCTCGCCAATGGCCCGAAACAGCGCGGCTCCATCCATGTGCAGCTGGATATCGATCCGCAGAGCTTTCTCTGAGCGAGACTGTTGAAAGCTTTGCATGCACACTTTTCCTGACGGCGGCATTCATGCCATAACCGCTTGAATATTAGCAGTTGAGCGCGAGGCCGATTCGGGGGAAGCCATGGAATTGTCGCTGCCGGAATTTCCTGAAGATCT
The DNA here is from genome assembly GCA_041742335.1 of Rhizobiaceae bacterium. Lineage (GTDB taxonomy): Bacteria > Pseudomonadota > Alphaproteobacteria > Rhizobiales > Rhizobiaceae > Rhizobium_E. The sequence continues at coordinate 9,901 of JBGSIT010000112.1, forward strand.
CTATGGTCAACTGGCCTTCCTTGCCGCATCTTTTTCAGTGTTGGCGGGTCTGGCCATGGTGGTCCTGCCCAGATCCTATGCCAGGCTGATCGACCTTGGCGAGCATGAGCGGCGCATTGGCGCCATTGGCGAAGTTCGCGCCGCCGGCGGTCATCTTGCGGGTTTTGGCGCAGCCGCCCTGTTGCTCGGGCAACCGGACATAACCTTGGCCCTGGGCATGGCGCTGGCCTTTTCCGCCTTCGGGCGGATTCTGGCATTGATGTCGGATCATGCTTCAAGCCCTGCCAACTGGTTGTTGCTGCTGATCCAGATCGCGTTGGCTTTCGCGCTGACGAGCATGCTGTTTGAAGTCTGGACCCCTGAATCCATACCCGGATTGCCGGAAGATCCCCAGGAAAAACTCGCATTCTTTGCCGCCGCCGTCATTGCCATCATCGGTGGCATCGTGATGTTTGCGCCAAGGATTGCATTGGTGATGTGCGGCCTTTCGATCCAGGAAGGAAGCGAATCGGCGCTGGGCGGCATCCGGGCGTTCGGCGGCTTTGCCCTCGGCACCGGCGTTGCCGTGATGATGATGGCAGGCCCCATGCTTTATCTTGCTTTGGGCGCCGTATTGCTGACCGGCGTGGCGGCGCGATTGATTTCGCTTGTCGCAGATCGCGGCAATTTCCTCTTCCAGGCAATCGCCATTGCGGGCACTGCCATTGTGGCCCTGACGCCGCTTCAATATGTCTTCGGCATGATGTGAATATGGCGGCAAGGCGGGCGAGACGGGCGAAGAATCCGGAAAATCTGGTCTTTTCGATAAACTATCTCAAATCTATTGCGAAATTCGACAATATCCTGTGTTGCGAGTCCGAACTTCCTATGCTAGACGACACCCAAGTTTCGGGGAAGGCGGGTGCCATACCTGCAAGAAACTTGTAAAAATGCAACGTTTTCAATATATTGGCGTTACGGAACATCGTGGCGGCAAAATTTTGGATGAAACGCAGGGAACCTTGTGCCAGTGGCAGACACATCCCAGACCATTTCTGGTGTAGCGGAGCGGTATGCGTCATCGCTGTTTGATCTTTCAATGGAAGCTGGCGCGGTCGATGCCGTCAGCAAGGACCTTGACGGATTGCAGTCGATGATCGACGAAAGCGCCGATCTCAAGCGCCTTATCCTGAGCCCGGTTTTTTCGGCTGCCGAACAATCCGGCGCGATCACGGCCATCCTAGCAAAGGCCGGCATCAAAAGCCCGGTCGCCAATTTTCTCAAGGTCGTGGCTTCCAATCGGCGGCTGATCGCCGTGCCCGGCATGATCAAGGCTTTCCGGCAGATTTCTGCCCGCCATCGCGGCGAAGTTACAGCCGAAGTTACTTCGGCCCATGCGCTGACTGCAGCGCAGACAAAAGAATTGACGGCGGCGTTGCAGGGCGTCACCGGTAAGGTCGTGACCGTGAATGTCACTGTCGACCCATCAATCCTGGGTGGTCTGATCGTCAAGGTCGGGTCACGCCAGATTGACACCTCGCTTCGCACAAAATTATCTACCCTTAAGCTTTCACTGAAAGAGGTTGGCTGATGGATATCCGCGCCGCGGAAATTTCCGCAATTCTCAAAGATCAAATCAAAAATTTCGGCAAAGAGGCGGAAGTCTCCGAAGTCGGCCAGGTGCTTTCCGTCGGTGACGGTATTGCCCGCGTCTACGGTCTGGACAATGTCCAGGCCGGCGAGATGGTGGAATTCCCCGGCGGAATCCGCGGCATGGCGCTGAACCTTGAAACCGACAATGTCGGCGTGGTCATTTTCGGTAACGACCGTGACATCAAGGAAGGCGACACCGTCAAGCGGACCGGCGCCATCGTTGAAGTTCCCGTGGGTCCGGAATTGCTTGGCCGCGTCGTTGACGCGCTCGGCAACCCGATTGACGGAAAGGGCCCGATCAATGCCAAGAAACGCTCCCGCGTTGACGTCAAGGCCCCCGGCATCATTCCGCGCAAGTCGGTTCATGAGCCGATGTCGACCGGCCTGAAGGCCATCGATGCCCTGATCCCCGTCGGCCGCGGCCAGCGCGAATTGGTCATTGGTGACCGCCAGACCGGCAAGACCGCCATCATTCTGGACACGATCCTGAACCAGAAGGCGATCCACGACAATGGCCCGGAAGGCGAGAAGCTTTTTTGCATCTACGTCGCCATCGGCCAGAAGCGTTCGACTGTCGCCCAGTTCGTCAAGGTTCTGGAAGAACGTGGCGCGCTGCAATATTCGATCATCGTTGCCGCAACAGCATCCGATCCCGCTCCGATGCAGTATCTGGCGCCGTTCGCTGGTTGCACCATGGGCGAATATTTCCGCGATGGCGGCATGCATGCGCTGATCGGTTATGACGATCTTTCCAAGCAGGCCGTTGCCTATCGCCAGATGTCGCTGCTGCTGCGCCGTCCGCCGGGCCGCGAAGCCTATCCCGGCGACGTTTTCTACCTGCATTCCCGTCTTCTGGAACGCGCTGCAAAGCTCAACGACGATAATGGCTCCGGTTCGCTGACCGCCCTTCCCGTTATTGAAACCCAGGGCAACGACGTGTCGGCCTTCATTCCGACCAATGTGATCTCGATCACGGATGGCCAGATCTTCCTTGAAACCGACCTTTTCTACCAGGGCATCCGTCCTGCCGTGAATGTCGGCCTGTCGGTGTCGCGCGTTGGTTCCTCTGCCCAGATCAAGGCGATGAAACAGGTTGCCGGTTCGATCAAGGGCGAATTGGCCCAGTATCGTGAAATGGCGGCCTTCGCCCAGTTCGGCTCCGATCTTGATGCATCAACCCAGCGCCTGCTCAATCGTGGCGCGCGTCTGACTGAACTGCTCAAGCAATCGCAGTTCTCGCCGCTGAAAACCGAAGAACAGGTTGTGGTGATTTATGCCGGCGTCAATGGCTATCTCGACAAGATCGCCGTCAACCAGGTCGGTAATTTCGAGCAGGGCGTGCTTTCGCTTTTCAGGACTGAAGGCAAGGCCATTCTCGACACCATTCGCACGGAAAAAGCGATCAGCGATGACACCAAGAGCAAGCTCAAGGCCACTCTGGATACATTCGCCAAGTCTTTCACCTGAGCGGATTTGAACGGTTTCTAACCAGGACGGATAACGGATGCCTTCACTAAAGGATCTGAAAAACCGGATCGCCTCCGTCAAGGCGACGCAGAAGATTACCCAGGCGATGAAAATGGTCGCCGCGGCAAAGCTTCGGCGTGCGCAGGAGGCGGCCGAGGCTGCTCGCCCTTATTCCGAGCGGATGGGTGCGGTTCTGGCCAATATCGCCCAGGCAGTCGGCGGCGGCAGCGATGCTCCGCGATTGATGACCGGCACCGGCAAGGAAGATGTTCATCTCCTTGTGGTGTGCACGGCCGAACGCGGATTGTGCGGGGGCTTCAACTCGCAGATCTCGCGGCTTGCTCGGGACCATACCCGCAAGCTGCTGGCTGCAGGCAAGACCGTCAAGATCATTTGCGTCGGCAAGAAGGGCTTTGACAGCCTTCGTCGTGAATTTGCAGCGCTGATCATTGATCGTGTCGATCTTCGCGAAGTCAAGAAGATCGGTTTCGAGAATGCAGACGCCATTGGCCGCAAGGTCATCGCTCTGTTCGAAAAGGGTGAGTTTGACGTCTGCACGCTGTTTTATTCGGAATTCAAGTCGGTTATTTCGCAGATTCCGACAACCATGCAGTTGATACCGGCCAGCGCTCCCAGCGCCGAGGCCGCGACAATGGAAAATTCGGTCTATGAATATGAGCCCGATGCGGGCTCGATTCTGGCAGATCTCATTCCGCGCAATCTCTCGGTGCAGATTTTCAGGGCCCTGCTTGAAAATGTCGCCGGCGAAATGGGCGCCAAGATGAGCGCCATGGACAGCGCGACACGCAATGCAGGCGAGATGATCAACAAGCTTACGCTGAGCTATAACCGCCAGCGCCAGGCCCAGATCACCAAGGAACTGATTGAAATCATTTCGGGCGCAGAAGCGCTCAAGGGTTAAGGAAAGAGGGTAAGTACAATGGCTAAGGCAGCTACCTCGAAGAAAACCACTGCAGCGTCAGCTGCAGCTTCGGCCAAGGCAGGTTCTGTCGGCAAGGTGACGCAGGTCATCGGCGCCGTCGTGGACGTGGCTTTTCCGGGCGGCGATCTTCCGCTGATCCTGAACGCACTTGAAACCAGCAATCTGGGCACGCGCCTGGTTCTGGAAGTCGCTCAGCATCTTGGCGAAAACACGGTTCGTACAATCGCTATGGATTCCACCGAAGGCCTCGTTCGCGGCCAGGAAGTCACGGATACGGGCGCACCGATCTCTGTTCCTGTCGGCGAAGAATGCCTCGGCCGGATCATGAACGTTATCGGCGAACCAGTTGATGAAGCCGGTCCGTTGACAACGCCTTACAAGCGCTCAATTCACCAGGAAGCGCCTGCTTTCATCGAACAGTCCACCGAGGCGCAGATTCTCGAGACCGGCATCAAGGTCGTCGATCTTCTGGCGCCTTACGCCAAGGGCGGCAAGATCGGCCTGTTCGGCGGCGCCGGCGTTGGCAAGACAGTTCTGATCATGGAATTGATCAACAACGTCGCCAAGGCGCATGGTGGTTATTCGGTATTTGCCGGCGTGGGTGAACGCACCCGTGAAGGCAACGATCTTTACCACGAAATGATCGAATCCGGCGTCAACAAGCTTGGCGGCGGCGAAGGCTCCAAAGCTGCGCTCGTCTATGGCCAGATGAACGAACCGCCGGGCGCGCGCGCCCGCGTCGCCCTGACCGGTCGGACCGTTGCCGAAGATTTCCGCGACAAGGGCCAGGACGTTTTGTTCTTCGTAGACAACATCTTCCGCTTTACCCAGGCCGGTTCGGAACTGTCGGCGCTTCTCGGCCGCATTCCTTCAGCGGTTGGTTATCAGCCGACTCTGGCAACCGACATGGGCCAGATGCAGGAGCGCATCACCACCACGACCAAGGGCTCGATCACTTCGGTGCAGGCCATTTACGTCCCCGCCGACGATTTGACCGACCCGGCGCCGGCAACCTCGTTCGCGCATCTGGACGCAACCACGACATTGTCGCGTTCGATCGCCGAAAAGGGTATCTACCCGGCCGTTGATCCGCTCGATTCGACTTCGCGCATGCTTGATCCGATGATTGTCGGGGAAGAGCATTATGAGGTTGCCCGCAAAGTGCAGACGACCCTGCAGCGCTACAAGTCGCTCCAGGACATCATTGCCATTCTCGGCATGGATGAATTGTCTGAAGACGACAAGATTTCGGTTGCCCGCGCCCGCAAGATCGAGCGCTTCCTTTCCCAACCGTTCTTCGTGGCCGAAGTCTTTACCGGTTCACCCGGCAAGCTGGTAGCTCTTGAAGATACGATCAAGGGCTTCAAGGGTCTGGTCAACGGCGAATATGACCATCTTCCGGAAGCCGCCTTCTACATGGTCGGCACCATTGAAGAAGCCGTTGAAAAAGCCAAGCGCCTGGCTGCGGAAGCAGCATAAGGCATAATCGGGGCCTGCCATGGGCCGGCCCCGAACTCAATGTATTTCAAGAGAGTGAATGGTCATGGCTGACAGTTTCAATTTTGAACTCGTTTCTCCCGAGCAGTTGCTGATGTCGGCTATGGCCAGCCAGGTCGTCATCCCGGCTTCGGAAGGCGAGATGACGGTGCTGCCCGATCACGCACCAACCATGACGACCATTCGGCCAGGCGTTGTCACCGTCAAGATGACCGACGGCAAGGATGAGCGATTCGTCGTTTTTGGCGGCTTTGCCGATATTCTGCCGACAGGCTGCACGCTTCTTGCAGAATCCGTGGTGCCCTTTGCCGAATTCAACAAGGCGGTGCTTGAAAAACGGGTTGAAACGACGACAATCGCGCTTGCCGCAGCCCAGGACGAAGAAACAAAGACGTGGCTCGCCCAATTGTTGGCCGATTTGTCGCATCTTTTCCACGTCGCAAATTAGTAGTTTTTCTGCGGTCTGAGTTGCCGCAATGACATGGCCTGCCAAAAAGTCCCCGTTGCGACGGGGACTTTGTTTTTTTGTCGCTTTGGCATATCGGCAAGTCGTTTCCTGCAGGATAATGTCTGGCGCATTGCGTTTCTAAAGGACCTTTCCTATGGCATTCTCACTTTCTGCCGTGCCCGATATTGTGTTCGGGGCGGAGGCTCTCGACGACCTCTCCAGACATGTGGCGGCCCTTGGCGGATCGGTGCGCGCTTTGGTGGTGATTGACGGTTTCCTTGCCCATTCGGGGCTGGGGGAACGGGTTAAAGCCATGCTGTCTGCAGATGGCACGCAGAGTTCGCTCTTTTCCGATTTTTCCGGAGAGCCGAAACTCGCCCATTTGCACGCTGCCATGCAGGCCGCAACCGGCGCTGACTTGGTGGTCGGAATCGGCGGCGGCTCAGCGCTGGACATTGCCAAGATCACGGCCTGCACAGCGGTGGCGGGCAAAGATCCCATGCATTTTGCACTGGCGGCCAATCCGCTGCCGCGCAATGCGCTGAGAAAGATCATGGTGCCGACGACGGCCGGCACCGGTTCGGAGACTTCGGCAACCAATATCTTTACCGGCGACAGCGGCAAGAAATTGTGGATATGGGGCCCAGAGACAAAGGCGGACCTGGTTATTCTCGATCCTGCCCTGACGGTTACTTTGCCTGCCAACATGACGGCATGGTGCGGCCTCGACGCCTTCGTTCACGCCTTCGAAGCCGCCGCCAACCGCAACAGCAACAGGGCCGGGCGGCTTTTCGCCCATGAGGCGATGCGCCTTGTATCCGGCTCTCTTGAGCGTGCCGTCACGGATCCCGCAGATATCGAAGCGCGCGGCGATGTGCTGCTCGGCTCCTGCTATGCCGGGATAGCGATTGACAATTGCGGTACCGCAATCGCCCACAATATCAGCCACGCTCTGGCGGGGCTTGCGCCGATTCACCACGGACTGGCCACGGCGCTGGGCTTTGAAATCAGCCTGCCATGGTTGGTCGAGGCCGGAACGGACGATCTTGCGGCAGCCGCTCGCGCCCTGGGCTTTGCCGATGCCAGCGCGTTGCCGCGTTTCGTGACCGACCTGATGAATGCGGCAGGGATCGAGCGCAAACTGCCTTCCGCCTTCGCCGCTCTTGACGCCGAAGCGCTGGCGGCTGAAATGCGCGCGCCCGAAAACCAGCCGATGCGCCGCTCGACCGTTCGTGATGTTACCGATAATGACATTGACCGGCTCGCAAGCCAGGTCATGTCGCTCAGCAAGGAAGCATGATTGCCATGACCAAGCCCTTTACCCGCGCCTATTGGGACGCCTTCTCTGCCGGTTTGCTGATTGAGGGCCGCCACTATATCAACGGCAAGCATGTCGAAGCGGCTTCCGGCGCGCGCTTTACCCGGACCCGCCCGATGGACGGACGGCCAGGCGCCAGCATTGCCCGCGGCGGCTCCGCCGATATCGATGATGCCGTCAAGGCGGCGCGTGCAGCCTTTCAATCCGGCATCTGGCGCAATCTGGAGCCGGTTGCCCGCAAAAAGATCATGCTGCGCTGGGCCGGGCTCATTCGCGAGCACGGCGAGGAACTGGCGATGCTGGAGACGCTGGATGTCGGCAAACCTGTCATGGCCTCGCTCAATGTCGATGTCCGGCTGGCGGCCGATTGCATCCAGTATTATGGCGAACTTTGCGACAAGCTGAGTGACGAAATCGCACCCACGGGACCGAAGGATCGTGCATTGGTCCAGAAAGTTCCCCTCGGTGTGATCGGCGCCGTCACGCCGTGGAACTACCCGATGATCATTGAAACCTGGAAACTCGGGCCGGCGCTGGCTGCTGGAAATTCCGTTGTGCTGAAGCCGGCGGAGCAATCCTCGCTGACGGCGATCCGGCTGGCGAGCCTGGCGAGTGAGGCCGGACTGCCCGACGGTGTCTTCAACGTCGTGACCGGTTACGGGGAAGGGACCGGCAAGGCGCTGGCGCTGCATATGGATGTCGACATGATCGCCTTTACCGGCTCCACCGAGGTGGGCAAGCTGATCATGGGGTATGCCGCCCAATCCAACCTCAAGCGGGTGGCTTTGGAACTCGGTGGCAAGTCGCCGCTGCTGGTCTTTGCCGATGCCGATCTTGATGCGGCGGCTTCCGCCGTGGCCTGGGGTTGTTTTTATAATTCCGGCGAAACCTGCCACGCCTCCACAAGGCTTGTGGTCGAGCGTTCGGTTCAGGAAGTCCTGATTGAAAAGATCCGCGAGATCGTCGGCCGCGAAATCACCATGGGCCATCCATTCGAGCCGTCCTCGCAGATCGGCGCGCTGATAGAAGAGGAGCATATGAACAAGGTGCTGGCCATGCTTGCAGCCGGCGAGAGGGAAGGTTCGCGGCGGGCATTCGGGGCGGAAAGGGCGCTTGCGGCGAGCGGCGGCTTTTATATCGAACCGGGCGTGTTTGCCGACATGACCAATGACATGACGTTGGCCAGGCAGGAAATTTTCGGCCCCATTCTGGTTTCCATCCCGTTTGACAGCGAAGAGCAGGCGCTTTCCATTGCCAATGACACGGTCTTCGGCCTGGCGGGCGCCGTTTTTACCAGCAATATGGATCGCGCCCACAGGGTTTCTCACGCCATCCACGCCGGCACGGTCTGGATCAATTGTTACGATCTCTCCAATTTCTCGACGCCCTTCGGCGGCTTCAAGCAATCCGGCTTCGGACGCGACAGGTCCATCCACGCCATCGATAAATATTGTGATTACAAGACCATATGGCAACGCTTCGGCTGATACGACCCTGTTGAAAGTGCTCGCGTGTATGTGTCGTGGCTTGCAATCCAGCATCGATTGGGTCTAGATTGCCGGCATCCCCGGTTGCGTCGGCCTGATCACATTTGGTGTGTCAGGACTATATGAGCATTTTTTCATGTCATTTCATTTAAAATATGCTATGTATCGGCTAGGGCAACATCTGAGGCGCATGTCGCAGACATTGACAAGAGATCACAAATGGAAGTTGACACAATTGAAGAGAAGCTGCCGCAGGATCTTGTAGCAGATCTGGTGGCCAATGCCCGAAAGGCCAGCGAGTTCCTCAAGGCGCTATCCCATGAGACAAGGCTGATAACCCTGTGCATCTTGTCTGACGGCGAAAAGACCGTCAGCGAGCTGGAAGTGGCGCTAAACCTGCCGCAGGCGATTGTTTCCCAGCAATTGGCCCGATTGCGGGCCGATGACATCGTCAAGTCGCGCCGCGACGGTCGGCTGATCTATTACAGCATCGCCAAGCCGGAAGTGGTGCTGCTGGTCAAGGCGCTGCACAGCATGTTCTGCCCGACCATACCCTGAGAGACCGGACGAAAAAGGGCGCCCCAAGGGCGCCCTTTCTCTTGCCCTGAAAAGAGCAGGTCAGATGATTGCGAAATGCGCGCCCGGATCATCCTTGAGATCATCCAGCGAAACATTCTTGAGGGTGATCTTGTTGCCGCCGCCGAGATTGATGACGACGTTGCCGTTCTTCTCAACAGCATGATCGAGAACATCGGCCGCTGTTTCAATGCCATTGAGGCCCTTGGCAATGGCCAGGATGTCCTGGGTCACGCTGAAATCGTTGATCTGGTCCTTGCCGCTTTTCGCACCGTCGAACACGAATGTGTCGGCACCCTTGCCGCCGGTCAGCGTGTCGTTGCCCGTACCGCCATTGATCCAGTCCTTGCCTTTGCCGCCGTCGATCCTGTCTCTGCCGCCCATGCCAAACAGCATGTCCGAGAACTTGGTGCCGTTGACGGTGTTATTGCCGCCGGAACCGATTTTAGTAGCCATATTTCATTCTCCTTAGAAAAATAGGTGTTGCTTTAAATCAGGGGTGGCCTTGAATGGCATAGGTATTCTAAAAAAGCAATTGCTAAAGTGGAAAATATTTAATGGCCGACCAATTTGCGAAATGAATACAGAAATCGTCGCAAAAACCGAAATTTAAGCGAAGTCCTTTAGACTTCCTCGGCATAAAGTCGCGTAAGATTTGGGAAGAAATTGATATGCGAAAAAGCCTAAAGCTCTCCTCTTACCTGCTTTTGCCCCACTACCCAGTTGATCGTGCAAGAGCCACCTGGGATGGCAATCTTGAATAACTTGAATTTAGGGCGTCTCCTGGATTTTCGCGCAACGGATTTGGGTAATGCATTCATCTATATTCTCGAATGGAAGCAGATTAACTATTTCAAATGGAAGATCCCACCAAGCTAAGACCAAGAGTTCATCGATGATGGATTGTGGAAAGCGAAATCTTATATGTTTGGCCGGCACGCCTCCCACTATTTCATAAGGTAGAACGTCTTTAGTAACTACGGAGTTTGCGCCAATGACAGCGCCGGACGCGATATTTACTCCGGCGACAACAATCGCTTGCGCACCGACCCAAACATCATTTCCAATTTCCGTTGCTTTTGAAAGAGATGATCTGCCAGTTGAATTGCGGATTGTCCCATAATCAGGAATCTTCGGAAACCAAGAGGAGTTTATTACGAAGCCATGAGTTGAAAGCATCTCAGTGGGGTGGGCCACAACTCCAATTTCTGCGCCCCTTCCACAACTAAAATATCGGCCAATTTTCACCCCCCCATAGACTATTGATCCCACATTCAGGAAGGCAAATGCACCCAATGAGGCACCTACATGCAGCTCAGATCTGGATTGCATGCGAACCGGATGCTCTACGATCCCTGTACAAACAGAATCCGGCGAAATGGTGCTGGCATGGTCATAGCTCATATTCTATCCAATAGATTTTAGGATTTGGGATCTGTATTATTAATCCTTGAGCTACCACATTAAAGCTCCGCTGGATTTCTCTTCGCAGAAATTGACTTTTCGCGATAAGTATTCATGCACATTCTCGTGATTTGGTCGCAACCCGACAAATACGCTTGTTTCATTATCAACGGTGGCTACCGAACCAACACCCATCGAATTGCCACTAGCTAACTGCCCAAAAATTCTCTCAACGAGGTGAGCTGCCTGACCGTCGTTCGCGGTGTTGTCAGGCTCGAAGGACTCGATGGACAGCGAATTGGGTCCACTGACTAGCGGCCGGAGGCAACTTGGACGAAACCAGAACATCGTGCCGGCAAAAAAGCCATTGCTGCCCTTTGAAGCCGCTTCAGGTATATAGAGTTTAGCTAGTTTACCTCCATCATGATAGGGATATTCACTATGCGGAAGATAGAATGGCTCAGGTCCAACCATAAGCAAATCTGGAAGATTTCGAAAGGCAGCAATAATACTGCAGGCAATTTCCGGTGAACCGAGCAAATAGTTAAACGCAATTTTACGCCACAACTTACCGAGTTCTGGTTGTAGTCGACCTCCCAGATAGTAGCCTCTCTTGGTTTGTATTTTCAGGATGGCGTCGTAATTCCTTTGCAAGAGAATTGGCAGGATCTCCAAAAATGGGCCAATATCTCGCCCGCGGTTGGGAAGACAGCAGAAGGAAACGTTCGGATGACTCTTTTTTATCTGTGCTTTGATCTTATCCACGCCCCAATCAGGAAGAGTGACGATAAGGTCGAAATTTTCGGTGACGTTGGAGATTTGGTCGAGCAATTCCGGGACGAGATCGGAGTAATAGATATGCGCAACGATAGCAATCTTCGCGCCTGATTTTGACAGACGCTTTGTCAGCTGGGACTTTACCTTAAAGAGGTTACTTTTTTCCGGCGGCGTTAGCAGATATTTATTTACTCCTTTAGCCGAGTATTCCCTGTCATTGGCGGTTTTCCGAGGAGCTAGCACTTGCTCCTTGGATGTCCGATTTTCCTCAGGGACTAATAAGGAACTGGAAATTAAATCCTTCAGTATCTGCAGGAACCCATGATCTTGTTTACCCTGTTTTCCTCTTAGATACTCACGTAAATTGATTTTTGGGTTAGGCGACCGGCCTTCTGATTCCCCAAATAAGGTAAAATGACCAAGTGCATTCATACCTGCTTCTACGACGTCCCTGTTCTCTGACAGATAGAATTCCGGATCAAATAGGCCCGTGGCGTTGATAAGATCATACCGGGTATCAGGTTCTAACCAACGCGCGGTCAAAAAACTGATTAAACCCTCTTTGGTATTGCATCGGCTGTAAGCAACGAGGTCGCTAACAATCCTTTCAGGCACCATAGTAGGATCAAGCCCGATTATGGTGGCGCCAGATAGTTTTGGTGCGCTGGATCGCTCCGTCAAGCGGGGCGTCGGTCGAGAAAATTCATTTAGCCCAGGTCTCGAAATGCCACCGACCATTGAAGATAGATACTCTTGCCTTTGAGCGCTCGAAAATGCCTGATAATACCGTCGAGCCACAAAAACGGGACTTCCTCTTGCTTCCTTTTGGATACCCGATAAAGCTAAAAGTTTACTATAGAACAAAGCTGGACATTTCAAAATCTTTCCAGGTACTAGATAACATTCAAGCATAAATTTTCGGAGTGCGGCGATACCGCGCTGATACTTCAGAAAATCAAAACCATCATCAAGGATCTGTTCCAAGTCTGGAAATAGGTCCATCGGCTTATAAATTGCTGATCCCATAACAACAACTGGCTTGTTATAATATGCTGCAGCTTCGAATCCAACTGAACTGTTCACAGTCACTACAATATCTGAAAAACTAATAAGTTGAGCATTGTTGAACTCATCCAATTGGCCATCGCACCAAATAACGTTGCTTTCCCATTCACGCAAACAAGCTCGAGCTGCCGTATTCTCCCTTTGCGCGCTACCTCTGTATTTTGACGAAGGATGGGGCTTAATTAGTATCAGATATCCATCAGCAGCCAATTTGGGCACCACTTCCAAAACCACTTCAGACAATGTCTTAAACTTGGAGAATAATATCAAGTTTGCGTCGTCATACAGTTGCAAGGGAATAAAAGCCACTTTGCGGCCGATATTAGCTAGAATTCTCCCAGAGTGATAACTGCTAATCGGAGAGTACTGCTTCTCGTATCCGAGGCTTTCCAAATTCTCCGAATAACCAAGAAGTGCTGTTTCTGCGGAAAAATTTTCAGCTCCGACTATATTTGATAGGTCCTGTGCAAATAACTTTGGGATCAGCGCATTGCCGTTAGTACCAAATAGATCTAATACTAAACTATCGAAATAGGGTGGACGAGTACAGCCGAGTTCCATTGCAATTGCGACAACCGGCATCTCGTTGGAAAATAGCTTAACAGCACCATTCTCACCCCAGTACAAAATAACATCAAAAGGAAATCTGCCCCATATATCGTATAGAATCCGCAGATATTTTTCAGCTAAGGCGCCGCCTTGCATCAATTCCATCCATTTAAGTAGTCCCCTTTCGTCCCAGTCTTCCTGGCAAAGTCGGAAAAATCGGTCCTCTTCTTCGGAGGCAGTAAGCAAATTGGATTTAATCTTCTCGAGCACTTTTAAGGGTAACTGCCGAATGGTATCGCTGTTTGCATAAATTCTAATATCGGCCATTGTATTTGGGTCTATTGCTTGAGCCAATTGTCTAGCAATGTCTTTAAAATGAGTCATCGAATTCCTTATCGGAAATGGCTCTATATAAAATAAAACTCTCATGCAAATACTTCCAATAATTTAGGTACTTCTAAATTCGAATCGGACTCTAAGAAATCAATGTTTCGTGCCGCAAGGATATTATGTTGCTCACTGCTTTCCGGATTCGAGAGCGCCTCGTACCAATCGTTTTTGCAATCGGCCAGTCTAAGATGGGAGTTGCCGATTTCTCGCATGTCGGGAATGGGCGTTGCCACAAGTCGACAACCTGCTAAAGCAGCTTCAAGAAACTTCACACGTGATTTGCAATCATTGAAACTAGTTTCTTCAAGCGGGGCCAACACAGTATGGCACATCGACATCAGGTGCGGTAGACGCCAGTAACCTACGACTGAAAGGGTAATAACGTTGGGGAGCGAAGCAATCGAATTTGGCAATTCCAATGGGCCGACCACCATTAGTTTGAATTCGTTGTTCTCGCACAATACACGATGCAAGACGTCTTCAATTATTGGCAAATCCTTGTTGTGGCTCCTAGTGCCAGCGAAGTAGCCGATGTTTCCAGTCGGGCGCTTTCTAAAGGCGGTCCCTTGCTCTAGGTGCGGACTCAGGATCGATCTTGGTACAAAGTTGGGGGCAATAACGACAGTAGCGCTACTATTAAATTCCGTCACGCGTTCAGAAAGTCTCCTGGTGGATACACTGACTTTGGAAAACGCTTGCATTGCCTCCAAGTTGGATGAGAACGCGCGCACTGCTGCTTCTGGATCAAGAGTACCGTTTTTTACTGACGAAGATATACTGGCTAGGTCTTCCCCGCCGAAAATAAGGTCGTCATAGTCAGCGACTAAAATCCGCCCCAGTCGCGCGAGCGTTTCAGCAGTTTTCAAAAAGGCGGAGCGCGCGGTGTTCGGTCGGTGAAAGACGTAGATGTCAAAATCAAAATTAGGGTTTTCATAAAATTTAGTCGCAGAGTATACCACGCAAGCGTAACCATTCTTGGATAGAGCCTCTGCGGGATGGAAGCAACGATATCGTACAGACGGATCAAGTATTGGTCTATCAACGCGACTGGTTTCAGAAATAAAACAGACAGATAATGGCATATATATTTACTCAATAGTTGTAGTTGGCTCAATTTCTAAAATTAATAAGTTGAGCAGAACTTCAGAGCGTGAAATAGACCAGCTACCATTTTCTGCAACGAGACAATATATAAATCACGCATATCTTAATTAGCAAAAAAGAATTTTCTTTGCAAGCGAAAACTCGCAAGGCTAGGCTCTACTAGAAACTTTCATTCAAATTTTTGTTGTCTATCCAAGCTAGGTGCGTTATGCAAGATTATATCTCTATAGACTAATTAAGGCATATAAAATTATATGGTGACTGAGAACCCTAGTGGAGGTATGTCCTCCCACCTCCTCCTCGCCGCCCGCAAGCTCTTCCTGCGAGGGATGCTGTTTGCCGCGCTGGTCTCGGTGTTTGTCAATATGGCAACCTTGATCGGGCCTTTGTTCATGGTTCAGGTTTACCAGCGGGTCATACCGGCCAAGAGCCTCGACACGCTCTATGGCTTGGTGGTGTTCGGGGTGCTGGGGTTGCTCGTTTATGGCCTGCTCGATTTCATTCGCTCCTATACCTATCAGGTCATGGCGCATGGCTTTGCGCGCCGGCTCAACTTGCCGGCCTTGCAGGCGGGGGTTCTCAAAAGCGTGGAGGGCGGGGCTGCGGAGGGCGGCCGGGTCATCCGGGATATTTCCGAATTGCGGCAGTTCATTTCCGGCAATGCCATTTCCACCCCACTGGATGCAGCCTGTTCGCTGCTGTTTCTCACCGCGCTCTACCTGCTTCATCCCACCTATGCGCATGTGGCGCTGTTTTTCATTTTCGTGATGATCGCGCTGAATTTCTTTACTGACCGGTTGACGCGCAAGGCCCTTTCCAAATCCAACGATGCCAACAACCGCCATGCCGGCGAGGTGGCGTCCTCGTTGCGCCATGCCGAGGCCATAGAGGCCATGGGCATGTTGCCGGCTCTGGTGCGCAACTGGCGGGTTTCGCAAAGCGAGATGCTGGCCTTTGCCGATGCCGCCAATTTCCGCGCCCGCGCCGTTCTGGCAGTGAGCAAGACGCTGCAAAAAAGCCTGCAGATGGTAACGGTGGGAACCGGCGCCGTGCTGGTTCTCTCCCATGAAATCAATCCCGGCGTTCTGTTTGCCGGCATGGTGCTGACCTCGCAGGCCGTCGCGCCGTTTTCGGCGATGATCGAGACCTGGCGGCAATGGGTCATGGCGCGCGAATCATGGGATCGTATCAAGGCTCTGGTAGAAGACGGCAAATCGGCGCGCCAGACTATGCCCGCGCCGGTCGGCGGGGGCAATCTCGTGGTCGAAAACCTCGTCTATCTGCCGTCCGGCCGCGCCATTCCGGTGCTGCGCGGGCTGGATTTTTCGGTTTCGCCCGGCGAAGTGCTCGGCATTGCCGGGCCTTCGGGGGCGGGCAAATCAACATTGGCGCGCGCCCTTGTGGGCGTCATCAAGCCCACGGCGGGCGGAGTCTATCTCGACGGGCACAGCACTTATCTATGGGAGCGCGGCTCCTTTGGCCGCGCCGTGGGCTATCTGCCGCAATCGCTGCATCTGTTGAACGGCACCATCCGGCAATCCATAGCCCGTATGGAAAACAGCGATCCGCGCGAAGTAATACGCGCCGCCCGGGCCGCCGACATCCACGAAATGATCGGCCGCCTGCCGCACGGCTATGAAACGCTGGTTCAGGAGGGTGCCCATCTGCTTTCCGGCGGGCAGTTGCAGCGGCTGGCGTTGGCCCGGGCGCTCTATGGCAACCCCAAGCTCATCATCCTCGACGAGCCCAATTCCAACCTTGACCAGGTCGGTGAACTGGCGCTGATCAAGGCAGTGGAGGCCGCGCGGGCGCGCGGCGCCATCGTCATCATGATCGCTCACCGGCCATCCGTCATGGCGACCGCCGACAAGATCATGATCATCGAGCACGGCGCAATCCGGCAATTCGGCCCGCAAACCGAAGTCATCGACATGATTTCGCCGGACGCCAGGCTTGCGGCGCAAAAGCGCAAGAAGAACGAGATCCGGGCAATCGGCGCGGGGGAAAATCCATGAGCGCGGCACCCCTTCTCGATCTCAAGGCCCTTGCGCCGGAATTGCCGGCCCGTCCGCTCAGCGATTGGGACGACGTCGTTGCAGAAGAGGGAAAAGACCACCCGACATTGCGTGCGCCGGTATTTTACGGCCTGCTGTTGCTGATCTTCGGTTTCGGCGGGTTTTTTCTCTGGGCCTACAAGACGCCGCTCGCCCAGGCTTCCATGGCGCCGGGCCGCATCATCGTGGAAAGCAACACCAAGACGGTAACGCACCTGGAAGGCGGCACGCTGGCGTCCATTGCGGTTGTTGAAGGCGATCGTGTCGCCGAGGGCTCGGTTCTGGCGCGGCTCGATGTCACCCGCAGCCAGGCCAATCTGACGCGGCTTTCGCAACAATTGTTCAGCCTGCAGGTGCGCCAGGCGCGTCTCGAGGCGGAAAAATCGGGGGCGGAGCGGTTTGATTTTACTGCGGCTGCAATCGCCGACATGGACCAGGCCGATGTCGATCAGGCAATTGCCAATGAGCGCAATGTTTTTGCCGAGCGGACCAAGCTGTACAATGACCTGATCTCCGTTGATCGCTCGGTAATCGCCCAGCTGAAAAGCCAGCGCGACGGTTTGGTCGGCAGGGTCGCCTCAATGAAAGAGCAGCTTGCATTGGTCAAAAGCGATCTTGATGTGATATCGAAGCTGGCTGAAAAGCGGTTGGCGACGACATTCAATCTCAGCGACAAAAAGTTGCAGCTGGTCGACCTGCAGGCCCGCATTGACGACGCCAATACCCAGATTGCGGAAAACGGCCAACGCAAGTCGCAGCTTGAGCTTACGATGGTCAATCGCACCACTGATCGGCAGCGCGACATCGCCGAGCAATTGCAGGCCATCCAGACCGATATCAACCGGATCATCCAGGAGCGCATCTATGCCCAGGATGTGGTCGACAAGGCGGAAATCGTCGCGCCGATCTCAGGCGTGGTGGCAAATATCAAGATCAGGACGCCGGGTTCGGCGGTCATCAGCGGCCAGCCATTGATGGATATTGTCCCGGCCAATCAGCCGATGCTGATACAGGGCGTGGTGCATGCCGCCGATATTGATTCCATGCGTCTTGGCGCAAGAGCGGAAATCAAGCTTTCCGCATTCGGCTCGGCCGAAGCCCAGCCCCTGATCGGAGAGATTGTCTATATTGCACCCGACAGCATCGTGGATGAAAGAACCGGCGAGCCCACCTATGCCTTCAAGGCGCGGATCGTAGAGGCGGAATTAAGCAAGCAACCCAATCTCTTTCTCTATCCCGGCATGTCCGCCGAGGTCTTCATCATCAACGGCAATCGCAGCGCATTGGCCTATCTTCTGGAGCCGGTCAGGAAAAGCTTCTCAAAAGCCTTCAGGGAACAATGAGGGTGGACGATTTTTCGACTGAAGCCAAGCTCTGCGCT
Organism: Rhizobiaceae bacterium; assembly: GCA_041742335.1. Lineage (GTDB taxonomy): Bacteria > Pseudomonadota > Alphaproteobacteria > Rhizobiales > Rhizobiaceae > Rhizobium_E. The sequence continues at coordinate 27,993 of JBGSIT010000112.1, forward strand.
GCCTGCCTTATTGCAGACAGCGTCATCATGGTGGCAGGCCGCTCGCTGGAAAACGCCGGCCTGGATATATACATCGACGGCAAGGAACCCGTCCGCGTTCTCGAATCGGCGGTCGGTGGTTGTGTGCTGCACTTTGCCCAGTTTCCGGCAACAATCAAAAGCGGATATAGTCTTCGTCTTTCAGAAAGCGGCTTGGATCTCGCCACTATGGTCTGTGAACAATTTGCGGATCTGTGCAGTGCGGCGCGGCTGTCAAAGTCAGAGCAAGCGTCGATCATGGCGACGCTGCTGGGCCATGTCGCCCATCATTTCGGGCTGAAGTCCGATCCGCGCTTTGCCGACCTGCTTGACCAATTCATTTCATCAACGCAGTTGCCCCGCGCCTCCGGCGAAATTTTGGTCATTGCGGGAATGGCTGATGCCGTTGTCACTTTGGCAAGCCGGGTCGTGCCGAAAGAAGGCGCCATGGTCGCCGTGATTTCTGACCGTGTTGCCGCGGGCGCGGTGCTTGGCACTTTGGGGTCGCTGGCGTCGATTGATCATGCGGTCGCCCATGCCGTGGTTCGATTTTTGGAACCGGTCCAACGGGAAGGCGTCATGCTGCTGATAGATGACGGCCGCATTTTTCAACTGGACATGCGGTTCAAATTTATCGAGGACATGGCCGCTTTGTTTCAATCCAACGGCGGCTGCATGCTGGATGCGCCCTCCATTCTCGCCCGCTTTGCCACTGGCAAGACAGTTGAAAATTTAAGGGTGTTAGAGCGGATGCGCGGCGAAGGATATCAGCCGGTTCATATACCTTTAGCCGGCTTTGCTTTTTCCGTTGAGCATTGCGTCAGCCTGAAAACCGGTCTTTTCATCACCGGCTGGTTTGTTGATCCGGACCGTCTCTTTCAATGTGCTGTCATTGCTGATCACAGTCTTGCCAATCCGCTGCTCGATGAAAGCTGGACCTGCTTTCAGGCCATGGTGGCAACCGGAACTGAGAACCGGCTGGCCACCTGCTTTTGCGCCTTTCTGCCGCGACTGGAAGGCGCCGGCTGGCTAAATAATCCGGCAATCACGATTCTGCTCGACAATGGGGAAATGCATCTTGCACGGGCCGATATGGGGTCTGCGGAAAGCCTCGCCCAACGCCAGACCATCCTGTCAACCATTCATGCGGGGTGCCTGCAAGCCGGCGGTTTGGCAAAAAGCTACCTGCCGGCTTTGGCCGAAATCAACGAGGCGATCAACAAGCGTCAAGCCATTTCCCGTATTTTCGATCACGGCACCGTTTCCACCCGCAAGACTTCGGTTTTGATCCCGCTCTACCGGGAAATCGGATTCATCCGGTCACAGATCATGGCCTTTGCCACCGATCCCTGCATTCGTGCGACCTGCGAGATTATCTATGTGCTTGATGATCCGGAGCGCGAGGGGCGGGTCAATTTCATCCTCGGGGGCACACCTTACCTCACGGATCTCGCTGTCAGGCTGGTTGTGCTGGAACGAAACGGCGGCTATTCGCTGGCCAATAATTTCGGCGCTTCCGTCGCTCATGGCGAGACATTGGTGCTGATGAATTCCGATGTCGTGCCCGACGGCCCGGGCTGGCTTGAAAAATGTGTTGATTGCCTCGACAAGCTGCCCGAATTTTCAGTTGTCGGCCCGAAGCTGCTTTATGCCGACCGGACGCTGCAACATGCCGGCATGTATTTTTTCAAGATGAAAAGCGGTGAATGGCAGAACATGCATTACTACAAGGGATATGGCGCGGGCTTTCCTGCCGCCAATGTCGAACGGTGTGTTCCGGCGGTAACCGGCGCCCTCATGGTGCTGAAAAAACACCATTTTCTTGATGTTGGCGGCTTTACGACCGATTATGTGGTTGGCGATTATGAGGACAGCGACCTGTGCCTGAAACTGGCTGAAAAGGGCGGTCAGTGCCTTTATCTGCCATCCGCATATCTGTGGCACTACGAACGACAGAGCATGGGGCGCAACGACCAGCAGACGGAAAGCGGTTCAACAGCCTATAATCGCGCGCTGCATACCAGCAGATGGTCGGCTCGGATTGAAGATATCATGGCGTTGGCTGATTTCAGCGAGGACGCCAATGCATACTGAAAGGCTGGCAAGCGCACTTCAGGATCTGGGCTCGGGAAAAATCGCCATTCCGGATCCCGGCGACATCTTTGTCGGCGACGGCAACTATTTGACAATTTCGGCCGAATTTCTGGCCTATTTCGCCAATCAGGGCGGGCTGAAGCCCGATGGCACCGTGCTTGATGTCGGCTGCGGCATCGGCAGGATGGCCGCCGGTCTTGCCTGTTATCTTGACCCGGAACGGGGCCGGTATGTGGGGTTTGACCCGGTGCCCGAAGGCATCGCCTGGTGTCGCAAAGCCTATGGCGAAAATTTCCCGCATTTCTCCTTTCACTGGGTTGATCTCTTCAATCCGCTTTATCGACCGGAGGGCCAGATCCATGTAGCGGATTTCGATTTTCCGATTGCTGATGCGAGCATCGATCTTGCCATTTTGACATCGATTTTCACCCATCTTGATCGCGGCGATATAGAAAGCTATCTCAAGCAATTGGCGCGGGTCACAAAACCGCAAGGCCGTATCTTTGCCACCGCCTATCTGTTTGAAGGCGCGGCGCCGGAGCGGCTGGCCAAACATCCGCATCTTGATTTTTCGCTCCCCGATCCCGGCGATGCCACGCAATGGCATGTCGCCGGATATCCGCCGCTGGCGGCCGTCGCCTTTCAGCAATCCGCCTTTGTCGATTTGGTCGCAACCGCTACAGGGCGGGTGCCGGAAATCCATGCCGGTCGCTGGCGCGGCGGCGCGGGTCCGTGGTTCCAGGATCTGGTGCTGGCATGAAACAGGCGAAAATCAACCGATGAACAGCGGCTTGCGGATATTGCAACTTGCCCATAATCATCCGTCCTTCCATCCCGGAGGCACGGAAATCGTGGCGCTTGCGCTCCACCATGAGGCGATGGCGCGCGGACTGGACAGTTGGTTTCTGGGCGCTCTTGATACGACGCAGCGCCAGGCCAATCCTGGAACCCAGATGATCGCGCTGACGGATGACCACCGGGAAGCGGCAATCTTTTTTGATGATTTTCGCCGCTTCAGCCTGGAACAGGATGATCATTACGGCGCATTGCGGGAATTCCGCTTCTATCTCGAAAAGATCCGGCCGGATGTCATCCATGTACACCACATCCTGAATTTCGGCCTTGAGGTGTTTCTTGTCATCCGGTCTGTCCTGCCAAAAGTCCGTATCATTCTGACATTGCATGATTATTACCTGATTTGCGCCAATAATGGTCAACTCTACAAGCATGAAACAAAGCAGCGCTGCGAAGGTCCCTCGCAAATTGAATGCATGAACTGTTTTCCCGAGCGTTCGGCTGCGGATTTCGTCATGCGCGAACTTGACGTGAACCGGGCATTGTCATTGGTCGACCGGGTGATTTCGCCTTCCGCCTTTCTCAAGGACAAATTCGAGCGTGGACTTCGCAATTGCCCGCCGATCGACATAGTTGAAAATGGTTATGTCGGCGCGGGCCCGCCGCTGCCGGTCGCAAATCCGGACAGGCCGCTGCCGAGGATTCCGGTTTTCGGCTATTTCGGCAATATTTCCACCGTCAAGGGGCTGGGCGACCTGCTTGAAGCTGCCGGAATTTTGGAGGCGGCCGGCGTGACCGGTTTTCTGCTGCATGTCCACGGCTCCCAGCTTTATGAAGACAAGGCCATGGACAAGAAGATCAAGCGCGCCAGCGCGCGCCTCGGCAATCGCCTGGTCTTTTCGGGCAAATATGAAACCAACGAGATTGCTGAAAAAATGCGAAGGGTCGACGTCGTTGTCTTTCCATCCCTGTGGTGGGAAAACGCGCCGCTGGTGATTTATGAAGCGCTGGCCAACCAGAAGCTTGTCATTTCATACCCGCATGGCGCAGCGCCGGAAATCCTGGCGCGCCATTCGACCGGCTTGCTGGCCGAACGCAGCGATCCGGCAGCCCTTGCCGATGCGATGCAACGGGTCATCGCCGAGCCGTCTGTCGCAACCCGGCACCAGGTTGCAAGCGTGCCGCGCATCGCAAACCTGCTTGACGCGATGCTTCAGATCTATCAATCCGCCTGATGGTCGGTCAAAGCCGATTGCATGACGGACATATGCCTGCTGATCGCCGTTTCCAGTGACCATCGTTGCCGGATTGTCTCGCGCGCCTTTGCGCGCAGCGACGACAACGCCTGCCGGCTGTCCAGCGCCTGCTTAATCAATTCGGCGAGGCGGACGCTGTCGAAGAAGTTGCAAAGCCTGCCATTGTGCTGATCGGTGATGAACTCGGTCACCGGTTGCGTGTCCGAACCAATGACCAGGCACCCGGTCGCCATGGCTTCCAGCATCGACCAGGACAGAACAAAGGGAACCGTCAGGTAGACATGCACTGCGGAGACCTGCAATAGTTTGATATAGGCCTGGGTGTCGATACGGCCGAGAAAATGCGTTCGCGCCGGATCGAGCCGCGCTGTCCGCATGACATCGTGGAAATGGCTCTCGGTTCCGGCACCGGCGCCATAATAGACTTTCCGGTCACCGGCGATCAGCGCTTCGACCTTCGGGTCGCGTTGCTGCAACGCCTCAAGTGCTGCGATGAATTGGGAAAATCCGCGATAGGGATCGGCTCCCCGGGCGACATAGGTGACGATGCGGTCGCCGGCCCGCAAAATGGGGCCATCCTTGAGTGTGAAGCAGGCGGCGCCATCAGGCGCAAATGCCTCCATGTCGATACCGTCGGGCACGATATCGATGCAGGGTTGCAGCCATGGCGGAAATTGGCTGCGCTGCCATGCAGTCGGGGCGATCATCCGGTCCGCCCGGCCCAATTCCGCAAGGATGGGCAGATTGAGCAACGAGGTCATGATCCTGGCCTCTATGGGCCGATCCTGATCGAGAAAACCAGCATCGGATCCTTGGTTTTGGTAAAACCATTCGCAATATTTGATAAATCTGGCGCGCGGAAAGACATCCTGCAAAAACGCGCCGACGCCCCAGCCGGTATGGACATGGATCAGGTCGGGATACCAGCCGCCCTGCTTCAGCTTTTCAGCCGCAAGCGCCAGACTTGCGGCGTGCCGGATGAAATCTTCCGTGCCGTTCAGGACGTGGTCGGGGGGGCGGTCGGTGACGACCTCGCCGCCAAACGGAATTATTTCCACGCCGTCAATGGAAGGGCTGTCGCGACCATCCTTGCTGGTGATGGAAAATGCCTTGACCTGATGATCGCCCGTAGACAGCAGATGGCGGGCCAGACGGTCAAACTGGCCCGGAAAATACTGGTGCGCGAAGAGGATATTCATAAATTGCCGGACCGGCCTCCAAACAGGCCGAACAATCGCCTGCCGCTGCGCTTCCTGCCCGCCTTTATCTGCTCTTGCATCATCTCGTCTATACGGACAAAGAACACTTCCGATGTTTCCATCCGATGCTCAAGCGCAATCAGGCGCCTTTCGATGTCGGCCGGAAGATCGGTCACGGCATGCTTGGCGCTTTCGCGCAGGGACTGGTTCTCCTCGCCGAGTCGATCCAGCTCGTCTTTCATGATTCGCAGCGCTTCGTCGTAACGGTCTGCGAAGACCTGGAAAAGTTCGTCCAGATGCCGCTCATCATTTGACGCGATGGGCAATACCGAGTCGCCGTGGCGGCTGGATTGGGCCATGCCTACCAGCCCCTTGAGGGAGACAATATGCGGCGGCACCGAGATTTCAAAGGCGTGGTCGCCTTTGCCAATCCCGGCATCGGGCAAATCGGGGCGGTTCTGGTTTGCGACGCCGCTGGCGATCACCTGCGAGCCGAAACTGATCCGGATCAGCAGGTGTTCATCTTCATTGTCAGTATTGAAAGCCCAGCCAAAAATTTTTCCGTTCTGAAAATCGTCTATTCTGCCCGTCAACATCGACGCGCCTCCTTTGTTAAAAATCCAACTCCGCAATAACAGGCACATGGTCGGATGGCTTTTCCCAGCCACGTGCTTCCTTCAATATATTAATGTTTTTCAAATTCGGTCCCAGATCAGCCGAAGACCAGATGTGGTCCAAACGTCGACCACGATCAGATATCGCCCAGTCAGGGGACCGGTAACTCCACCAAGTATACAGCTTTTCTGGCTCAGGTACATGCTGGCGCATGAGATCAATCCATTTACCCCGGCGGATAACTTCAGTCAAACCTTCCGTTTCAGCAGGCGTATGGCTGACGATCTTCAAAAGTTGCTTGTGCGACCAGACGTCATGCTCCAGCGGCGCTATGTTGAGATCGCCCATCAGCATCGAGGAAACGCCGCTTTCCGCCTCGGCATCGAGCATTTTCATTTCTTCGATGAAGTCCAGCTTGTGGCCGAATTTCTTGTTGATGGCGCGATCCGGTTCGTCGCCGCCCGCCGGTACATAAAAATTGTGTATCCGGATGGCTTTTCCGCGGTAGTCGATGCGAGCGGAAATATGCCGTGAATCGCCGACGGCGCAATAATCGCGCCGGTCGACGGCTGCAAGCGGCAGGCGCGAAAGGATCGCCACACCGTGGTAGCCCTTCTGGCCGTGCACTTCGATATGCTCATAGCCCATGGCCGTCAGCGGCGAGGAAGGAAACTGGTCATTGGGACATTTGGTTTCCTGAAGGCACAGAATGTCTGGCTGGTGCAGCGCGAGAAATTTCTCGACCAGCGGCATGCGGAGGCGAACGGAATTGATATTCCACGTGGCAATCTTGAACGTCATTGAACCAAGCCCTTGAGTTTGTCCTGCAATGCGGACTGTCTTAGCAATTTGCCAAGGGCTTGGCAGCACAAAATCGCGAACCGGTCAAAAACCGGTCCTTCTCCACAGGCGGCAGGATCAACGCGTGCTCTTTCGGCGCGAATTGACCTTGTCATAGGGAATTTCGAAAACATTATTGTCGAAACCGACGCCGGTCTTGACGTTGAAAATCATCACCGAGGTATCCTTGCCCTGTGCATCGGTGATCGTCCATTGGCGCAGGTCAAAGCTGGCGGGATCGAACATCATGGTAATCGTGCTGTCGCCGAATATGGATTTGTCGCCCAGCACGATGGTCGTCAGGTCCGGGTCTTCCTTGACATTGCGGACCATCTTGCCGTTGAGGTCAATGGTTTCGCTGAGCAGCAAGGCCAGCGGCGTCTTGGACAAGGGATAAAGCTGCCAGGTATTGAGCTTTCTGTTGCCAATTATGACGGACCTGCCATCGGCGATGACCCGCATGGGCGAGGGGTCCTCGTAATTGAAGCGGATCTTGCCGGGGCGCTCGATGAAGAATTTTCCGCCGGTCTGTTCGCCGCGCGGGCCGAATTGAACGAATTCGCCAGTCATAGTCTTGATCGAGGCGAAGTGGTCGGCGATCTTCTGGGCTTCCTGAAATTTCGGGGCGGCAAAGACCGATGATGCAACAGCCGAGGCCAGGCCAATCGCCAAAAAGCCGCTGATGAGGCGGCGGCGGGAGGCCTTGTGCGTCGAGCCGTTTTTGCTCAGGCGTATGAGGTTCATGTCATTCTCCTTTGGCTCATGGCCTTGGCCGAAAACTGCGGCGCCTTCAAGGCAATCGGGCGCCGGGCGCCTGTTGGCGGCCGCGTCATATTGGCCAATCTAGGCGGCAAGGCTTGTCTCGGGCCTGCGGTGTTTCGTCCTTGTCCCGGCTTCAGCGTTCAAGGATGTCGTCTTCCGTCGGCACGAGGATTTCACGCTTGCCGGCATGGTTGGCCGGTCCGACAATCCCTTCGTTCTCCATCCTTTCGATGATGGAAGCGGCGCGATTGTAGCCGATGCCAAGGCGGCGCTGGATATAAGACGTCGATGCCTTGCCGTCGCGCAGCACCACCGCAACAGCCTGGTCATAGGGGTCATCGGAATCCGCCATGGCCGAGGTGCCAGCCGGTCCGCCGCCACCGCCGCCTTCTTCGTCTTCATCGTCTTCGGTTGTGACGGCATCGAGATATTGAGGCACGCCCTGGGTCTTGAGATAGGCGACCACATCCTCGACTTCAACATCGGAGACGAAGGGGCCGTGCACGCGCTGGATGCGTCCGCCGCCAGCCATGTAGAGCATGTCGCCCATGCCCAGAAGTTGCTCTGCGCCTTGCTCGCCGAGAATGGTGCGGCTGTCGATCTTGGATGTCACCTGGAAGGAAATACGCGTCGGGAAATTGGCCTTGATCGTGCCGGTGATGACATCGACAGAAGGGCGCTGGGTGGCCATGATGACATGAATGCCGGCCGCGCGCGCCATTTGCGCCAGACGCTGGACGGCGCCTTCAATATCCTTGCCGGCGACCATCATCAAATCCGCCATTTCGTCGATGATCACGACGATATAGGGCATTGCCTTCAGATCGAATTCTTCGGTCTCATACATCGCTTCGCCGGTGTGGCGGTCAAAGCCGGTCTGGACGGTGCGGGTGATGGCCTCGCCCTTGGCAAGCGCCTGCTCGACGCGGCTGTTGAAGCCGTCGATATTGCGCACGCCGATCTTGGACATCTTCTTGTAGCGTTCTTCCATTTCGCGCACCGTCCACTTGAGCGCGACAACGGCCTTTTTCGGGTCCGTCACAACCGGCGAAAGCAGATGCGGAATGCCGTCGTAAACCGAAAGTTCCAGCATTTTCGGATCGATCATGATCAGGCGGCATTGTTCGGGTGAAAGCCGGTAGAGCAGCGAGAGTATCATGGTGTTGATCGCCACGGACTTGCCCGAGCCGGTGGTGCCGGCCACCAGCAGATGCGGCATCTTGGCGAGATCGGCAATCACCGGTTCGCCGCCGATATTCTTGCCCAGCGTCAGGGCCAGCTTGCCCTTGGAGCCGCCAAAATCGCGGCTCTCGATCATTTCGCGCAGGAACACGGTTTCGCGGATGCGGTTGGGAAGTTCGATGCCGATGGCGTTGCGGCCCGGCACAACGGCGACGCGGGCAGCAATGGCGCTCATCGAACGGGCAATATCATCGGCCAGGCCGATGACGCGCGATGATTTGATGCCGGGGGCCGGTTCAAGTTCGTAAAGGGTGACAACCGGGCCGGGTCGAACATGGATGATGTTGCCCTTGACCCCGAAATCCTCCAGCACGCCTTCCAGCATCCGGGCGTTTTGCTCAAGCTGCTCCTTGCTGAGGCTGGCATCCTTGGCAATGCTTATCGGTTCGGCCATCAATGCGGTATCAGGCAGGGTGAACTGGCCCTTGTTGCGCATTGCCGGCTGGCGTTCGCTCTGGGGGCGCGGCAGCGGACGGGCAGCGGCCGGCGTGACTGTGACCGGCTCGACATGGCGGCCTGCGGCCTGGGTCTTTGGTTCGGGCTTGATCGACCAATCATTGGCGCCCTCGTCGATGTCGGGCAAGATGCCAGCCGGCAGGTCGTCGCTGTCATCGTCGTCAAAATGGTCGGAATGCAATGAAGGCGGCGAAACCATCTGCCGACCGGTTCGCTCGGTGCGACCATCTTCTGACAATGAAGGTTCAATGCGGATGCCGGGCTCATTCAGCAGGCCGAATTCCTCGTCATTGAGATCATAGGGTTCGTCAAAGCCATGCTCGACTTTCCGCCTGGCGTTCATGCCTGTCAAGCGGCGCAGGCGGGCGCCGATCGTGTACCAATTATGGGCCACGGCGCCCATCAGAACCGAAAGGCGGGATTCATCGTCTTCACTGTCATCCTCTTCGACCGCAGGTCGTGTCTGGCTGGCCGCAGGCTTGGCGGGCTTTTCAACAACAGGCGGCATGTCGCGGCTGACAAGATTTGCGGAATAGGCCATCAACCACAGGGTCGGCATGGTCAGGATTGTGCCGATTGCGGCCGCTGCCGTGCCGCTGGGATAGGCGCCGATGAAAAGTGCGGGAAATTTGAGAATCATGTCGCCGAAAACGCCGCCGATTCCATTGGGCAGCGGCCAGGTGGGAGGCGCGGGCAGACAGGCCAGCGCGGCCGATGCCAAAGTCGAGCCGCCAAACCAGGCGGCGATCCGGCTGGTGATCCGGTATACGGGGCGGTTGAGCACCAGAATCAGGGCCCAACCGAGAATCGGCAGCAGTGCGATGACGGCGGCAAGGCCAAAGAATTGCATCATCAGATCGGCAAACAACGCGCCGCCGCGGCCGAGCAGGTTGGTCGGCGGATTGGCGGTGGCGTAGGACAGGCTTGGATCGGCAATGTTCCAGGTGGACAGAGCCACCACGGCCAAAGCCAGCGACAGCAGAATGCCAAGCCCGGCCAGCGCCTTGGCTTGTCGAACCGCAAAGGAAGTCAGGGTGAAGCGGCCTTCAAAGATTGCCGGATTGCTTCTTGCCATGGGATTGAGCCTGCCAGTTGAATTAGGACCGGCCCCCGGCTTGAACAAGTCAGGGGCGTATTGTCACCGAACCTAACTGCAGAAGCGTTAAAGCGGTGTTAACCATGGCGAATTGGCTAGGACTGGACGTCAATTTATCAGCGACCGCATTTGTTGGCGGGCAAAAAAAGGCCCGAACCGGGGTTCGGGCCAAAAGTGGCAAATGAACGCATCTGCCACGACGGGAGGATAAGCGCCGCAGCATGTGCTGCGACGCGATCTTGATCAGTTGTGATAGGCGGCTTCGCCGTGGGAGGCGAGGTCGAGACCTTCGCGCTCGGCTTCCACGGTGACACGCAGGCCGACGATAAGATCGGTGACCTTGTAGAGGATGATCGAGCCGATACCGGTCCACAACAGCGTGATTGCGACGGCGGTTGCCTGGATGGCAACCTGGCCGCCCATTGATACGCCTTCAGCGAGGCCGATGCCGCCCAGTCCGGCGCTGGCGAAGATGCCGGTGGCGATGGCGCCGAAAATGCCGCCAATGCCGTGGATGCCAAAGACGTCGGCGCTGTCATCGTAGCCGAACTTGGCCTTGACCACAGATACGAAGAAATAGCACAACGGCGAGACCAGCAGACCCATGACGATGGCGCCCATCGGGCCGACAATGCCGGCAGCCGGTGTGACGGCAACCAGACCGGCGATCATGCCGGAGGCAGCGCCCAGCATCGAGGCCTTGCCGCGGGTGAAGGTTTCAACCAGCGACCATGAAACGATGGCCGCTGCCGTGGCGACGAATGTGTTGACTGTTGCCAGCATCGCGCCGCCGGAAGCTTCCAGGTTGGAGCCGGCGTTGAAACCGAACCAGCCGACCCACAGCATGGCCGCGCCCACCAGGGTCAGGGTCATGGAGTGCGGAGCCATCATGTCCTTGCCGAAGCCGGTACGCTTGCCAACCATGATTGCGCCGATCAGGCCGGCAACACCGGCATTGATGTGAACGACGGTACCACCGGCGAAATCAAGCGCGCCAATCTTGAAGAGCAGGCCGTTGCCATCCCAAACCATGTGAGCGATCGGGAAGTAAACAAAAACGACCCAGAGCGAACAGAACAAAACGGCCGCAGAGAACTTGATGCGCTCGGCAAAGGCGCCGATGATCAGGACCGGTGTAATGGCCGCAAAGGTCATCTGGAACAGCATGAAGATATATTCCGGAATGACTGCGTCGGAGAAAGTTGCCGAGGTACTGTCAGCCGTCACACCCTTGAGAAACATTTTGGCAAAGCCGCCGAAATAGGCGCTTTCAGACCCGCCGAAAGCCAGCGAATAGCCAACTGTCACCCAGATCAGCATGATCACGGCGCCGATGACGGTGCATTGCATGAGAACCGACAGCATGTTTTTGGCGCGCATCAGGCCGCCATAAAACAAGGCAAGGCCTGGTACCAGCATGAACAGCACGAGGATCGTGCAGAGAAACATGAAGGCAGTATCGCCCTTGTCCGGTATCGGCGCGGCGGCGGCAGCAACTTCTGGTGCTGCTTCCTGTGCCCAGGCAATGGTCGGGGCGGCAAGGGCAGTCAGGGCAAATCCGGCCCGGGCAGCATGTTTTGCGAAAAAGTTTGAAGACATTTGGAAACTCCTGATCGGCCGCGGCTTAAAGCGCTTCGGAATCTGTTTCGCCGGTACGAATGCGTACGGCATGGTCAATCGAGTAGACGAAGATCTTGCCGTCGCCGATCTGGCCGGTCTTGGCAGTGGACGCGATGGCGGAGACCACCTTGTCAACCATGTCGCCGGCGACAGCGATTTCGATCTTCAGCTTGGGAAGGAAATTCACGGCATATTCCGTGCCGCGATAGATTTCTGTATGCCCCTTCTGGCGTCCGTAACCTTTGACTTCGGTCACGGTCAGGCCCTGGATGCCGATTGAGGTGAGAGCTTCTCGCACCTCATCCAGTTTGAACGGCTTGATTACGGCCATCACTATTTTCATCTGCTGTCCCATCCTTAGAAAGTGTCATGGCGCGATGCGCCGTGGATCACCGCATCCGGCAAAAAGCCGTCAGCGACTGGACCTTTCCATTCAAGGGGCGTGCCAGATTCGAACGCGGTGGTTAACCAATTGAAAATGAATGGATAAAAATGGAGTGCTGGAAAAAGAGGCACATGATTCACAGATGAACGCATAAATTATGGTCATAAATAATCAGTTGCACATATTTTATGCAGTTGCCTTTTTCCGAATCAGGCCTTCCTGCGCTGTCGAGGCGATCAGGCGGCCCTGCCGGTCATAGAGGTTGCCGCGACTAAGCCCGCGCCCGCCGGTGGCGGCCGGGCTGTCCTGGCTATAAAGCATCCAGTCATCCAGTTTTGCCGGGCGATGAAACCACATGGCATGGTCAAGGCTGGCCGCCTGGATGTCGCGATGGAATACGGAAGCGCCATGTGGAAAAAGTGAGGTGTCCAGCAGCGTCATGTCGGAAATATAGGCCAGGATGGACGACTGGATGGCCCGGTCATCCGGAACCTGGCCCACCGCGCGCACCCAGACCTGCTGGACCGGGGGCAGTTTTTTGCTGGTGATATAATGGTCGAGCACGACGGGCCGGATTTCAATCGGCCTTTCCCTTGTCCAGTAATCCAGTACATGGGCCGGCGCGTCCTTCAGTATGACGGTATAGATCTCGTTGACATTGGGCAGGCTTTCGGGCGCTGGAACGTCCGGCATGTCGGTCTGGTGTTCATAGCCTTCCTCGTCGCGCTGGAAGGAAGCCGACATGGAGAAGATCGCCTGGCCGTGCTGGATGGCGACAACCCGCCTGGTCGTGAAGCTGCCGCCGTCGCGGATGCGGTCCACCTCGTAGAGGATGGGCACTGCCGGGTCGCCTGGCCGCATGAAATAGGCATGCAGCGAATGGACCGGTCGATCCGCCGCAACGGTACGCTGGGCGGAAACCAGCGCCTGGGAAATCACCAAGCCGCCAAAGACCCGCTGCCAACCAACTTTCGGGCTGCTGCCGCGATAGATGTTCTCTTCTATTTTTTCCAGATCAAGGAAGGCCAGCAATTGGCTGATGCCGGTCAGGGTTGTTGTCGGTTGGATCATCTGGCGCGACATTATTGTCTCTCATCAAGTGTTTTCATTTATACGCCTTCTTCTATAGTGTTTTAAAGCGGCCGGGTAGGGCCGGCAAAGCGGATGAAGCGGGTCAGCCGGCTCCAAACCGCTCAAATCTCGGGAGACCGTTATGTTGGATGTGGTGGTTGCAGGCGGCGGTTATGTCGGGCTTTCCCTTGCGGTGGCAGTCAAGAAGGCGCGGCCCAACTTGTCTGTCAGCGTCGTCGATGCGGCGCCGATAGGGGCTTGGGCGCGCGACGGCAGGGCCTCGGCCATTGCGGCTGCGGCCATCCACATGCTGCGCGCGCTTGATGTCTGGGAGGAAATCCTGCCCGAGGCAGAGCCCATCCTGCGCATGGAAATCACCGATTCCAAAACCTCCGATCCGGTCCGTCCGGTGTTTTTGACCTTTGACGGCAATGTCGCCGATGGCGAGCCTTTCGCCTATATGGTCCCCAATCCCGCCATGGTCGGCCCACTGCTTGAGCGCGCCAATGCCCTCGGCGTCGATGTCATCCATGCCACGAAGGTGGAACACTACAAGCCCGATGACGGCGGGGTGGATATCATTCTCTCGTCCGGCCAATCCTTGCGGGCGCGGCTGCTCGTGGCCTGCGACGGCGCGAAATCCAGGCTCAGGGACATTGCCGGCATCAAGACCATATCCTGGGATTATGGCCAATCCGGCATCGTGACGACGGTGGAGCACGAACGGCCGCATGGCGGAACCGCCGAGGAGCATTTCCTGCCCTCAGGGCCATTCGCCATCCTGCCGCTGAAAAACAATCGCTCCTCGCTGGTATGGACGGAGAGAACCGAAGATGCGGAGCGTCTGGTCAAGGGCGATGATTTCCTGTTCGAGGAAGAACTGATTCGCCGCTTCGGCCACAAGCTTGGCGAACTGAAAGTGGTCGCGCCGCGCCACGCCTTTCCGCTCGGCCTGACATTGACCCGGTCCTTCATTGCGCCGCGCCTGGCGCTGGCAGGCGATGCCGCCCACAGGATCCACCCGATTTCCGGCCAGGGCCTCAATCTCGGTTTCAAGGATGTGGCAGCCCTTGCGGAGACGATCGTTGACGCGGACCGCGTCGGCCTGGATATCGGCCTGGCAAGCGTGCTCGAACGCTACCAATCCTGGCGTCGTTTTGACACATTCAGGATGGGCGTGACTACCGATGTCCTCAATCGGCTGTTTTCCAATGACGTTGTGCCGATCCGGATCATGCGCGACTTCGGCCTTGGCGTCGTCGAGCGCCTGCCCGGACTGAAGAGTTTCTTCATCCGCGAGGCCGCCGGCGTCGGCAGCACCAAAAACCCCAAGCTGTTGCAGGGCTTGTTGCCGTAAGGGCCGCGCGTCGCGACAGGATCAGCTTGAAAGATCGGCAATTGAGGACTATTATAGATGTGTCTGCTGACTGACAGCAGGCCGGAATGCGCTGTTCTGTCAACATCAGAAAGGAAAAGCTCTGACAACAGTACACACCAAGGGAATCGCCAAGCGCGCTTTCTCGAAAAGCCCTGAAAGTGGCAGTAAAGCCGCCGAACGTGGGCTTGAGCTGGTCCTCGCAAGCCTTGAGGACTCAAAGGCAGAAAACATCACCACCATCAATATCGCCGGAAAATCGGCTCTCGGGGACTACATGGTCGTTGTGTCCGGGCGATCGAATCGGCATGTCATGGCGATTGCCGATCACCTGATTTCAGATCTCAAGGATGCCGGCCTTGGCAATGGCCGCGTCGAAGGTCTGGAAGCTGGCGATTGGGTATTGCTCGATACCGGTGATATCATCATCCATATCTTCCGCCCGGAAATCCGCGAATTCTACAATATCGAAAAAATGTGGTCTGCGCCGGACATGGATGAAAATACCGTTCACTAGGCTTTGCCCGGCCGGCGTGGCGCCGGAGGGTGATGACGGTGAGGGAAAATTTGCCGAATGCAAAAGCTGCCAACCGGTTTTTGCCTGCGGCATCAGAAATTGAAAACGGGTTCTCTTTGGAGCCGGACCTGACGATTGCGTCCGGTTCGAGCGATTGAACGGACCGCCGGGGAAAAACATGCGGGTTGGTCTGGTCGCCATCGGCAAATTGAAGGCCGGTCCGGAAAAGGAACTTGCCGAACGCTATCTGGACCGGTTTGCAAAAACCGGCCCCGCCATCGGCCTTGAATTTTCCCGCGTCATGGAAACCGGCGAAAGCCGGGCGCAGACTGCGGAAGGCCGCAAGCGCGAAGAAGCTGCTTTCATCGAAAAATCAGTACCGGACGGCGCGATTGTGGTCGTGCTGGACGAGCGCGGCAAGGCGCTGGATTCATCTGCCTTTGCACGACAGCTTGGCCTGTGGCGCGATGCCGGCAAACGTGACCTGGTGGTCGCCATCGGCGGGCCTGATGGTCATGATCCGGATTTGCAGGCCCGCGCCGATCTGTTGTTGTGCCTCGGCAAAATGACATGGCCGCACCAGGTCGCACGCATCCTGCTGGCCGAGCAGCTTTATCGCGCGGTCACGATCCTGTCTGGCCACCCCTATCACCGGGTCTGATGAAGCTGGCCGGATTGCGCCACTTGGTCATAATCGCAAATCAGTCTAGGATCGGACCAGACCATCCAATTGACCGGGCCAAAAGGCGCGGGCCTGGAAAGACAGTCAGATCATGGCCACGCGTTTGTGCAGTCATCGGTGCCGGGAGTTGGGCGAAACCTTGAGCCTTATTAAAGATACGCGCAATGGAGATGCCTTGTCGGGCCTGACGACGATGTGCCGGCATGCGGGCCGTTCGCTTGCCACCGCGCTGGTTGTCGGTCTCGTGGCCTGCATAGGCCCGGATTCCTTTGCCCAGGACACTGGGACCGTCGGCGTTGAACAGAACGAACCCCTGGTCGTCAAGCGCAATGCCACCGAAGCGGAACTCAAGGACATCGCCAAATCGATCAGCCAGTCGACGGAAAAGGCTGCCGCGCTCGAGGCCGGCATTGCCGAAATTGAAAAATCGCGCGCCGTGCTGCGCGCCGCCATCGTCGATTCAGCGGCACGGCGTCAGGATTTTGAGCGCAAGATCCGCACCAACGAGAAAAATCTGGCCAGTCTTGCCGAGCGCGAGACGGCTGCCAAGGCCTCGCTGCTGTCAAGGCGCGGCGTTCTGGCCGAAGTATTGGCCGCCCTGCAGCGTATGGGACGCAACCCGCCGCCTGCATTGCTGGTTTCGCCCGATGACGCCCTTTCATCCGTGCGCAGCGCCATTCTGTTGGGCGCAGTGGTTCCGGGGATCCGCAAGGAGACGAACAAGCTGGCCGCTGACCTTGCGACCCTTGCCGGTCTGCATCGCGATATCGTCGCAGAGAAGGAAAATTACGTAACCACCATGGCGTCACTCCTGGAGGAGGAACTGAAAATGAACCGGCTGATGGTGGAAAATGACCGCATCAGCCAGCAAAACGCCAAGGCGTTGGAAGAAGAGCGCCGCCGTGCTGGGGAACTGGCTTCGCGCGCCACCGATCTCGAAGGCCTCATCGTATCGCTGGAGCGCGATATCAAGTCGGCCCGCGACGCTGCCGAATCAGCGCGGCTGGAAGAGCTGCGCCGCCGCGGTCTCAGCCCGGAGGAACGCCAAGAGGCCAAGGAATTGGCTGAAAGCGGTGTGCCTGATAAAAACCGCATTGCACCCGCATATGCTTTTTCCGAGTTGAAAGGTCAGCTTGACCTGCCGGTTGCGGGTGAATTGCTGCGTCGTTACGGTGACGATGACGGCGCCGGTCATCCGACGCAGGGCCTTACCCTTTCGGCGGGCCCGAACGCGCTGGTAACCGCGCCGGGTGACGGATGGATTGTTTTTGCTGGTCCTTTTCGCTCTTATGGCGAGATGATCATCATGAATATGGGTGACGGTTTTCACCTTGTACTGACAGGGATGGACAAAGCGATCGCCCATCAGGGGCAGTTTGTCGTTTCTGGCGAGCCATTGGGCCAGATGGGCGAAAAAAGAGTTGCCAGCGCCGCATCATTGGCGCTGGAAACCTCGCGGCCAACACTCTACATTGAACTTCGAAAAGACGGTAAACCAGTTGATTCTATCCCATGGTGGTCCGTCAAAGATCTCGGAAAGGCTCGCAATGATACGTAAAACTTCACTTGTGCTCCTGGGCGCCCTTATGGGGGCGTCAGCCATGAGCTTGGTATATTCAAAAGGCATTCCCGCACAGGCGGCCGGTACGTCGACCTATAAGGAATTGTCAATTTTTGGCGAAGTCTTTGAAAGAGTGCGCGCCCAGTATGTGACGCCGCCGCTTGAAGACAAGCTTATCGAATCGGCCATCAACGGCATGCTGTCGTCGCTTGATCCGCATTCCAGCTACATGAATGCCAAGGACGCAGAAGACATGCGCACCCAGACGCGCGGCGAGTTTGGCGGATTGGGCATCGAAGTGACCATGGAAGACGATCTCGTCAAGGTGGTCACGCCGATCGAAGACACACCGGCGGCCAAGGCCGGGGTTCTTTCCGGTGATCTGATCTCGAAGATCGACGGCGCCGATGTTCGCGGCCTCAAGCTTGAGGATGCGGTTGACAAGATGCGCGGCGAAGTGGGCGCGCCCATCAAGCTGACCATCCTGCGCAAGGGTGCCGACAAGCCGATCGAGATTACCATCAAACGCGACATCATTGCGGTCAAGGCCGTCAAATGGCGGGTTGAAGGCGATGTCGGCTATCTCCGCGTCATATCGTTTACCGAAAAGACCTATGACGATTTGAAGCGGGCCATGGAAAAGATCCAGGCTGATGTTCCAAACGACAAGCTGAAGGGCTTCGTGCTGGATCTGCGCCTCAATCCCGGCGGTCTGCTCGATCAGGCCATCAACGTTTCCGACGCCTTCCTCAACCGTGGTGAAGTTGTCTCAACGCGCGGGCGCAACGAAAACGAGACGCGCCGTTTCAGCGCCACGGAAGGCGATCTTTCCGATGGCAAGCCGCTGATCGTGCTGATCAATGGCGGTTCGGCCTCGGCTTCGGAAATTGTCGCCGGCGCGCTTCAGGATCTTCGTCGCGCCACTGTTGTCGGCACCCGTTCCTTCGGCAAGGGCTCGGTCCAGACGATCATACCGCTGGGCCAGGATGGCGCTTTGCGCCTGACGACGGCGCTTTACTATACGCCCTCGGGCAAATCGATCCAGGGGACTGGCATTCATCCCGATATCACCGTCGAGCAGCCCCTGCCGATCGAATTGCAGGGCAAGGTCGAAGCACCGTCTGAATCCTCCTTGCGCGGCCATATCCAGGGCCAGAGCGAAACCAATGAAGGCTCCGGATCCATCGCCTATGTGCCGCCGGAACCAAAGGACGACATTCAGCTGAACTATGCGCTCGACCTTCTTCGCGGCGTCAAGAAGGATCCGTCCTTCCCGCCCGATCCCAACAAGATCGTGGCGCAATAACAGCGTTTCAACAGACGCCCGGATATCTTCCGGGCGTCTTTTCCATACGAATTGATCGACCCGCTTTCATATCTTGTTCGGGCCGTTTTGGGGGCAAGCAGGCAGGCGGCATCCTTGGGCACTGATCTTCATTCTCCGCTGGGCGCCAACAGGAAGGCCAAGCCTTCCGGTCGCCCGCCCTTCGGCATGGGCAAGCTGCTGCTGGCCGTTGCGGTGGTTGGTGTTGCCGGACTGTCGCTCTGGGCGGCGAATTCTCCGTCCAATCTGAAGCAGAAGCAGCCCGAAATCGAGGTCGCCACCGGGGACGCTGGCGCAAAGGCAGATCCGGCGGGTGTCCAGACCGATGACGACGCCGACAAGACTGCCAACCAGGTGGATCGTTCCAAGCCGCTGACTGCGGCCAATGTCGAAAAGACAACTTTGGACGACGGCAGCGTTGTTACCAAGTTCACGCCGCTCAAGCGCGATACCGACGGTCCCGTCATCATTGACGCCAAGGCCAATAACGGTCAGGATCGCCGCGTCGCCAGCCTGCCCAACGACGACCTGCTTGAAGACAGCCCGTTTGGGAGGCTGCCGATTATAGGCCCGGACGGCGAGCGGTCTGTCGACCAATATGCCCGGCCCTGGTCCGGCGCGCGCGGCACCCGCATTGCCATCGTTGTGGGCGGACTTGGCTTGAGCCAGACCGGCACCCAGAGGGCGATCAAGCAATTGCCTGAAGAAATCACGCTTGCCTTTGCCGCAACCGGCAACAGCCTGCAGCGATGGATGCAGGAGGCCCGGCGCAATGGCCATGAAATCCTGCTGCAATTGCCGATGGAGCCGTTTGACTACCCTTCCAACAATCCCGGCGCCATGACGCTTCTGTCCAAATCCGCGCCGGAGAAAAACCTTGAGCGCCTGCATGAGGCGCTGGGCCGCATCACCAATTACACCGGCGTGATGAACTATCTCGGCGGCCGGTTCATGGCCGATGCCGATGCGGCGGAGCCGGTGATGCGCGACCTGGCGGGCCGGGGACTGTTGTTTCTGGACGACGGCTCGTCGGCGCAATCGCTGTCGGGCACCATGTCGAAGGTATTTTCCATGCCGCATGCCTTCGCCGATGTCGAACTGGACGGCCAGCTCAACCGTGCCGCCATTTTTGCCAAGCTCGACGAGCTGGAACGGGTCGCCATGCGCAAGGGCACCGCCATCGGCGTTGGCTCAGGCTTTGACGAGACCATTGACGCGGTGCGTGAATGGAGCGAAGAAGCGCCCCGCAGGGGCATCGAGATCGTTGGCGTCTCGGCGCTGGCCTCTATTCCCAATTGATCGGATCGAGATGAGCAAGACCAAGCGCAAGAGTCGCAAAGTTGAAGACATGCCCTACCGGCCTTGCGTCGGCGTGATGGTGCTCAATCGCGACGGTCTGGTCTGGACCGGCCGGCGCATTCCGGTCGGCAATTCCGAATATGACGGCTCGCCGCAACTCTGGCAGATGCCGCAAGGCGGCATTGATCAGGGCGAAAACCCACTGGCGGCTGCCTATCGCGAGCTTTACGAAGAGACCGGCATCAAGTCGGTGACCCTGCTTGAAGAGGCTTCCGACTGGATCAATTACGACCTGCCGGCGGAACTGATCGGCATCGGCCTGAAGGGAAAATTTCGCGGCCAGACGCAGCGCTGGTTTGCCTTCCGGTTTGACGGCGAGGACAGCGAGATCCAGATCAATCCGCCACCTGGCGGCCACCAGGCCGAATTCGACCAATGGGAATGGAAGCCGATGGCGGAGCTGCCGGGCTTGATCGTTGCCTTCAAACGCCAGGTCTATGACCAGGTTGTTTCAGAATTCATTCATCTCTCAGGCAAATGAAACCGGTGTATTTATTTGCCGGCTAAGCAAGCTCGATTCAGACCTTGACTTCGATTTCCGTAAAATCCTCTGTTCCGAAGAACTTGGCGTAACGCTCGACCTCGGCCGGGTCTCCGGTGGCCTTTTTCGGATTGTCGGAAAGCTTGACGGCGGGCCGACCATTGGCCGAACTTGCCTTGCAGACGATCGAGATCGGGTGCAGGCCCATGATGTCGACCGGCGCACAACCGCTGAAATCATTGGTCAGGTTGGTGCCCCAGCCGAAGCTCATCCTTACCCTGCCATCGAAATGCTTGAAGGTTTCGATGATCGTGTTGACATCGAGCGCGTCGGAAAAGATCAGCAGCTTTTCTTTCGGGTCGCGGCCCTTTTCCTTCCACCATTTCAGGATCTTTTCTCCCCCCTCGATCGGCGGCGCGCTGTCGGGCCGGAAACCCGTCCAGTCGGCGACCCAGTCGGGCGCATTCTTCAAAAACGCCGTCGTCCCGAAAGCATCCGGCAGCACGATCAGCAAATTGCCGCCATAGAGCTTTTCCCAATCTTCAAGCACCTGATAGGGCGCATAGGCCAGTTCTGCATCGCTGTTGGCAAGTGCTGCCATCACCATCGGCAATTCATGGGCATTGGTGCCGACGGCCTCCAGATCGCTGTCCATGGCGAGAAGAACGTTTGACGACCCGGTGAAAGCCTCGCCGATGCCTTCCTTCAGCGCGCGCACGCACCAGCGTTGCCACAGGAAGGAATGCCGCCTGCGGGTGCCGAAATCGGAAATGCGCAGGCCGGGATATTGCCGCAACTGTTCGACCTTGTCCCACATCCGGGCTTTGGCGCGGGCATAAAGCACATCCAGCGTGAACTGCCCCATGCCCTTCATGGCCGAACGCGAGCGCAATTCGTTGATGATGGCCAGCGCCGGAATTTCCCACATCGTGGTCTGTGTCCAGGGCCCGAAGAAGGTCAACTCATATTGCCCGTCATGACGGGTGAGTTGATATTCCGGCAGCTGGAATTTGGTTAGCCAGGCAATGAATTCCGGCTCGAAAATCTGTTGACGGCCATAGAAGGTGTTACCCGCCAGCCAGATGATTTCCTTCTTTGAAAATCGCAAGGCGCGCGCATGGTCAAGTTGCTCACGCAATTCCGTCTCGTCGATTTCGTCGGCCAGCCTGACGCTTTTGGTGCGGTTGATCAGGGAGAAGGTGACATCGACATCCGGATGCAGTTTCCAGATCATCTGCAGCATCAGCAGCTTGTAGAAATCGGTGTCCAGCAGGCTGCGCACGATGGGATCGAGCTTCCAGGAATGGTTATGGACGCGCCGGGCGATATCTGTGTGGGTTGCCATCAGAAACTCCTGACCGGGCGGTTAAACAAGCTTCACGCCTGCCTTGAGCATGTTTGCCTTCATGGCGGCAAGCGAGCCGCCAAGATCGATTGCGCGGCAGGCATCCAGCATGACGGTGGTGTCCAGTCCCTGGGCGCGGGCGTCGAGCGCCGAATAGGCGACGCAGAAATCAGTCGCCAGACCGCACAAGGTCACTGCGGTGATGCCGCGATCCCTGAGATAGCCGGCCAGCCCGGTCGAGGTCGACCGGTCGTTTTCGAAGAAGGCCGAATAGCTGTCGATATCGCGGCGAAAGCCTTTGCGGATCAGAAGTTCGGCCTTGGTCCATTCCAGACCGGAATGAAATTCGGCCCCGCGGGTCCCCTGGATGCAATGGTCCGGCCACAAGGTCTGCTCGCCATAGGGCATGGGGACGGTTTCAAAAGGGCTCTTGCCGGCATGGCTGGAAGCAAAGCTGGAATGGCCGGCCGGATGCCAGTCCTGGGTCACGATGACATGCTCGAAGCCGGCGATCAGCGAATTGACCAGCGGCAGGATCTTGTCGCCGTCGCTGACGGCAAGCGCGCCGCCGGGGCAGAAATCATTTTGCACATCGATGACAATCAGGGCTTTGCTGGCCATGGAAGCCTCCGTCTTCGAAAATGGTTGCAGTCCATAAAGGTCAATCATAGATCGCCCGCGGGAACAAGCCCGCGCGGCGGCGAAAATGGCGCACGCTTTATGCCGATTGGAAATGCGACGCGGCTATGAAGACGCAAAAGGACGTTCCGCAAGCAGACCTGCTCCGGATTGATGGGGCTAAAGGAGGACCACGCGAAACGCATCGCCTTCTTTTATATAGTTTTTTTGGCTCCGCGTTTCGCGTGACCAGCAGCGTTTGCCGGGGAAACCCCGTTTGTCCGGAAGACCTGTTTCGCTGCACGCCGGAGACCGGACGCTTG
>JBGSIT010000113.1:0-128475 GCA_041742335.1 Rhizobiaceae bacterium
CATCGAGCGCATGTTCAACAAACTCAAGCAGTTCCGCCGCATCGCAACCCGCTTCGACAAAACCGCCGCATCATTCGCCGCATTCCTGGCAATCGCTTCAACAAAGATTTGGCTGCCATACTTTGTCAACAGGGCCTAGCAAGTCTGGTTTGAAAACAAACATGTTTGATGTCTTCATGTATTTATGAACAAGTTTCGACTTCTACATAACAAAGCCATACAACCCAGGCCGTCAAAATGGTCTACGGAGCATTATTCGCGCCTGCCGACCAAAAAATACTCTTGGTCTACTTGGGCCACCAAGCTACTGGCCAGAACCAAAGGCGGCCTGTTCGTGATTGCTATTTTATCGGCATTGGGTCATGACCAGATTATCATGATTGCAAACCAGGTTGCCGGTTGCACAATCAAGGGGAATATAAGCCTCTATACTGAAAAGCATATCTATCACATGCCCGGACAACCCTCATATAACCAAACGATCATCAACTTCCGCAAGGGCGAACGTTGGTTCTGCTCTGAAGAAGAAGCGCGTGCTGCGGGTTGGAGAAAACCCGGTGAGAAACAAATCACCCATTTTAGTTGAAATATAAAATATCCTGTGTTCATGTAAAGAAACTGGCCGGCAAAGCGATGGTCAGCCGGGATGCCAATGGCGTCCTGTCGCCATATACCCAAATTACCGGGCGCAATAATCTGAGGCAGCAATTTAATGAACATGGCACATACATCCGGCGCGGCATCGGAGGATTTTCAGTTTCCGGTCGAGGAACTTCGGAAAATGTTTCCGGCGCTGGTCAAAAGCGGTGATTTCATTTTTCTCGACAATGCCGGCGGTGCGCAGGTGCCGCAGGTGGTCGTGGATGCCGTCGCCAACCACCTTGTTGATTTCAACGTTCAGAGAATGGCAAAATACCAGCATAGCCAGGGGGTGGACCAAAGCATTGCCGATGCGCGCGAAAGCGTCGCGCTGCTGGTGAATGCAAACCGGCCGGCGGAAATTTCCTTCGGCATGAATGCGACATCCTTCATACGCCTTGTCAGCCTCGGAATCGCCAAGTTGCTGGACGAACGCAACGAGATCGTCGTCACCGACATGGATCACGATGCCAATATTTCCACATGGACGGCGTTGGAGGCCGATGGAGCGAAGATCGTTTGGTGGCGCATGCGTCCGGACGGGCGGCTTTATGCGGAGGATCTGACGCCGCTGGTCAATAACCGGACGCGGCTGGTCGCCTGCACGGCAACCGCCCATTCAATCGGCACCATCGTTGATGTCGCCGAAGTCGGCAGGATCGCCCATGGTGCGGGCGCCGAGTTTTTCGTTGACAGTGTTCACTTTGGCCCGCATGGCCTGATCGACGTCCAGGCATGGAATTGCGATTATCTGGTTTGTTCCGGCTACAAGAACTTTTCGCCCCATATGGGTTTTCTCTGGGGCCGTTACGAAGCGCTGGTCAAGTTGCCGACATTCAAGGAGGATTTCATCCCCGATGTGCCGCCCTACAAGATCGAGGTCGGCACTTTCACCTATGAAAATGTTGCCGGCATGAATGCCGCAATCCATTATCTGGAAGCGCTGGGCGCACGGTTTCTTGCCGCGGGGACGCATACGCGCCGGCAGGCGATTGTCGCGGCGATGGGCGCTATCAGACGCTATGAAACGGATTTGTCAAAGGCCCTGCTGGCAATCCTGAAACGCCATGACGCCGTCATCTATGGCATTTCGGATGAAAGTGAAGTTGACGGCCGCGTGCCGACCATCTGCTTCAATATCCCCGGGATCACGCCGCAAAAGCTTGCAGGCGAACTGGGAAAAGTGCGGGTCGGCGTTCGCGACGGGCACATGTTTGCGCCGCGCCTGATGAAGCGCCTCGGCCTGTCCATGGAAACAGGCGCATTGCGCATTTCCATGGTCCATTACAACACCTTGGAGGAAGCGGCCCGCTTTGACGCGATACTCGGCGACATCATCGCAAAGTGTCGCGCTTAGCCGGGTCCTGCAGCCTGCAAAAGGCGTGTTTGTCACCATGGAAATTTCAAGCGGGGACTGTCGCCGTCCATTTTGGCGCCTGCACTCTGCATATTCTCAAACCGGGCGGGATACCATTTTGGGCGGAAACGTCTATGCTTGCCATCATCAAGTAAAGCGTAGCCTATTGAGGGAATTGCATGAAAAGTGGCGGCAACCGAAAAAAGCGACCGAAATCCGCGCGTGCCGACGAAATCGCCGATATCACGCAGGGAAAAGAAATAGAGATCAAATTCCGCACAAGTCGCGCCGGTCTTGCCGCAATTCAATCCGCCCCTGAATTTGCAAGCGCGCAACCCTTTGCCACCAAGCAACTCGACTCCACCTATTTTGACACGCCCGACCACGCGCTTGACCACAATGGCATGATCCTGAGGATCCGCAACAAGGGCGAGGGCAGCCTTGTCCAATGCTTGAAAATGCCAGGCCTGCCGGAAGACGGCCTGTTTTCGCGCAGCGAAGAAGAAGTGGCGACAACACAGACTGTGCCCGACATCGGCCTTTTTGCGCCTGAAACCACGCAACGCCTGTCTGGGCTGATCGGCGAGTCCGGCTTGCAGCGGCAATTTGAAACGCGCATCAGCCGCCAAATCGGCGTGATTGAAAATGGATCGACGATTGAGGTGGCGCTTGACGACGGCAGCATCCATGCCGGCGACCGGATTTCTGAAATCCACGAAGTCGAACTGGAATTGGTGGGTGGAAATGAAAGCGACCTGATCAAACTGGCCAGGCGATTGGCCAGCGAATATCCGCTTTGCCTGGATGTCGCAAGCAAGGCGGAAAAAGGGTTTCGACTGGCAAATGGCAATCTGCTGGAGCCAGTCAAGGCCGGGCCGGTCAATCTGGATGGAAAATCCGATCTGGAAGCGGTCATCATCGACATCGTCTCCAGCTGCCTGAACCATTTCTGCGCCAATCTCGATCCGTTCCGGCTGGGCGAAAATCCGGAATCCATCCATCAGCTTCGCGTCGCATTGCGCCGTCTGCGCGCCGCACTCGGCCTTTTCGACAAGGTGCTGGAACGACACCAGTTCAGGGATTTGCGCCAACGGGCCAAGCAGATTGCCAATATCCTGGCCGAGACCCGCTCCTTCGACGCGCTGATTGAAATGACCCGGAAGGGACCACAGGTTTCCCCCGGCTGCCCGGCAGCGCTTGATGCCTTTATTACTGAAATGCAGGGTCTTCGCGCTGCCAGCTGCAATGCGGCTTGGGCGGCGTTTGAGGGTCCGGAAGTCACCTTGTTCGTTCTGGATATGAGGGCATGCCTGACCAACCGCGACTGGCGGAAGGAATTGCCCGATGAAGCCATCGAGAAACTGAACCGCCCGATCAGGCGCTTGGCCGCAGACATGCTTGCGAAACTTCACAAGGACGTCACAAAGCGCGGTGAGAAATTGCCGGACCTGGACGACGATGCCCGCCATGAACTGCGAATAGGGTTCAAGAAATTGCGCTACGGCGCCGAATTTTTCGGCCGACTCTTTGGCCGACCCAAACAGTATCGCACTTATCTGTCGGCGGTATCCGCCATGCAGGACATTTTAGGGACCCACAATGATGTCGTCGCAGCCCGCATTTTCCTCGATGCGCTTGCGCCCCATCCCGGGCGGGAGCGCGCCGTCGGCTACCTGCTAGGCTGGTATGACCGGCAGATGGCGCTGTCTGACAGGAAGACGTCCAAGAGCTGGAAGGCCTTTCTCAAGGCGCCCCGATTCTGGCGTTAGGCTTTTTGCCTGCCGACCAGCAACCGCAACAGCCGCTTGAGGCCAGGATGGCGCAATCAGGCGGGAAATCCCCCGTCGCGATGGCTTGGCGTCGCCGGTCTAGAACCTGATCTGCAGTGACAGATTTCCTGAAAGGGCGTGACCTGCCGCCCGGTGCTTTGCATTGGGCAGTGAGACCGAAACGCCAGGCAAACCGCTATCATAGTAGTTTTGGGTGCCCGGAGAGATAAAGGAATATCCTGCCCCTGCGCGCAACTCGATGGCATCGGTCGCCTTGTAGGAAACGCCTGAAACAATGCTCCATGTTTCAAGTGAATTCAGATCATAGCCGGTTGATGTTCCATTGTCCCAGATAACGCCGACCGTACCCGAAAGCTTGTCCGTAAACTTGTGTCCGACGCCTGCGTTGACAGTCCAGCCGTCGCGCCAGAAGAAATTCAGCGATGATGGCACCCCGGCATTGAAGTTGACTGACTTGAACACACTCCAATCGGTCCACTTTACACCGCCATAGACGAGCCAACCAGGCGCAACGCCCGTCTGCACCTTGAACTCGACACTTTGGGGAAAGGGCGCCGTGCCGATTGCATAGGGCACAATCATCGCGCCATTGGCAGCAACCGAAACGTCCCCGGTCGCGTTGTGGGTGACACCGGATCGATACATCAGCTGTGTGCGGAAGGCCATTTCGGGAATTTCATAGGCCACGCCCACCCGATAGCCATAGGATCTGTCTTCAAGGTAGAAATTGGAAGGCGTGCGCAAGGCGGGCGGGGGGGCGAGCTGCGCCTGAATGACTTGATTGAATTCCAGATCCTGCATGAACAGCCCGCCAAGCAGGCTCAGCCTGCCTCTGCCGACATCAAAGCCGTAGGCACAGGTCGCCCCATATTCCTGGACCGTGAATTTTTGACTGATGGAGCCCGAGGGCGACAAGGGATCATATCCAAATGGCGCTCCACCCATGGAAAGGTGCTTGTAACTGCTGTTGCCGCCAAACGGTGTCGTGTAGGTGGCTGCACAAGCCAAGTCATCCGTGAGCGTAACCTTGGCGGCAAAGGAGGGAACTACATAAGTCTTCGCATCGAAGCCGGAGACAGGGGTGCCGTTGATACGGTCCATTTTTGCGGTCGGGGAGACCACGGTCAGGCTGCTGCGGATGATGTTGCGGCCGACATCGAACAATATGTCGGTATCCGCTGTGCCGCGGTTAAATCCACCAGCATGAGCGGCCTGCATGAGACTTGCGCTGGCCATCAAAGCCAAAATTCCGCTTTTCAAAATACGCGACACCATGCTTCCTCTTCGAATGTATTCGATGCTCAAAAGGATACGCTTCTTGGGTTAAGCAGAATTCTCCGCAGAAAGAATATTATGAAGATGCCTAATGTAAAATTAATAGACTGAAATTGACTTGGATTCGAATAATCGGAAACGATATCGGATATATTCTTGGACTCGACAATTGATTTTGTGCGGAAATTAAAGGAATTGCGGCTTTTGCAAGCCGGTCAGCCATATGAATCAATTCTATTCGACGCAAAGTATAACGCGGAATCATCTGTGATTTCGTGATCTGAAAATCAAGCTATGGGACTGTTCAAGGCTTGGCAGTATCCCAACGATCTCGCATCATGCTGAAGGGCAAGAGAAAATTGGGCGCATGCCTGAGAAGTCCATGCAGCGGCAGGACAACACCGGGTCGCGCCGGAACCGGCAGATCCTCGACTGGCGTGCCGGTTGACCATTCGGCAAGCGATTGTCCCATGCGCGTCGACATGGCGATGCCGCGGCCGTTGCAGGCAAAGGCTGCGAGCAGATTGGGGGCGAGCGGGATCAGCCTTGGCAGGAAATCCGGCATGACGCTGGCCATGCCCGACCAGGAAAATTCGATTGGCGGCAGCGACTTCAAGTCAAGCATGCGCGCCAATCGCCGGTGAATGGCGGCGGGAACGCGATGTTCCGCGCCGGCCGCAATCACAGGCATGCCGCCGGTAATCAGGCGGTTTTGGCGGTCAAACCGGAAGGTGAACAGGTTTCGCCTGGTATCGGAAACGCATTGCCTTGCCGGCAGCAGACCAGCGCTGGCGCTTTCCGGCAGGGGGGCTGTGGCAATCTGGAATACCTGCAAGGGAAAATAGGTCCGGGCCAGTTTTGGGTCGAGATTTCCGCCATAGGCATTGGTCGCCATGACGACCTTTTTCGCCGTTACCTGGCCCTTTGGCGTCGAAAGGATCCATTCGCCACCCGCTGCCCGAGCCATGGAGACCACTGGACTTGTTTCAAAAATCCGGCATCCGGCATTTTCCGCGGCGTCCGCCAGTCCGCGCGCATAGCTGACCGGATTGAGAATGCCGCCCGACCGGTCAATCCAGCCGCCGACATAGCCGCGTGCGCCGGTCAGGGCCGCTACCTCATCCCGGTTGAGTATTTGGACCGGTCTGCCGCGCTTTGCCCATTGATTGGCGCGGGATTTGACCTTTTCATAGGCAGCCAATGAATGGGCCGGCTGGATCCAGCCGCTTTGCAGGCTGTCGCATTCAATCCGGTATCGGGAAATCAGTTCGAACACGAGGTCGGCGCTGGAGGCTGCGAAGTCGACAAGCCTGTTGCCTTGATCTTCACCCAGATGTCGAAGAATGTCATCCGGGTCCATCTTGGCGAAATTGGGTACGACAAAACCGGCATTGCGTCCTGTTGCGCCCCAGGCAATCTCGTGAGCTTCCAGCATGACCACCTTTTGCCCCGCGCCGGCCGCATGCAGCGCCGTCGACAGGCCGGTAAAGCCGCCGCCGATGATGGCGAGATCTGTCGAAGTCTCGCCCTCCAGCGATGGTCGCGGTGCTGCGGGTGAAGCGGTGGCGTGCCACAGGGTAGGCGGCTTGCTCCTGTTTTCAATTGCCGGCATCAAGTCCGGCCTTGCTGGAGGTGGCAGGCGGAAGCAGCGGTTCTGGCGCCGGCTTTCTGGCTTTGCGGCTCCCTATCAGTCCGCCGGGCCGTAACAGCAAGATCAGGCAAAGCATGACGCCGATGGCGACGATTTGCAGCGAGGCGGCGCGCGCCTGCTGATCGGTCGGAAACAATGACGCCGTCAGACTGCCCGAACCGACCCAGATTCCCCAGACAAGGATGCTGCCCAAAATGGCGCCGCGATTGCTTCCCGAACCTCCGACCATCAACATCGCCCAGACCTGAAATGTCAAGGTGGGCATATAATTGTCCGGCGCAATGAAGCCGGTGAAATGGGCCTGTATCGCGCCTGCCAGCCCCATGATCGCGCCGCCGACCGCAAAAGCCTGCACCCGGTAGAGCCGTGCGTTCTTGCCCAGGGCGACGGCAGCCCTTTCATCCTCCCGCAAGGCTTTCAACACGCGGCCCCATGGGCTCTTTGAAAGATGCTGGAGCGCGAGATAGGCCACTAGCAGCACGACAGCGACGATTGCGAGGTTGGCAAGGTTGAAGAGCACGGGGGTTTCGGCAAGCCCTGAAAAGGGCCTGGGAATGAAGCCGACGCCAAAGGGCCCGCCTGTCAGGGCCTGCGCATTCAGCGCGACAAGGTGGACGACCACCGCCACCCCGAATGTGGTGATGGCCAGATAATCGGCGCGCAATCGCAATGTGGCAAAGCCGACCATTGCTGCGGCAAGTCCGGCCAGGACCATGGCGAAAATCCAGCCGACGGCGACCGGCATGTCAAAGCCGCCGACGCGTTCAGCCAGATGCGGCGTGGTCAGAATCGCCGACGTATAAGCGCCGATGGCGACAAAACCGGCGATCCCGACATTGAACAGACCCGTCAGGCCCCATTGCTGGTTGAGCCCGAGGGTGATCAGCGCGAAGACAAGCGCCGTGGTCAGGAAGAATGCGCCATAGCCGAGAAGGTCGATCATCGTTCAGCCACTCCGAACAGGCCTGAGGGGCGGAGCAACAACACACCCATCAGAATGAGAAATGCAATGGCCGCCCGCCATTCGGCGCCGATCAACTGCACGGTGGCGGCTTCCGCAAGGCCGATGATCAGGCCGCCGAGCACGGCGCCCGGCATGCTGCCGATACCGCCGAGAATGGCGGCGGCAAACATCGGCAGCAGCATGTCCAGCCCCATCAGCGGCCGGATCTGCACGAGAATTCCCACCATCAGGCCGGAGGCGCAGGCCAGCGCGCCGCCGACGATCCAGGTGACCCGCACCACCCTTGCGACATCGACGCCGACAACCCGCGCCAAAACGGGGTTCTGGCTGACGGCCTGCATCGAACGGCCGGTCTGCGTACGTGTCATCAGCAAGTGCATCAGTGTGACCAGTACGGCAGTCGTTGCCAGCAGCGCGATCTGGTCCGGCGTGATCCGGATGCCGAAACCGATTGGCATGGCGATCTGTATGGCCTTGCTGAAATAGGCGGGCCGCGAGGTGAAGATGAATTCGAGCAGGCTTCGAAGCGCCATGGACGCGCCGAAACTGGCCATCACCACGACAATGGACTGGCCGCGCGCCCTCAGGCGCTTGAACAGGATCGTATCGAGAAGCAATGCCAGCATACCGGTAAGGGCCATGCCGATAATGGCGGCGATGATCAGTGGCAACCCGAAGGAAAATGGCTTGATCGGCGCCATCGAACCAAACAATGATCCAATAAGCCCCACGACCGTCAACGTGGCATAAGCGCCCCAGGCCATGAAATCGCCATGGGCGAAATTGGAAAATCGCAGGATCGAATAGGTCAAGGTCACGCCGATGGCGCCAAGCCCGATCATTGATCCCGAAAGCAGGCCGTCCACAATGAATTGCAGGTTCATGGTCTGGCCTCCTTGTTGTCAGGCTGGCGGCGTTGGCCGAGATAGAGTTCCCCGATCAGCGGATCATCGGCAAGCGTGGCCGCGGGGCCTTCATGGGCCTGTCTTCCTTCCACCAGCACATAAGCGCGGTCGCCGATGGCCAGCGCTGCGCGGGCATTCTGTTCCACCAGAACGATCGCCAGTCCGGTCTGGCGGATTTCCACAAGCTTTGAAAAAACCATCGACACGAATTTTGGCGACAGGCCGGCCGACGGTTCATCCAGCAACAAGACCCTGGGTCGGACTATCAAGGCGCGGGCGACGGCCAGCATCTGCCGTTGGCCGCCCGAAAGGCTGCCCGCCATGTGCCGGCGCTGGCGAACGAGATCGGGAAACATGTCGTACATTTCAGAGATGCGCCCGGCAATCTTGGCGGTTGGCAATATGGCTGCCGAAAGCCTGAGATTGTCTTCAACCGACATCATGGTGAAGACATTTTCAGTCTGCGGCACAAAGGCCAGGCCGCGCCGCACCATCATGTGGGCCGGTACGCGGGTGATATCCTCGCCGTCAAGCATAACGCTACCGGAGTCCACTGGAACCAGGCCGGCAATCGCTTTGATAAAGCTGGATTTTCCAGCGCCGTTCGGGCCTAGGACGATGACGGTTTCACCGCGCGCAACGTGAATCGACGCGCCGCGAACGATGGGGACGCCGGGCTCATAGCCCGCCACCAGATTTTCCACCTTCAGGATGGCGTCGGTCATTGCGCGCCTCCAAGATAGGCTTCGATGACGCGCGGGTCGCGCGCCACTTCATCAGGCGTGCCCTCGCATAATATCTGCCCGGTCGCCATGACGAGGACGCGGTGGCATAGCCGGGTGACCATGTCGATATTATGCTCGATCAAAAGGAAGGTAATGCCTCGGGCATTGATCTCGCGAATGCGGTCGATAATGGTTTCCAACAGCGTCGCATTGACGCCTGCGGCCGGTTCGTCAAGCAGGATGATATCAGGATCAGCCATCATCAGCCGTGCCAGTTCCAGCAATTTGCGCTGGCCGCCTGAAAGAATTTTCGCCGGATCATCCGCCAGACGGGTCAGGGTAACCAGGTCCAGCAGTTCCATGGCCTTCTGGCGCGCCGCCTTTTCCTGTCGCGCCACTTTGCCGCGGGCAAGGAAATTTGCGAGCAAATGTTCGCCGGCCTGGTCGCGCCCGGCGAGCATGACATTGTCAATCAGCGTAAGATCCGGGAAGGGCCGGGGGATCTGGAAAGTGCGGCCCAGGCCGCGATAGATGCGCTTGTGGGCCGGCTCCCGGTCCACTGCGACGCCATTGATGGAAATATTGCCGCTGGTCGGCTGAACGCTTCCCGCCACCAGATCGAAAAGCGTTGTCTTGCCTGCGCCATTGGGTCCGATCAGGCCGAGAATTTCGCCGGAGTTCAAGGTAAAGGACACATCGTCAACGGCCCGCAGCCCGCCGAATTGCTTGCTGACATGACTGACAGACAGCACCGGAACCGCTGTGCCGGACCGGGCGCGGCGGATGGCTTGGCTTGCAGATGGTTGTTCGGATCCAGTCATCAAAACTCCAGAAGTTTGATATGTGATCACACTTGCATTGATCACATTAATGCGCTTTAATGATTTCTGCAAGTCGCCAAATTGGATCCGTCCCATGCTGAAGAGAGACGAAAAACCGATCGATTCCGCATCAGTAAAACTTGCCCCCGTCGGGCGGGAAACGGTGCAGGATCGCGTCTATGCCGAATTGCGCCGCGCCTTGATCGGCGGCCTGTTCGAGCCTGCCCAGGTCCTGACCATTCGCGGCCTTGCCGATGCTTTGGTGACAAGCACCATGCCGGTGCGCGAAGCGCTTGGCCGGTTGATTACCGAAAAGGCGCTGGAAGCCTTGCCAAATCGTTCTGTGCGGGTGCCGCCGATTACGGTCGAACGGTTGGACGATCTGCTGCGGGTGCGCATCCTGATTGAAGGCGAGGCGATTTCGCAAGCCGCCAGCCGGCTGAATGCGCGGCAATTGGCAACGATACGCGGCTATCTCGGCGAGTGGGAGGAGTTGCGGCGCACCAAGCGGCCCGATGAAGTTGACCGTGAGGTCACGCTCAATCAGGCTTTCCATTTCGAAATCTACCTGTCCTGCGGATCGACGGTGCTGATACCGATGATCGAGAGCCTGTGGCTGCAATCCGGGCCGTGCACGCGGGCTGCCATCTATGCCTTTTCCGAGGCAGGCGAAGTCGATACCGCCCAATATCATCACCGCATTGTGGACGCGCTGGAGGCCAGGGACGGAGAAGCCGCAAGACAGGCGCTGATCGCCGATATTTCCAGGCCGTTCACCTATCTCAAAAACAAGATCAAAGCGGCACAGACCGCAGCCTGAGGACAATCATGCCGGAAAAAATCATTCGCATTTCAGAACCCCGGTCCGGCCTTGATGTCAAGGCGCGGCTTTTGGACGCCAAGGCGCCCGCCAACGCCAGATTCTTGTGGGATTATCTGTCGGAAAACCGTGTGGTGCCGGCTTTGCACGCAATGTGGACGGGTCCTGAAATTTCCTGCCCGGTCCCCTCCGGCCATCTGTCTCCCGCAGTGGCTTCCAATCCGCTGCCGGCTGAAAACGCCACTTTGAACCCGCTCGCCGGCGATATCGTTCTGGCCTATGTGCCTGCTTTCATGTGGGGCGGCAATCCGGATCCGATTTTTGATATCGGCCTGTTCTACGGACATGGCGCCCGGATGCTGTTTCCGATCGGCTGGTTTGCCGGCAGCGTTGTCGGGCAGGTGCTGGCTGAAGACCGGGAAGAACTGGCCCGGGCCTGCAATGTCATCCGCAAGAACGGCGCTTGTGAAATCACGTTCAGGCGCGAGGAGGACTGAGATGGAGCGGGATAGCGAACCGGTCGATGACAGCTTCGAGCTTTACGATCTGCGGGTGGAAATTGTCGCGCCGCCCGGCGCGCGGATATTCTGCGGCCAAATCGGTGATCATTTCGAATTGCACGGCGAGCAATTGATTATGCCGCCCGGCCAGTCCTTCTCCATCTATTCGCTATCGGCCATATTGCCTCTGTTGCCTGCCAAGCAGCGCATCACCCATCCCAATGACTGGATGACAAGCGATGCGGAAGTGGCCTGTCCCGATCCGCATTGTCCGTCCCGGCTGAAGATTACCCGGTTGAACAAGCGCAAATTCAGCCATGCCGATGTGACGGCCGTACCGTTGCCGGGGAGCAAGGAACAATGAGCCAGATCCCCACGATCGAATTGCGTCCCGGCTATACAATTTCGCGGATCATTCGCGGCGGCTGGCAATTGGCCGGCGGCCACGGACGGATCGAACGCGAACAGGCCATCGACGATCTGGAAGCCTTTTGTGCAGCGGGCATTTTCACCTTTGATTGCGCCGATATCTATACGGGCGTCGAGGAGATGATCGGTGAATTCCGCCAGCGCCATGCCAATCGCCACGGAGCCGAAGCACTCAAGAAAATCCGCGTCCAGACAAAGCTGGTTCCTGATCTGGAAGCCCTGCCGCGGCTTGATCGCAATTATGTCAACGCCATTGTCGACCAATCGCTGCGGCGGCTGAAAATGGATTGCCTTGATTTGGTGCAGTTTCATTGGTGGGATTATGATGTTCCCGGCTATCTGGATGCCCTGGGCTGGCTTGACGACTTGCGCCGCGAGGGCAAACTATTGAACATCGGCGCTACCAATTTCGACACAGACCACATGCTGGAAATCATCAATGCCGGCATACCGCTGGTCAGCATGCAGGTGCAATACAGCCTGATCGACGCCCGTCCGCAAAAGCGCATGGCGCAGCTTGCCGCCGAAAACAATGTCTGGCTTTTCTGTTACGGTTCGGTGGCCGGCGGCTTCATCAGCGACAAATGGCTTGGCAAGCCCGAGCCGCGTGAGCCATTGGAAAACCGCTCGCTGACCAAATACAAGTTGATCATCGATGATTTTGGCGGCTGGGAACTGTTTCAGGAATTGCTGGGTGTCCTGCGCGCCATAGCAGACAATCACGATGTCGATATTGCAACTGTGGCCAGTCGTGCCATGCTGGATCGACAGGCTGTTGGCGCGGTGATCATCGGCGCGCGCAACCGCGCCCATCTGGGCAACAACATCAAGATCGGAACCTTTGACCTCACGCCAGACGAAAAGCGCGCCATTGATGCGGTGCTGGCCCGGTCGCAGGTTCCCGAGGGCGACGTCTACACGCTTGAGCGGGACCGTGCCGGTCGGCACGGCTCGATCATCAAATACAATCTCAACAAGGTATCCTGATTGATGCCGCCTATCGCGCCGGGGGAGACCTGGACCCGGAAGCCACTCAACCACCAGGCCACAATGGAGCGTAAAATGATGAGGGGAAAAATGAAAAACACATTGTTCACAATGGTATCCGCACTGGCACTGGCAGCCTCCATGCAGGTGGCGAATGCCGCCGATTGCGAAGTCACGGTCGGCATGGTCATGGAACTCACCGGACCTGCCGGCGAATATGGCCAGGCTGGCGCCAAATCGGTCGAAATGGCCTTCCGCGATATCAATGATGCCGGCGGCGTCGGCGGCTGCAAGCTGGTGACCGACACCCGCGACAGCCAGAGCCAGGGCAATGTGGCGGTTGATGCCGCCACGCAACTGGTCCAGGTCAAAAAGGTGCCGGCCATCATCGGCGGCATCATTTCCTCGGTCTCAATCCCGATCCTGACATCAGTCACCGGTCCGGCCAAGGTGCTTCAGGTTTCGCCGGCATCCTCTTCGCCGACATTGACGGCGCTGGGCCGCGACGGCAAGACCAACGGCATTTTCTTCCGCACCATCACATCGGATGCCTTGCAGGGTGTTGCGGCCGGCAAATTCGCGGTCGACCAGGGCCTGAAGAAGCTCGCCATCATCCATGTCAACAATGATTTCGGCGTCAACATGGTCAAGGAATTCACAGCCGCCTACACGGCCATGGGCGGCGAGGTGGTATCTGTCACGCCCTATAACGAAAAACAGTCGAGCTACCAGTCGGAAGTCACCGCAGCCATGGCCGGAAGCCCGGATGCGCTCTATCTCGTTTCGACACCGGTGGATGGCGCAACGATTGCGCGCTCGTGGATTTCCCAGGGCGGCGTGCAGAAATTCCTGCTGAACGACGGCATGAACAGCCCGGATTTCATCGACAGCGTCGGCAAGGAATATCTCAACGAAGCCTATGGCACGTCCTCCGGCACTGCGCCAAGCGCATCGACGGAATATTTCATGGCCAACTACAAGGATTTCTCGGGCATCGATCCGTCAAATCCGGCTGCCGACCGCTCCTATGACGCCGGTGCGATTGTCGGTCTGGCCATCGCGCTTGCCGGGCCGGACGCGGCCAAACTGCCCGATGCGGTTCGCCAGGTTGTCGATCCGAATGGCGAAGTCATTCATGCCGGCAAGGAAGAATTCGCCAAGGCGCTGCAACTGATCAAGGATGGCAAGCCGATCCGCTATGAAGGCGTCATCGGTCCCGTCAGCTTTGACCAATATGGCGATATTACCGGTCCGTTCCGCCTCTGGCAGATCAAGGACGGTGTCGTCACGACGATCGGTGAAATGACCACTGCCGATATCGACAAGATCAAAAGTGAAATGAAGTAAGCATCAGGTTTAAAAGCTGAAACCGGGATTGTCGAAAGCAATCCCGGTTTTTATTTGATCAAATTCCATCAATTGTCCCGGCCCTTCGCAAAAACGCCGGCAGAAATGCGACATTCGTCGCTTCAGGGCTTGTGCCGTGAACATTTTCAGGTGTCAATCGGCCACAGCAGCGCGGTTTCTTCTCCAATAGAACGCCGCCTGCCGGGCAAAACCGGCGGTGGGTCGAAACGAATTCGGGTACTTTGATGACAGCGGAAGCACAACAACAACATTTCGTCATTGTGGGCGCAGGCGAATGCGGCGCGCGCGCAGCCTTCGCATTGCGTGAAAACGGCTTTGAAGGTGACATCACCATGATCGGGTCGGAATCGCACCCGCCCTATGAACGGCCGCCGCTTTCAAAATCCGCCTTGCTGGAGGAGCCGAAAGCCAAGTCGGTGGCGAGCGCCGAACGGTATGCGGAAAGCCGCATAAGGCTGCTGACTGACATCACCGCAGAGCATATCAATACCGAAAACCGAAACTTGCTTCTGTCCGACGGGCAAGTGATCCAATGGGACCGCCTGCTGATTTCAACCGGCGCGACCCCGAGGAAATTGCCGGGCATTTCGCCGACATCTGAAAAAATCCTGACGTTGCGGACCTTTGGCGATGCGATGAAGATCAGGGCCGCTCTGGGCGAAGGCAAGAGCCTGATCGTTATCGGCGGAGGCTTCATCGGTCTGGAACTGGCCGCCACCGCACGCAAATCTGGGACCGTGGTCACAGTCATCGAAACCCAGCCGCGCGTGTTGATGCGCGGCGTGCCGGAAGACGTTGCGCTTACCCTGTCAAACCGGCACATTGCCGAGGGCGTCAATCTGCTTTGCGGAACTGCGATTGCGTCGCTGACGGAATCCGCTGACGGCGTGAGCGTGGAACTGGCAGATGGTCGCAGGATCGAGGCGGACCTCGCCATTGTCGGTATCGGCGCCATACCGGTCACCGCGTTGGCTGAAAAAGCCGGCATTGCTTTGGATAACGGTATTGCCGTCAATGACAGGCTGGAGACCTCGGTGCCGGGGATTTTCGCCGCTGGCGATTGCTGCTCCTTTCCACTGGAAATTTATGGCGGACGCAGAGTGCGGCTGGAATCCTGGCGCAATACCCATGACCAGGGCAATCTGGTCGCCAAAAACATGCTGGGAACAGACGAAGCGATCAGCGCGGTGCCATGGTTCTGGTCGGATCAATATGATCTGACATTGCAGGTCGCGGGCCTTGCCAATGATGCCGTCACCCATGTGAAACGCCAGATTGGCGACAGTGATTTCATCATCTTTCATCTGGACGGTGAGGGCAGGCTGCTTGCGGCCAGCGGTATCGGCCTGGGCAACGCCGTCGCCAAGGATATCCGCATCGCCGAAATGATCATCGCTGCCGGCGGCCATCCCGACCCCGCAGCCTTGGCTGATCCCGAAATAAAAATGAAGTCGCTCCTGGCGCGATAGCGGCAATTGTCAAACGGACAGGCTTACAGTTGTGGAAGAAGAAAACGGGTGGGTGCAATTGTGACCTTCAACCCTTCTTCTCGGGAAAAGCGACCGGGCCTTGCGCTGACAGCCAGGATGTAAATCCATCTTTCAAATGGACGGCCTCAAAACCCATATCCTTGAGCATGGCGACCGACAACGCAGAGCGCCAGCCGGATGCGCAATGGAATATGAATTTCTTGTCCTGGCCGAAGATCTCCTTGTAATAGGGACTCGCCGGATCGACCCAGAATTCGAGCATGCCGCGTGGACAATGATAGCTGCCGGGAATGAAGCCCACCCGTTCGCGTTCGCGCGGGTCCCTGAGATCGACGAATTGAATTTCGGGATTGCCGAGCAAGGCAATGGCGTCCTGCGTCTCGATCTCCTCGATGCGCTCCCGCGCCGCTGCGACCATCTCGGCCGCTGAAATCTTCAGTTCTTTCATAAATCTTCTCTCAACCGGATCGAAATCGTTTGGGACGCTCGCAGCTTTGGCCGCAGATGGCAAGATGCTGGCTTATGAAAGCATAGGAGCCTGCCTGCGACTGGAATGCTTGGCCCGATGCTTGTAAAAAGCTTCTCATCAATAGGCCTGTGGCGTATTTGATTTCAAGAACACTTTGCGAATCACAAGAGAGGACGTTTCGATATGGGAAAGCTTGAAGGCAAGGTTGCCATCGTGACCGGCGGCGCCAACGGTATCGGGCGCGCCGTCTGTGAACGCTATGCGGCTGAGGGCGCCAAGGTCGCCATTGCCGATATTCAGATCGACGTTGCGCGGAAAACTGCCGAAGAGATCGGGCAGGGCGCCATTGCGGTCGAACTCGATGTAACCAGCCAGGAGTCGATTGATGCCATGCTGGCGACGGTCAAGACCAAGCTCGGCACGCCGTCGATCCTGTTCAACAATGCCGCCATTTTCAACATGGCCCCGATTGTCGAAATCACCCGGAGCCAGTTTGCTTCGCTGTTCAAGGTCAATGTCGAGGGCATGTTCTTCACGCTGCAAGCTGTGGCAAAGGAGATGATCGAGGCGGGCACGCGCGGGGCGATCATCAATATGGCGAGCCAGGCCGGCCGGCGCGGGGAAGCGCTGGTTGGCGCCTATTGCGCCACAAAGGCCGCCGTCATCAGCCTGACCCAGTCGGCAGGCCTCGGACTGATCAGCCATGGCATTCGTGTCAATGGTATCGCGCCGGGCGTGATCGATACGCCGATGTGGGAAACAGTGGACGCGCAATTTGCCAAATATGAAGGCCTGCAGCCTGGCGAAAAGAAAAAGCAGGTCGGCCTTGCCGTTCCTTACGGCAGAATGGGCAATCCGGACGATCTTGCCGGCGCTGCTGTTTTCCTTGCCAGTGCGGACGCCGAATATATCGTCGCGCAAACACTGAATGTGGATGGCGGCAACTGGATGAGTTGAACCAGGACCGCAATCTGGATCGAATGGGAACCGGCAAATGGCAAAAGCCGGTTCGATTTCGCTTCATCTTTTCAATTTGATCTTTCTGCGATTTTGATCACGGCAAGCCGATGATTTTGCCGCCAGACTTGACCAACAGGCCGGTCCACCAATCAACTGCACCGCTCTGAACTGGAAAATCCGATCGACCAATCTCAATGCATCTTGGCTGCGTACCTGCGGTCGGATAGTTTTGCCGAAGCCAATCAAGGATATGTTTGCCTTATGTCGTCAACCTTTGCCGGCTCTGAAGCCGCCTTTCACAGCAATCTCCATCATGTCGCCGGCGAATATCCCGAAGAATTCAAGGCGGTTCTCAGTCATGAGGCTGCGGCAGCGGCGCTCAAACAGATATCGGCATGGAATGGTTACGCGGTGACACCGCTCGTTGAACTTGACGCTATGGCAAAACAGGTTGGTGTGGCGCAAATCCATTACAAGCATGAAGCCGGCCGGTTCGGGCTCGGTTCTTTCAAGGCGCTCGGCGGGGCCTATGCGGTTTTCCGGTTGCTGGCCGGGCTCATTGAACAGGAGACGGGGAATTACCCCTTGGTTGAGGATGTGCTGGCAGGCCGCTTTGCCGACATCGCCAAGACAATCACTGTCACCTGCGCCACCGATGGCAATCACGGCCGGTCCGTTGCCTGGGGCGCCAGGATGTTCGGTTGCCATAGTGTCATTTTCATCCATGAAACAGTTTCGGTGGCCCGCGAGAAAGCGATTGCCGGTTATGGCGCCAAGGTCATCCGCACTAGGGGCAATTATGATGATTCCGTCCGCGAAGCTGCGCGTGCGGCGGCGGAAAACGGCTGGTCTGTTGTCTCGGATACGTCCTATCCCGGCTATGTGGATATGCCGCGCAATGTCATGCAGGGCTATAGCGTGATGGCCGAAGAGGCCATCCGGCAGCTTGGTGATATTCGTCCGACCCACATTTTCATCCAGGGCGGGGTAGGCGGCCTTGCCGCCGCCGTCACGGCGCATTTTTGGGAATATATGGGTGCAGGCGCACCTGTGGTTACGGTTGTGGAACCGCTGAATGCAGCCTGTCTGCTTGAAAGCGCCAAGGCCGGAGAACCCCGCGCCGTCGGTGGCGATCTGGACACAATCATGGCCGGCCTTGCCTGCGGCGAACCTTCCATCATTGCCTGGCCAATTCTCGATCGCGGCGTTTTCGCTTTCATGGCGATTGCCGATGAAGCGGCAGCGCAAACCATGCGGATATTGGCGTCCGGCGAAGCGGGTGCGAAACTGGCAAGCGGCGAAAGCGGCGTCGCCGGCCTTGCAGGCCTGCTGGTGGCATTGGAGCACGAAGACTGGCGTCGCTCGCTGGATCTCGGACCGCAATCGGTCGTCCTTGTCTTTGGCAGCGAAGGCGACACAGACCCCGAGCTCTACCAGCGGATCACCGGCAAGACGGCCGCCGAAGTCGAGGCATGAAAAAGGCGTTGAGCGGCAAGCTTCGCCCGGACCCTGCCGCAGACTTGGTCAAAAACCTGGCTTTGCCCGCGAAAAACATTTCCGCAGAACCGCACAGCGACCAGAATCCAGCCACAGCCTCAATCAATAGATGTCAGAGAGGCCAGGAGGGCGAAAATATCTTAGAGATTATCAGGAAAACCATGGTGGGCGATGAGAGACTCGAACTCCCGACATCTTCGGTGTAAACGAAGCGCTCTACCAACTGAGCTAATCGCCCGATCCAACGGTGGCGCTGATCTATGATGATAAGCGCGCAAGTGCAATAGGCGTTGTTGGTTTTTTTGAGCTTTTTTCGTCGTGGCGGTTTTTTGCACAACCGGTATGACGACAGAACCTGTCACGAGCGGGTGCTTTTGACATCCTGACCAGCGGGCAGGGCATCGGCGATGGACCTAAAGCGCTGAAAACGGCTGTTGTTCGTGTCTTCCGGTCATGTCGACCACTGCTTTGGGTGAAGCTGCGGCGCTTGCCCGCAGGCTTGTGAAATCCGGCTTAGTAAAAGCAAAACAAGGAGATGAACGCCAGGCTGGTGTTTTTTTGAGTTGTCCCGCGTTTTTGTTTTCAAAGACGCTTGACACTCCCCATCGAAGTCCGTAGTTAGCCGCTCACGAACGGCGCAACACGCCGCTTCGTAATGCGCGGGTGTAGCTCAGTTGGTTAGAGTGCCGGCCTGTCACGCCGGAGGTCGCGGGTTCGAGCCCCGTCACTCGCGCCATTTTCCAAATCGCTTCAGGCGGGTTGGAAAATGAAAATGTGACACTTCCTTCCTTTCAGGTTTCGATCTTCTTTTTCGTTCGGCTAATGCGGTCCGGTATTGCAAATCCGTATTTTATCGACCGCTGTCGCAGCTGCGCCAAAAAGGCAGGGTGATGCGAAGGCCGCTTGCGATTCTGCCCGGTTTTCGACAATTTTTTGCCGGTTTTTCGCCTAAATACTTGATCCGGTGCAAATTTTCCGCACCATCAGCAGTGTCACCATTTCCGGAGCCGCCAGGAGATAATTGTTGCAGATGCGAAAGTGACGTGCCAACAGGGTGAAAACCAAATCCCGGCCTTGCACAACGCGTCCGCCTGCGCTAACCACGACTTCGTTGCAACATATATCGGCCTTGTGAATCGCGTGGACATTAGTTGACTCCTGAGCGATCGGCACAGGGCAGGGACAGATAAAATGACTGCACTTCTCGGCTCCTATCTACCGATAGCAATTTTCATAGGCATTTCACTTGTCATTGGAATAGCCTTGCTCGTCGCCCCTTTCGCCGTCGCCTACAAGGCCCCTGATTCTGAAAAGCTTTCCGCTTACGAGTGCGGCTTCAACGCATTTGACGACGCGCGCATGAAATTCGATATCCGGTTCTACCTTGTCTCGATCCTTTTCATCATTTTCGATCTGGAAGTCGCCTTCCTGTTTCCCTGGGCCGTGTCGTTTGGAGCCATAGGCTGGTTCGGATTCTGGTCGATGATGGTGTTCCTGCTGGTCCTGACAATCGGCTTTATATATGAATGGAAGAAAGGGGCGCTCGAATGGGAGTGACAACTGCCAATACCACGCTCGTTTCGCCCCAGGCAAAGGGCATCATCGATCCGTCGACCGGCAAGCCGGTTGGCGCCAATGATCCGTTTTTCGGTGAAATCAACAATGAACTGGCCGACAAGGGATTTCTTGTCACCTCCACCGACGAGCTGATCAATTGGGCCCGGACCGGTTCGCTGATGTGGATGACTTTCGGCCTGGCCTGCTGCGCCGTTGAAATGATGCAGATGTCGATGCCGCGTTATGATGCCGAGCGCTTCGGTTTTGCGCCGCGCGGCTCGCCGCGCCAGTCTGACGTGATGATTGTCGCCGGCACACTGACCAACAAGATGGCGCCGGCGCTGCGCAAGGTCTACGACCAGATGCCCGAGCCGCGTTATGTGATCTCGATGGGGTCCTGCGCCAATGGCGGCGGCTATTATCACTTCTCCTATTCCGTGGTGCGCGGATGCGACCGGATTGTTCCGGTGGATATCTATGTGCCCGGTTGCCCGCCGACGGCTGAAGCGTTGCTTTATGGTGTGATGCTGCTGCAAAAGAAAATCCGTCGTACCGGCACGATTGAAAGATAGAGCA
This sequence comes from Rhizobiaceae bacterium, assembly GCA_041742335.1. Classification (GTDB taxonomy): domain Bacteria; phylum Pseudomonadota; class Alphaproteobacteria; order Rhizobiales; family Rhizobiaceae; genus Rhizobium_E. The sequence goes on from JBGSIT010000113.1 coordinate 20,781, forward strand.
GGGACGATCCTATGTCTGAACTGGAAGAACTTGCCGACTTTCTGCGCCAATCGCAGGGCTCGATGATCACCGGCGCCGAAATCGCTTTCGGCGAATTGACCGTGACCGCGCCTGCTGCATCGATCGTTGAAGTATTGACGTTCCTTCGCGATGACGAGCGCTGCCGCTTTTTCAGCTTCATCGATATTTGCGGCGTCGACTGGCCGGCGCGTGAAGCGCGGTTTGATGTCGTCTATCATCTGCTGTCGCCAACCAAAAACCACCGCATTCGCGTCAAGGTCCAGATCGGCGAAGACGAGACCCTTCCTTCTGCGACGGGCGTGTTTGCCGGTGCGGACTGGTTCGAACGCGAAGCCTATGACATGTACGGCATCCTGTTTTCCGGCCATCCGGACCTGCGCCGCATCCTGACCGACTACGGGTTTGAAGGCTATCCGCTGCGCAAGGACTTCCCGACGACCGGTTTTGTCGAGGTACGCTATGATGACGCGGCCAAGCGGGTGGTTTACGAACCCGTCGAATTGCGTCAGGAGTTTCGCGATTTTGACTTCTTGTCACCCTGGGAAGGCACGGATTATGTGCTGCCCGGTGACGAAAAAGCCAAGCAGGGTTGATCGGCATGATGGGCTGGCCGCACACTGCAAATCTGAATAACGGCGGACCGGTCTTTGCGCCGGATTTCGCCGCTTCTGCTGATTCCGCCTGGAGAAACCGGCATGACTGAGCACAATGTCCGCAACTTCAACATCAATTTCGGCCCGCAGCATCCGGCCGCCCACGGCGTTTTGCGTCTGGTGCTGGAACTGGACGGCGAAATTGTCGAACGGGTTGATCCGCATATCGGGCTTCTGCATCGCGGTACCGAGAAGCTGATCGAAACCAAGACCTATCTGCAGGCCGTTCCCTATTTCGACCGGCTGGATTATGTCGCGCCGATGAACCAGGAGCATGCATTCGCGCTGGCCGTTGAAAAGCTGACGGGAACGGAAGTTCCGATCCGCGGTTCGCTGATCCGGGTTCTTTATTCGGAAATCGGCCGTATCCTGTCGCATATTCTCAATGTCACGACGCAGGCCATGGATGTGGGCGCGCTGACGCCGCCGCTCTGGGGCTTTGAGGAACGCGAAAAGCTGATGGTGTTTTACGAGCGCGCCTGCGGGGCGCGCATGCACTCTGCCTATATCAGGCCGGGCGGCATCCATCAGGATCTGCCCCATCAACTGGTCGAGGATATCGGCACGTGGTGCGACGGCTTTGAACAGGTCTGCGACGATATCGAAGGCCTGCTGACCGACAACCGCATCTTCAAGCAGCGCAATGTCGATATCGGCGTCGTCAAGCTGGATGATGCCTGGGCCCTGGGCTTTTCAGGCGTGATGGTTCGCGGTTCGGGTGCTGCCTGGGACCTGCGCCGCAACCAGCCTTATGAATGCTATTCCGACCTCGAATTCGATATTCCGATCGGCAAGAACGGCGATTGCTTCGACCGTTACCTGATCCGCATGGTGGAAATGCGCCAGTCGGTCCGGATCATGAAGCAATGCGTCAATCGTCTGCTGGGTGATGCCAAAGTCGGTCCGATTTCATCCACCGACGGCAAGATCGTGCCGCCCAGGCGCGGCGAGATGAAGCGGTCGATGGAAGCGCTCATCCATCACTTCAAGCTTTATACGGAAGGCTACCACGTGCCTGCCGGCGAGGTTTATGCCGCAGTTGAGGCTCCCAAGGGCGAGTTCGGCGTCTTTCTTGTCTCGGATGGTTCCAACAAGCCCTATCGCTGCAAGATCCGCGCGCCGGGATACGCCCATCTCCAGGCCATGGATTTTCTCTGCAGGGGACATCAATTGGCCGATGTCAGCGCGGTTCTCGGATCGCTCGATATCGTTTTTGGCGAGGTTGACCGCTGATGCGCACGATCCTGATCAGCATGGCAACTGTACTGTGTCTGGCCGGTTCTGCCTTTGCGCAGGATGTCGGGCTGCAGGGCACGACGGGAAGCGGGGCGACCGAAGACATGGCCGCGCTGATCAAGAATGGGTATGAAATCAAAACCGCCGTGCAAAACGGCAAGAATGTCATCGTGTTTCTGCAAAAGGACACAACAGCCTATGTTTGCGAATTTTCATCGCTGCAAAATTCGCGCTGTGGTGCCATAAACTGACAAGGCGTGAGAGAGAATGTCCGTTCGTCGATTAGCCGAAGATAGAGTTCAGCCTGCCTCTTTTGTCTTCAACAGGGACAATGCGGCCTGGGCAAAGGCAACGATCAAGAAATATCCCAAGGGCCGGGAGCAATCCGCCGTGATTCCGCTGCTGATGCGGGCGCAGGAGCAGGATGGCTGGGTGACCCGGGCGGCCATCGAGGCTGTCGCCGACATGCTGTCCATGCCCTATATCCGGGCGCTGGAAGTGGCGACTTTCTACACCCAGTTCCAGCTCAAGCCCGTTGGCACCCGCGCCCATATCCAGGTATGCGGCACCACGCCCTGCATGTTGCGCGGTTCTGAGGAATTGATGGATGTCTGCCGCGCCAAGATCCACCAGGACCCTTTCCACACCAATGCCGACGGTACCCTGTCCTGGGAAGAGGTCGAATGCCAGGGCGCTTGCGTCAATGCGCCGATGGTGATGATTTTCAAGGATTCTTATGAAGACCTGACGCCGCGCCAGCTGGAATATATCATTGAACGCTTTGAAGCCGGTCGCGGTGTCGATGTGACGCCGGGCCCGCAGATCGACCGGATCTATTCCGCCCCATTTGGTGGTTTGACCGCACTGACCAGCGAAATCGCGCCGACGAAATCGGCCAAGGTCGCGAAGTCGGCCGATAAACAGGCCAAGCCGGCTGCTGTCAAGGCGGCGAAAGCGACGACCGCCGAAGCCAAGCCGGTTGTGTCAAAGGCGCCGGAAGAAGCCAAGCCTGCCAAGGTCGCGGCAGCCGCCAAGGCGCCGGTTGCCAAAGCCAAGCCGTCGTTGGATGACAAGAACCGCCCAGCATCGGTGGAAAAGCCGGCCAAGCTCGATGACCTCAAGCTGGTATCGGGCATTGGTCCCAAGATCGAAGGCATTCTGCACGGACTTGGTGTTTACACTTTCGCCCAGATCGCGTCCTGGAAAAAAGCCGAACGGGAATGGGTCGATGACTATTTGAGCTTTTCGGGCCGTATCGAGCGCGATGACTGGGTCAAGCAGGCCAAGGCGCTGGCCAAGGGCGGCACAGCCGAATATATCAAAGTTTTCGGCAAGAAGCCGCGGTAAAGGTTGAACCATGTTGAACGATCAGGATCGAATTTTTACCAATATCTACGGCCTCAAGGACAAATCCTTGAAGGGCGCTATGGCGCGCGGACATTGGGATGGCACCAAGCAGCTTTTGGAAAAGGGCCGCGACTGGATCATCAATGAGGTCAAGGCGTCAGGCCTGCGCGGCCGCGGCGGCGCCGGCTTTCCGACGGGCCTGAAATGGTCCTTCATGCCGAAGGAAAACGATGGCCGGCCGCATTATCTGGTTGTCAACGCCGATGAGTCCGAGCCTGGCACTTGCAAGGACCGGGACATCATGCGCCACGATCCGCACACCCTGATCGAGGGTTGCGTGGTGGCGTCCTTTGCGATGGCTGCCAATGCGGCTTACATCTATGTGCGCGGCGAATATATGCGCGAACGCGAGGCGCTGCAGGCAGCCATTGACGAATGCTATGATGCCGGACTGCTCGGCAAGAACAACAAGCTCGGCTATGACATCGACATCTATGTCCATCATGGCGCAGGCGCTTATATCTGCGGCGAGGAAACCGCACTTCTGGAAAGCCTGGAAGGCAAGAAGGGCCAGCCCCGCCTGAAGCCGCCATTTCCCGCCAATATGGGCCTCTATGGTTGCCCGACCACAGTCAACAATGTCGAATCCATTGCCGTGACGCCGACGATCCTGCGCCGCAGCGCCGGCTGGTTCTCGGCCTTTGGTCGCGCCAACAACACCGGCACCAAGCTGTTTTCGATCTCCGGCCACGTCAACCGTCCCTGCACGGTGGAGGAATCCATGTCGATTCCCTTCGATGAGTTGATCGAAAAGCATTGCGGCGGCATTCGCGGCGGCTGGGATAATCTGCTGGCCGTCATTCCGGGCGGCGCTTCGGTGCCTTGCGTTCCCGGCGACCAAATCAAGAGCGCGATCATGGATTTCGACGGCATGCGCGAACTTGGCTCGGGGCTGGGCACTGCTGCTGTGATCGTGATGGACAAGTCGACCGATATCGTCAAGGCGATCTGGCGTCTGTCGGTGTTCTACAAGCATGAAAGCTGCGGCCAGTGCACTCCCTGCCGCGAAGGCACGGGCTGGATGATGCGGGTGATGGAACGCATGGTGAAGGGCCAGGCCCAGAAGCGTGAAATCGACATGCTGTTTTCCGTGACCAAGCAGATAGAGGGCCACACGATTTGCGCGCTTGGCGATGCCGCAGCATGGCCGATCCAGGGCTTGATCAAGCATTTCCGCCCGGAGATGGAACGCCGGATCGATGAATATAGCCGCAACGCCACATCAACGGGCGCTGTGCTGGAAGCAGCGGAGTAATCAGGATGAATACGAGCGACAAAGGCAACGACAAGGACAAGGCAGGCGCATCTGACCGCGCAATGTCCATCGCGGAAGCGTCGGCTCGTATTTTTGCCGAACAGGCGGCGGCCATGACGGCGTTTGGCATGAGTCTGACCAGTCGCATGACCGGTATTTTCATGGGCGCGGTCGCCGACGCCATCGAGAAGACGCCCGAAGAAAAAGCCGCAGCCGCCAATCCGGTTGAACGCATGGCGCGCGCGCCGGTTCAATCAGGCAGCGCGAAATCCAGCCCGGCGGCTCCCGTCATCAAGGTCGCTGACGTTGGTCGGGCCAATGAAAGGCCATCGGCAAAACCGGCAGCGGTTCAGAAGGCGCCTTTCGCCGAGCCTGCCGCAGAAGCGCCGGTGACAAAACCAAAGGTCGCCAAGCCGGTAAAGCCGGATGGCAAAGTCGTCCAGCTTCGCCCCGCTACCAAAAAGCAGACTGCCAAAGCCAAAGTGGCTGCCAAGGCTGAGCCTGCGAAAGAGGTTGTGACAGCAAAGAAAGAGGCAGCTCCGGCACCGGCCAGGACAGCCAAGCCCGCCCGCAAGATTGCGGCCAAGGCCGAAGTCGCTGCAGTCAAGCAACCGGTGAAAGTTGCAGCACCGGCGAAATCTTCTGCCGTGGCGAAGGCGAAAGCGGCCGACGATCTCAAGCAGATTCCCGGCATCGGGCCGCGGCTTGAAAAGACGCTCAACGACATGGGCGTGGTGAGGCTCAAGCAGATTGCCGCCTGGAAGGCTGACGATATCCAGAAGATCGACAGCGAACTCGGCCTTGACAACCGCATCACCCGTGATGACTGGGTGGGCCAGGCCAAGACGATATTGAAGGGGAGCACTGATTGATGCAGCTTGCAGAAATCAATATCAGCCGCGCCCTTTATCCCTTTCCTGATCCGCGCATGGCCGGTTTCGTCGACAATATCAACCGGATCAATGCGCTGGCGGAGCGCACGGAAGGTTTTGTCTGGCGTCTGAAGGTAGATACCGCCAGAAGCGCGCCGGCGGCACCGTTCGCCGATCCGATGCTGGCGATCAACATGAGTGTCTGGGTTGACGCCGGGGCCTTGGAGAATTTTGTCTTCAGCACTGTCCACAAGCAAATCTACGCCCATCGCGCAGAGTGGTTTTCAGTGATGCAATTGCAGCATTTTGTCATGTGGCACGTCGAAGACGGCCATGTTCCGACTTTGGACGAGGCAAAAGAGCGGCTTGACTATTTCAACCTGCATGGCAACAGCGACCATGCATTCGATTGGTCGCATCTGCCCGGAGTTCAACTCTGGCAGCAGGCGCGGTGTGGGTAACGTGGAAAGCAGAACATGACGAAGCTGAAGGTTGATGGTAGAGAAATCGAGGTTCCGGATCATTTCACGCTGTTGCAGGCGTGCGAGGAAGCCGGCGCTGAAATTCCGCGCTTCTGTTTTCACGAGCGATTGTCGGTCGCCGGCAATTGCCGGATGTGCCTTGTGGAGGTAAAGGGCGGCCCGCCGAAGCCCGCCGCCTCCTGCGCCATGGGCGTGCGCGATATTCGCGGCGGCCCGAACGGCGAGTTGCCCGAAGTTTTCACGAATACGCCGATGGTCAAGAAGGCGCGCGAAGGCGTGATGGAGTTCCTGCTCATCAACCATCCGCTGGATTGCCCGATCTGCGACCAGGGCGGGGAATGCGACCTGCAGGACCAGGCCATGGCCTTTGGCATCGATGAATCGCGTTACCATGAAAACAAGCGCGCCGTCGAAGACAAATATATCGGCCCGCTGGTCAAGACGGTGATGAATCGCTGCATCCACTGCACACGCTGCGTCCGATTCACCACGGAAGTGGCCGGCATTGCCGAGCTTGGCCTGATCGGCCGCGGCGAAGACGCTGAAATCACCACATATCTCGAGCAGGCCATGACATCGGAACTGCAGGGCAATGTGGTTGATCTGTGCCCGGTTGGCGCGCTGACATCCAAGCCCTTTGCTTTCACCGCCCGTCCGTGGGAACTCAACAAGACGGAAACCATCGACGTCATGGATGCGCTGGGTTCGGCCATCCGCGTCGACACACGCGGTCGTGAAGTGATGCGCGTCATGCCGCGCGTCAATGAAGACATCAATGAAGAGTGGATTTCCGACAAGACCCGCTTCATTTGGGACGGATTGAAAAGCCAGAGGCTTGACCGGCCCTATATCCGCAAGGACGGACGCCTGCAGCCCGCCAGCTGGCCGGAGGCTTTCGCAGCGATAAAAGCGGCGGTAGCAGCCACAGAAGGCGGCAAGATCGGCGCCATTGCCGGCGACATGGCCTCGGTCGAGGAAATCTACGCTCTTTCAGAACTGATGAAGGCTCTGGGTTCAGAGAATGTCGATTGCCGCCAGGATGGCGTGGCGCTCGATCCGGCCAACGGACGTGCGAGCTATATCTTCAACCCGGGCATAGCCGGCATCGATCAGGCTGACGCGCTTTTGATCATTGGCGCCAATCCGCGCTACGAGGCCTCCGTACTCAATGCGCGCATCCGCAAGCGCTGGCGTCGGGGCGATTTTGCCATCGGCCTGATCGGCGAACCGGCTGACCTGCGTTATGATTACGAATATCTGGGCGCTGGACCGGAATCGGTCAGTGAAGTGCTGGACGGCACCAACAAGTTTCTTTCCAAGCTGAAAAAGGCCAAGCGTCCGATGATCATCATCGGGCAGGGGGCTTTGGCGCGCGGCGACGGCGCAGGCGTATTGGCCAATGCGGCCAAGATTGCCGAAGCAGTCGGAGCCGTCAAGGACGGATGGAACGGCTTTGCCGTTTTGCACACCGCCGCTGCGCGGGTTGGCGGCCTGGACCTGGGATTTGTGCCTGGCGACAACGGCGTTGACGCCGCAACCCAGGTTTCGACCATGGATGTATTGTTCCTGCTGGGCGCGGATGAGCTGGATTTCCGCAAGAAGGGCGCCAATGTGACCGTCTATATCGGCTCGCATGGCGACAACGGCGCCCATAACGCCGATATTATTCTTCCAGGGGCTGCCTATACCGAGAAATCGGGGATTTGGGTCAATACCGAAGGCCGCGTCCAGATGGGCGACCGCGCCAACTTCGCACCCGGCGAAGGCCGCGAGGATTGGGCGATCATACGGGCGCTTTCCGATGTGCTCGGCAAGCGTCTGCCCTTTGATTCGCTTCAGCAATTGCGGGCAAAGCTTTATGCCGCCCACCCCCACTTCGCGGCAATCGATGAAATTGCGGTGGGCAATGCGGCTGATATTGCTGCATTGGCGAAAAAATCAGGGAAGATGAACAAATCCGGGTTTGCTTCTGTGGTGAAAGACTTCTATTTGACGAACCCGATAGCGCGTGCTTCGGCAGTAATGGCCGAATGCTCAGCCTTGGCCCGTAACAATTTCAAGGCTGCGGCAGAGTAAAAGCGAGGGGACAGGGAACATGGACGCATTCATTCAAACCTATGTCTGGCCCGGACTGATCATGGTCGGCCAATCGCTGTTGCTGTTGGTTGCTCTGCTGGTTTTCGTTGCCTATATCCTGCTGGCCGACCGGAAGATCTGGGCCGCCGTGCAGTTGCGTCGCGGTCCGAATGTCGTCGGTCCTTGGGGTCTGTTCCAGTCTTTTGCGGATCTTTTGAAATTTGTCTTCAAGGAGCCGATCATTCCGGCCGGCGCCAACAAGGCGGTGTTCCTGCTGGCCCCGCTGGTGGCGGTGACGCTGGCGCTGGCTGCCTGGGCGGTCGTGCCGGTAGCCGACGGCTGGGTGATGGCCAACATCAATGTCGGCATCCTCTATGTGTTCGCCATCTCGTCGCTTGAAGTCTATGGCATCATCATGGGCGGATGGGCATCCAATTCGAAATATCCGTTCCTCGGCGCGCTGCGTTCAGCAGCCCAGATGGTTTCCTACGAAGTCTCCATCGGCTTTGTCATCGTCACGGTATTGCTTTGCGTCGGGTCGCTCAATCTGACCGATATCGTCATGGCGCAAAATGACGGCCTGGGCACACGACTCGGTCTGCCGGCTTCGTTCCTCGACTGGCATTGGCTGAGCCTGTTTCCGATGTTCGTGGTCTTCTTCATTTCGGCTTTGGCAGAGACCAATCGTCCGCCCTTCGATCTGCCGGAAGCAGAATCCGAACTGGTCGCCGGCTTCATGGTCGAATATGGCTCAACGCCCTACATGATGTTCATGCTCGGCGAATATGCGGCCATCGTGCTGATGTGCGCGCTGACGACGATTCTGTTTCTGGGCGGTTGGCTGCCGCCGGTGGATTTCTGGCTGATCAACTGGGTGCCGGGCGTCATCTGGTTCGTGCTCAAAGTCTGCCTGGTGTTCTTCGGCTTCGCGATGGTCAAGGCCTTTGTGCCGCGCTACCGCTATGACCAGTTGATGCGCCTTGGTTGGAAGGTCTTCCTGCCGCTTTCGCTGGCCATGGTGGTGATCACCGCTTTTGTTCTCAAACTTGCAGGGTGGGCGTGATCATGACAGCTTTGACCCAGACCGTCCGTTCGCTTTTCCTGAAGGAATTTGTCGGCGCTTTTTTCTTGTCGATGCGCTATTTCTTCCGGCCCAAGGCGACCATCAACTATCCCTTTGAAAAAGGCCCGGTTTCACCGCGCTTCCGTGGCGAACATGCGCTGCGGCGCTATCCCAACGGGGAAGAGCGCTGCATTGCCTGCAAATTGTGCGAAGCCATTTGTCCGGCCCAGGCCATCACCATCGAAGCCGGTCCGCGCCGCAATGACGGCACCCGCCGCACGGTTCGCTACGACATCGACATGGTGAAATGCATCTATTGCGGTTTTTGCCAGGAAGCCTGCCCGGTCGATGCGATCGTCGAAGGCCCTAATTTTGAATTCGCTACTGAAACACGTGAAGAACTTTATTTCGACAAGGCGCGTCTGCTGGAAAACGGCGACCGCTGGGAACGCGAAATCGCCAGTAACATTGCGGTGGATTCCCCTTACAGGTAATCCGTCGATCACTTCATGACAGCAACCGGCAGGCGGGCCGGGGCTGAACAAAACAACAGGACGTTTGGCGGATGGTCCGCAGCGTCCGGACGGACGGGGAAAGCTTTTTCCGTGCCGGGGAAGACGAGAAGGCACCAAAATGGGTCTGCAGGCACTCTTTTTCTATCTCTTCGCCTTTGTTGCAGTCGCATCGGCGTTCATGGTGATCTGGGCTAAAAACCCGGTACACTCGGTGTTGTTCCTGATCCTGACATTCGTCAACGCGTCCGGGCTTTTCCTGCTGACCGGCGCTGAATTCCTGGCGATGATCCTGCTGGTCGTCTATGTCGGTGCAGTCGCCGTCCTGTTCCTCTTCGTCGTCATGATGCTGGATATCGATTTTGCCAAGCTGCGCTCCAGCGCGCTGGACTATGCGCCGATCGGAGCGCTGATCGGCTTCATTCTGGCAGCCGAATTGATCATCGTCGTAGGCGGCAGCGCATTTACGCCGACAATTGCCAAAAGCATTTCGATGCCGATCCCCGATCCGGCCGTGCGCACCAATACCGCCGCTTTGGGCGACGTGCTTTACACCCATTACATCTATTACTTCCAGATCGCCGGTCTCGTCCTGCTGGTCGCCATGATCGGCGCGATCGTTCTCACCCTGCGCCATCGCACCAACATCAAGCGCCAGGATATTTCCAAACAGGTTGCCCGCACGCCGGAGACCGCCATCAAGGTCGTTTCCATCAAGCCGGGCCAAGGGCTTCAGGGCTGAACGGGCAGGGGCAAGGAAAAACATCATGGAAATCGCACTTTCCCACTACCTTACGGTCAGCGCCATCCTCTTCATGCTGGGGGTGTTCGGCATATTTCTCAACCGCAAGAATGTGATCATCATTCTGATGTCGATTGAATTGATGCTGCTGGCGGTCAATCTCAATATGGTGGCCTTTTCGACCTTCCTCAATGACATCACCGGCCAGGTGTTTGCATTGTTCATTCTGACGGTTGCTGCGGCGGAAGCGGCAATCGGTCTGGCAATTCTCGTCGTCTTCTACCGCAACCGCGGCTCCATCGCCGTGGAAGACGTCAATGTGATGAAGGGCTGACCCGGCTATGATGATCTATAAACTCATTGTCTTCCTTCCGCTGCTCGGCGCATTGATCGTCGGGCTGGGAGGCTCTTCGCTGGGCGCAAAGGCATCGGAATATATCACCACCGGGCTGATGCTGCTGGTGGCGGTGCTGTCCTGGTACGTGTTCTTTGTGGTGGCGCTCGGCGATCAGGAACTGATTACCGTTCCGGTCATGCGCTGGATCCAGTCCGGCGGCGTCGATGTCGAATGGGCGCTGAGGATCGATACGCTGACGGCGGTGATGTTCGTGGTGGTCAATACGGTATCGAGCCTCGTTCACGTCTATTCGATCGGCTACATGCACCATGATCCGCATCGGCCGCGTTTCTTTGCCTATCTGTCGCTGTTTACCTTCGCGATGTTGATGCTGGTGACCTCCGACAACCTGCTGCAGATGTTCTTTGGCTGGGAAGGCGTGGGTCTCGCTTCCTATCTGCTGATCGGCTTCTGGTTCAAGAAACCATCGGCCAATGCCGCCGCCATGAAGGCTTTCATCGTCAACCGCGTCGGCGATTTCGGCTTTGCGCTGGGCATCTTCGGAATTTTCGTGCTGTTCGGTTCCGTCAGCTTCAATTCAATTTTCGCGACCGCCGCCACCTATCTGCCGCATGGCGTCGAGGGCGCCGCCGAACCGGCCATGACGGAAACGGTCATGACGCTGTTCGGCATGCATCTCGACAAGGCTTCGGCCATTACGGCCATCTGCCTGCTCCTGTTCATGGGCGCGATGGGCAAGTCGGCGCAGTTCCTGCTGCATACCTGGCTGCCGGATGCGATGGAAGGCCCGACACCGGTCTCCGCGCTGATCCACGCCGCCACCATGGTAACCGCCGGCGTGTTTCTCGTTGCGCGCATGTCGCCGCTGTTCGAGCTTTCCCATACTGCCTTGACGGTCGTCACCCTGGTGGGTGCGATTACCGCATTCTTTGCCGCATCCGTCGGCCTTGTTCAGAATGATATCAAGCGGGTGATCGCCTATTCGACCTGTTCGCAACTCGGCTACATGTTTGTCGCGCTGGGAATAGGCGCCTATGGCGCAGCGATCTTCCATCTCTTTACCCATGCCTTCTTCAAGGCGCTGCTGTTTCTTTGCGCCGGTTCCGTCATCCATGCGGTTTCCGATGAGCAGGACATGCGCAATATGGGCGGCCTGCGGAAGCATATCCCCAAGACATTCTGGATGATGATCATCGGCACCATCGCCATCACCGGAGTCGGCATTCCCGGCACCTTGATCGGCACCGCCGGCTTCTTTTCCAAGGACGCCATCATTGAAGCGACGTTTGCGGCCCACAATCCGGTCAGCGGCTTTGCTTTCGTGTTGCTGGTGATTGCCGCTGTGTTCACCAGCTTCTATTCCTGGCGGCTGATCTTCATGACCTTCTTCGGCAAGCCGCGCGCTTCCCATGATGTCATGCACCATGTCCATGAATCACCCAATGTGATGCTGGTGCCCCTGGCGCTGCTGTCGCTTGGCGCGGTTTTCGCCGGCGTGCTGTTTCACGGCCAGTTCTTTGGCGAGGGCTATTCCGAATTCTGGAAGGGCTCGCTGTTTACCGGTGCGGGCAACGAAATCCTGGACCACTACCACCATGTGCCGTTGTGGGTGAAACTGAGTTCCTTCATCGCAATGCTGGTCGGCCTGTTTTTCGCCTGGCTGTTTTACATCCGCTCGCCGCAATTGCCCAAGGCGCTGGCCGAGCAGAATAGCGGCCTGTACCAGTTCCTGCTCAACAAATGGTATTTTGACGAGCTTTACGACCTGTTGTTTGTCCGTTCGGCCAAGTGGCTCGGCCGCTTCCTGTGGAAGAGCGGCGACGGCACGGTGATTGACGGATACGGGCCGAACGGCGTGGCGGCCCGCGTCATGGATGTGACTGGCCGCGTTGTGCGACTGCAGAGCGGATTTCTTTATCACTATGCCTTTGCAATGCTGATCGGCATAGCCGCATTGGTGACCTGGATGATGCTCGGGAGTTCGTTCTGATGGACGGTTTGCCTATTCTCACGATCGTGACGTTCCTGCCGCTGGTCGGCGTCGGCTTGTTACTGCTGTTGCGCAGCGACAGTGAAGCCGGCCGCCAGAACGTGCTGTACATTTCGATGATCGTCACTGTGATCACCTTCATCGCATCGCTGTTTGTCTGGGCGGGTTTTGACAATTCCAATCCCGGCTTCCAGATGACGGAGTCCCACGGCTGGTTGAATACCGGTATCGCCTACCGCGTCGGCGTTGACGGCATTTCCATGCTGTTCGTGGTGTTGACCACTTTCCTGATGCCTTTCTGCATCCTGGCGAGCTGGGTTTCCATCGACAAGCGCATCAAGGAATACATGATTGCGTTCCTGCTTCTGGAAACCTTGATGCTGGGCGTGTTCGTTTCGCTCGATATCGTGCTGTTCTATGTGTTCTTCGAAGCCGGACTGATCCCGATGTTCCTGATCATTGGTGTCTGGGGCGGCAAGGACCGCGTCTATGCCAGCTACAAGTTCTTCCTCTATACGCTTTTGGGCTCGGTGCTGATGCTTCTTGCCATCATGGCGATGTATTGGGATGCGGGCACCACCGATATCAGCCAGTTGCTGGATCACAAATTCCCGGCCGGCATGCAGACGTGGCTATGGCTGGCGTTCTTTGCCTCATTCGCCGTCAAGATGCCGATGTGGCCGGTCCATACCTGGCTTCCCGATGCGCACGTCCAGGCGCCGACCGCAGGCTCGGTCATCCTGGCCGGTATCCTGCTGAAGCTTGGCGGTTACGGCTTCCTGCGCTTCTCGTTGCCGATGTTCCCGTTGGCATCGGATTTCTTCGCGCCCTTTGTCTTCACATTGTCGGTCATCGCCATCATCTACACCTCGCTTGTGGCGCTGATGCAGGATGACATGAAAAAGCTGATCGCCTATTCATCCGTCGCCCATATGGGGTACGTGACAATGGGCATCTTCGCCGCCAATGTGCAGGGCGTGCAGGGCGCCATCTACCAGATGCTGTCGCACGGTATTGTTTCGGCCGCGCTCTTCCTTTGCGTCGGCGTCATCTATGACCGGACCCATACCCGCGAGATCGCGGCCTATGGCGGTCTGGTCAACAACATGCCGAAATATGCGGTGGCGCTGATGGTCTTTACCATGGCCAATGTCGGCTTGCCGGGGACATCCGGCTTTGTCGGGGAATTCCTGACGCTGCTCGGCGCTTTCCGCGCCAATAGCTGGGTTGCCTTGTTTGCCACGCTCGGCGTCATCCTTTCAGCGGCCTATGCCCTCTGGCTTTATCGCCGGGTGGTCTTCGGCGCGCTGGAAAAGGACAGCCTGAAGTCGCTGCTTGACCTGTCCGGCCGCGAAAAGGTTATTTTGTACCCACTGGTCGTGCTGACCATCTTCTTCGGCGTCTATCCGGCTCCGGTATTTGATGCGACAGCGGCTTCCGTGGATCTACTCGTGAACAATTATTCTGCGGCGCTCAAGGCGGCCCAGGAAGTTGCGCTTTCGGTGCATTGACGACAGGACAACCAGAAAATGACCGCTGAAACAATCATCGCTAGCCTCAACCTTTCCACTCCGGAGCTTATTCTGGCGGTGGGCGCCCTTGTGCTCTTGATGCTGGGTGTGTTTGCCGGCGAAAAATCCGCCTCTGCCGTCTCCATTCTGGCAATCGGGTTGATTGCGGTTGCCGGTTTGTGGCTGGTCTTCGTGCCTGCCGATGGTTCTGCCTATGGCGGGGCCTATCTGGCCGATCCCTTTGCGCGCTTCATGAAGATTCTGGCGCTGATCGGCTCCGGCACGGCCTTGTTGATGACCATCAGTTCGGCCAAGGCGACCAATATCGACAAGTTTGAATATCCTGTGCTGGTGTTGCTGGCGACGCTTGGCATGTTGTTGATGATTTCCGCCAATGACCTGATTTCACTCTATCTGTCGCTGGAATTGCAGTCGCTGGCCCTCTATGTGGTCGCCGCCATGAACCGCGACAGCCTGAAATCGACCGAAGCCGGCCTGAAATATTTCGTTCTGGGCGCGCTTTCCTCCGGCCTCATGCTTTACGGCATGTCGCTGGTCTATGGCTTTACCGGCCATACCGGCTTTGCCGATATCGCAGCCGCCCTTTCAGCGGAAACCCGCTCCACCGGTCTGGTGTTCGGTCTGGTCTTCGTCCTGGCCGGCCTTGCCTTCAAGATCTCCGCAGTGCCTTTCCATATGTGGACGCCGGATGTGTACGAAGGCGCGCCGACACCGGTGACCGCATTTTTCGCCGCAGCACCCAAAGTCGCCGCAATGGCAATTCTTGTTCGGCTTGTGACGGCCGCTTTCCAGCCGATCGTTCATGACTGGCAGCAGGTTATCGTCTTCATCTCCATCGCCTCCATGGTGCTGGGCGCTTTTGCCGCCATCGGCCAGCGCAATATCAAGCGACTGATGGCCTATTCCTCCATTGGCCATATGGGCTACGCCCTTGTCGGTCTGGCGGCAGGCACAGAAGGCGGCGTGTCGGGCGTCATCATCTATATGGCCATCTATATGGTCATGACGCTGGGAACTTTCGCGATCATCCTCGCCATGCGCACCAAAGACGGCACGGCGGTTGAAAACATCGACGATCTCGCAGGACTTTCCGGCACCAATCCGATGATGGCGACCGCATTGACGGCGCTGATGTTTTCGCTGGCGGGTATCCCGCCGCTGGCCGGCTTCTTCGGAAAATATTTCGTCTTTGTCGCCGCCATCCAGGCCAATCTCTACGCGCTGGCCATTATCGGCGTACTGGCATCGGTCGTCGGCGCTTACTACTATCTGCGCATTGTCAAGGTGATGTGGTTTGATGCCGCGACAGCGGAATTTGCCCGCGTTCCGGGCGAACTTCGCCTGGTCTTCGCGCTCTCCGGCCTGTTCGTGGTGGGCTATATCCTGTTCGGCGGCATGCTTGGCACAGCGGCGGAAGCAGCAGCGCATTCCTTCTTCTGATGGGAGATCTTTCCGGCAGGCGTGTGACGACGGATGATTATCGTCATATCCAGCTTGAACAGACCCAGTCCACCAATGCCGATTGCCTGCAAAAGGCAAAGGAGGGTGATCCGGGCCTGTTGTGGATTACCGCCGGTCGCCAGCTTGGCGGTCGCGGCCGCCGTGGTCGGCCGTGGATATCAGAACCCGGAAATCTCTATGCTTCGCTGCTGATCATCAATGCTGCGCCGATGGAGGCGCTGTCCGCGCTGCCGCTGGCTGTCGCCGTAGCGGTTCGCCAAGCCATTGCCGCAGTCTTGCCGCCACTGGCTTTGCCGGTTGAAGTCAAATGGCCGAACGACATCATGATCGGTCGCAAGAAATGCTGCGGCATATTGCTGGAAGGCGAGAAATTGCCGAATGGCGACCATGCCTTGGTCATAGGCTGCGGCATCAATATTGCCCACAAGCCGGAACAGACGCTTTATCCGACGACCTGCCTGCGCGACGAAGGTGCGAGCGTCACCCCGGACGAGGTCTTCACCCATCTTTTCAAGAACATGGCCGAAGTCATTGCCTTGTGGGACAGGGGCAATGGCACCGGCCAGGTCGTCGATATGTGGCGTAGCCACGCAATGGGCCTTGGCGAAGCCATCACGGTCAACCTGGCGGATCGTTCCCTCTCGGGAACCTTCGGCGGTATTGACCAAACCGGTATATTGCAGCTTATAACGGCAACGGGCGCGATAGTGCCGATCGCCGCAGGCGACATCTTCTTCAGTTGATTGGAAATAAAATGGCGATAGCCAAACAGGACGAACTCGTATTCTTGCCATTGGGCGGTGTCGGCGAAATCGGCATGAACCTGGCGCTGTACGGCTACGGCCCGAAACAGAACCGCCAATGGATCATGGTGGATTGCGGCGTGACATTTCCGGGCCCGGATCTGCCGGGCGTCGATCTGGTTTTGCCCGATATCCGCTTCATTCAGGCAGAGAAGAAAAATCTCAAAGCCATCATCATCACCCATGCCCATGAGGACCATTATGGCGCGTTGAACGAATTGTGGCCAGGGCTGAACGTGCCGGTCTACATGTCGCCCTTCACTGCCGGCATGCTGGAAGCAAAGCGGGATTATGAACGCTCGCGCAATGCCATTCCGGCAACCATCATCCGCCCTGGCAGCATCATCCAGGCGGGGCCGTTCTCGATTGAGGCCGTTGGGGTCACACATTCCATCCCCGAGCCAATGTCATTGGTCATCCGTACGCCGCTGGGCAATCTGGTCCATACCGGCGACTGGAAAATCGACGCCACCCCGGCATTGAATGATCCGACCGATGAGAAGCGGTTCCGGGAGATCGGCGACGAAGGCGTCTTGGCGATGATGTGCGATTCCACCAACGCCATGCGCGACGGCGAATCTCCTTCAGAAAAGGAAGTCGGCGAAAGCCTGACCCGGATTATCCGCGAAGCCGAGGGCAGGGTGGCCATCACCACCTTCTCGTCCAATGTCGGCCGCATCCGCTCCATTGCACTGGCAGCAGAAGCGGCCGGTCGCGAAGTGTTGTTGCTGGGTTCGTCAATGCGCCGCGTTGTCGATGTCGCCACCGATGTCGGATTGATGGAGGGCGTAAAGCCATTCATCGCCGAAGACGAATTCGGTTACATTCCGCGCAACAAGGTGGTTGTCATCCTGACCGGCAGCCAGGGCGAATCGCGAGCGGCGCTCGCCAAGATCTCGCGCGATGAAATGCGCCATGTCGGCTTTACCGCCGGCGATACATTCGTGTTTTCCTCACGCACCATTCCTGGCAATGAAAAAGCAATCCTCGACATCAAGAACGGTTTGATCGATCGCGGTCTCAAGGTCTTGTCGGACGCAGACGGACTGGTCCATGTGTCGGGCCATCCCCGGCGTAATGAATTGCGCCAGATGTACAAGTGGGTGCGTCCGGCCATTCTCGTTCCCGTGCACGGCGAAGCTGCGCATCTGCATGCACATGCCGAATTGGGACGGGAATCGGGGATCGCCCATGTTTCGGAAGTGCGCAACGGCCAGATACTGCGTTTGGCGCCGGGGGCTGCCGAGATCATCGACGAAGCGCCGCATGGCCGCATCTACAAGGACGGCAACCTTATTGGCGACTATGATGAAATGGGCATCGGCGACCGGCGCAAGCTGTCCTATGTCGGCCATGTCGCCGTCAATGTCGTGCTCGACAATCGCTATGATTTTGTCGGCGATCCGGATGTCAATTGCATCGGCCTGCCGGCTTTTGACGAAGAGGGCGAGGACATGGACGACACGGTTTACGATTCCGTTCTTGGCGCCGTTGAGAGCATACCGCGCGCCAAGCGCAAGGATCTCGACATGGTCCGCGAGGCGATCCGCCGTTCGGTGCGGGCGGCCGTCAATCTGTCGTGGGGCAAAAAGCCCGTCGTGACGGTATTCGTGACCCGGCTTTGAAGCCAAGTAGGGATATCCAGCCATGCAAGTTCTGACCGGTTTTGCAGTCTATTTCCTATTCTGGTGGTTCGCCCTGTTTCTGGTGTTGCCATTCAGGTCCAAGACCCAGGAGGAAGACCAGAATATTGTTAACGGCAGTGTAAAAAGTGCTCCGGCCCAGTTTCGGGGCCTGCGCCTGTTCCTGACAACATCCCTTGTTGCGGGCGTCATGTTTGCGATCTGGTTCGTTGTCACCCAAGTTTTTGGTTTAAGCGCCGATTCCCTGCCACAGATCGTCCCGGATTTTTGACAATGCGCATGTGCGGGCGCGTCAAATTGTCTGACTTGGGCCCGCACAATCCCGACTGTGATGAAAAATACCGCTGTTTGGCTGTTTTTTGAACACTTCCTTTTGGTCGCACAATGCGGCGAGCATCCCGTCGGCGCTGGGTCGTGCAAAACCCTGAAAATGGCATCTGGCAAAATTCCGGCAAAAAAAAACAAGGCTGAAAGCCTTGCTTTTAAAGTATCGCGTGATCCGTAACCCGTTGCCGGTGGCAGCGTCTGAGCGCGCCCGAGATCTTATCCTCCCAAGACTTGACCGCGAAATGGACTGGAATTTTTCTCCCTGTCCTTATTGTGGGCCGAAGCTAGCCTAAAGATTAGCCAATGTCACCCGCTTTTTTGCAAAAATGAGACACCTGGAAAAAAAATTATTGTTGACAAGCCGGATCAGACCAAATCATGGCCTCCAGTGGTCCGGAACGACGGAAAATACTTGAATTTCCGTGTCCAGAATTATTTTTTGCTAAATTAAACGCCGGTTGCAGGGCGAATAAATTACAGGCTTTCAAGGCCTTGGGAAAGCTGTTTTGGCGATTTTGACCCGGCGTCAGCGCCAGGCGCCTTGTTGTGGGCGTCGACAATCGCCAATTCTCGGTCAAGGCGTGTGAATATCGGCGGATTGACGGGTCTAACCGGTGCAGAAACATTTCCTTTTGTGGCCAAACCAGTTTAGTTAGGGCGACAATTTGCAGCGATTCCCTCGCATCCAGCGCCAATCTTTTTCGGAACCCCTCATGCGCCTTTCCAGATACTTTCTACCGATCCTCAAAGAAAACCCCAAGGAAGCGGAAATCGTTTCCCATCGCCTGATGCTGCGCGCCGGGATGATCCGGCAGCAATCGGCCGGCATCTATAGCTGGCTGCCGCTGGGCAAGCGGGTTCTGGACAAGGTCAACAAGATCATTCGCGAGGAACAGGATCGTTCCGGCGCGGTTGAACTTCTGATGCCGACGCTGCAAAGCGCGGAACTGTGGATGGAGAGCGGCCGTTACGACGCCTATGGCAAGGAGATGTTGCGGATCAAGGACCGGCAGGACCGCCCCATGCTTTACGGCCCGACCAATGAGGAAATGGTCACCGATATTTTCCGCGGTTATGTGAAGTCCTACAAGGACCTGCCGCTCAATCTCTACCACATCCAGACCAAGTTCCGCGATGAAATCCGGCCGCGCTTCGGCACCATGCGAAGCCGCGAATTCCTGATGAAGGACGCCTATTCTTTCGATCTGGACCGGGCAGGGGCGGAACATGCTTATAACAGGATGTTTGCTGCCTATCTGCGCACCTTTTCGCGCGTCGGCCTTCGCGCCATTCCGATGCGCGCCGACACCGGCCCCATCGGCGGCAATCTCAGCCATGAATTCATCATTCTGGCCGATACCGGCGAGTCTGAAGTGTTCTGCCACCGGAATTTCCTGGATTTTGACATTCCTCCGGAAGACACGAACTTCGACGATGTCGCGGGTCTGCAGGGCATTTTTGAAAAGTGGACGACGGATTACGCGGCGACATCTGAAATGCATGACGAGGCGGCTTTCGCCGCCATTGACGAAGGCGCACGCCTGTCGGCGCGCGGCATCGAGGTCGGCCATATCTTCTATTTCGGCACCAAATATTCCGAAGCCATGGGCGCTAAGGTACAGGGTCCCGACGGCAAAGAACATATTGTCCATATGGGATCCTACGGCATTGGCCCGACGCGTCTTGTTCCAGCCATTATTGAAGCCTCACATGACGAAAATGGAATCATCTGGCCGAAATCGGTTGCTCCCTTCGATGTTGTCATCATCAACATGAAGGCGGGAGACCCGGCCTGCGACGATGCCAGCGTCAAGATCTATGAGTCGTTGACCAAAGCCGGACTTGATGTGCTTTATGACGACCGGGACGACCGCGCGGGGACGAAATTTGCCACGGCCGACCTGATCGGGGTTCCAACTCAAATCATTGCCGGACCACGGTCTGTGGCCAATGGCGAAGTGGAAATCAAGGATCGCAAGACCGGCGCGCGCGAAACCTTGACGGTTGATGCGGCGATCAACAGGCTGACTGCCTGAAGCGAAGTGGAGCGGGAATGACTGACATGAGCGCGAATGCGGCGGACCTCGACAGACCTTCTCCGGTCAGTCGCCCTTTTTCCGCATTTGAACGCATGGTCGCCTGGCGCTATCTGCGGCCGCGCCGCAAGGAAGCTTTCATTTCGGTGATCGCCGGTTTTTCCTTTCTCGGCATCACCCTTGGCGTGGCGACACTGATCATCGTCATGGCGGTGATGAACGGCTTCCGCACCGAATTGATCTCCCGCATCCTGGGTATCAACGGGCACATGATCGTTCAATCCATCGACAGCCCCCTCAATGACTATGCCGATCTGGCGAAGAAGATTTCGGCGGTTCCCGGCGTCAAACTGGCCATTCCACTGGTTGAGGGCCAGACATTGGCTTCCGGGGCCAATGGAGCAGGCACCGGCGCGCTTGTACGCGGCGTGCGACCGGAAGATATCGAAAAGCTGAAGATGATTTCCGAAAATATCAAGGCTGGCGATCTGGTCGGTTTTGCTTCAGGCGAAGGTGTCGCCATCGGATCGCGCATGGCCAGCGCCCTTGGCATCGCTGCCGGGGAGACCATTACCCTGATTGCGCCCGAAGGCGACGTGACGCCCATGGGCGTCAATCCGCGCGTCAAGACCTATACCGTTTCGGCAGTCTTCGAAATCGGCATGTCGGAATATGATTCTTCCATCATCTACATGCCTTTTGAGGAAGCCCAGCTCTATTTCAATGTCGAAGGCGTGGCCCAATCAATCGAGATCATGGTCGACAATCCCGACAATATTGACGAGATGCGGGCCGAAGTTGAAAAAGCGGCCGGACGGCCGCTGTTCATCACCGATTGGCGGCAGCGCAACCAGACCTTCTTTTCCGCGCTTCAGGTTGAACGCAATGTGATGTTCATCATCCTGACCATGATCGTGCTGGTCGCAGCGTTGAACATCATTTCCGGGCTGATCATGCTGGTCAAGGACAAGGGCCATGACATCGCCATTCTGCGCACCATGGGCGCAACGTCGGGGTCCATCCTGCGGATTTTCTTCATGACAGGGGCGGCCATTGGCGTCACCGGAACCTTTGCGGGTGTCAGCCTCGGAATCGTGGTGTGCCTGAACATCGAAAGGATCAGGCAGTTCTTCTCCTGGCTTTCCGGCACCGTGCTGTTTAATCCGGAGCTTTATTTCCTTTCGCAATTGCCGGCCGAGATCAATATCGGAGAGACCGTGTCCGTGGTCGTCATGACCTTGACGCTGTCTTTCATCGCAACCATTTTTCCCGCCTGGCGTGCTTCGAACATCGATCCCGTACAGGCGTTGAGATACGAATGAACGAACGGACATTTCCATGACAACCGGCATCGCATTGCAGCTTCTTGGCGTTGAGAGAAGCTATGGACAGGGTGAAACCGTCCTGTCCATTCTGAAAGGCGCGGATTTTCAGATTCGCCGCGGCGAGACCGTGGCCTTGGTGGCGCCGTCTGGCGTGGGCAAATCGACGCTTCTGCATATTGCCGGCCTTTTGGAACGCCCCGATGCCGGTGAGGTGATCGTCAACGGGCAGAGTTGTGAATCCCTGACCGATGAGGAGCGGACTTCCGTGCGCCGTTCCGAGATCGGCTTCGTCTATCAGTTTCACCACCTTCTGCCGGAGTTTTCGGCTGCCGAAAACATCATGATGCCGCAGATGATTGCAGGCCTGTCCAAGCCTGAGGCAAGGCAGCGGGCCGACCAGTTGCTTGACTATATGCGGATCGGACATCGCGGCACTCATAGACCGTCAGAGCTTTCCGGCGGCGAGCAGCAGCGTGTGGCAATCGCCCGCGCAGTGGCCAACGCGCCGCTTGTGCTGCTGGCCGATGAGCCAACGGGCAATCTCGATCCGGAAACCGCCGGCTATGTCTTTGATGCGCTGGAGGCGCTGGTGCGCCAGTCTGGCCTTGCAGCGCTGATTGCCACCCACAATCATGAACTGGCCAAACGGATGGATCGCCGGGTTACGATTGCCGACGGCATCGTCGTTGAAATCTGATCGGGACGGAAGACGGTTCCGGCGCTATTTGATCGCGAAGGGCTGATCGACGGTGGCGACGGCTTTAGAGACGAGGTCGGTGAATTTATAGCGGATGACATAGTCGCCGGCCGGCACCGATGATACATCCAGCGTCAGCGGCGTAAAAACTTCCTGCAGCTTTTCCCGGCTGGTCAGGGAGAAGTTCCCGAAAGCATCTTGTTCGGCCAGCACTTCGCCATCCGGCTTGCGCAACTGGAATCCAACCGTAAAGCGCGTCGTGAAATGGCCGTTCTTGTCAGCTTCCCACGCAAGGCCGACAGGCTCGGTATAGGTAATCAGGGTGGAACCCTTGGCGAATGTGTTGGATGGTGCGCCGCGAAATGAGCCGTAGGCCACCGGTTTCTCGGTCACGAAAGCCGCGCGCCGTATGGTCAGCGGCATGTTGGCGGCATAGTCCGCAGCGGCAGCGCGCATGATTTCATAGGCCTCGGCTTTCTTGCCGGCAGCATCCAGTGTCTCGGCCCGCTGGGCGGCATCGACCAGCGAACCGGCTTCTAGATTGCCTGCAGTCCACGCCGACGCCATAAAGAGCGTTGCGCAAAATGCGCTGACCAGGAAACTGTTTTGCCGTTTCAAAGGAATTGGCTGCACCTTTTCATCTTGTTGCCAGTTCATACCGCTGCTCATTTTAAGACCTTGGTCTGGAGTGCGTCATGCTTTCCTGGATGCGCGATTGCGCTCTATGGCATGGATTTACCGCAATTGCAGACGGAATATTGCGATCGCCGCGCGTTGGCAAAATGTCCGGGTTATTGGCTGGCAAGTCAAGGCATGCCGCGCGGGCGGCCGAAATTTGCACAACCAATTTCAAGCTGGCGGTTTTGGCAATGCGGCGCTGATCCATTCGATCATTGCCTTTGCCAGCGGTTCGGTGTTGGCGGGCGATAAACCGTCCCCGGCAAGCACATGATGGTTGGGATCTTCGACAACCGGCACTTCCATCACCATGACCGGCCCGCCCCAGCGACGGGCGAAGGCAGCGGTTATATCCGGCCTGACAACAAGATCACCGGGCGAATAGACGAACATCGCCGGTTTGTTGATGTCCTCAACGCGCGTTTCCGCCGCAAGCTTTACGAATTCCGCCATCGGCAACAGCGCTTCAACCGGATAATCATAGGAGGAATAGGCCTTGTGAATGTCGTTTTCCGGGACAAATGATCGCCGCGGCCCGATGATCAAATGCGCCATCTGGCTTGCGAAGGGCATGGTCAGCAAGAACGATCCCCTGGCTTGGAGCCCATAATTTGGGGAGATGAAGATGCTGGCCGACACCTTTGCGGCAAGCGACGGCTGGCCCATCGCCCAGGTAACCAGAGAGCCGCCCGTCGAAGTCGAGACGATGATGACCCTGTCCCCGATCCTTTCACCGATCGCCAAAGCTTCGGCCATGTCGTTGACCCAATGATTGACGGTGATATCGCCCATCGCGTCGAAAGACCTGCCATGGCCGTCGAGACGGGCATAATAGAGATTGGCCTGCAATGCCTTTGCCAGAAGATCGGGCAGGGGGCGCACCTCTCCCGAAGAAGCCGAAAAGCCATGGATATATACAATGGCCAAAAGAGTTTTTGCCTTGTTGGCCGGGTCAGCCCAAATCACCTGTTTCTGCAGACCCGGCCGGATGTCCGGAAAACGCGCTTCTTCAGCGGCAAGATAGGCGTCAACATCGGCGCCCATTGAGTTTGGATCAAAACCGATGGCTGTATCGACCACCGTTCGCGGGCCGAACATCCAGGCGCCAGCCAGCGCCAAAATTCCAATGAGTACGATTGTCAGGGTCATGCGGAAGAAAAACCTGAATACGGGCAACACGTCAAATACTCCGTCAGAGCGGCATCAAAACCTTTGCCCGAGATTTTTTTGAATGCGGTCGGTCGGTTGACGCTTTCAAGCGTCAGGGCAATATGTTAGTTGAAATCCATGGCTGGATTTATTGAAAAACTCATGGGCATGTTTTCCTCCGACAGCAAGCCGCAGGCTGTTGCGGAGAAAACGCAAACCATTGGCGATTGCACCGTCTTTGCAACCCCGATGCGGGAAGGCTCGCAATTCCGGGTCGCCGGGCGCATCGAAAAAACCGTTGACGGCGAAGTCATGGTAAGGCGGTTCATTCGCGCCGACCTGTTTTCATCGGAAGAAGATGTCCTGACGACAACCTTCCGCAAGGCCAAACAGATCATTGACCAGAGTGGTGTCACCCTGTTCGGCGATGGCGCGAAAGACCGTCAAGTCTGAAATTGGTGAAATGAAAATCCGGGATCGGCTAGCCCAATCCCGGATCGCTTTTTGCTGACTTTGACCCCAAGGGTCAGAGCGTGATGCGGTATTTCGCAAAACCGTCCGCGCCTTCACCGGCGTCGGCAATTTTGGCGCCGGTGATATCGCCCAGCCATTTCCGGCCCGCCGGTCCGCTTTCAAACGTCGCTGTCGTGTCGGCTACGGCCTTGAAACGCCAATTGCCGTCAGCCGCCGGGTTGATGGTGCCCTTCGAGATGATATAGCGCACCAGCACGTCACGATTGGTGTCGGGTGCGACCAGAATGACCTTGTCAGCCTTGATGCCGGGGAAATTGCCGCCGCCGCCGGCGCGGTAATTGTTGGTGGCCACCACGAATTTTGCTGCAAGGTCCAGCGGCTTTCCGTCATGCATCAGGTTCTGGATGCGGTTGGTGTCATTGACCACCTTGCCGTCCTTGTCAAAACGCGCCGGCTGGGTGAGGTCGATCTCGTAGGTGACGCCGTCGATGACATCAAAGTTGTAAGACGGGAAATCCGGGTTCAACAACGGGCTGTCGCTTGATCCCGGCTGGATCTGGTTGAAGGCGCCGGCCGCCATTTCCAGCCAGTTCTTGACGTCCTGACCGGTAATCAGCACCGCCTGTACCGTGTTGGGATAGAGATAGAGATCGGCGACATTCTTGATGGCGACATCGCCGACCGGAACATCGGTATAATATTCCGCTCCGCCGCGTCCGCCGGCCTTGAAGGGGGCAGCGGCCGAGAGCAGCGGAATATCCTTGAATTCTGACGTTTTCAACAGGTCGCCGACATACCACATCTGGGCCTGGTTGACGACTTGCACCGAAGGATCATCAGCGACAAGGGCAAAATAGGAATAAAGCGGCGCTGCAGTCTTGCCGACGGCGCGGCGCACATAAGCAAGCGTCGCCTCGTGTTCGGCCTTGATGGAATCAAGCACTTCCTGCTTGTCCTTGACATCGGCGACCACCTTGCGGTCTTCGCGGTGGTAAATGCCGCGTGCTTCGGTAGTGAAGTCGATGATCTTCCAGTTCTTGCCGTCGCGTTCCAGCAGCAGGTCGATCAGGCCCATATGCGAACCCCAGAAGCCGCCCATGACAGTTGGTTTGCCCAGAAGCGTGCCCTTGGTCGGTTCAACGCCGGCAATGCCGTCCCAGGTCTTTGGTCCGGGGAAGACCAGGTGCTGGTGACCGGTGATGATGGCGTCAATGCCGTCAATGCCGGCCAGGTAAAGCGCGGCATTTTCCATCCGCTCCTTCTGGCCAGTGCCGTCGATGCCTGAATGGCAAAGGGCGATCACCAGATCGCATCCTTCTTCCTTCATAACCGGAACCCAAGCCTTGGCCGTATCAACGATATCGCGGGTCTGCGCCTTGCCTTCGAGGTTTTTATGGTCCCACACCATGATTTGCGGCGGCACGAAGCCGATGAAGCCGACCTTGACCGGTGTTTCCGTACCGCTGCCGTCACGGATCATCCTGTCAATTGTGACATAGGGCTTGAGATGCAATTGGTCGTCGCGGGCGCTGGATGCCAGCGCGCCCTTGGTCAGGTTGGCCGAAACAATCGGGAAATTGGCGCCCTTGATCACATTGAACATGTAATCCAGGCCATAGTTGAATTCGTGGTTGCCCAGCGTGCCGCATTCATAGCCCAAAAGGTTCATGGCCTTGATGACCGGATGCATGTCGCCGTCCTTCATGCCCTTTTCATAGGCGATGAAATCACCAAGCGGATTGCCCTGGAGAAAGTCGCCATTGTCGACCAGAAGCGAATTGCCGGCCTCGGCGCGAATGGAATCGATAATGGAGGCGGTACGCGACAGGCCCAGTTTGTCATCGCCCTTGTCGGCGTAATAGTCATAGGGATAGACCGCAACGTGAATGTCGGTCGTGCTCATGACGCGCAAATGCGCCTGGCTGGAAGTCGCCCGCGCTGCGAAAGGGTGCAGCATGACGAGGGCGGACGCGGAGGCCAGGCCTCCCAGGACGCTGCGCCGTGAAACGGCGGAATTGCTGAAAAGTCGGTTCATTGGCTTTCTCCAAAATGTGGGCATTCAACTAAGACAAGGGGCGGTTCGATAAATGCCGCTTGTCAAAAAATGGCATGCATTGTTCAATATTTACAATAGGTTGAGTTCAAAACGACGGACGGTTGCATGCAATTATGCGCAACTATTGCACAGACAACCGGTCTCGTCCATTCCCGAACAGTGAAACAATTGTGACTGACGGATCGCCGGCCAAATTCCTGCCCGTTCGGTCGTTTGCATGCCTAGACACCGATCCCCGGACGGTCGATGATTTCCCTGAGCGCAAAGCTTGAATTGATCTTGACGACATGCGGCAGCGCGGAAAGCCAGTCGCGGTGAATACGCTCGTAATCTTCAAGATCCTTGGCCGCGACCCGCAGGATGTAATCATATTCGCCCGACATCAGGTAGCAGACAATGATATTGGGGCAGCGCTTCACTGCGGCTTCGAATTCGGTCAGGGTCTTGGCAAATTGCCCCGAAAGGGAAATATGGACGATCACCGTCATCCGGTGATCCAGCGCCTTGTGTGAAATCCGGGCATAAAAGCCGGAGATAACCCCTGCCTTTTCGAGAATATCGACGCGCCGGGAGCAGGTTGATGCCGACAGGCCGACTTTGTCCGCCAGGTCCGCATTCGAGATCCGGCCATCATTCTGAAGGATCCGCAGAATGGAGATATCAATTGCATCCAGCTTGCCCATTCAACGATCCTTCGAAAAATGCAGGTGATAATGGTGATTTCTGCGAAAAACTTGAATGAAACGACGTCAGTTTGCAAGGACATTTCATCGCGGTTTTGCTTAAATGGTCAAATTAAGTTTCAGATTTTAAGGGAAAACACATGCGAGTCGGCTGTCCAAAGGAAATCAAGAACCATGAATATCGCGTCGGCCTGACACCGGCGTCGGTGCGTGAATATGTCAGCCACGGCCACACAGTGCTGATTGAATCCGGTGCAGGCGCAGGCATTGGCGCCAGCGATGAAGACTATGTTGCCGCAGGCGCGAAAATTGCCGCCACGGCCAAGGAAGTTTTCGACAATTCCGACATGATCGTGAAGGTCAAGGAACCGCAGCCTTCGGAATGGGTGCAGTTGCGCTCCGACCAGATCCTCTACACCTATCTGCACCTGGCTCCGGATCCGGAACAGACCAAGGGCCTTCTGGCCTCCGGGGTAACCGCCATCGCCTATGAGACTGTCACCGATGATCGCGGCGGTCTGCCGCTGCTGGCGCCGATGTCCGAAGTTGCCGGACGGCTGTCGATCCAGGCTGGCGCGACATCGCTGCAAAAGGCCAATGGCGGCCTCGGCGTGCTGCTGGGCGGCGTTCCGGGCGTATTGCCGGGAAAAGTCACCATCATCGGCGGCGGCGTCGTTGGCCTCAATGCTGCCAAGATGGCCATCGGCATCGGTGCCGATGTCACCATCCTTGATCGTTCGCTGCCGCGCCTTCGCCAGCTTGATGATATTTTCAACGGCCGCGTTCATACGCGTTTTTCAAGTGTCCAGGCCCTTGAAGAAGAAGTGTTCGCTGCCGATCTGGTGGTTGGCGCCGTGCTGGTGCCGGGTGCTGCCGCACCGAAGCTTGTCACACGGCAAATGCTTTCCGGCATGAAAAAGGGCGCAGTCATTGTCGATGTCGCCATCGATCAGGGCGGTTGCTTTGAAACCTCGCATGCCACCACGCATTCCGAACCGACCTATGAAGTTGACGGTATCGTCCATTACTGCGTCGCCAACATGCCGGGCGCGGTTCCTGTGACCTCCGCCCATGCGCTCAACAACGCAACCCTGCAATACGGGCTTGCCCTGGCTGACCGGGGCCTGCGCGCCATTGCCGCCGATATTCATTTGCGCAACGGTTTGAACGTTCATCGCGGCAAAGTCACCAACAAGCCGGTTGCCGAGGCGCTTGGCTATCAGCTTCATGCCATCGACGATGTCTTGAAAGTCGCCTGACGGCTGCTTGCCAATTTCAAAGTGACTAAACCGGCTGGCCTTCCAGCCGGTTTTGCGTTTTTACCCGCTCAGGCTTTTTCGATGCGGCATTGATAACAATTGTTGCGCGCCGAACGCACATGAACATAGGCGATATCGTCCCGGCCCAGCAGTTCCTCCGCCCGGGCGACAATCCCTTCTTTGGCAATGACGCCGCCGGTTCCATAGACGATGCGGTCATTGTGTCCATAGCCGCGCAAGATGAAATCCGGGCTGGCTTGCAGGACGGGCGGCTGGATTTCGGTGGCCTGATAGCGCGAACAGGGTTTTGCATGCAGAAAAACCGGTCCGGTTTCCGCATAGGGCTGCAAATCGGGAAAAGGGCGATAGGCGAAGATCAAGTAGGGTTCGCCTTTCTTGATGTCTTGCAGGCAGTGTCGGCAGGGCACGCCATCTCCATCGGAAATGGACGTTTCAGGCTTGAGCCCATAGGCATCCGGCGCGCCGTTCCACAGGGCGCTGGCATCTTGTGTCGGCATGGCTGAAAATGAAATCATCTGTCTCTCCTTGTGATGGAGCGACATTCAATCGGGCGGGAAACGGTTTCCACCCGGTTTCCGCCGATTCGGCAAAATTACCTTTTTGCGATTTCCAGCAGTTCCTGGTCGGAAAGCGGCTGGATCGTGGAATCCTCCGTTGCCACCGGAGAAAAGCCGTACATCTGGTAAAGCTGCAAGGCCCGCGGGTGGTCGAGACTGTTGGTGGTGACGGTGACCTTAAGCGGATTGTCGGCCCAGGCGGCATAAAGCGCCTGCAGCAAAAACCATTTGCCGACGCCCATGCCCAATGCATGTTCCATCAGGCCGAAATGCACCAGCTCTACCGTTTCGGAATCCTTTTCAAACAATTCGTAAAATCCTGCCGGCGCTCCATCCACATAGAGAACGGTCAGTTGCGTGCGCTTGTCGTTGAGGATGGCGCCAAGTTCATCATTGCCCATGCGAAGGCGCTCCACCCAATGCCATCGCCTGCCGACCTGGTCATAGAGGAAGCGATAAAAAGCCGGTGTCACGGAATCCACCCGCATCACGGCAATGTGGATATTGACTGGCAAAGGAAGGCTTTGCCGAGGCGGCGCGTTCATTTCCAGAAAGGTGATATGAACCGGCAATGCGGTTTTGACACCGGTTTTCTTGAGCGCCATGGGGTTATTCCTCGCCGGTGACGATGGGTGTATCTTCGCGACTCGCCCATTCCGACCAGGAGCCGTCAAAGAGCCGGTTGTCTTCATGTCCAAGCGATTGCAGCGCGAAGGTGATGACGGCTGCGGTAACACCGGAGCCGCAACTTGTCACGACGGGCTTGGACAGGTCAATGCCGGCATCTGCAAAGATTTGGCGAATTTCTTCCACCGGCTTCAGCGATCCGTCGCGCGACAAATCGGCAGAGGGAATGCTTTTGGCTCCCGGCATGTGGCCGGAAGGGATGCCTGCGCGGGGTTCCGGTTCAACGCCGGTAAAGCGCCCGTGGCTGCGCGCATCGGCAACCTGCATGCTCCTGTCCAAGACGATTTGTTTCATTTCATCTATCGCAACCACGCGCGAGCGATCAAAACGAGCCTTGAACACCGCCGGTCGCGGTTCGGGAAGATCGGTCTCGATGGCTCTGCCCTGTCTTTTCCAGCCATCCATGCCGCCATCCAGCACAAAGACTTTCTGTGCGCCCATGACTTTAAAGAGCCACCAGACGCGCGGCGCGGCTGACAATCCGGGACCGTCGTAAACCACGATCGTGTCGGTATCGGAAATTCCGAGCTTTGCCACTTCAGTGGCGAAAAAATCGGGCGAGGGGAGAGTATGGGGCAGTCCGGAATTGTGATCGGCAATATGGTCCTGGTCGAAAAACACCGCGCCCGGAATATGGCCGCCCGCATATTCCAGCGCCCCGTTGCGCGGATTGGCCGGGAGGTACCAGGAACTGTCGACAATCCGGAATTCCGGGGCGCCCAATTGCTTTTCAACCCAGTCGGCAGTCACCAGATATGCACTTTTCTCCATCGTCTTTTTATCCCTTTTGCTGATTTCAGTCGGTCAGCAACCCCGGCGCGCCGAATCTGATCCGGAACCGCCTGTTTTCCTTACCCTTCTTTTCGATCTTGGCGATATGTATTTCACCGACCTGACCGGTTTGGGAAACATGGGTGCCGCCGCAAGGCTGGCTGTCAATGGACGAATCGGTGCCGATGCAAACCAGGCTGACCCGCCCCAAACCCATCGGCGGGCGCACATTCTTCGACTTGACGATATCGGGGTTGGCGGCAAGGTCCTCATCGGTAATCCAGCGTGTATAGACCGGATGATTGGCGTTGACGAGGTTCATCAGCTCTGCCGTGACACGGTCCTTGTCAATTGTCTCCGTCATGTCAAAATCGACGCGGCTGTCGTCTTCGCCGACTGCGGCCCCGGTAATGGCAAAGGGGCAAACAACCGAAAGCAGATGGCAGGCCGTATGCATGCGCATTAACTTCAGCCGGCGCGTCCAATCGACATGCAGGGCCAATGTCTCGCCGATATTGGGCCGGGCCTGTCCTTCATGAGGTTGATGGATTGTGAGTTCCTTGCTTTGGCCATGAATGGTCACGCCGAGTTCGATCCGGCTGCCGTCCTGCCGCTCCAAATAGCCGGTATCGCCCGGTTGGCCGCCGGAGGTGGCATAAAAGCAGGTCTGGTCCAATATGATGCCGCCATCCTCCAGCACCGCCGCGACGCGCGCTTGCGCGGTTGACAGATAGGCATTGTCGCGATGCAGGGCGATCGTCGGCACGAGGTTCATTCAACTGGCTCGAAGGGCGGACGGATCTCCGATTTGGTATCCATCCATTGCGGCACCGGCAGGCCCTTGCTTTTGAGGAAATCCGGATTGAACAATTTGGATTGGTAGCGATTTCCATAATCGCACAGGATGGTGACGATGACATGTCCCGGTCCCATATCCTTGGCCATCCGCATTGCGCCTGCAATATTGATAGCCGAAGATCCTCCCAGGCAAAGGCCTTCTTTCTGAACCAGATCAAAAACCAGCGGAAGCGCCTCCTGATCGGAGATCATATATTGATAGTCCGGAATAAATCCCTGCAGGTTGGCGGTTATCCTGCCTTGTCCTATGCCTTCGGTGATGGACCCGCCCGACGATTTGAGCACGCCATGGGCGTAATATTCATAAAGGGCTGCGCCCTCCGGGTCAGCCAGCCCGATCTTGATGCGTGGATTGCGGGTTTTCAGGCCCATGGCCACGCCGGCCAATGTTCCGCCAGATCCAACCGAACAAATGAAGCCGTCGACCTTGCCGCCGGTCTGCGCCCAGATTTCAGGCCCTGTAGTGTCAATATGGGCCTGACGGTTGGCGATATTGTCAAACTGGTTGGCCCAGATGGCGCCGTTGGGTTCGGTTTTTGCCAGTTCCTCTGCAAGCCTGCCCGACAGTTTCACATAATTGTTGGGGTTCTTGTAAGGCACCGCCGGCACCTCGACGAGTTCGGCGCCCAGTAATCTGAGCGCATCCTTCTTTTCCTGGCTTTGTGTCTGGGGAATGACAATGACTGTCCGGTATCCAAGCGCCTTGGCGACCATTGTCAGGCCTATGCCGGTATTGCCCGCGGTTCCCTCGACAATCACGCCGCCGGGCTTCAGCAGGCCCTTGCTGACCGCATCGCGGATAATATAAAGCGCCGCTCGATCCTTGACCGATTGCCCGGGATTGAGAAACTCGGCTTTGCCGAGTATCGTGCAGCCGGTGGCAATGGATGCGCCTTGCAGCTTGATGAGCGGGGTATTGCCAATCGCGTCTAGAACGGTTGGAAGGAATGCCATGGAATCGTACCTTCTGTGTCACCTTAGAGTATGATTGGTGTTTTTCATTCACAAGCTTGTCTTGCAAGAAATTATGTTCCAGTCCTGTTATGGTTTCGGACAATAAACATTTTCATTGCATTGCGGTGATCCGGTGTCCAGATTCAAGCGTAACGGGCAGTGAGCAGTTCAATTGTATTGATCGAAGTCTGGTCAGGTACGGAAAGGCAAATTCGAATTAGCATGGTTCACGGTCAAATCGATACAGTGGATGCCTTGATGGCGCATTATGTTGCCGGATCACTTCCCATCGCAGCGCATGTGCTGGTCGCCTCCCATCTTGAGATGAAAGAGACAAACCGCCCCTTCGTGGGCGGGCTCGAACGCATGGCCGGTCAAGCGCTGGAAACTCTTGAGCCCAGTCCTTTCGACCACCGCAATTCTGCGCTTGAGGCGATTTTCGCTTCGCGCGGTTTTGAAGCCGCCGTTCAGCAGCCGGACATTGTCCATCAAAACACCGGTCTGCCCCATGCGCTGCGCAATTTCATTGGAATGGATCTGGACTCCGTTCCCTGGCGGACCAAGATGCCCGGTTTCAAGGAGTATGAAATCGGTGAAGTTGACGGGCTGGAGACAAGCCTGTTCTGGATTCGCCCGGGCCGCACAATTCCCGCCCACACCCACAAGGGAATTGAAATTTCGCTGATCCTGGACGGGGCTTTCGTCGACAGTCGGGGTCGCTTCGGGCGCGGTGATATTTCCCTTGCCGACGACAGCGTCGATCACAGGCCGGTGGCTGAAAAGGAACGGCCCTGCATCGGATTTGCGGTGCTTGACCAGCCGCTGAAGTTTACGGGTTCACTGACCCAGTTGCTGGGCGACATCATTGGTTGATTGCCGGAACGGCTACGGCCGGGCCGGTCGCGATAAACAGGGCCGTTGCCCTGCAAGGGAACTATGCCCTGAAACGTGTCAGGAATAGACGATCTGGCGAACATCGATATTGCGGGCGCGGAAACCGGCCTCGCAATAAAACAGGTAGAATTCCCACAGCCGCTTGAAGCGGATATCAAATCCGAGCGGCTGGATTCGGTCCCACACGTCCCAGAACCGGACGCGCCATTCGGCCAGCGTTCGGGCGTAATCCGGTCCAAAACCGAAATCGCTGACCATTTTCAAACCAGCCATGGAACCGTGATCGACCAGATGTTCGATGGTCGGCAACATGCCGCCGGGAAAAACATATTTCTGGATGAAATCCGGATTTGAGCGGTAATCGTCAAATGCCGCCTTGTCGATCGTGATGATCTGCAAACCCGCCTTGCCGCCGGGCTTCAGGCTCGAACGAACCTTGTTGAAATAGACCGGCCAATATTTCTCGCCCACCGCTTCAAACATCTCGATAGAGACGACATTGTCATAGACTCCCTGTTCATCGCGGTAATCCTGGAATTTCAAATCCACCAGATCAGACAGGCCGGCCTTTCCGATTCGCTCGCGGGCGAAGTGCAACTGTTCGCGGCTTATGGTCAGGCCTGTGACCTTGCAGCCGATTTCCGAGGCGGCAAATTCGGCAAATCCACCCCAGCCGCAGCCAATTTCAAGAACATGGTCGCCGGCCTTGATGCCGGTCGCCTCGGCAAGTGCGCGATATTTGGCCGTTTGCGCTGATTGCAGATCATTGGCGCCATGGGCGTATAGTGCCGAGGAATAGGTCATGGAGGGGTCCAGCCATTCCTTGTAAAAGGCGTTGCCGAGGTCGTAATGGGCGGAAATGTTCTTTTTTGACCCGCGCTTGGTGTTGTTGTTCATCCAGTGTCTTAGCCGTTCGACGATCCGTAACAGGCCGCGCGCACCATTGGCGAAATGGCTTCCCACTTGTTGGTTGACCAGAAAAAGCTCAAGGAACTTTCCGACATCAGGGCTGTCCCAATCACCATCCATGTAGCTTTCAGCCGCAGCAATCGTACCGCCGCTCATGGCGCGATAAAACAGGTTCCAGTTGTGCAGCCGCAATCCGGCATCGGGGCCTTGCGAGCGGCCATTGACGAGGAATGTGCGACCGTCCGGGATGGTCAGGGAAAGCGAACCCGCATTCAGGTGAACAATCTTGCGCAGGATCATTTGCGCCTTCAATGGCAGTCCCTTGATGAATGCGGACATATTGTCGGCCGACAATATTTCAACGCCGTCATGCCTGTTGTTGGTCAGCCCTGCATCGGTCATTTAGCCCCCCAAACCTGTTTCATTGTCTCCAATGCCGCGTCACCGGTTCTTGCATGGCCGGTTTATTAGGCTTTTACGCAGCAATATCTGAAACATTAATGGTTTTTCCCGAATCCGCAATCGTTGAATCCGTAAGGTTTTCCGGTGCAGTATCCCGCTTCGGATAATGCGGCGTCATGCCGAAAAAGGGGATGCCTTTCAGCCACAGCCTGAAGGCCTCGAAATGAATGCCGGCAACGATCTTCAAGGTCAGCAGCGGCAATCGCACCATCAAGCCTGCAAGGTTCGCCGTGTCCAGCTTCAGCTTTTCGCCTGAAAAGGTGGCCGCGAGGACAGGACCGTCATCGTCGGTTTCCAGAATTCGCCAGCGGATCGAACGGCCGGGCGGCAGCATCCGGAAGAGATATTGCTTGTCCATGTCCAGGAAGGGTGAAACGTGGAAAGCCTTGGCCCTCATCTGGCTGACGCCGGCCTCGTGCAATTCTCCCGCCCTGACCGGACAGACATAGAAGTGGCGACCGCCAAACGTGTTGCGAACCTCATAGACCATGCCGGTCAGCCGGTTTTTGCCGTCATAGGCGTAGTAAATGGAAATGGGATTGAACACATAACCAAACACGCGCGGATAGCAAACCAACAGGATCTTGTCCGCCCTGGTCTTCAGGCCGGCCTCATGCAGATGCCAATCAATATTGGCGCGCAGATTTTCAAACCCTGGCTCAAGATGGTCTGCTTCGTGGAAAGACAAAAGCGCGCCGCGGTCGACCGCAAACAACGGGGAGAGGCGGCCTGCTTCGTCAAGGCGGTCGATGTCGATCATCAGCGAAAAGACACTGTAGGAAAAGCGGTGTTCCTTGGGGGCCATGCGATGATGCATGACCTTGCCTTCAAACAGACAGGCCGCTTCTTGCGGTGGAGCGCCGTTTGAACGCATATCAGATCCGCGATTGACCAACATTATTCGGCTGCCTCCAGATAATCGGCACTTTTTGCCGTTCTGCCGCGCATGTCAAGGATCGCATCTGCTGCAGCAAGTCCGGATGAAAGGCCGTCTTCATGAAAGCCGTAACCGGTCCATGCCCCGGCAAAAAATGTGTTGTTCCTTCCCTGGATTGATTTCAGTTCATCCTGCGCGTGAAACGAATCTGCGTCGAATTGCGGATGGTCGTAACTATATTCTCCAAAAACCAGGCGCGGGTCCGGTTCACGGTCGGGATTGAGCGTCACGAAAAGCGGGCGGCCGGCGTCAATGCCCTGCAGGCGGTTCATCCAGTAGGTCACGGCGACATCTTTATCGCCCGACTCTGACGAGGATTTCAGGTAGTTCCATGCAGCCCAGACTTTCTTGCGCACCGGCATCAGAGAGGGATCCCGGTGCAGGACAATGCGATTGGCTTGCCAGCCGACCGCCGACAGCAGCTTTTGTTCCTGAGGCGTGGCATCGGAAAGGATTTTCAGCGACTGATCTGAATGGCACGCCATGATCACATGGTCGAAACGGTATTGGCGACCCTGTTCATCGGTGATGTCGACATGGCCCGCATGGCGGCGGATATGCGAAACGCCGCAGTTCAATTTCACATTGGCTCCAAGCGGTGACAGCAGCTTGTCGAGATAGTTGCGACTGCCGCCTGAAACGGTACGCCAAGCGTGCTGGCGGATGTTGATCAGGCGGTGGTTGTCAAAGAAATTGACAAAGCGCTCCGCCGGAAACTCCAGCATCCGGTCAGTCGGGGTCGACCAGATCGCCGCCGCCATGGGCATCAGGTAATTGTCGGCGAAATCTCGCGAAAATCGCCGCCAGTTGAGATAGTCGCCGATGGAACATGCCTTCAGATGGCCATTGGTGCGGTCCAGCAGGCAGATGCGGTTGAAACGCATTATTTCGGCCAGCATCCGCAGGAAGGAGGGGCGCATGATATTGCGCTTCTGTGCAAATATGGTGGAAATCGTGTCGCCGCACCATTCAAGCCCGCCATTGTCCAGTGACATGGAAAAACTCATATTGCTCTCATGTGTTTTCACGTCGAGTTCTGCAAACAGCTTTGTCAGCTTTGGATAGGTTGCCTCATTATAGACGATAAAGCCGGTATCGACCGAAATGGCTTTGCCGTCATAATCGATGTCCACCGTCGCGGTATGGCCGCCGGCAACCGCATTCTTCTCGAAAACTGTAACATCGTGCTGCCTGCTTAGCATCATGGCGGCGGAACTTCCGGAAATGCCGGAACCGATGACAGCAATTTTCAGAGCTCCGCGTTGGGGATAATCAATGTTCGGGAAATTGGGCATGACAGTCATGATGCTTCCTTCAGTGCCTTGAAAGCCGCCAGCGCGCGATTGCGCGCCCAAGCGTGGGAAATTACGGGTTGCGGATAGGTTTCGCCCAGGACCACACCGGCATTCTCCAGAACCGATGGGCTAGCCTCGAACGGACGGTGGATGAATTTGTCGGGCAGGCGGGCGATCTCGGGAACGAACTGGCGGATGTAATCGCCGCGCGGATCAAATTTCTCACCCTGCAGCAGGGGATTGAATATCCGGAAGAAGGGCGAGGCATCGGCGCCAGAACCCGCGACCCATTGCCAGCTTGCGGCATTGGAAGCGGGGTCGGCATCAACCAGCGTGTGGCGGAACCAGCGTTCCCCCTCGCGCCAGTCAATCAGCAGATCCTTGATCAGGAAGGATGCCGCCACCATGCGGACGCGATTGTGCATCCATCCGAATTGCCAAAGTTGGCGCATGCCGGCGTCAACAATCGGATAGCCCGTCAGGCCCTTTTTCCAGCAATCGAGAAGCCTGCTGTCGGGCGACCAGGGGAATGCGTCAAAGCGTCTGTTGAGGTTGGCAGCCGGAAGGTCACGATGATGAAAAAGCAGGTTCCAGGAAAAATCCCGCCAGACCAATTCCTTGCGAAAATGCACGAAATCGTCGGTTTCAATGGTTTCCGGCAGATTTCTGGTAGCATGCCAGATGCGATGGGGCGCAATCTCTCCCATGGCGAGATGCGGCGACAACATCGAAGTCGTCCGCCGTCCAGGCACATCACGGCCAAGCTTGTAGCCGTCAAGCGCGCCATGGATGAAGTGGTTCAGTTTCTCGATGGCGCCGTTTTCGCCCGGTGTCCATAATTCGCCAAAGCGGGCGGCCCAATCCGGTTTCGCGGGCAACAAGTTCCAACTGTCGAGGTCTTCTGTTGCCGGTGCTTGATCCGGAGCCATCAGTGAGTCGGGCGCGTCGAAAGGCATGTGGGGCTCGCCATTGGCCTCCAACGCCCGCCAGAACGGGGTGTAGACTTTATAGGGAGCGCCGGATTGCGTTCTCAGGCGCGTTGGATCGTGCAGCAATTGACCGGAAAAACTGCGGGCCGTAACGCCCAATTCCTTCAGCGCTGCCTTGAGGGCCGTATCCTCCGCCATGCCATCAGGATCATGACGGCGGTTCCAGTAAACGCTGTCTGCATCGTGGTGGAAGACGAGTTTCCTGACTTCATCGAGACTGTCGCCGGTCAGCAGGGTCAGATTGTTGCCACGGGCGCGAAGGTCGTTTCCGAGGGCAATCAGGGAATGATGCAGCCACCATGCTTGCGCCGGGCCCAATGCGCCCGCCAAAGAATCGCCGGGCGCGCGGAGATAGACGC
The DNA here is from genome assembly GCA_041742335.1 of Rhizobiaceae bacterium. Taxonomy (GTDB): domain Bacteria; phylum Pseudomonadota; class Alphaproteobacteria; order Rhizobiales; family Rhizobiaceae; genus Rhizobium_E. The sequence continues at coordinate 59,264 of JBGSIT010000113.1, forward strand.
AGATCACAGGCCCGCCGCTGTCCGCCGCCGCTTGCAGGGCGCGGTTGTCAGCGAGCCGCAAATCGCGGCGAAACAGGACTATTTTGGTGGAGAAATGAGGCGAGGCAATTGGCATGGTGTTCCGGCGTTTGACTGTTTTGCAAGTTGTTACGCAGGAACGGGCTGGCCGGATCAAAAGTTTCAGCGGAAGGAAAAGGGATTCCGTGCCAAAATAAAAAAGCCACGATCGCTTTGGCGATCATGGCTTTTCGAAATTGGCTCCCCGGGCCGGATTCGAACCGGCGACCTGTCGATTAACAGTCGAATGCTCTACCGCTGAGCTACCAGGGAATAATTGCGTTGCCGCAATGTGTGAGGCCTAATACAAATGCTTTGCCGATTTGCCAAGCAGTTTTTGAAAAAAAATGCAGAAAGACGCAAATAGCCTTCGGAAAAGCTGTTTCCGGGCGCTTTCGGTCTTGTCTTGCAATGTGGCCAACGGGCGCGGGTCTTTTGTCCCGAGGCAATCTGTATAATCGGAACCATCCGGCCCCTTATTTCGCTTACCGGTTTTGAAAACAGTTTACCTTGCCGGTTAACAGAAAAGGACCCATTTCAGAATGAACCCACTTGCGTTCATATCGAATCCCGGCTAAACGCCCGGCACCACTCGACAATAGACTGCAGCGAGGCCTCGTGGCGGAGTGGTTACGCAGAGGACTGCAAATCCTTGCACCCCGGTTCGATTCCGGGCGAGGCCTCCAATCTTTCCCTTTTCGGCACGAACTATATGTAATTGCTAAGTTAATTTTGATTCGTGGCGGATGGCATTCTGGCGCCGCGTGGACGTGCGGCAGGCCTGTTGGATCAGGAAAACCGATCCACCCTTTATGCTTGGACCTGGTGGCCGGCTTAAAATCTGGTATCGATGCAATTGACACCTTGAAAGCTGGGTGCAGGCCAATTAAGACCAATTCTCGGACTTTGTGACGGCATCCTCAGCGATGGGACGGATATGATGGATTATGAAGCGGCTCGCACCAAGATGGTCGACAACCAGATCAGGACAACGGATGTGACATCGCATTCCGTGCTGAGTGCTTTTCTCAGCGTTGCCCGTGAAGCATTCGTGCCGGAAAAACTGAAGTCGTTGGCCTATATCGACACCGACCTCGAAGTGTCGCCTTGCCGCTTCATCATGGAGCCTTCGCCGCTGGCCAAGCTGGTGCAGCTTGCCGCAATCGGCAAGGGCGACAAGGTGATGGAAATTGCCACGGCGAGCGGTTATGGCGCGGCGATCCTCGCGCAACTGGCTGATAAAGTGGTGGCGCTCGAAAGTGACGCCGATCTTGCCGAGATGGCCCGCGCCAATCTCGCCGGGCAGGGCGTGGATAACGTAACGGTCTGTGTCGGGCCGCTTGAAAATGGCTGGCAGCCGGAAGCACCGTTTGACGTCATTCTCATCAATGGTTCGGTGGAAGTGGTGCCGGAAGCGTTGTTTTCGCAACTGAAAGATGGCGGCCGGCTGTTGGCGGTTGTCGGCTATGGTCTTTCATCGCGCGCCAAGGTTTTTGTGCGCGAACAGGGCCATGTCTCCGAAAAGAACGAATTCAATACATCGGTCCAGCCGCTGCCCGGTTTCCGCAAGATTTCCGAATTTGTTTTTTAGTCGGGAAATGACTAAACAAAATGGTCCTAATTTAAGAAAAATGTTGCGATTGGGCAACTTCGTAATTGTTTGAATAAAGTAATAGGTGTTTACGGCAAGTGCAGGCGATTGTACAAAATCCCGTTCTGGTTTTCACTGCAGGCAATTGGTTGGTAAGTGTGGATCCGGCGCTTGAATTGATGTCGAATTGAAGGTCAAGACTCTCCCGACGGCATGTGCCGGGGCGGGTTTTGCCAGATTTTCCATATCCGGTGGCCGGATCTTGTGAATATGGAGTTGTTTCATTGTTGAAATTCCGATTGGCGATGCTGGCAGCCTTGGCCGCACCTGTCGCCCTGGGCGGCGCGGGACCCGCATCCGCAGATTCCATATATGACGCCATGGCGAAAGCCTATGAAAACAATCCCGACCTCAATGCCGCCCGCGCCGGCCTGCGCGCCACTGATGAAGGCGTGACCATCGCCAAGGCCGGGTTCCGCCCGCAGATTTCAGCTTTTGCCAGCAATACGCAGAACAAATATGATCTTGATCCTTCGACTGGCAAAGATTTCGTGGGAAACGTGACGCAAATTCCAGGCGAACGGGTCAATTTTGTCACCAAGCAGACCGGCATAACGATCACACAGCAGATTTTCGACGGGTTCCAGACATTGAACAATGTTCGGGCCGCCGAGGCCAATGTCTATGCCACCCGGGCTGCCGTCAAGGCGCGGGAAATCCAGATCCTGCTGTCTGCCGCCGAGGGGTACGCCAATATCGCCCGTGACCAGCAGATCGTTTCCATTCGAAAACAGAACATCGCCTTTCTGGAAGAACAATTGAAGGCATCCAACGCCCGGCTGCAGGTCGGCGAAGGGACGCGGACGGATGTCAGCCTGTCGGAGGCGCAGCTGGCCCAATCCAAGGCAATCCTGGCATCGGCGATTTTCCAGCTCAAGCGCAGCGAAGCGGTTTATGTGCAGATCGTCGGGGAGGCGCCAAAGGGCATTTCGCAGCCCAAGCCTCTGTCCAAGCTGATGCCGAAGAACATTGACAGCGCGGTTGCAGTTGCCATTCGCGAACATCCGTCCATCATTTCGTCGGAATATCAGATTGATGCGGCAGGCTTCCAGGTCAAGTCGGCAGAAGGCGCCATGTTGCCTGGTGTCGTCGTCCAGGGCCAGTTGTCGCGGACTGTCGGCGACAATCCTTATTCACTCAACAATTACAATTCCGCCACCTTCACGGCGCGCCTGAATGTACCGATCTATCAGGGCGGGGCGGAGTATGGCCAGATCCGGCAGGCCAAGGAACGTCTGGCCCAGCAGCGGTTGGTGCTTGATTCGGCCCGTCTGGAAGTTCAGCAGATCCTCGTCACCGCAATTGCCCAGTATGAAGCGGCCAAAGCGGTGATTTCGGCAAATTCCACTCAATTGGCTGCGTCAAAAATGGCGCTTTCCGGCGTTATCGAAGAGCGCAATGTCGGCCAGGCGACAACGCTTGACGTGCTCAATGCCCAGGCCAATGTGCTCAATGCCCGGGAAAGCATCGCCCAATCGCAGCGCGACGCGGTCGTTGCCTCGTTTTCGGTTCTGGCCGCTATGGGCAACTTGACGGTGGAAACCACCAATCTCAAGGTGGCGGTCTATGATGCCGACAAGCATTACAAAAAGGTCAAGGACAAGTGGTTTGGCCTGCGCACGGTCGACGGCCGGTAGCGTTTTCAACACATCAAAATCAGGTTTCCGGACGGCGTCGGCGCTGCGTCTCGATGATCGCATGCGCTGTGCGGAAAGGTCATTTGGCACTGCAATAATTCTGTGCATCATGCCATTTAATTGATTCCAAGTGTTTTTTTAGATGGCGGGATGGCGTAAGCTTCGCCCAAAGAAGTGCTGCGATAATCGGCATTCAGTGAAATGCGGCTCGTATGACGGGGAATGAAATGGCTCAGCCAAATGTTGTGCGTGAACCTTCAATGGATGAAATTCTTGCTTCGATAAGGCGGATTATCGAAAGCAATGATCCCATCCCGAATTCGGGCCTGGCGACTGCGAATGCCGAACCTGAGGGTTTTTCCGGACAGGTGGCCAATGACTATGGATCCGGTCACGACAGCGATGACGAAGAAGTCACCCTGACGGTAGACGAAGATCTGATTGTTGAAGCTTTCGAGGCTGAAAACAAGGCCAACGAATTGGCGCAGCAACAAACCAGCGGCAGGCCTGCTGAAGAACCTGCTGATGAAACAGCCGAAGAAGCCGTGACCCAGACCAGGCCGCTTTCGCTTGCTGATGTTGCCGCCAGGGTAAGGGCCGCATCGGAGCGAAACGGCGCCATGCGGGATTTGCAGCGTAGGGCTGAAATCATGGTTTCCGAGGAGCCGGAACCCGAGGCAGAAGAAATCGAGCTGGAAGAGCCGGTTCAGGCAGGTCCGGCAATCGAGCCTGTCAGCATCGAAATCGATGACGAGCCCGGCGAATCCTATATCGCCGATCAACTCGGCGAAGAAGAAGACGTCGAACTTGAGCCGACAGAACTGCAGCAGGATGAGGATGTTCAGGCCGTCGCCTTGATTGATGTTGAGGAAGAGCAGCAAGCCTCGCCGCTCCTTTCGCCTTCCATCGGCGACAAGGTGTCGCGTTCCTTCGAAGATCTCTCCGCTGCCGTGCATCTTTCGGGCCGTCGCACATTTGACGAGATCGCGGCCGAACTTCTGCGACCGATGCTGCAGGAATGGCTGGATGACAATCTTCCCACTGTTGTCGAGCGGTTGGTGCGTGAAGAAATCGAACGGGTGGCTCGCGGGCCGCGCCGATAATTCATCTGAAACATTGCTCTCAAGCCGCCCATCGGGCGGCTTTTGTCTTTTTGTCGAATTGACTCGAACATGCTCTTCCGCTTTATACCGATTACCAGTGATTATGACCCACTGCATGGGACCGGAGACGTGCGTCCGGGCAGGAGCATACAGCTCGAGCGCAGCCAAAGCTGCGGTCGAGGATTGCGACGCCCCGGTGCGCGGTATCCGGCCCACCCGAAGGGCTGGGCGGATTTGGTTTCCGGCGTCGTCGAAAATCCTCAATGGACCTTTGGGTCCATCTGCGGTTTTCTCCTAGCCGGCAGCCAAATTCGCCCCGGCGCAATGGGTCATAATCACTGGTAATCGGTATTAGACAATGTGACACATAAACAGAATTGGTGGAATTTTGCCCGCAAGGGCCGCCACCGCAATGGAATGACCCGCACGATGCTTGAAAAAACCTATGATTCGCAGACATCCGAGCCCAAGATCGCCAAGATCTGGGATGAAGCCAATGCTTTCAAGGCCGGCGCGGGGGCGGTTCCGGGCGCGGAGACTTTTTGCGTGGTCATCCCGCCGCCCAATGTGACCGGTTCGCTGCATATGGGCCATGCGCTCAACAATACATTGCAGGATATCATGGTGCGTTTCGAGCGAATGCGCGGCAAGGATGTGTTATGGCAGCCGGGAATGGATCATGCCGGCATTGCGACGCAGATGGTTGTCGAAAGACAGCTCGCCGAACGCCAGCTCCCCGGACGCCGTGACATGGGCAGGGATGCATTCATCGAGCGCATTTGGGAATGGAAAGACGAATCGGGTGGGGTGATCTTCAACCAGCTCAAGCGACTCGGCGCCTCCTGCGATTGGTCGCGCGAACGCTTCACCATGGATGAGGGTCTGACGAAAGCGGTGCTTGAAGTCTTTGTCCGGCTCTACAAGGAAGACCTGATCTACAAGGACATGCGTCTGGTCAACTGGGACCCGAAACTGCTGACCGCGATCTCCGATCTTGAAGTCGAGCAGGTCGAGGTCAAGGGCAACCTCTGGTATTTGCGTTATCCACTTGAGGACGGCGTTACCTATGAACACCCGGTCTCCTATGACGAGGACAACGACACGCTGGTCACGGAAACCAGAAACTACATCGTCGTCGCCACCACCAGGCCGGAAACATTTCTGGGCGACACAGGCGTTGCCGTCAGCCCTGAAGATACGCGCTATGCCGACCTAGTCGGCAAACATGTGATCTTGCCCTTTGTCGGTCGGGCCATCCCCATTGTTGCCGATGAATATCCTGATCCGGAAGCCGGAACCGGCGCCGTGAAAATGACGCCGGCCCACGATTTCAATGATTTCGAGGTCGGCAAGCGCTGTGGCCTGCGGCAGATCAATATACTTGCTCCGGATGGACGGATTCAACTTATAGAAAATGAGGATTTCCTTGAAGGTCTTTCACGCAGCGACGATCTCAACATCTTCATCAAGCGGTTGGATGGCTTGGACAGGTTCGCTGCGCGCACGGTGATCGTCGAGCTTTTTGAAGAGGCAGGTCTGCTCGACAAGGTCGAGCCGCACACGCATATGGTGCCGCATGGCGACCGTGGCGGCGTGCCGATTGAGCCGCGCCTGACCGAGCAATGGTATGTCGATGCGGCCACTTTGGCCAAGCCGGCGATCGATTCGGTGCGCGAGGGTCGCACCAGTTTCGTCCCCAAGAACTGGGAGAAGACCTATTTTGAATGGATGGAAAACATCCAGCCCTGGTGTGTTTCACGCCAGCTTTGGTGGGGACACCAAATCCCAGCCTGGTATGGGCCGGATGGCCAGGTCTTTGTGGAAAAGACCGAGGAAGAGGCGCTGCATGCCGCAATCCAGCATTACCTGTCGCATGAAGGCGCAATGAAGGCGCTGGTCCAGGACCTGATCGAGAACAATCGTCCGGGCGATATCCTGACACGCGATGAAGATGTGCTTGATACGTGGTTCTCGTCGGCGCTGTGGCCTTTTTCGACACTGGGCTGGCCGGAGCAAACGCCGGAACTGGCGCGCTATTACCAGACGGATGTTCTGGTGACCGGTTTCGACATCATCTTCTTCTGGGTCGCCCGGATGATGATGATGGGCCTCCATTTCATGAAAGACGAGCACGGCAATCCAGTTGAGCCGTTCCACACCGTTTATGTCCACGCTCTGGTGCGCGACAAGAACGGCCAGAAGATGTCGAAATCCAAGGGCAATGTCATCGACCCGCTGGAATTGATTGACCAGTACGGCGCCGATGCGTTGCGCTTCACATTGGCGATCATGGCGGCGCAGGGCAGGGATGTGAAGCTCGACCCCGCACGCATTGCCGGCTATCGCAATTTCGGCACCAAACTCTGGAACGCCACCCGGTTTGCGCAAATGAACGGCGTGCGCAGCGGCCTGGATTTCCAACCCGGGAAATGCAAGCTGACGATCAATCGCTGGATCCTGACCGAACTGTCGGAGACGACGGCGGCGGTAACCGCCGACATCGAGGCCTTCCGCTTCAACGATGCCTCAAGCGGTTTGTACCGCTTTGTCTGGAACCAGTTTTGCGATTGGTATCTTGAACTGTTGAAACCGATCTTCATGGGCGACGATGAAGAGGAGAAGGCTGAAGCCCAGGGCTGTGCGGCCTTCGTGCTGGATGAAATCTACAAATTGTTGCATCCCTTCATGCCCTTCATGACCGAAGAACTCTGGCAGACCACAAGCGAGCGCACAGGCTTGCTGTGTCACGCGGAATGGCCAAGCAAGGGCTTTGTCGATCCTGCCGCCGCAAGCGAGATCAACTGGCTGATTGATCTGGTCTCCGGCATCCGTTCGGCGCGGGCCGAAATGAATGTTCCGCCGGCGGCTACCGCACCCTTGATCATGGTTGGCGCCAATGGCGAGACCAGGCATCGGCTTGAACGCCATGATTCAGCCATCAAGCGTTTGGCGCGGGTGGAAAATATTTCCAATGCCGAAACGGCCCCCAAGGCGTCAGCGCAAATTGTTATCGGCGAAGCGACAGCCTGCCTGCCGCTCGGCAGCCTGATCGATCTTGCCTCGGAAAAAAATCGTCTCGAAAAGGCACGTTCCAAAGTTGACGTCGAGATTGCCCGCATCGTCGGCAAGCTTTCAAATGAAAAATTTGTAGCAAACGCCAAGACGGAAATAGTACAGGCCGAGCGGGAGCGTTTGGCTGAACTTGAGTTGGAGAAATCCAATCTGGATGTTGCAATATCCAGAGTATCCTCTTCAGAATAATTTAACCATGAAAGTGCGTCGGGGGCGGCCAAGCAGCTTGATGCTTGGCCGTTTTGAACTATTATCCGATGAATATTACATTACCTCGATCATTTTGTGACGATTTCGCAACACTTTTTTCCATATCCTCTTTGTAGCTGTTCTCAGGCGGGAACTATGTCCATTTCCTGCCACAAACCGGGCGCAGCGATATATGCATGAGAATGCGGATCGCGGTTGCGAAACGTGTCAGGGTAGATCAAACGGAGTTGGCGCAGTTCTTGCTGGTATTGATGAAAATGCCTCATTTGACTCTTAATGTGGTAACAATACTTGGAATGGACTGCAAGTCACTTGCAGATTGCAGGGTGGTTATTCCCCCGGCTGTCCTTTCTTGACACTTGAACGTGGCGGTGCCGTTAACAAATTGAAGTCTCGAAGAGACGAAAGATTGTGACGTTATGCGTGGTGGTCAGTTGAATATCTTGAAAGTGGTTGTGGTGAGCACATCGGTGCTGCTGGCAGGAACTTCGGGCGTGGCCCATGCGTTTGATCCAAGCGCTGGCGTGACCAAGGAATCCGGACCGTTTGATCTCTTCAAATTTGGTTTCAGGTCCTACAAGCAGGGCAAGAAGGATGATGCCGTAGAAGCCTATCGGTATGCCGCCGAAAAGGGGCATACCGGCTCGCGTTGGGCGCTGGCAACCATGTATGCCGATGGCGACGGCGTCGTCAAAGACGATTATCAGGCCTTCAAGATCTATGCGGAAATCGCCTCCCAGGGCGTTGAACCCGGTTCTGTCGACACCGGCTATTTCGTCAATGCGCTCATGGCGCTGGCCGATTATTACTATTCCGGAATTCCCGACAGCCCGGTGCGTGCGGATATCGCCCAGGCCCGCGCGCTGTATTTCCAGGCAGCATCGGCCTTCGGCGACACCGAGGCGCAATTCCGTCTAGCCAAGATGCTGCTGTCGGGCGAGGGCGGCGAAGTCAATATTCGCCAGGCCAAGAAGTGGCTCAACCATGCCCGCAAGAGCGGCCATGCCGGCGCCATGGGCGTGTTCGGGAATGTGCTCTTCCAGGAGGGCCAGACCGTGCGCGGCCTCGCTTTCATGACAGCAGCGCTCGACAAATGCGCTCCGAAGGACCGTCCATGGCTGCAATCCATACAGGAACAGGCTTTCTCGCTGGTCAATGAAGACGACCGCCGCGTTGCCATTTCGCTGTCTCACGATATCGTCGCCAGCAGCGCCGAATAAGCGGCCGGGCGTACCAATTTCAGCCAAATCGACGGTGACTTGTCCTTGCAAATAGGATAGATGAAGCACGCTCCATTCTTGGGGCGGCGCTTGTCTGTTTCCTGTCTGCGCCGATGATACAAATGTTTTTCGAAGGATAAGATCATGCCTCCATATCGCTCCAGAACCACAACGCATGGCCGAAACATGGCAGGTGCTCGCGGCCTTTGGCGTGCGACAGGCATGAAGGATGGCGATTTCGGCAAGCCGATCATTGCCGTGGTCAATTCCTTTACCCAATTCGTGCCAGGCCATGTGCATCTGAAAGACCTCGGCCAGCTGGTCGCCCGCGAAATCGAGGCTTCCGGCGGTGTTGCCAAGGAATTCAACACCATCGCGGTGGATGACGGCATCGCTATGGGTCATGACGGCATGCTGTATTCGCTGCCTTCGCGTGAATTGATTGCCGACAGCGTTGAATACATGGTCAACGCCCATTGCGCTGACGCCATGGTCTGCATTTCCAATTGCGACAAGATCACGCCCGGTATGTTGATGGCGGCTCTCAGGCTGAATATTCCGGTCATTTTCGTGTCCGGCGGCCCGATGGAGGCCGGCAAGGTGGTTCTGGATGGAAAGACGGTCGCGCTCGATCTCGTAGATGCCATGGTTGCGGCCGCCGATGACAATATGTCGGAGGAAGATGTCGCCAAGATCGAACGGGCGGCTTGTCCGACCTGCGGCTCCTGTTCGGGCATGTTTACCGCCAATTCGATGAACTGCCTGACGGAAGCACTTGGCCTGTCACTGCCGGGAAACGGCTCGACTCTCGCCACCCATGGTGATCGCAAGCGCCTGTTCCTGGAAGCCGGCCAGAAGATCGTGGAGCTTGCCAAGCGTTATTACGAAAAAGATGACGTCACCGCATTGCCGCGCACCATTTGCAACAAGCAGGCCTTTGAAAACGCCATGGCGCTGGATATTGCCATGGGCGGTTCCACCAATACCGTTTTGCACATTCTTGCCGCCGCCCATGAAGCGGAAGTCGATTTTACCCTGGATGACATCGATCAATTGTCGCGCCGGGTTCCGGTGCTGTGCAAAGTGGCCCCGGCCAAAGCTGATGTCCACATGGAAGATGTCCACCGGGCCGGCGGCATCATGGCGATTCTGGGTGAGCTTTATCGTGGCGGTCTGTTGAATGCCGATCAGCCGACGGTCCATTCACAATCGCTCAAGACGGCGCTTGACCAGTGGGATGTCACGACTTCGACCAACAATCTGGCGCGCGAATTCTTTCTGGCCGCACCCGGCGGTGTTCCCACGCAAACGGCTTTCAGCCAGAACAGCCGCTGGCACGACCTGGATCTTGACCGCGAAAACGGTGTCATCCGTTCGGCAAAGCACCCCTTTTCCAAAGATGGCGGCCTGGCGGTTCTCAAGGGCAACATTGCGGTCGATGGCTGCATCGTCAAGACGGCCGGCGTTGACGACCATATCTTGAAATTTTCCGGCCCGGCCCGGGTTTTCGAAAGCCAGGACGCGGCCGTCAAAGGCATCCTTTCCAACGAGATCAAGGAAGGCGATGTTCTGGTCATCCGCTATGAAGGTCCCCGCGGCGGCCCTGGCATGCAGGAAATGCTCTATCCGACCAGCTATCTGAAGTCGCGCGGGCTGGGCAAGGCCTGCGCCCTGATTACCGACGGACGCTTTTCAGGCGGCACCTCAGGCCTGTCGATTGGCCATGTCTCGCCGGAAGCCGCTACCGGCGGCATGATCGGCCTGGTACGCGAAGGCGATATCATCAATATCGATATCCCCAACCGCACGATAGAACTGGCTGTCGACGAGGCCACTTTGGCTGAACGGCGCAAGGAGCAGGACAAGCTTGGCTGGAAGCCCGCAGTGGCGCGCCGTCGCAATGTCTCAACCGCGCTGAAGGCCTATGCGGCCTTTGCCACCAGTGCTGACCGGGGGGCTGTGCGCGATCTCGGCGCGTTGGGTCAAGATTGAGCGACGGCACATTTCGACACTGAACCCTATAAGGCGCGGGTCTTGATCCGCGCCTTTCCCTTTTTCCGATCCTGCCTGATCTGCCAAATTTTCACGCCGGCGAGATCGGTGGATATTCGGCGTTAAAACAGGAAGTCGAACTGGTCCAGATCCGACAGATGAATGTTTTTCAGAATTAGAATGTCGCTGGTATCGACTGTAATGAAAACATTGGACCTGTGCTGGTCTGAAACGGCCAGCACATCGTCGAAGCTGGTCAGATTGGTCGCCGACAGGTCAATGACGTCCACGCCATGCTGAAAATCCTTGATGCGGTCTTTGCCGTAGCCGTCGCCAAACACAAATTGGTCAGCGCCAGCGTCGCCGACAAGGAAATCCTTGCCCGCAAGACCATCCAGAATGTCTTCGCCGGCATTGCCTTTCAGCCGGTTCTTGCCGAAATTGCCAGTAATGATATCCGATCCGTCGCCGCCAAAGGCGTTTTCGATCAGGGAATGGCGGTCGTTATGGTAAAGCAGGGCGTTGAATATATTGCCATGGGCATATTGGCCGGAACCCAAGCGGGCCAGTTGACCTGAACTGAAGGTGGATTCGTGGCCGGGTTGCAGGTCGATCTCCACACCGCTCGTATAGGCTCGAAGGTCATAGACATCCTTGCCGCCGCCGTCCCAGATCGTGGCGAATATCCGGTTGGCGCCTGGGCTGATTGCGGCGACGCCGTTGACCATGGTCACGCCGGTATCCGGCGACCAGCTATAGACGGTGCGACCGGAATTGGTTTCATAATCGGCGCCATACATTTCCTGCAAGGCGGCGATATCGGCCATCATGAAGGTTTGCGGCGCGCCCCATTGCTCGTAATTGTAAGACGCCGTGTCGTCGCCGACATAGGTGCGGTAGGTCATGATGGAATATTCAAGGCTGTCATAATTGCTCGGCAGCGCCCCGTTGCCGCCAGTCTCGTGGCCGTGCTTCAGGCCGAGCGCATGGCCAAGTTCATGCAGGAGCGTGTGCCAGGCATAATTTCCGGCAGTCGGCGCGGTGTAATTGTAGTTGGTTCCGAACCACACGTCTCCTGCTTGTTTGTAGGTGCCGGGCAAATAGGCATAGGCCGTCGGGTTGGCTTCCAATGATTGGGCAAACCGGATCGTGGCGCTGGAACTGCTGCCTTCGACTATATTGAGATTGGTAAGACCCTCGACCGAAAAGCCGTCATTGGCCGCATTGCCGTAGGATGTATCAAGCGCGAACATTGCCTCTTCGCGTTGGCTCTGGGAAATCGGCGCAAATCCATTGCTTGATTCTGCGGTGTAGGAATAATCGGATGCCAATTCAGGGAATGCATAGGTAACAGTGCCGCCAGACCACGCCGTGCCATAGAGGAGCGCGTCGACCAACATTTCGCCGGTAGCATAGGCACTCTTTGTGCTCTTTGCAGTCCCTGTCATGAAGTTCTCCGTTTATCTGGCTGAAGGAAAACATATTAAGGGTGCGTACAAAAAATAGAGATTAAGTCATTGATTAAAAATTTACATAATTATTGAAATTCAATCAATCTGTATTCAAGAAATTGGCAATAGATGCAGATTGACGGAAGTTTATACTTTCAATTCGTCTTAAATAGTGAAAAATATAATTGCAATTTCAGCACTGTTGCATTCTCGAAAAACGAAATCGAACCTTCCGAAGTGCGTCAAATCGGTTTTTGTTTTGCGGCAACATCATGACGCCTCTTTTATTTCCATCATGATCGGGTACACATTCACCGTGCCAAACCTAAATGCAAAAGAGGGAAATATGGCGGTTTATTCCAAAGGCGTTTCAGCCCTGTTGCTGCTGTCCGTGTTGATCGTGCCGTCAAAAAGCGCGGCTGACAATGTCAAGACCGTGCCCGCATCGCGAACCGAAATGCAGCTGTCCTTTGCGCCGTTGGTTCATCAGACGTCGGCATCCGTCGTCAACGTCTATGCCAACAAGCTTGTGCAGAGACGGACCCTGTTTGACAGCGATCCGTTCTTTCAGGAGTTCTTTGGCCAGCAAATGCCCAACCGCACCGAGAAGCAATCCTCGCTCGGTTCCGGCGTGATCATTGACGGCAAGGGTCTTGTCATTACCAATAATCACGTCATTGACGGCGCAGATGACATAAAGGTCGCGCTTTCAGACGGGCGTGAATATTCGTCGAAGGTCATCCTCAAGGATGACCGGATGGATCTCGCCGTCCTGCGGCTTGAAAATGCACCGGATCTCGCCGCCATGCCGGTGGGCGATTCCGATGCCGTCGAGGTTGGCGACCTGGTGCTGGCCATCGGCAATCCAATCGGCGTCGGCCAGACCGAGACCAGCGGCATTGTCTCGGGACTTGCGCGCAGTCGAATCGGCCAGGGCGATTTCGGCTTCTTCATTCAAACCGATGCTGCCATCAATCCCGGCAATTCCGGCGGCGCGCTGATCAATATGAAGGGCGAACTGATCGGTATCAATTCGGCGATCGTCAGCCGTGGCGGCGGCTCCAACGGCGTCGGATTTGCCATCCCGGCCAATCTCGTCAAGGTTTTCATCGCTGCCGCAAAGGGCGGCCAGACCGGTTTTCAGCGCCCTTATGTGGGTGCGGCTTTTGAGCCCGTAACACCTGATATTGCTGAATCGCTGGGCCTCAAGGTGGCGCGCGGCGCGCTGGTTTCCAAAGTGATCGCCCAAAGCCCTGCCGATCAGGCGGGGCTGACTGCCGGCGACGTGGTTCTGGCCGTCAACGGCTTCGAGGTCGAGCATCCCGATGCATTGGGCTATCGGTTGACGACTGCAGGGTTGGGTTCGACCGTCGTTTTGACGGTTTCCAGAAACGGAAAGGAACGGCAGGCTTCGCTCAATCTGCAGGCGGCGCCGGAAAAAGCGCCGCGAGACGAGCGCCTGATTGACGGGCGCAATCCATTTGCCGGCGCTCTTGTTGCCAATCTTTCACCACGGCTTGCCGACGAACTGCGTTTGGCGCCCGAAAGCACCGGCGTTGTGATTGTTGAAGTGGCGCGCGGTTCACCGGCCGCCCGCATCGGTCGGGAGCCGCGCGACATCGTCGTCAACATCAACGGCGCCGACATCGACAAGACCGAAACTCTGCAATCCAGCCTTGATCAACAGGCTGATTTCTGGCGCATTGAAATTGAGCGCGACGGCCAACGAATCCGGCAATTCATCCGATGAACGATCTGTTCAAATCGGACGCGGCTAAAAGCCCTGCAGCGGACGACGCCTATCGCCCGCTGGCAGACCGGTTGCGTCCGAAAGCGCTTTCAGAGGTGTCCGGCCAACACCATCTCACCGGGCCCGATGGCGCATTGCAGCGGATGATTGCCTCCAAAGCCTTGTCCTCGATGATATTCTGGGGTCCGCCGGGAACCGGCAAGACCACAGTCGCGCGCCTGCTTTCAAATGAGACGGAGCTGCATTTCGAACAGATATCAGCAATTTTTTCCGGTGTTGCCGACCTCAAGAAGGTGTTTGATTCCGCCCGGTTGCGACGCAGCAATGGAACTCAGACGCTGCTTTTTGTCGATGAAATCCATCGTTTCAATCGCAGCCAGCAAGACAGCTTCCTGCCTGTCATGGAAGACGGCACGATCATTCTGGTCGGAGCCACGACAGAAAACCCGTCCTTCGAGTTGAACGCAGCCCTTTTGTCACGCGCACGCGTGCTCACATTCAAAGCCCATGATGCCGCCAGCCTGAATGAACTGGTGCTGCGTGCAGAAGCGCTGGAAGGCCGGACGCTGCCGCTGACTGAAGAAGCGCGGCTGACTTTGATCGGTATGGCCGATGGCGACGGCAGGGCCGTGCTGACCCTTGCCGAGGAGGTCTGGCGCTCTGCGCGCCCTGATGAGATATTTGATCCTGAGGGCCTGATCGCCGTCGTCCAGCGTCGGGCGCCGGTCTATGACAAAGGCCAGGACGGTCACTACAATCTGATTTCAGCCTTGCACAAATCGGTGCGCGGTTCCGATCCCGATGCCGCGCTTTACTACCTGGCCCGCATGCTGGACGCAGGTGAAAATCCTTTGTTTATCGGCCGGCGACTGGTGCGGATGGCCATAGAGGATATCGGACTTGCCGATCCGCAGGCGCTTGGCGTGGCCAATGCCGCCAAGGACGCCTACGATTTCCTGGGATCGCCCGAAGGTGAACTGGCGCTGGCCCAGGCGGCTGTTTACCTGGCGACAGCGCCTAAATCCAATGCGGTTTACACTGCATTCAAAAAAGCGACGCAGGCCGCGCAGATGAACGGCTCCCTGTTGCCGCCCAAGCATATTCTGAACGCGCCGACCAAACTCATGTCAGAGGAAGGCTATGGCGACGGTTACCGCTATGACCATGACCAGCCGGATGCCTTTTCCGGGCAGGATTATTTTCCCGAAAAGCTGGGCCGGCAGAATTTCTACCAGCCGCAGGAGAGGGGCTTTGAACGGGAAATCCGCAAGAGGCTGGAATGGTGGGCCAAGCTGCGCCGCGAGCGCGAAAGATGAATTCGGCCATCCGGAGAACATTCCGCCTGCCAAGCGACGCCGCTTCAGCTTTGCCATTTGCACAAACGCCCGGAATATTTCCTTCTCATGCGTAAGCCATGGGTAACCCTGTGCCTTCCCAGCCATCGCCCCCTTGCTGCCGGCCGATCATCGATTGAAGCTTTTATCGGCTTTGCCGAGAACCGGGGATACCGCATCGTCATCTCTGACAATTCAGGCGATCAGGAAAAAGCAGCGGCCTTTGCCGGAACTTGCCAAAATCTGGTCTACCTTGCCGATTGCCCGCAAAGTGGCGCAGCCAACATGCTGAATGCCTTGTTGCACGCCGAGACCGAATTCGTGCTTGCTTGCGGCGACGATGACCGGATTCTTGTTGTGGAAGGCCAGGACGCTTTCGACTTTAGCGCACTGCCACCCGACCATATAGGTGTAAAGCCGCAAATCGAGATTTTTTCGAATGCCAATGGACTGCTGAGACGCAATGAATTTCCGATCCTTTCGGATGATCCGGCATCGCGAATGCTCGACTATGCAAATTCTGTCCGGGGCGACAATTCCAGCTATTATTCCTTTGTGCGCCGCCGGCAATTTACCGCTCTCTGCCAGCTTTTTGTAAAGCATCACCCGACCAAAGCCGCCAATACGGATTGGCCGATGATGCTTTCACTGGTAGCCGCGGGAAAGTATGCAATCGATTCTGCGACGCAATACCG
Organism: Rhizobiaceae bacterium; assembly: GCA_041742335.1. Lineage (GTDB taxonomy): Bacteria > Pseudomonadota > Alphaproteobacteria > Rhizobiales > Rhizobiaceae > Rhizobium_E. Next base: position 75,436 of record JBGSIT010000113.1, read on the forward strand.
CTACAATATCGGCAAGTGGGAGCATGCCGCTGGCATTGACGCCGCAGTGCTGGCCATCATCACCGAGGCAGGATTGCCCGCGCAAGCTGTGCGATATGCCAGTCTGTTTCATTTCCTTGACGCCTATGTCTATGTCAATCGCAGGCATTTGCCGATGACACCGGATGAGAAGCGGAAGGCGTCGCAAACCGCAGCAATAATTTATCTCCGCGATTTGCTGCGCAAAGCCTATCGCAACCCGACAGATTACACGCTATGCCGTCCCTTCCTCGCGCCGTTGATTGCAGCCATGTCGACCGGACGGCTTGACATGGATCGGATATTTTCCATGGCCTGCAATGTTGCCGAGGCGTTGAAGCCGGGCCTCAAGGCGGGCTATGAAGCCTTTCTGGAAGCGTCGCTCACTTGGCCGGAAAGTGTGATCGAGGGAAATTGAAATGAAAACCGAGGGTGACAAATCATGAAGAGCATTTCCGCAGCAACAGCTTTTGGCGGTCGCCAGGGCGTCTATTCCCATCTTTCCGGTGTTTGCCAATGCGAAATGACCTTCGCCGTCTTTGTGCCGCCGCAGGCAAAGGAACAGGCCTGTCCGGTATTATGGTATCTGTCCGGCCTGACCTGCACCCATGCCAATGTCATGGACAAGGGCGAATACCGTCGCTTGGCAGCCGAGCTTGGCATGATCATTGTGTGCCCCGACACCAGCCCGCGCGGCGCCGATGTGGCCGATGAGCCGGACAATTGGCAAATGGGGAAGGGGGCCGGTTTTTATCTAGATGCCACCCGGCAGCCCTGGGCCGCGCATTTCAACATGTACAGTTACATAACCGAAGAACTGCCCGCCATCATTGCCCGGGAGTTTCCGGCCGACATGGCTCGCCAGGGGATTTTTGGCCACTCCATGGGTGGCCACGGCGCCATGACCATTGCCCTGAAAAACCCTGATCGCTTTCGCAGTTGCTCGGCCTTCGCACCGATCGTTCAGCCTTCAACGGCGGATTGGTCGGTCGGCGCGTTTGAAAAATACCTCGGCCCCGACAAGGCCGCCTGGCGGCAGTATGATGCCTGTGCGCTTGTCGCCGACAGCGCGCATTTTCCGGAATTCCTCATTGACCAGGGCTTGGCCGACGGGTTTTTGGAAAAGGGTTTGCGCCCGTGGCTTTTTGAGGAGGCCGTCAAGGGAACGGACATCGGGCTCACCCTGCGTCAACATGCCGATTACGATCATTCCTACTATTTCATCTCAACATTCATGGATGACCATCTGCGTTGGCATGCGGCCCGAATGGGTTGATACCACAGGGATGGCAGGGCCACCGACTGTGCAATCCCGCCAAGGCTAGTGGCTCAATTGGCGTTGGCGCATTTGGTTTCCAGAGTCTCCACACATGGCTCACTGCCGTCGTCCATGCCTTCACCGGGAACCTCCGATTGTGTTTCCAGTGTCGAATTCGATTGGTCTCCGGATTGCGGCTGGATAACCACTTTGCCTGCCGCGCCGTCTTCTATGGCGTTGGATTGCGGTTGATCCGGTACAACGGCTTGTAGAGGCGTCTGGTCCTTGATGACGGTCTTTGAATTCAGGATCGGGTCGGCATTGGCGCCAATCCGTTTGACCTGGGCTGCGGGAATGACCATCGGCCTGTCCGCCGGATCGGTGTTCAACCGGGTCGATATCGCCGGTTGCTGGTAGATTTGCGTGCGGATTTTCGGTGTCATCAGCACATATAGAAAGCGGATCCGGCCGGAAATGGCTTCAGCGAGCGCTTCATCGGCAGCAGCTTGATCGAGAGTAAAGCTGTAGACTGAAAATCCGACTGCCTGGAAAGAATGGCCGTCCGTGACATCCGAAAGGACAACCGTCACATTGGCCTCGCTGCGACCCTGCTGGATGCCAAGGCCCTTGGTGATGGAGTTGACATGCACGCTCATGACCACCTGCGGCAGTTCCACTGGTCTAATCGTGGCGGAAATCGCCGCATCGAGCCGGGTCTGAATGCCGGTGATGATCTTCGGCGGAATGTTGACATCAGCCGTCACAATTGACTTGCGGATATCAAAAAGCGGCTGGGGCTGATCAATGCGTTTGACTCTGGTTCCACAGGCCGTAACCGAAACGGCGATGGCAATCAGCAGGAAAAATGAAATTATCGAGCGCAACATCCGCGAATCCCCAAGGGTGAATACGATTGCGTCGACATTCGATAATTATGGTTAGCGCAAGGTTAATTTGCCGCCATTCGCGTCACAAAGTTTTAAGAATTGCGGTCATGATCCCGCCATTGTTGCCAAATGGGCGCTGCATTCCGTGTGGGCCGCTACTGGCTGCACGCCGCAAGCATGGCGCAACTGGTCGCATATTCGACCTTTCGCAATGCGCGCCGATGAAGTTGCTCTTCATCCGTGCCCCATTGCTCGATATTCCAGTCTTCATCCAGATGCGCCAGGCTCCAGGCCTGTTCGGCGTCGATGCCGCCTTTGACAACCGCAAGCGTCAGGATCGCTGATCCCGTCAAAGTCGTCATGCTGTGAAGGCAGGCGACAACCAAGGGATCGGTGTGTTGCTGCAGCGCGGTCCTGAATGCCTCAACAGTCTGGGCAGGCTGTTCTTGATAAACGATGCCCTGGGCCAGGATGAAGCGTGAGCCAAGATGTCCGTGCGCCCATTCGAGGGCAGGATCCCAAAGTTCATTCTGCCTCAAGACAAGTGATTGCGGGCTTTCGGCGCGATAGCAGAGCAGATCGGACCCGGAAAAGCGCACAATGTCTTCCAGCACCTCGGCCACATTGGCAGCGACCCCGTCCAGAGCGGAATTGACAAGCCTGGTCGCCGGCATCCGTGTCGGCTGGATGACGTCCTTTTGATCGTCCCATTCAGCCCTGAGCAGATGGGCGGCGGCCTCACTGGGCAGGCGCAGCGTGTTTTTGGAAGGCGTCTTGAGCTTCTTGCCATCAAGCAGGATGGTCCAGCCGTCATCCGTCCTGCCTATATCCACGGTCTTGTAAAACCGCTTCGGCAATGGCTTGTGCATCTTGATCTGCGCGCGGCGCACAGGATCTTCGTCGCTCAACATGTCGGAAATGGCGGTCAATTCGTCACGCATGGCAATTATCCTATCAAGGCCGGAATTTCATGCGGGGCATGAACAATGGACGAGGCGCCCGAGCGCTTGAGGGCGTCGACCTCACCATAGCCCCAGGATACGCCAATACCGCGCGCACCGGCGGCCTTGGCCATTTCAATGTCATAAACGGCATCGCCGATGACGATGGTCTGGCTCGGAGCAATGCCGGCATATTCGCAACATTCCAGAACCATGGCCGGGTGCGGTTTTGAAGGGCAATCATCGGCGGTTCTCGACACGATGAACATGTCGGCAAATCCATGCGTGTCAACGATCAGGTTGAGACCGCGGCGGGATTTTCCGGTCACGGCGCCCAACATGATGTCGCCACGGTCTGCAAGCGACGCCAGCATGTCGGATATTCCGTCGTAGAGCGGTTCCTGGAAGCCGGGTTCGCGACGGACATCCGCATAGATCTGCTTGTAATGCGCCGTCATGTCCTGGACCCGTTCGTCGACATGGATCTGGCCCATCACCTGTGCAATGGCGATATCCAGGGTCAGGCCGATCACCGAGCGCGTATTGTCATAATGCGGCTGTTGGAGCCCGAAAGTGGTGAAGGTGCGCGCCATGACCTCGTGGATCAACCTGCCGCTATCGACAAGCGTGCCGTCGCAATCAAACAGGACGAGTTTCATTCGGTAAACTGGCCTCCATTGCTTTCGTCAAAGCCAAGCAGGTTCCAGCTTTGCACCATGTGCGGGGGCAGGGGCGCAGTCACCCGCAAGCGCCCGCCCGAAGGGTGCGGTATATCGATATGGCGGGCGTGAAGGTGGAGTTTCTTCTGAACACCGCCCGGAAAATCCCAATTGTGGTCGGAATCGAAATATTTCGGATCGCCGAGAATCGGATGACCCATGTTCAGCGCATGGATCCGCAATTGGTGTGTCCGCCCGGTATGGGGTTCCATCTCCAGCCATGCAAGGTTCTGGCCGGCCTGTTCGATCACCCGATAATAGGAAACGGCATGATCAGCGCCGTCATCGCCATGCTTTCCAACCCGCATGCGGTCGCCGTCCGGCGTCTGTTCTTTGACCAGCCAATTGGAAATCTTTCCTTCGGCCGGACGCGGAACACCCTTGACCAGCGCCCAATAGGTTTTTTTGGTGTCGCGCTCGCGAAAGGCGGCGGTCAATGCCTGGGCCGCACTTCGGCTTCTGGCAATGACCAGAACGCCGGTGGTGTCACGGTCGATACGGTGGACAAGACGGGGCTTTTCACCACGCTTGTTGGTCCATGCATCCAGCATCTGGTCGATATGCCGGGTAATGCCCGATCCTCCCTGTACGGCAATGCCTGCGGGCTTGTTGAGCACGAAGACCTTTTCATCCTCATGCAGCAGCATGCGCGACAGCAATTCAGCGTCGTCGGCGTGTTTCAACTCATTGCCCGTCAACGGACGCGACGACAATGCGCGGGAATCGACATTCATCGGCGGTATGCGGATCGATTGGCCGGCGACGATCCTGGTGTCGGACTTGACGCGGCCGCCATCGACGCGGACCTGGCCCGAGCGCAGGAGCTTTTGCAGCGGCCCGAAGCCAAGGCCGGGATAGTGAACCTTGAACCATCGGTCCAGGCGCATTCCGCCTTCATCGCCTTCAACCGTGATATGTTCTATGCCTGACATTTATCCATTCTCCGCGTTAAGCGCAGCCATTAGACGAATTGGCGGGCAAGTGCGAGTCCGATGAACACGGCAGCCATGGAAATTGCAAAGCTGGCGGCGGCATAAAAGCCCGCATTGAAGAAATCACCGCGCTCGATCATCACTGCAACTTCCAGCGAAAATGCCGAGAAAGTCGTAAATCCGCCAAGAAAGCCCGTCACGATCAACAGCCTTAGATGCATCGAGGCGCCATAGCGCAGGGCGATCACCTCGGCCATCATGCCGATGATGAGCGAACCGACAATGTTGACGGCAAGCGTACCCCAGGGAAAACCCGGCCCCATGGCGCGCAGGGCGATGGATCCAACGAGGTAGCGGCCCACCGATCCCAAAGCGCCGCCGAGCGCTACAAGTGCAATATTGATCATGTTTGCGGCATAGACCAAAAGGCGTTTTGTGAAAAGGGTTTGGAATCCAATTTAAGGGTGGAATGCCTTAATCCGGCAATTTTGCCCGCCGGCAAAGCCTGTCCAGCGTTTCAAGGAAGGCCGAACGGTCGCGCGGCGAAAATGCGGCGTTATAGCCTTTGCTTTCGCCCGATTCCCTCAGATGCTGGCCCAGGTCGCGCATGGCGCTGGCCATGCCGATATTGGTCTTGTCAAAGATCCGGCCCGTCGGCCCGGTGACAAGGCAGCCATTGGCGACGCAGCGCACCGCCAGCGGCACGTCGGCGGTGATGACTACGTCCTTTTTACCGGCATTTTCAGCAATCCAGTCATCGGCGGCATCAAAACCGGCTGAAACTATGACATTGCGGATCATCGGATCGCGCGATGGCCGCAGGCCGGAATTGGCCACCAGCGTGACCGGCAGGCCATGGCGCTCGGCCACCTTGAATATTTCCAGCTTGACGGGGCAGGCATCCGCATCGACGAATATGCCGGGCTTGCAATCCGTCATGGCTGTCTGCAGCCCGGCATCATTGCGGATACCAGTTTTCCTGGGCGGCCGTGCGGGAGCCCCCATAGGTCCAGACGCCTTGCCATGATCCGTCAGCCTGCAGGAAATACATCGCCATGCCGAAGGTGCCGCCTGAGACGTAGCCGACCGATATGGCAGTGTCTTCAGGGCTTGCCGGCCCCATTTCGAACCTGTCGCCGATGAATTTGGCCCCAAGTCCGGTGCCGACATATTCCGTGCCGCCAATATTCCAGGTGACCGAATAGGTTTCGCCGGTTCTCTGGACGCGAACTGCGCCGCTATATTGCTGGCCGTTATCAGGATTGGTGCCAACCACGTCCCATTGGCCGCTCGGATCGGCCAGGCAAACCGCAGGCGCCGCCAAGATGACCAGCGCCAGCAAAAGTTTCTTTAACATGACGATTCCCCTCAAATATTATGGCAGATGCGATTGCTGGCGACGCCCGATCTTGGCCGATGCGGTCGCCGTTTCCGACCGTCTTAGTAGACGACGACAGAGCGGATGCTTTCGCCCTTGTGCATGAGTTCGAAACCCTTGTTGATGTCTTCAAGCGGCAAAAGGTGGGTGATCATCGGATCGATCTGGATCTTGCCGTCCATATACCAGTCGACAATCTTCGGAACGTCGGTACGCCCCCGGGCGCCGCCGAAAGCGGTGCCCATCCAGGTGCGGCCGGTGACCAGCTGGAACGGACGTGTCGAGATTTCCTGGCCCGCGCCGGCCACGCCGATGATGACCGACTTGCCCCAGCCGCGATGCGAGGCTTCCAGTGCCTGGCGCATGACCTTGGTATTGCCCGTGCAATCGAAGGTGTAGTCCGCGCCGCCAATCTGGTCTGCGCCGCGCTTGGTCATGTTGACCAGATGGGCGACGATATCGCCATCCACTTCCGTCGGATTGACGAAATGGGTCATGCCGAACTTCTCGCCCCAGACCTTTTTGTCATTGTTGAGGTCCACGCCGATAATCATGTCCGCACCTGCCAGACGCAGGCCCTGGATCACGTTCAGGCCGATACCGCCCAGACCAAAGACGATGGCCGTTGCGCCAATTTCAACCTTGGCGGTGTTGATGACCGCACCAATGCCGGTGGTCACGCCGCAGCCGATATAGCAGATCTTGTCGAAAGGCGCGTCTTGGCGCACCTTGGCCACCGCGATTTCCGGCAGGACAGTATAATTGGCAAAGGTCGAGCAGCCCATATAGTGATGGATCTTGTCCTTGCCGATGGAAAAGCGCGACGTGCCATCCGGCATGACGCCCTGGCCCTGAGTGGCGCGAATCGCGGTGCAAAGATTGGTCTTGCGCGACAGGCAGGAGGGGCAGGAACGACATTCCGGAGTATAAAGCGGGATAACGTGATCGCCTTTTTTCACCGAGGTTACGCCCGGCCCGACATCGACGACGATTCCTGCGCCCTCATGTCCGAGAATGGCGGGAAACAGGCCCTCGGGATCGGCGCCCGACAAGGTGAAGTCATCCGTATGGCAAATACCGGTGGCCTTGACTTCGATCAGCACTTCGCCGGCCCTTGGGCCCTCCAGTTGAACCGTCATGATTTCAAGCGGTTTTCCAGCCTGAACAGCAACAGCAGCGCGTACATCCATTGTACATTCTCCCTGATTTTGTTTGTTTAATCCGACAATGGCATCTCATTTCGGAAAGGCAAGTGCGAATTGCGCCAATTTTGACTGCTCTGCGCTATTTGAAAGTTGGTCGCTTGGACATGCCGGCGACACCGGCTCAAATTACAAAATCATTATTTTGACCGGCCCCGCGTCTTGATCGCGGAGATTGCCACGAAACGAAAGCTGGCCGAACTGCCGGAATCAGATAAACACGCCTTTGAGCCGATCTGGATCCGGCCCATGATGAAAATCGACCGGAACGGATAGCAGAATGCTCGCAGCCCCGCGGACATCGTCATTGCAAGGTATGGCCCTCATGGCTTTCGCCATGATGATACTGCCGTGCATGGACGCCATTGCGAAATTCCTGGCCGTTTCCGGCGGCATGTCGCCGGGGCAAGTGTCATTTTACCGGTTTTTCTTCCAGCTTGTCTGGACTTTGCCGCTGCTGATCACCGTCGCCGGCGCCTCCGCCTTCAAGGCAAAAAGGCCATGGATGAATCTGCTGCGCGGGGCGTTGCATGGCGCGGCAACGTTGCTTTTCTTCACTGCGGTCAAATATATGCCGCTCGCGGATGTCTTTGCGATCTATTTCGTCGAACCATTGATGCTGACCGCGCTGTCGGCGCTGTTTCTGGGTGAGAAGGTCGGCTGGCGGCGTTGGAGCGCCATCGTCATCGGCTTTGTTGGGGCGATGATTGTCATCCAGCCTTCCTATGCGATTTTCGGAACCACGTCATTGCTGCCGGTTCTCTGCGCCTTCCTGTTTGCGCTCTATCTGTTCCTCAATCGCGCCATCGGCGATCTCGACCCGCCGCTGACCATGCAGACGATTTCCGGACTTGGCGGAACATTGTTCATGGCAGCGGTGCTGGGCTTGGGCGCTGCCGGAAATTATGAGAATTTTGCAATCTCGCTGCCGCAAGATGCCAACGCATTGGTACTGCTGGCCATTTTGGGCGCTTTGTCCGGCTATGGCCATCTGCTGATTGTCCGCGCCTTCCGGTTGGCGCCGCTTTCAGTTCTTGCGCCATTCCAGTATTTCGAGATCATTTCAGCCACCATTCTAGGCTACCTGGTGTTTAGCGACTTTCCGGACCCGAGCAAATGGATAGGCATCCTGATAATCGTCGGTTCAGGGCTTTTCATCATATGGCGCGAACGCAAACGGTCGCAAATGCACGAGCCGGCTCCTGTGTAAACTTGGGACAGTTAATGCTGAACGTTAGATGGAAATTAACGATCTCAAAGTAATGTTGCCCCAGTTTCATGATGAAACGGGAGACAAAGATGGACGCTCAACGTCTTTCTTATCCGGCATGTGTTTTAGCCGGACAGAAGATAATCGATTCGCAGGATATATTGTTCCTGCGCAAATATGCATTTCCGGAGGGGCTTACCTGTGCCGGCGATGCAGTTGCTTTGTTGGAAATTCATCGCTCCGCAGGGACAAAGTGCAATGACTGGGATGCCGGGTTTGTCGATTTGATGGCAGACTTCATCGTCAGCTATTGCTGGCCGCAAGGCTCGCTCGATGAAATCAATGCAAACTGGATCATGGAAGCTTTCTCCAGCAACGGCGTGGTGCAAAGCCAGGCTGAACTGGATCTGCTGATCCATGTCATCGAAATTTCCTATTCGGTACCGGGTTTCCTTTCGGCTTTTGCCATCGACCAGGTGCGGCTTGCCTTGCAAGGCGGCACGGGCGCCTACGCGAACCAGCGTCAGAGCAAGCGCCACGGCATTGCGATTGAGGACATTGACTATATCCGGCGGATCCTCATGGGCGCTCACAAAGGCGGGCGTCTGAACCTGTCAGCAGGTGAAGATCTGGTGCTGAAGGCAATAAATGTACTGGTCAGCGACCGCCTGAACCATCCCGGTTGGCAAGATTTGCTGGCGGAGACACGGCACAAAAGGGCATTGAAAAACGTCGTTTGCCAAAGCCCATGCTTCGAATTGTATCTGACAGGAAAGAACCGCAGCCGCTGAAGGGCGACTGATGCGAATCCGGGTCGCATCGATCCAGCCATCGGCTGAAACAATCGGCTTCGTTCAAATTCTAATGATCGGAGATGCTTGATTTAAAGAACTCCGGTCCAGACTGGTCGCTTGAGCAGAATTGCAGGATCCGGGGTTCCATTTTGAGTGTGTCATTTTCGACCATCGTCCTTGTCGCCGTCAATCTGGGTTTTCTATGGCTGCTGATGGCCGCACCCATAGGAATCCGCACTTTGCGGGTGCGCCGGACCTACAGGGCCCAACCCGGCCGCATCTGGTCGGCGATCCATCCTTTGGGCGAAGCAGCAGGCTGGCATCCGTCGCTGCTGGCCAGTCGGGTGGATGAAGGCGGCCGGCGTGTTCATCAGTCCCTGACGCATCTGGACCGCAAGGGCTTTCCGGTCGAGCGCACGTTGGAAATCACGGACAACCCAAACGGCGTTGAAATGCAGTTTGCCTCGCGCATAGTGGAAGATTCGGCGCTTGATCAGTCGTTCTGGCAATCTTATTCCGAACTGCGCCGCGTTGAGCCTGCTGAGGAGGGCGCCCGCCTGGTGATCGAGCAGACCGATACCTATCGCGGTGTTGCTTTTCTGGTCTTCCGCTATTTCGCGATCAGGCGGGAAATGCGCGCCCTTGACGACTGGCTGCGCACGGGCGAGGCCGATATGGCCGGCTGGATTGAACATCCGCTGATGCAGGTCTTTTTCGCGATCCTTTCAACCATGCTTCTCTGGCCCTTCTTCGGCCTGAACATCAACGGCCTGACGCTCTCATGCCAGTTGACCGCCGTCATTGTCCTGCACGAATTCGGCCACCTCGCCGCCTATCGGGCCTTCGGTCATACCAGCGCGCGGATGATCTTCATTCCGCTGCTCGGCGGCATTGCCATTGGCGGCAGGCCCTATAATTCACTTTTTGAAGTGGCGACCTGCGCCTTGATGGGGGCCGGACTTTCGGCTTTCTTCGTGCCGATTGTCATAGCGGTCGATACCGCCAGCACGACGGGGTTGATTGCGCCCGGCCTGTCCGGCGCGGCCATGACGTTCCTGCTGGTGCTGGGTTCGTTCAACCTGCTCAACCTGTTGCCGATGTACCGGTTTGACGGCGGCCAGGTGCTGCGCCAGGTTTTCCCGACGCGGGACGGCTTGATGGTGGCAAGTTTCGCGGTCACCGCTATGCTGGTCTGGGTCGGCTTCCGGATTGGTCTGCCAAACCAGGCACTGTTGGCAGGTCTGTCGGTATTCGTGCTGATGAGCCTGCTTGGATCGCGCGGGATCAAGCCACGCGATGCGCTGGACGACATGGAAAATGGCGAGCGCTTGATGACCGGCTTCGGCTTTTATGCCGCTTTGTCCATTCACGCTTATGCAATCATTTATGCGTGCGACAAGCTGTTTGCCTGAGAAGATCGGTCAGAAAGCGAAATGTCCGATCACCGGCACGTGGTCTGACGGCTTTTCCCAGGCCCGGACATGCTTTTCAATGCTGACGGCATTCAACTTGCGCATGGCTTCGGGCGACAACATCAGGTGATCGATGCGTATGCCGTTGTTCTTCGGCCATGATCCGCCCTGATAGTCCCAAAACGTGTATTGCGGAACGTCATCGGAAACGGCGCGCAGCGCATCGCTCAGGCCGAGATTTTCAAGACGGCGGAATGCCTGCCGGGTTTGCGGCAGGAACAAGGCGTCGGCGGCCCAGACCTTGGGATCATAGCAATCGTGGGGTTCGGGAATGACATTGTAGTCGCCCGCCAGCACCAAAGGTTCTTCCAGCAAAAGGCAGTCACGGGCATGGGCGGCCAGCCGCTCCATCCATTTCAGCTTGTAGGGATATTTAACCGGATCGTCGGCGGGATTGCCGTTGGGAAGATAGATCGAGGCAACCCTGATGGCGCCATCATCGACTGAAAACACCGCTTCGATATAGCGCGATTGCTGGTCATCGTCATCGCCCGGCAGACCGCGGATCACTTCATCCGGCTGCAGCTTCGACAGGATTGCGACGCCATTGAAGCCGGGTTGTCCGTGGGTTTCCACATGATAGCCCAAAGCTTCGATCTCGAGCCGGGGAAAACCCTCGTCGACAGTCTTGATTTCCTGCAGGCAGACAATATCCGGCTGGGCCTGGCCAAGCCATGTAACGAGATTTTCAATGCGGGCCTTGATGCCATTGATATTCCAGGTTGCGATTTTCATGGTCATCAAAGCGTCGCCTTCAAATTGAAAAGCTGGTTCCGCAGCCGCAACTGGCCACGGCATTGGGATTCTTGATCTGGAAGGATTGTCCAAGCAGGTTGTCGACGAAATCAATCTCGCTGCCGTCAAGATAAACAAGCGAGATCGAATCGATCAATACGCGCGCTTCGTCTTTTTCGATCACGAAATCGTCATCGGCGGCTCCATCCACAAGATCGAACTTGTAGGAGAAACCGGAGCAGCCGCCGCCTTCGACAGACACCCTGAGGGCCTTTTTGCTGGCATCCTTGGCCAGAATCTGGTTGATACGCCGCGCAGCGGCGCCGGTCATGGTCACTTGGTGGTCGTTCATTTGTGTCTCCATCCGGGTTCAAGGCCCGGTGAACATGCATAAATCCGGCAAAACCGGCTTGCTGCGCCGGTGCTGCTTTCATTTTTCCCCGCTATAGGTATGAAGGCGGGATCGATGCGTCAATGGGCTGGCGTTTGAAACACGGGATACGACGATGACTTTGGACAGGCAGGCATTGGGATTCGGGGTTGGCGAACGGGCGATCTATGCCGCTGATCCATGGTCCACGCGCGGCCGCTTGCATGAAGAACCCGCGAGCCCGACACGATCGGACTTCCAGCGGGACCGCGACAGGATTGTCCATACCACCGCCTTTCGACGCCTCAAGCACAAGACCCAGGTCTTCATCGGCTATGACGGCGATCACTACCGGACAAGATTGACCCACACCATCGAGGTTGCACAGATTGCGCGCGCTTTGGCGCGGGCGCTGCGGCTGGATGAGGATCTGGCCGAAGGGGTGGCGCTGGTGCACGATTTCGGCCATACGCCTTTCGGTCATACCGGTGAAGATGCGCTGCAGGAAATGCTCGCCGACTATGGCGGATTTGACCACAATGCCCAGTCGCTGAGGATCGTAACCAAGCTGGAGCGCCGTTACGCCGAATTTGACGGTCTGAACCTTACCTGGGAAAGCCTCGAAGGTCTGGTCAAGCACAATGGGCCGCTTGTTGACAAGGACGGCAACGGTATCAAGGGCGTGGTGCCGCAGCCGATCCTGGATTATAGCCAGTTGCATGATCTGGAATTATCGAGCTTTGCCAGTCTCGAGGCCCAGGTCGCAGCCATTGCCGACGATATTGCCTACAACACCCACGATATCGATGACGGTCTGAGATCCGGCTATCTGACATTCGGCATGCTGGAAGAAGTGCCGTTCCTGGCGGAACTGATGAAGGAAGTCGGGGATCGTTATCCGGGACTGGACGAGACCCGTTTCACGCACGAAGTCATGCGGCGGCAGATCACCCGCATGGTGGAGGATGTGATATCTGTCGCACAGGAGCGATTGCGCGAATTGCGGCCGCAAAGTTCTGGCGATGTGCGCGCAGCAGACAGGGTCATGGCGACATTTTCCGAAGAGATGGCCCAAACCGACCGGCAGATCAAGAACCTGCTGTTCACCCGGATCTACCGGCATCCGGAGATCATGCGGATCAGGGCCGGGGCCACCCAGATTGTCACCGACCTTTACAAGACCTATATGCGCCATCCGCGCGAAATGCAGAGCCATCACTGGATCGAACAGCTTGCCGGAATGGCCGAACCGGTCAAGGCGCGCCATGTCGGCGATTTTCTGGCCGGCATGACTGACACTTTCGCCATCTCGGCCCACAAGCGGCTGTTTGACCATACTCCCGAATTGCGATAGGCACCGCTCAACAATCAAGGATCAAGCGGATTTGCGCTGAAGAATTTCGGCATGGTCTGCCAATGGATGGACAGAATGAATCTTTTTGCAGACTTCGAAAAGAGAATTAAGAAAATCCTGAAAGAAGCGGTTATTCCAACCGAATCAGGCGAAGACTTGGACCTGTCAAGGGTTGCCGTTGAACCGCCAAGGGATTCCAGCCATGGCGACGTGGCCACCAATGCGGCCATGGTCCTGGCCAAGCCGCTGGGGATGAATCCGCGTGCACTGGCGGAAATCATCATGCCCTTGCTTCGCGCAGACAGCGATGTCTCGGATGTTTCTGTGGCCGGCCCCGGTTTCATCAATATCCGCCTGGCTGCCGGCTACTGGCAAAGATTGTTGCGCGACATGATCCAGTCGGACGCGGATTTCGGCCGGTCGAATATCGGCCACGGCAAGAAGATCAACGTTGAATATGTTTCGGCCAATCCAACCGGGCCGATGCATGTCGGCCATTGCCGCGGCGCCGTGGTTGGCGACGCGCTTGCAAACCTGTTGCAATTTGCCGGCTATGAGGTCGTCAAGGAATACTACATCAATGACGCCGGCTCGCAAATTGACGTGCTGGCCCGGTCGGTGTTTCTGCGCTATCGGGAGGCCTTGGGTGAAACCATCAACGAAATCCCCGAAGGCCTTTATCCCGGTGAATATCTGATACCGGTCGGCAAGGCGCTGGCTGAGGAATTCGGGACCAAATTGCGGGCCATGCAGTCGGCGGACTGGATGGATATCATTCGCCCGCGGGCAATCGATGCGATGATGGTCATGATCCGCAGCGATCTTGAAGCCCTCAACGTTCACCACGACGTGTTTTTTTCGGAGCGGACCCTGCATGCCAATGGCGGCGCGCCGATCCTGACGGCAATCAACGACCTGACCTTCAAGGGTCACGTCTATAAAGGCAAGCTGCCGCCGCCGAAGGGCCAGTTGCCTGAAGACTGGGAAGATCGCGAGCAGACCCTGTTCCGCTCAACCGAAGTCGGCGACGATATCGACCGGCCGTTGATCAAGTCGGATGGCAGCTATACCTATTTTGCTGCCGACGTGGCTTATTTCAAAGACAAGTATGATCGCGGCTTTGACGAAATGATCTATGTTCTTGGTGCGGATCATGGCGGCTATGTCAAACGGCTGGAAGCCCTGGCGCGGGCGGTTTCAGGCGGCAAAACCAAATTGACCGTGCTGCTTTGTCAACTCGTCAAGCTTTATCGCGGCGGCGAACCGGTGAAGATGTCGAAGAGATCCGGCAATTTCGTCACCTTGCGCGATGTCGTTGACGAGGTCGGCAAGGATCCCGTCCGCTTCATGATGATCTACCGGAAGAGTTCCGAGCCGCTGGATTTCGATTTTGCCAAGGTCACCGAGCATTCCAAGGACAATCCGGTCTTTTACGTGCAATATGCGCATGCAAGATGCATGTCGGTCTTCCGGCAGGCGCGGGAAGTCTTCCCGGATATTGAATTGTCGGTGCAGGAAATGGCATCCGTGGGGCTCGGCATGGTCGATGATCCAAACGAATTGCAATTGATTGCAAAGCTGGCAGAATATCCCCGCCTGATTGAATCCGCTGCAGCCTCGCAAGAGCCGCACAGAATTGCCTATTACCTCTACGATCTGGCGAGTTTTTTCCACGGACATTGGAATAAGGGTAAAGATAATACGGAATTACGGTTTGTTAACGATAAAAATAGACAATTGACCATTGCCAGACTCGGGCTGGTGCATGCTGTCGCTTCTGTTTTGAGGTCCGGACTGACAATTACGGGTACCTCTGCACCGGATGAAATGCGTTAGCTGTCACCATTTGCCCACATTGCTCTGGCAAGTAACCGTTCCGGGCGTAATGGGTGAAATAAATGGTTGACAAACAAAGTGTGCTTAGCCGGTCGAACGACGAGGACTTTCTCACGGATGACGATCCGTTTGCAGAACTCGCGCGTATCGCGGGCATTGAGCGTCCTGCGGCCAACCTGAAGGTAGCCCCGGCCGACAGGACGGAGCCGGAATTTGACCTTGAGGACGAATTGCTTCGCGAATTCGAACTCTACGACCTGCCGCGACCTGACGGCAAGCCGGCGGACAAGCAGGCTGAAGTGCCGGTTTCTGCCCGGCAAGACGCTGAGGTTGCCGATTCCGGAGAAGATGACGCCGCTTTGCACGATGGGTTCGATGCTCCGTCAGGGCAGGGCCCGAAGCCGCGTGATGAATCTCCTATATTGGCGTTTGAAGAGCCTGCATCCGAAGGGCAGGATGAAACGGCCGAATTTGATGCGTTGGAAGACGTTGCTGCAGAGACATCCATCTCCGCCGATTCCGCAGCCCGGACTGAGCCCGCTCCCGTTCAACCGGTCGAGTTGGCAGTTCCGGACGATGATGCTTTTGACAGTGATTTTGATGACGAAGAATTGACGCTGGAATTCGATGAAGGCGCGGCGACTGATGATCCAATCGAACCGCTCTTGGCTGAATCCGGTATTGTAGAGGAAGAATTGCCTCAACCCATTTGGGCAGGCGACTCCGACGCCGATGAAACCGACTATGAGGATTCACCGGAGGTAACGGAGACAGGTCTATCCGTTGAAGCCCTTTTGGCGGATGAGGAAGTAGCAGACAGATCTTCTGAAGACGATTTCGACACCGAAGCTGCCGTGCAGCACATGCAGCGCGAGCCTGCCTATGACGCCGGTGGCCGCATGGCGGACTCCGCAGACATTGTGGAAGTGCCCATTGGCGGGCCGGATGACATCATCGTCGACGAAGATGATATTTCTGAAGAATTGATGGACGAAGAAAGCTCCGATCAGCCCGATCACCAGGATATCTATTATTCCTCCGGGACTGCGCCGGAAGAAGGTCTGGAAAATGCTGATGAGGGCTCTGCAGATCTCTTCACCCCAAACACCGTCACGCCAACCACTTCAGATACGGAAATAGCCGTCGCCAATCTGGAAATCGCGAGCGATCGCGGCGCGGAAGATCCTGTCGAAAACGGATATGTCAACGCTTTTGACGCCGATTTGACTGAAGAATTCGACCGGGACCAGGAAGAGCCTGTTCCGGAGGACTATTTCGAAGAAACAGTTGCAATGGCCAGCCATTTGCAAGCAGAAATGCCTGCGCCAGCTACCGATGCCGTGATTGATGAACCGCCTGTTGAAGACGATCTGACACAGTGGGATGCAGATCAGGCCTTTGAATCCCCGACCAAAAACAACAATGAATACCAGCAGCCCGTTGATTTCCGACAGGATGAAGACTGGGACGAGATCCTGGAGCCGGACGCTGATGGTGAAGAACCGGCTATGGAAGTCGGAAACGCCACGATTGATGAAGACGCTGATCCGACTTTTGATGGTCTGGCCGAAACGGAATATGACGCCCGCGCAATTCCGGCAGAGCCAGACGCAGCGGATGCAGCGGCAGTTGATTTCCGAGCCGAATTTGATCGCGTTTTCGCTGCTGAACAGGCAGAATTGACCACGCCGGCCGCCGAGGTCGAAGAAACGCTGCCTAACTCCGTGCAGAATTCCGGGGACGTTGACGACTGGAACACCGTGGACGACGAAACTGATCTTGCCGATCTGGACTCCGGCGATTTTGGAATCGACGAACTGCTGGCTGAGGTCGAACGATATCCGATCCCGTCGACCAGACCTGATTGGGGACTGCCGGAAGCACTGCCTGCTGTCGAAAAGGCAAAAGTAGAGTGGTCTGATGAACTGGAAACCGCTTTTGAGGCCGAAGCCGGCACTGAAACGGAATTACCGGGGTACGAAACTGCCGCTTATGAGGCTGAAGGGCATCAATCAGCGCAGGTGATGCCCGTTTGGCCGCAGGAACCGGAGGAAGAAGAACTGCAATCCGCTATCGACCAGGATATCGACGATAGTCGCGATGAGCTGCAAACGGAAGCCGATCCTGCCGCCCCCCATGCGCAAACCCACATTGACTCCGCCCAGTTCGACCTGAGCGGCGATGAAAACCCGTTTGACGAGGCCGATTTCGAGCTGGATCTCGGAGAGATTGAACGTGACCTGCATGGCGCAGAGCCTCAGCAAGCCATTCCGCCGCAGCCTGCCGGAGCAGCACCCTTTGCCGCAACCGAACCAGCGCGGCCGGTCGTTGCCAATCGTTGGCACGACCAGTCCGAAGTGGTTGCCGCTGCTGCGCAGGTCGCCGCCGCCAATGTTCCTGCCGGACTCCATTTTGATCCGGGCCAGATCGCGGAAACAACTGAACCGGTCGGGGTGATGGCCGAAATTGATGTGCCGGTGCTGCCGGTTGACAATAACGAATTGCGGCCGGCGTCGCCTCCGGATTTCGACCTCGACATCGATGCCGAAATGGCCCGGATGTTTTCGCGGTCGGCCCAATCCGGCGTTACGCCAAAGGCCCCGGTTGCCGATCGCCAGTCATCGGCCAATCCGCTGCCCGGCTCCTATATTCCTTCCGATAACATTGACGATTTCGAAAAGGCGCTTGAAGAAGATTTCCGCCGATCCATGACACCCGAAACGGCCGCTTCTGCTGAACCGGATCGTGTCCGGCTGATGCCGGGCAATGCGGAGGATTATGGCGAGGAACGGGGCGGTCGCCGCCGTGGATTTGTCATTGCCGCTTCCGCCGTCGCAATCGTCTTGCTGGGCAGTGCGGGTCTTTATGCCTGGATGAACAGAAGTGAAGTCCTGACTGCCGAAGGCACCGGGCCGCGGATTATCCTGGCTGACAAGGATCCGGTCAAAGTGGTGCCCGAGGACAAAGGCGGCCAGACTGTGCCCAACCAGGACAAGGCCGTCTACGACAAGGTGGCCGGCGCGACGACCGAAACGCCGAAACAGGAATCGCTGGTTTCGTCAACCGAAGAACCGGTTGATGTCGTCCAGAAGACCCTGGTGCCTGAGACCTTGCCCATGGACGAGGATCAGCCGATTGCTACCTCGACCGATGACACCAGTGACCCGCGTCTGCTGCCCGGTGCGGAAAATGCCGAGCCGACGACGGCTGCAAACCCGGTCACAGGGGTTCAGCCGCGCAAGGTTCGCACGATGATTGTCAAGCCGGACGGCACGCTGGTGGCACGCGAAGACCTGGTCGATGACGCCGCTGCAGCTGAAGTCGCCGGTGTGCCTTCCGAGGTTGCCCCAGCAGATGTCGCCGCTGAAGAAGCGGCCGGCACGGATGCTGCGGCCCAATCGACTGACGCTGCGGAGACTGCGGTCGCCAATGATAACAGCCAGCCTGTCGCCGCCGAAACAGTTCCGGAGGAGCTCAAGGTCGAGGCGCCTGAAGTCGCTGCCGCTGAACCGGGCCAGGCCGTTGACGAAGTTCCGGCGGATCAGGCGGCAGCGCTAGCGGCCGCAGCCAATACGGATGTGCCTGACAGCACGGAAGTACAGGACAACACGCCGGTACGGGTGGTAAAGACCTCGAAGATCACAGTGAATGCGCCGGTGCCGGAAAGCCGCCCGATCGATCAACCGGTCAATGTCGTCAACACGGTCACTGATCAGGGCAATGTCACGTCAGGCAACAATCAGGCCGCCCAGAAGGTTGCCTCAGCCGAACCGGCGACAGCCACACAGACGACGCAACTGCCGGAAGGAACCTATGTCGTGCAGATTGCATCGCTGCCGTCAGAGGCCGAGGCACAGCAGTCCTACAAGAACCTTTCAGGAAAATTTGCCAGCATCATCGGCGGCAAGGGCGTTGATATCAAGCGTGCCGAAATTTCCGGGAAGGGGACTTTCTACCGGGTCCGCATTCCTGCCGGTTCCAAGAGCGATGCAATTTCCCTGTGCACCAAATACAAGAAGGCCGGTGGTAGTTGCCTGGTCTCGAAGTAGAAAAGAACAATGCGGGCCAGTCCCGCATTTTTCAAATCCCGGCAATGCCGGTCTGCAATAACGCATCCCTGACAACTGAAGATTATCCATGACCCAGACCAAGGCAATGATAATGGGTGCGGGCGGCCTGACGCTCAGCGCGGATGAAAAGGCATTCTTTACCGAACAGCAGCCCTGGGGCTTCATCCTGTTTGGTCGCAACATTTCCCCCGATCCGTCACAAATCGCAGATCTCGTCGCAGCGTTGCGTGACTGTGTTTCGCGCCCGGACGCCCCGGTGTTGATTGATCAGGAAGGCGGGCGCGTACAGCGTATCCGGGAGCCTCATTGCCCGCGTTATCCGTCCGGCGCGGCATTGGGCGAACTCTATGGCCGCGACCGGTCAGTCGGGCAGCATGCCGCCTTCCTGATGTCGCGGCTTCATGCGTTCGATCTTGAAAAATTCGGCATCAACGTGGATTGCCTGCCGGTTCTGGATGTCCCGGTTGAAGGCGCAAGCAATGTGATCGGCGACCGTGCCTATGGCAATCTGCCGGCAATTGTGACCGATCTCGGTCGGGCGGCCGCAAACGGCCTGAAAGCCGGCGGCGTGCTTCCGGTCATGAAGCACATTCCCGGCCACGGGCGCGGTTTTGCTGATTCCCATCACCAATTGCCAATCGTTGATACGCCGCTTGCCGAGTTGATGACGCATGATTTTCCGCCCTTCATGGCATTGAAGGACGAATTGATGGCTATGAGCGCCCATATTGTCTTTTCCGCCGTCGACCCGGATAATCCGGCCACCACATCCAGAAAAGTAATTGGTGATATCATTCGCGGCACTATCGGTTTTGATGGTCTTTTGATATCGGACGACGTATCCATGAATGCGTTGCGGGGTACGATCAGCGAGCGGGCCAGGGATATTTCCGCGAGCGGCGTGGACATTACCCTGCATTGCAACGGTGTTATGGAAGAAATGAAAGCCGTGGCCGAAATGGCCAATGTGCTTGAAGGCAAGGCAGCAGAACGGGCAGGCCGGGTGCAAGCCGCCTTCGGATTTACAGACGGTGCGGATGAGGCGGCCCTCCGCGCAGAGTTCGAGGCGATCATGGCCGTCGCGTAAGGGGACGGATTTGGTTGAACAGGCGCGAGGACAGCAACCGGCACCAGTCGTGCCGATGGAACGCCTTTGGCAGGACAATGTTTCTGTCGAACGCGCTCGCGGCGAACCGGCGCTGGTAATTGATGTTGCCGGCTTTGAAGGGCCGCTTGACCTTTTGCTGCATCTAGCCCGGACCCAAAAGGTCGATCTTGCGCGCATCTCCATCCTTGCGCTTGTCGAGCAATATCTGCTTTTCATTGACAGCGCCCGGGCCATCCGCATTGAACTTGCCGCCGATTATCTGGTCATGGCCGCATGGCTTGCCTATCTCAAATCGCGATTGCTGATCCCGCAGCAGGCCAAGGATGACGGCCCCAGCGGTGAGGAACTGGCCGCGACGCTGGCTTTCAGGCTGAAGCGGCTTGAAGCCATGCGCGATGCCGCCGCCCGTCTGGTCAACCGCGACAGGCTGGGCCGCGACTTCTTCGCCAGAGGCGCACCTGAAATCATCTGCGACCGCAGCAAATCCAATTATGATGCCTCCTTGTTCGATCTGCTGACCGCTTATGCGGGCTTGCGCCAGCGCCAGTCGATAACCCAGGTGACCATTTCCCGCCGGCGCGTCTGGTCTTTGGCCGATGCGCGGCTTATTCTGGCGCGAATGATCGGCACTCTGGTGGAATGGACGGCGCTGGATGATTTCCTGATCCGCTATCTGGCAGGCCCCGAGGATCGCGCCACCGCGATTGCCAGTTCCTTTGCCGCAAGCCTGGAAATGGTCAGGTCCGGCCAGATTGAAATTCGCCAGGAGAGCGCCTTTGCCTCGCTTTATTTGCGGGCGGGACCGACGCCGATGACGATCGCTGAACTGGAGATGCTTGAGGCGGAAAATGGCTGAAACTGAGCGGTCAGAACAGGGCAGCGCGGAAGATGACGGTGCTTCCACAGGTCCGGGATATGTGGAAGAAGCCGAGCGGATCGCCGAGGCGCTGATTTTTGCCTCCGCGACGCCTGTTTCAGAAGCCTTCATCGCCAACCGCCTGCCGGCAAGCGTGGATGTCGCCACCATCCTGCAACGGCTCAAGCAGCTCTATGCGCATCGCGGTGTCAATCTCGTCCGGGTTGCCGATCATTGGGCGTTCCGGACGGCTGCCGACCTCTCTTTCGTGGTTCGCCGGGACGACAACGAGGTGCGCAAATTGTCGCGCGCCGCCCTCGAGGTTCTTTCAATCATCGCCTATCACCAGCCCGTAACGCGTGCGGAGATTGAAGATATTCGCGGCGTGCAGACATCCAAGGGAACGCTGGACGTGTTGATCGAAGCCGGGTGGGTTCGCTTTCGCGGGCGCAGGCGCACACCCGGAAGGCCGCTTACATTCGGCACGACGCGCGATTTTCTCGATCATTTCGGCCTGGAGGAACTGCGCGACCTGCCGGGCCTAGATGAATTGAAAGCGACAGGACTGCTTTCCGGCCGCATTCCCGCCAATTTCAACATGCCCGTTCCCGAGAGCAATGACGAGCTTTCAGAGGACGAAGACCCGATCACCCAGCTTGACCTTGAAGAACTCGGCCTCTTGACACCCGGCGGCGAACCGGATGAATAGGCACCGGTCCGGGGCGCAGTGCGTTTTGCGGCCCATGCCTTGGAACGTGGACGGGTGGATGTGGCAATGAATTCTGATCCGGCAGGATCAACGTCGGTCAAGATGCGTCGCAGGGCTGGTGTCACTTTTGCTGCCCAATTGTGCTTTGAGAACATCAGCCACGATTATAACGGCAAGCCGACGATCCGGGATTTGTCGCTGACTGCCGAACCCGGTGAAGTGCTGTGTCTTTTGGGCCCATCAGGCTCCGGCAAGACAACCCTGCTGCGGATTGCCTCGGGGATTGAAGCCCAGTCCTCGGGTCGGCTGCTTCTCAATGATCGCGAAATTGCCGGACCTTCGGTTTTCCTCCCGCCTGAAAAGCGCGGCATCGGCCTGATGTTTCAGGACTTTGCCCTTTTCCCGCATATGTCGATTCTCGATAATGTCCGCTTCGGGCTGACCGAATTGCCGAAAGCCGCCGCCGTCACCGAAGCGATGCATGCTTTGGAGCGCGTCGGGCTCATTCATTATGCCCACCAGTTTCCGCATGTGCTGTCAGGCGGCGAGCAGCAGCGCGTGGCGCTGGCCCGCGCGCTTGCGCCAAGGCCGGCCGTACTTTTGATGGATGAGCCATTCTCGGGCCTTGATTCCAGGCTAAAGGATACGATCCGGTCCGATACATTGTCGATCCTGCGCGAAACAAGGGCGACGGCAGTCATCGTGACCCATGATGCAGAGGAAGCCATGCGCATGGCGGACCGGATCGCTTTGCTGAAGGATGGCCAGCTTGTCCAGGTCGGAACGTCGGATGATCTTTATCGGCGACCGGCCAATCTGTTTGCCGCTTCATTCTTTTCCGAGATCAATGTCTTTGAAGGCCAGGTTCGAAAAGGTGAAGTGGATACGCCATTGGGCCGGTTTTCAGCCAACGGCATTTCGGAGGGAAGACCGGTCGAGGTGGCAATCCGGCTGCCGGTGGTCAATGTGCATGAACATGGCGGCGGCATTCCGGCGCGTGTGCTTTCAAGGCGGTTTTTGGGCGTCGAAGAACTTTTCACGCTCGCCGTTCCGGGGTCCGACCAACCGGTGCGCGCTCGCGGCAGGGCGGATCAATTGCCTGCACGATTGCGTGATGTAACGCTTTCAGTTAACGAACGGGACACATTGGTGTTTGAAAAAGCCGATCAAACACATTAAATCAAACACACACTCAACAAGGGAGTACGAGTTATGGGTTCATTCAGCGTATGGCATTGGCTAATAGTCTTGGCCGTCGTCCTGATATTCTTTGGTCGCGGTAAGATTCCAGAATTGATGGGCGATGTTGCCAAGGGCATCAAGAACTTCAAGAAGGGCATGGCGGAAGAAGATGTGGCAGAGAAAGCCAAGACCGTCGATCACAGTGCCGATGAAGTAAAATAATGTCACCTATCCGGCGGAGCTTGATGGCTCTGGCCGGATCAAAGGAAAACTCCCATGCTGGATATCGGCTGGTCCGAAATTCTTGTGGTCGCAATTGTTGCGATTCTCGTCGTCGGACCGAAGGAATTGCCCGGAATGCTGCGCACATTCGGGCGCGCCATGACAAAACTGCGTTCAATGGCCAATGAATTCCGCGGCCAGTTTGAAGAAGCGTTGAAGGAGGCCGATCTTGACGATGTCAGAAAAGGCCTTTCGTCTGTCCAAAAGTTGAACCCTGTCAATACTTTGCGTGATGCGATCGATCCGCTGCGCCAGATGGGGAAGGATATTAAGACCGATATCCAGAAAGCCACAAAAGTTGATCCGCCGGCTGAAAAACCAGCAGTGGCGCCGGCGGCGGAAACGAGTGCTGTTGCAGCAGCGCCCGCAACCAAGCCGACTGACACGGCAGAGGCGGCAGCGCCGACTATCCTGCCGCCGAAGGATGCCGCCGTTACGGCCGATAATGCCAGGCCCGATGCCACGACAAGCAAAAAGCCGGCAAGCAGCGCGAAAGTGAAAGCGAAAAAAGCCGCCACTGAGGTTGCAACGGCATCGCCCAAGAAAGTGCCGGCGACGATTCCGGCCAAAGCCGTCGTCGTCAAACCTGCCGGTGACAAGGCTATCGTCGCCAAGCCTGAAAGCGCCAAAACCGCAATTGCCAACCCCCCCATTGCCAAGCCTGCTGCGGTCGCGGAAAAAGCAGCGCCCACAAAGACAACAAAAAAGCCGGTCAAAAAGCCGGCAAAAACGGGTGAAGCATGAGCGCAGATATCGAAGACAAGCCCCAGCCGCTGCTTGAGCATTTGATTGAACTGCGCCAGCGCCTGCTTTGGGCTGTCGTGGCGTTTTTCGCGGCCTTCCTCGTATGCTTCTTCTTCGGCAAGCAACTCTTCAACATGCTGGTGGTTCCCTATAAGTGGGCCGTCGTCTGGGCCGGACTGGATCTCGACAAGGCGGAATTGATCTATACCGCGCCGCAGGAATTCTTCTTCACCCAGATCAAGGTGGCGATGTTTGGCGCAATGATCATCGCCTTTCCGGTGATTGCCACGCAGATCTACCGGTTTGTGGCGCCTGGGCTTTACAAGAATGAGCGTTCGGCTTTCCTGCCGTTCCTGATTGCATCGCCTTTGCTGTTCCTGCTGGGCGCGGGCCTCGTCTATTTCTTCTTCACGCCAATGGTGATGTGGTTCTTCCTGGCCATGCAACAGACAGGCGGCGAGGGGCAGATCGCGATTTCGCTGATGCCGAAAGTTTCGGAATATCTCAGCCTGATCATGACGCTGATCTTCTCCTTCGGACTGGTGTTTCAATTGCCGGTCATCACATCGCTGCTGGCGCGCGCCGATCTGATCTCGGCCAGCACGCTGGCCTCCAAGCGGAAATATGCGGTGGTCATCGCCTTTATCGTGGCAGCCGTGCTGACGCCGCCCGACCCGATTTCCCAGCTTGGACTGGCTCTGCCCACCATCCTGCTTTATGAAATCTCGATCATATCCGCGCGCTATATCGAAAAGCAGAGGGCTGCCAGAAAGGCTGCCGAAGCTGAAGCGGAAGACGATGAGACCCCTGAACCGGAAGGTGAAGCCGCAGCAGAATCCGCCGAACCCCCGGCAGCCGAGACCAAGGAGCCTGACGTCGGCCCGTGACGCGGCAATCCTGGTTTAGAAATCCAAGACAGGAAACGCACGGGAAGGCTTCCGTGCGTTTTTTGCTGTCAAATGTCCACGACGCTTGATTTTGGCGCGATTCTGTCGGAAAGCGGGTGCACGCTTTGAACGGACCGGTCTGCAGGGCGGACAATCGCCTGCACCGGTTCGCACAAAGGGCCGAAAGCCGGTTCCAGATTGGCGGTCCGACCATGACAACTCCTGCCGCAAGGTGAAATGATGCTTGATATTAAATGGATTAGAGACAATGCCGATGTTCTGGACGCCGCACTTGCGCGTCGCGGTGCGTCCGCGCTGTCGTCCGGTCTGATCGATCTGGATGAGCGGCGCCGGTCGGTCATGCAGAAGGTCCAGGAGATGCAGGCCCGCCGCAATGTCGCCTCCAAGGAAATTGGCGCGGCCATGGGCCAGAAGAATCCTGAACTCGCCGAAAAACTGAAAGCCGAAGTTTCCGATCTCAAGGAAAAGCTTGCCGCGGCCGAAGATCAGGATCGCCAGTTGACGGCCGAGTTGAATGATGCGCTCAGCCGCATTCCGAATATTCCCAAGGACGAAGTGCCCGACGGCCTTGATGAGACCGGCAATGTGGTCAAGCACGTCGTCGGAAAGAAGCCAAGCTGGAACCACAAGCCGCTTGAGCATTTCGAGATCGGCGAGGCGCTCGGCTGGATGGATTTCGAAGGTGCGGCAAGGATCGCCGGCTCGCGCTTCACGATTCTGAAGGGCCAGCTTGCCAGGCTTGAGCGTGCGCTGGGCCAGTTCATGCTGGATGTCCACACCCAGGAGCACGGCTATGTGGAAGTGCAGCCGCCCCTGCTGGTGCGTGACGATGCGATGTTCGGCACCGGCAACCTGCCGAAATTCGCAGAAGACCTGTTTCAGACGACTGACGGCCGCTGGTTGATTCCCACTGCGGAAGTGCCGCTGACCAATCTCGTCCGCGAACAGATTGTCGATCTCGACAGTTTGCCGATCCGCATGACGGCGCTGACACCTTGTTTCCGCTCGGAAGCCGGATCGGCCGGACGCGATACCCGCGGCATGCTCCGCCAGCACCAGTTCTGGAAATGCGAGTTGGTGTCGATTACGGGTGCGGAAAGCTCCACCGCCGAACACGAGCGGATGACTGCTTGCGCTGAGGAAATTCTCAAGCGGCTTGGACTTCATTTCCGAACCATGACACTGTGTGCAGGCGACATGGGCTTCGGGTCGCAGAAAACCTATGACATAGAAGTCTGGCTTCCCGGCCAGGACGCCTATCGTGAAATTTCCTCCTGCTCCGTTTGCGGGGATTTCCAGGCGCGACGGATGAATGCGCGATACCGCGCCAAGGATGAAAAGGCCACGCGCTTCGTCCATACGTTGAATGGTTCCGGCGTGGCGGTGGGCCGGGCGCTGATCGCGGTTGTGGAAAACTATCTGAACGAAGACGGTTCGGTCACAATTCCGGAGGTGCTTCTGCCATATATGGGTGGCAGGACAAAAATCGAGAAAGCGAGCTGATCAGTTGCGAATTCTTCTGACCAATGACGACGGGATTCACGCCGAGGGCCTGGCGGTGCTGGAACGCATTGCGCGAACGCTCTCTGATGATGTCTGGATCGTTGCTCCGGAAACCGATCAGAGCGGGCTTGCGCATTCGCTTTCGCTCTCCGAGCCATTGCGCCTGCGTCAGATTTCCGAAAAGCATTTCGCGCTTCGCGGCACGCCGACCGATTGCGTCATCATGGGTATCAAGGAAGTTCTCGATATCAAGCCCGATGTCGTGCTTTCAGGCGTCAATGCCGGCGCCAATACGGCCGATGACGTCACCTATTCCGGCACCATTGCAGGTGCGATCGAGGGCACGTTGCAAGGGGTCCGATCCTTCGCGCTCAGCCAGGCCTACAAGTTTGACGGAGGCCGCGTCGTGCCATGGGAAGTGGCCGAAACACATGCGCCGCAATTGCTGCGCGACCTGATGGAGATGGATTTGCCGGAGGGGACGTTTATCAACCTCAATTTCCCCAATTGCACGCCGGATGTCGTGGCCGGAACAGCTGTGACCTCGCAGGGCAAGCTTGATTTCGGGCTTAATGTCGACAAGCGTGCCGATGGTCGCGGATTTCCCTATTACTGGCTGCGTTTTGGCGAGCGCAGCGGCGATTTCCGCGAAGGCACCGATATTCATGCCTTGCTGCACAACAAGATTTCGGTGACCCCGCTCAAGCTCGACTTGACGGATTATTCCGCATTGGACCGCATCCAGAGGACCATCAACGGGGAAGAATAGCTTGGCAAGTGATCTCAGCGAAAAGGAAGGCTTTGCATCCTTGTGCCTGAGGTTGCGCGCGCGCGGCATTTCAGACATCGACCTGCTCAAGGCCGTCGAGCAAACGCCGCGGTCCTTGTTTGCGCCGCTGCAACATGGCGGCGAAGCATGGTCCAGCCGCACAATTCCGATTGATTGCGGAAGCTTCATGGAAGGCGCCGACCTTGCGGTGGAAATGCTGCTGGCGCTCGGCCTGAAAAGCAGCCACCGCGTTCTGGAGGTGGGCACAGGAAGCGGCTTTACCGCAGCCGTCATGGGACGGCTTGCCGAACGGGTGCTCACCATTGATCGGTTCAAGACCCTGGTCAATCAGGCGCAGATCCGGCTGGACCGGCTGGAGTTGCGCAATATTATCGCCCGTCAGGCCGATGGCAGCAATGGGCTGTCCGGCGAAGGCACATTCGACCGCATATTGGTAACGGCGGCCTTTCCGGCCATGCCGCGTTTTTATGCCGAGCAGCTTGTATCGGGCGGCGTGATGGTCGCTCCGGTCAATGTTGACGACAGCCGTTGCACGATGGTGCGATTGACCAAGACCGGCAGCCGCTTCGAGCGCGAAGACCTGTTTGACGTGCCTTTCCTGCCGATCATACCGCAAATTGCGCTTGCCCTCTAGCCTTCCGCCAGTCCCGCTTGTCCGACCGGGCAGGTGATCACATATGCTTTGGAGTGACCCATGATTTCCCGCGCAGGCATTTCGGCGGCCTATGGCCGCATCAAGGACCAGATTCGCCGGACGCCGGTGATAAGCGTCAATGATCCTGCTTTGGGCGGTCAGACCGAGCTGTGGTTGAAACTCGAGAGTCTGCAGCATACGGGCAGCTTCAAGCCGCGCGGGGTGTTCAATTCCATTTATGGCGCGGCCATTCCAGCTGCAGGCGTCGTTGCGGTTTCTGGCGGCAATCATGGCGCGGCGGTCGGCTATGGCGCAAAACGGGCGGGGGTTGCTTCGCGCGTCTTTGTTCCCAGTTACGTCGAATTGGTCAAGGTCGATCGCATGAAAGGATTTGGCGCGCAAGTCGTCGTGTGCGGCTCAATCCAGAATGCCTTTGAACAAGCCGCCAGCTACTGCGAGCAGACCGGCGCTGTCTTCATCCATCCCTATGACCAACTGGGCACTGTTGAAGGGCAGGGCACCGTCGGATTGGAGATCGAGGAACAGTTGCCGCAGATCGATACTTTGCTGGTTGCCGTAGGCGGCGGCGGATTGATCGGCGGCATTGCCGCTTGGTATGAGGGCAGGATCAAGATCGTCGGCGTTGAAACTGAAGGCACCGCCACGCTTGCCAGTGCGCTCAAGGCAGGCCAGCCCGTGACGATCAAGCCGTCAGGGCTTGCCGCAGGCGCGCTCGGGGCATCCGAAATCGGCCAATTGTCGTTTGATGTCGCCAGCAAATGGGTCGACCATGTCGTGGTCGTTTCCGATGATGACCTGATCGAAGCGCAACGTCGCCTCTGGCAATCAATGCGTGTCATAGGCGAGCCGGGCGGCGTCACGGCGCTGGCGGCGCTCACCTCGGGCCTGTACCAACCAGAAGCCGGCGAAAAGGTGGGTATCATCGTTTGCGGCGGCAATGCCGATCCGGGCTGGTTCCTTTAAGCGGTTGGAGCTCAGGCGTTCAGAGGGCTGGTCAGGGGTCGCAGCACAAGCCGGATGCGAGGTCGCGCGGGGCAGACATGGTTAGCATTTATTGAAAAAAATTCACATGCGCGGCGGCCATCTTAACCGCGCAGTAACACTAACGCGCTTTAATGAATTCAAGTAAATGCGTTTAGTGGGTTGGATCATGCGTAACAGTGAAGCTTCGAAAAATCACAAGTCTGCAGTGCGTCTCTTTGCAGTTCTTCTTTTAGCAAGTGCGGCCGCAGGCTGCTCGTCTGATGCCAACCGGTTCAACGGGTTATTCTCGTCCAAGACCGACGATTTCACAACCAATTCAATTCCCCATCAGGCCGACAGGGCAGCGACGCCGCTGCCGCGCGGCAATGTGGCAAGTGCTGCCGACGAGGGCGTCGACAGCCAATACGCCAATCCAAATTCGGTGGATGCGAATGCGACGGTTTCTTACGAGCCGGTCAATACGGCGGCTGACGGCGTATCCGGCGCAAGAGGCTCGGTCACCCCGATGCGGGTCGAAAAGGCATCCCTGGACGCCCCTTCAACGTCGCGTCAAAAAATCATAGTCGAGCAAAAGGTCGCTGCCATCAATCCGGCAAAGGTCGTTGTTGATGCCAAGGCGCCTTCGGCCAAGGCTGTCTGGCACGTGTCGGCGTCGGCGCCGCAGGTCAGGCTCAAGAGCGGCGAAACAATCTACAGATTGTCTCAGCGCTACGGCGTTCCGGAAAAGGAATTGCTGCGTGCCAACGGGCTGAAGAGCGCGTCTGCCGCCCAAGCCGGTCAGGTCATCATCATTCCGACTTATGGTGCTCCGACATCAGCTTCGACAGTAAAGGTGGTTGCTTCAGCCGAAGTGACGACCGATTTGCCGAAAAAGAAGCCGGTTCCGGTCAAGATTCCCGATGAAACCGCCGCCGTTCTGCCGACCTCGGGCAATCGCGACAAGGCCAAGACCGGCTCCGATCAGAAGCTTTCCGCTAACGACGGCGAGGCAAGGAACGACCCGGATGGCGTCTATATCGTCAAGTCCGGCGATTCGCTGGCGCGGATTGCCAAGGCGCACGGCATGTCGGTCGATTCGCTCAAGCAAGCCAATGGCCTGACCACTGCGCAATTGCGCATAGGCCAGAAGCTCAAGCTCTCGGGCCGCGCGGAAACTGATGGCGCAACGGTGGCTTCGGCCAAAGCTGACGATACAAAGACGGGTGCAATTGCAAAGGGCGAGCGCGCCGTGGAGACTGCGGAAGCCAAGCCGACCGGCTACAAGCCGCCTGTCGGGACGAAGAGCGTCGATGACGTCGAAAAATCGGCCAGCAATGAAAAGGCGCCGGAATCGACCGGCATCAGCAAATATCGTTGGCCTGTGCGCGGGGCGGTGGTCGCCGGTTACGGCGCCAATGTCGAAGGTGAGCGCAATACCGGTATCGATATTTCCGTCCCGGAAGGCACCGAGGTCAAGGCGGCTGAAAATGGCGTCGTGATCTATTCCGGCAGCGGGTTGAAGGAGCTTGGCAACACCGTTCTCATTCGCCATGACGACGGAACTGTCACCGTCTATGGCAATGCCAGCACGCTCAACGTCCAGCGCGGCCAGAAGGTCGAGCGCGGACAGGTAATCGCGGCGTCGGGCATGTCCGGCGGTGCAAAGCGGCCCAAGCTTCACTTCGAGGTTCGCAAGAATGCAAGCCCGGTCAATCCGATCACTTATCTCGAATAGGGTTGATTTCGGCCAGATCGATACGGCAGCAATTCAAGAAGCCCGGTTTGATCCGGGCTTTTTGCACTTTGGCCGGTTTAGATCACCTTGCGGTTTCTGCCGGCGAGATCCTGGATGAACTGCCACGCCACGCGGCCGGATCTCGCGCCCCTTGTCGTAGCCCATTCAAGCGCACCGGCATGCAGGGTTTCCGCTTCGACGCCAAGGTTGAAATATTTGGCATAGCTGTCGATCATCTCCAGATAATCTTCCTGGCTGCATTTGTGAAAACCCAGCCAAAGGCCGAAGCGGTCCGACAGCGACACTTTCTCTTCCACGGCCTCTGACGGATTGATCGCAGTCGACTGCTCGTTTTCAATCATGGTGCGCGGCAAGAGGTGGCGACGGTTGGATGTTGCGTAAAAAACCACATTGTCCGGACGTCCCTCAATGCCGCCATCCAGTGCGGCCTTCAATGATTTGTAGGAAGTGTCGTCATGGTCAAAAGACAGGTCGTCGCAAAACAGCAGGACGCGATTGTCCTGCCGGCGGATGACGTCCATCAGTTCCGGAAGGCTGTCGATGTCCTCGCGGTGCACCTCAACAAGTTTCATGCGGGTCGATTTTGCAGTGTTAACCGAGGCATGGACGGCTTTGACCAGCGATGACTTGCCCATGCCGCGCGCGCCCCAAAGCAGAACATTGTTGGCCGGAAAGCCTTCGGCAAAACGTTCGGTGTTTTCAACCAGGATGGATTTGACGTGATCGACCCCGCGGATCAATTCCAAAGCGACGCGGTTCGGGCGGGTGACCGGGGTGAGTTCACGTCGGGCCGGATTCCACACAAAACAATCGGCAGCCTGCCAATCGGCCGGCACCGGTTTCGGCCCGGCGATACGATCAACAGAATCATTCAGCCGTTTCAATTCGCCAACCAGCGCAGCGATCATGTCTTCGGTCAAAGGCCAACTCCTCAAAATATCGGGATTGAAGTCCGGTTAGCATGGCCAATGGCGAAGGAAAAGGGTAAGAGGTCGCCAAATCTTGGTGTTGGCTGCAATTGCGCTGTTGCATAAGGCCGACATCTTCCTATATTCCGGCCACAACAAACCGGCATTGAACCATGGCCGGGTTTACGCTTTTTGGGAGTAGCCTATGTTTACTGAAGCTTTCGCGCAAACTGCAACCGGTCCGGCCTCCGCTCTCGGCGGCGGCATGGACATGATCCTGCTTTTTGTTCCGCTTATCCTCATCATGTATCTTTTCGTCATTCGTCCGCAGCGGACGCAAATGAAGAAGCGGGCCGAGATCCTGAAAAACATCCGTCGCGGCGACCAGATCGTGACCGGCGGCATTGTCGCCAAGGTCACCAAAGTCATTGACGATAATGAGCTTGAAGTTGAAATCGCCGAAGGCGTCAAGATCAGGGTTGTTCGCGCCCTCATCAGTGAAGTCCGCGCCAAGACCGAGCAGCTCAAGGAACAGGCCGCCAACAAGGCCTGATATTACCGGATCACATGCTCAAGCCGTGACACATTACTCAGCAATTTGAGAGAGCCATGCTTTATTTCTCCCGTTGGAAGACTGTTCTGATCTGGTTGGCGACTTTTGTCAGCATCGTTGTGGCAATGCCAAACCTGGTGTCTGACGCCACGTTGAAGGACCTTCCTTCCTGGGTGCCGAAAAGCAAGATCACCCTGGGGCTTGATTTGCAGGGCGGCTCTCACATCATGCTCAAGATTGAGCGCAATGACATCGTCAAGGAGCGTCTGAACACCGTCGTGGACGATGTCCGCTCCAAACTGCGCGAGGCCGGCATTGGCTATTCAGGCCTGTCGGGCAACGGCCAGAACGTTCAGGTAACCATTCGTGACGCGACACAGGTTGACAAGGCCCGCGAGGCGCTTTCCGACTTGACGCTTCCAGTCAGCATCGGCGGCTTGTCCGGTGGAACCATCAACGAAGTCACCATTGATTCCGGGCCTGATGGACTTCTCAAGCTTGCATTGACGGATGCCGGCATAGACTACCGCGTCTCATCTGCCATTACACAGTCCATCGAGGTCGTCCGTCGCCGCGTTGACGAACTGGGCACCACCGAACCTGTCATCCAGCGGCAGGGCACGGACAGGATCATTGTGCAGGTTCCAGGTCTTCAAGATCCGCAGCGTTTGAAGAACCTGCTCAACCAGACGGCAAAGCTTTCTTTCCACCTCGTTGACAATTCCATGCCTGTCAGCGAGGCGATCAACAGTCGCCCGCCGGCTACTTCGGAAGTGATCTATTCGCAGGATGATCCTCCGATTCCCTATCTTCTTGAAAAGCGGGCGCTGGTTTCGGGCGACAATCTGGTGGACAGCCAGCCAGGCTTTGACCAGCAGACCCAGGAGCCGATTGTCTCGTTCCGTTTTGATTCACAGGGCGCCAAGCGCTTTGGACGTGCTACGCAGGAACATACCGGCGAACCCTTTGCGATCGTGCTCGACAATCAGGTGATTTCAGCCCCCGTCATTCGCGAACCCATTCTCGGCGGCTCAGGGCAGATTTCCGGCAATTTCACTGTTCAGGGCGCCAATGATCTGGCCGTTCTGCTGCGCGCCGGCGCATTGCCGGCAACACTTACCGTGGTTGAAGAGCGCACCGTTGGTCCGGGCCTTGGCGCGGATTCTATTTCGGCTGGTGTGACCGCAGGCGTCATCGGCGCCGTGGCGGTTGTCTCCTTCATGCTGTTTTTCTACGGCTTTCTCGGTCTGATCGCCGTTATCGCCATGACATTCAATGTCATCATGATCCTGGCCATCCTGTCGCTGATCGGGTCGACGCTGACCCTTCCGGGTATTGCCGGTATCGTCCTGACCATGGGCATGGCGGTGGATTCCAACGTTCTCATCTATGAGCGTGTCCGGGAGGAGGTTCGCGCCGGCCGGCCGCTCATGCAGGCCATGGATGCCGGCTTCAGTCGGGCGTTCTCAACAATCGTCGATGCGAATGTGACGACTTTGATTGCCGCTGTGGTGCTGTTTTACATGGGCTCCGGTCCGGTTCGCGGCTTCTCCGTCACCCTGACTGTCGGTATTATAACTACCGTGTTCACCGCCTTTACCATGACCCGCTGGATGGTAGCGTTCTGGCTGCGCCGTTCGCGACCCAAGGCATTGCCGAATGGCGTTCGCACAGGCATGTTTGATGCCGCCAACATACGCTTCATGGCAATTCGCAACTACACTTTTGCCGCATCTGCAGCCCTGTCCATTGCCGCAATAATAGGGGTTGCCACCGTTGGCTTGAATCTCGGCATCGATTTTGTCGGCGGTTCAATCATCGAGGTGAAGGCCAAGCAGGGCGATGCCGATATCGGCGACATCCGTACGCGTCTGAGCGGCCTGAATATCGGTGAAGTACAGGTTCAGGGCTTTGGCGCGCCCTCAGACGTACTGATCCGCGTCCAGGCCCAGGGCGTGGGCGAAAATGCAGAACAATCGGTCGTTACCAAGATCCGTTCCGAGCTGGAATCCAAATACGATTTCCGCCGCGTTGAAGTTGTCGGGCCTTCGGTATCAGGTGAACTGGCCACCGCCGGCGCCATAGGCGTGCTCGTGGCGCTGATGGGCGTGCTGATCTACATCTGGATCCGGTTTGAATGGCAATTCGCGCTTGGCGCCATCATTGCCACGGTGCATGACGTGATCATGACGATCGGTCTATTCGTCATCACCGGATTGGAATTCAATCTGTCCAGTATCGCGGCAGTGCTGACGATTGTCGGTTATTCGCTGAACGACACCGTGGTGGTCTATGACCGGATGCGTGAAAACCTCAGGCGATACAAGAAGATGCCGTTGCCGCTGCTGATCGATACGTCTATCAACCAGACGCTGTCGCGCACCATCCTGACGTCTGCCACAACCGCCATCGCCCTGGCCGCACTGGTGTTGTTTGGCGGCGAGGTCATCCGCTCCTTCACTGTAGCTATGCTGTTTGGTGTTGCGATTGGTACTTTCTCCTCCATTTACATGGCGGCGCCCGTGCTGATCCTCTTCCGCTTGCGTCCTGAAACATTCCAGAAATTGCCCGATGGCAAGACCGAGGAAGAACAGGCCGGCGGCGCGGCGGTCTGATCC
The DNA here is from genome assembly GCA_041742335.1 of Rhizobiaceae bacterium. Lineage (GTDB taxonomy): Bacteria > Pseudomonadota > Alphaproteobacteria > Rhizobiales > Rhizobiaceae > Rhizobium_E. The sequence goes on from JBGSIT010000113.1 coordinate 110,147, forward strand.
GTTGGCCGGCGGCATCATCATTCGCGAGCAGCATTTTCCGGGCAGAGCCCCGGTCGATGCCTATGGCAATGGTGGTTTCAGGTTTGCCGACATGTCGCATCGCGGCTCTATCCTGTGCTTGCCTTCGGGCATTCACGGCTGGGACATGGTGGAGGGCGATGAGTTGCTCGTGGAAAAATTTGCCCGGGTGCTGGAGGATGCGGCCTATATCGAAGTGTTGCTGGTCGGCACCGGAAAGGCCTTGCGCCCGTTGCCCAAGGCGTTGAAACAGGCTCTGCAAGCGCGGAACATCTCATCCGATCCGATGAGTACAGGAGCGGCGATCCGCACCTACAACATATTGCTGGCGGAATCGCGCGCGGTTGGCGCTGCCCTGATAGCCGTGGATTGAGGAATATGTCACCTGACAGGCAAAGCGCCTATGCAGCCTGCCTTGAGGCCTTGCGCCAAACCGATCGCGACCGCTATCTGTCCTGCCTGCTGGTGGCGGAAGAAAAGCGCGGCGCCTTGGCGGCGATCTATGCCTTCAACGCCGAAATTGCCCGTATTCGCGATGTCATCCATGAAGCCCTGCCGGGCGAGATCCGCATTCAGTGGTGGCGCGATCTGATCGAATCTGAAGAAGCTGGAGAAAGCGCTGCCAATCCGCTGGCGCAAGGCCTGCTCTTTGCCATCCAGGACGAAGGACTGCCGCGCCAGACTTTCCTGAACCTGCTGGATGCCCGTATTTTCGATCTCTATGACGATCCCATGGACAGTAGCGGCAGTTTTGAGGGCTATGCCGGTGAAACCGCCTCGGCGCTTGTGCAGCTTGCCAATCTTGTGCTTGCACCGGCAGAGGCGGCCTCTCTCGCAGAGGCTTGCGGCCATGCCGGCGTTGCGCAACTGGTTGCCGGCACGCTGCTGCTGATGCCGCTGCACCGCCATCGCGGCCAGATCTATGTGCCGGCCGACCTGTTGGCGGCTACGGGTCTGACCTCAGAGACTTTTCTGGCAGGCAAAAATCGTGAAAAACTGGATGCGGCGATTATCGCTTTTTGCGGTTTCGGACGCGACCATCTGCAACAAGCCCGCAAGTCCGCTTCCGGCAAGATCAACCCCGGAAACATCGGTGCTTTCCTGCCTGTCAGCCTGGTGTCACAGGTGCTGGACCGTGCCGAACGCACCGCATCGGGACTGTTTGACACCTCGCTGCAACCGCCGCAATGGCGCCGCCAATGGCGGATGTGGCGTGCTGCCCGTTCGCTTTTTTTCTGACAATCGGCTACACTCGCACAAGGTTCGGCAATTATAGCAATTGCAAGAAAAGTGCGCTTCGGTCTTCCGTCTGGAATCGCATTAAAACATTGGGATTGATCGTTTTCGTGGTTCGAGGAAAACCAAACCGCTTGAGCGTGCCGCCGAATGGTATTTGCAGGAGACTCGTTGATGGGCGCCGTGATATGGGCGGCAATTGCAGTTCTGATACTGGTATTTTTCTGGTGGGCCAATCGCTTGCTTGCCCGGGAAAACCAGGAGGATCGCTTTGACGCGGGTCTGGCCATCATCGAATTCGGCCGCGTATATCCGGACCAGGCGATTCGTCAGGTGATGACGACCAAGGACGCCTCGATGATTTTTGTTCGACTGTGGGATGGCGGCGCGGGTTGCATGCGTCCGGCGGCAAGCCATTATCAATGCCATCTCATCGAACCGGGCCAAGTCCGGGTCAGGCCCACTGAAAATCCCAATGCGCTGGAAGTAGAATTTCCCGGGTCCGGCTTCCACGGCGGCGTTTATGAATTCAGAAACGCCAGGGAAGCCAGTGAAGTGTCGTTGTGGCTGCTCGGCAGCTTTGTTTCGGCCGCCGCCAACGATCTGGGCTTTCCGTCATCCGCCTGATTGCGCCAGCCACTGCGCACAATCGGCCAAAGCACGTGCGGACATGAGCTGTTTCTTGGCCGTGGTCTTTTCCTTGCCGCGCAACCGTTTCCCGTCCGCGTCCTTTTCAATCGACAAGGGCTCCAATTCGGGAAACAGGCCGAAATTGATATTCATGGGTTGGAAAGAGCGTTTTCCAGCCTCTTCCTCGCTGACCAGATGGCCACCGGTAATATGGTTCAGCAATGCGCCAAAGGCTGTTGTCAATGGCGGCAAAGCAGGCGATTGGCCAAGCCTTTCGGCAGCCGCGAACCGGCCGGCCAGCAAGCCGATCGATGCACTTTCGACATAGCCTTCACAGCCGGTGATCTGCCCGGCAAAGCGCAGGCCCGGCCGCGATTTCAAATTGAGGGACTGGTCGAGCAATACAGGCGAATTCAGGTAGGTATTGCGATGCAAGCCGCCCAGCCGCGCAAATTCTGCGCCCTCCAGGCCGGGGATCATCTTGAAAATCTCCGCCTGCGCCCCGTATTTGAGCTTTGTCTGAAAGCCCACCATGTTGTAAAGCGTGCCGAGGGCGTTGTCCTGCCGCAGCTGGACGACGGCATAGGCCTTTTCGGTGGGGTTGTGGGCATTGGTCAGGCCCATCGGCTTCATCGGGCCATGACGCAGGGTTTCGCGGCCGCGCTCGGCCATCACCTCGATGGGCAGGCAGCCATCGAAATAGGGCGTTCCCTCCCATTCCTTGAAGCCCGTCTTGTCACCGGCAATCAGTGCTTCGACAAATGCTTCATATTGTTGCTTGTCCATCGGGCAATTGATGTAGTCCTTGCCGGTACCGCCGGGCCCCACCTTGTCGTAGCGCGATTGAAACCAGGCTATGTCCATATTGATGGTGTCGCGGTGGACAATGGGGGCAATGGCGTCGAAAAAGGCCAAGGCATCTGCGCCGGTCTCAGCGCTAATGGCCTGCGCCAGTCCCGGCGCCGTCAGCGGACCGGTCGCGACGATACACAGGTCCCAATCCTGAGGCGGCAGGGCAACTATTTCCTCGCGCGAAACCGTGATCATGGGATGGGATTGCACGGCGGATGTGACATCGGCGGAAAAGCCGTCCCGGTCGACCGCCAGCGCGCCGCCGGCCGGAACCTGGTTGCGATCCGCGCATTGCATGATCAGCGAATTGGCCAGCCGCATTTCTGCGTGCAGCACACCGACCGCATTCGACGTTGCATCATCGGAGCGAAAGGAATTGGAACAGACAAGTTCGGCAAGATGATCGGTCTTGTGGGCGTCGGTGCCGCGGATTCCGCGCATTTCATGCAGGATCACCGGAATGCCGCGATTTGCGATCTGCCAGGCCGATTCGGACCCCGCAAGGCCGCCGCCGATAATATGAATGGGAGAGGGTGTATTTGATTTGCTCATGGGCGGGTCAATATCATGTTCACCGCCGCGTTCCAAGCCGATGATGCATGGGCCGGAATCAAAGCCCGAGATCGAGGACCGGAATCAAAAACGGCACCTTACGGCGCCGTTTTAAAGTTGGTTGAAGTCTATTCTGCGGTATCGCGCCTGCTCATCTTCATGATGAACTCTGCCAGACATCGATATCTTTCCCCTGAGGGCGCCTATAGCCATACGCTACGTGGTCACCGATTAACGAAAAGAACGCGATGCAACGTTGCGGATATCGAAACGTGTCAGGCCGATATCGTCAAGCGTGTGTGAAGGCAGGTTTGCGAGTTCCGACATTGTGCGACGGTAGGAAAGCCAGCTCTTGGCAATACGAAGCGGGTTCATGGTAGTTACCTTTCTCAAACAAGGCTGCTGTGGTTGTGCTCATCGGCTCAGCAGCGATTGATATGCTTATATGCCCAAATATCAGAATATTGCAGTGCATTATTTGTGCATCTGCCATGCTTAAGTGCATAAGTGAAAGGCGGTTTTGGCTTGGTGTGAACAGCTCGCGTCGCAGTCAGGACAGGTTTTCGAAAATGCGACATATTTTGATAGTGCTATGTATTTCACGAAAAAACACCGCCAGCAAAACTGACGGTGTTTTGGATTTCTGAAATGGACCAAAAGGCGGTCGCTTTCAGTTAGTTGCCCAGGGTGCTGCGGGCAATGGATGTGATGTCTGAACGGTTGATACCCATGTCGCGAAGTTCGCGGTTGGACATGCGACCAAGTTCATTGACGGTCTGACGGTATTTGCGCCAGTTGTTCAGGCTGCGTGTGATGTTCATGTCAGTCTCCTTTTTTGAAGTTCGGGGCCGGTTTCTTCCGGCTGCAATCTCATGAACAAAACATAGTGCTGCATCGCAGCATCAACAAGTGCAAAGCTTGACGTTCAGCTATGTGTAATTCGCATAGGTTTTGTGTAGGCCATTGTAATTCAATCGTAAAATATTTTTGAACGATACTCGCCAGTGCCGACAAAGCACCAATGCCGTTGAATCTTCAGCCCGATCCGCCGGCGATGCTGATTGTTTCAGGGTCAAGGCTAGCGCGAAGAATATTTCGGTGGTTTCGATTGGATGCAGAGGGGGGTGCTGCCCTGTCGCAAAATGAAACGCCCACCGGGGGAGGAGGATCCGGTGGGCGTCTTTTAAAAAGGTTGACAACTGGGAGGAGGAGTGTTGCCAACCACTTCGACGCAGCGCTGGGAGGAGGAGTGCGCATGCTCCGAATTTCGTTCTGCGGCCGATCCCGGCCACAGGAATGCTTCATCTGCGCCTAAGCGCCTGTTGTCACTTGCCGACTGCGCGGCGCGCAACCGATGCGATATCCGAACGATCAATGCCGAGGTCGTGCAGTCCACGGTTCGACATGCGACCGAGTTCGTTGACGGTCTGACGGTACATGCGCCAGTTATTGAAGCTGCGTGCAATGTTCATCTTCGTCTCCTTGGTTTACTTGCGGGACCGGTTTGTCCAGGTCCCAATCTCATGACCAGAAGATAGTGTTGCACTGCAGCATATGCAAGTGCAAAGCTTGCACGGCACCCATGTCCTTCGCGCACGGCAACGGCCTAAAACATTGAATAAAATGGATAATATGCCCAACTAATGTGCGCAGTGGTGAAATATTGATCAATTGATGCGATAAACGTTTTCCGATTGTCGGGACCAACTTCGCCGACCGCCTTTTTTCCGGCTGCTTTGCATCCGGGTCCCGCCTTGCCAGGACAAAAACAAACGCCCACCGGGGGAGGAGATCCGGTGGGCGTTTTTATAAAAGGTTGGCAACTGGGAGGAGGAGTGTCGCCAACCGTATCGAAGCTGCGCTGGGAGGAGGAGTGCACCTGCTTCGAATTCCTTTACGCGGCCGAGTCAGGCCGCGCGACTTAGATTACTTGCCGACTGCGCGGCGCGCTACAAATGCGATTTCCGAACGGCTGATGCCGAGGTCGCTCAGTTCGCGGTTGGACATGCGGCCAAGTTCGTTGACGGTCTGACGGTACATGCGCCAGTTATTGAAGCTGCGTGCAATGTTCATGATAGTCTCCTTGAATTTCGTTTCCGGGCCGGTTTCTTCCGGTCCCAATCTCATGACCTGTATCTAATGCTGCAATGCAATAGTTACAAACGCAAATCTCGCAATCCACCTATGCGTCCAGCGCATGATGCATCACTAAATATCTCAAATTATTAACGAATTTAAAAGTTTAGTGACAACTTTGCGGCTGCTTTGCGGCGGCCCGAAGGCCAGGCCGGGTTCTGCCGCGGCAAAAATGAGCGATATCAAGTCTTTCGCAGGAGAGCGCAATTCAGGCAAAAGCAAGAACGTGAATGTTGGGGGGGGGGGGGGTAAAAATAAACGGCCACCGGGGGAGGAGATCCGGTGGGCGCCTTTTGACATGGTTGACAACTGGGAGGAGGAGTGTAGACAACCGAATCGAAGCTGCGCTGGGAGGAGGAGTGCGCGTGCTCCGAATTATTCTGCGTGACTGTTTCCAATCACGGGCCTTGCTTCAGATTGCTCCGGCGCAGACAGCCAAGCTGCGCTTTGAATTCTTGCCCGGAGATCTTCATCTCCGCTACCGGTCGGTCTCTTGCCTTCCGATGAATCAAATATAGTACGATTATAAAAATTTGTGCAGTGCAATATTAGCATGGATGATATGCGCATCACGCATAGCTATCAGCGGGTCGCATTTCAATATTGCAACGTTAGCATACAAGTATTTAAAAGTGGTTAATGAAATTGTGCGGTGTGGTCGCGGAACCAGCGGGGTTGGTGCCTGTCGGCATCATCATGGGCGGCAGGCAGCGGGCTTAACCGGTTTGCCCCGCAGGCCAATGTTTTCTGTTTGATTGCTGTCAAACAGATGTTATAGAGGCGCCGCGTTCGCCATCTTTGGCTGATACGCATTTGGTTGCGGGTGTGGTGGAATTGGTAGACACACTTGGTTTAGGTCCAAGCGCTTCGGCATGGGAGTTCGAGTCTCTTCACCCGCACCAATTCAGGCACTTGGTGCAGTATATGAAAAAAAATGAGTGATTTGACGGCATATGCGGCATTTTGCTTGCCAAAATGCCATGAATTTGCATAAAGCCACTCCCAGTGGATGGGCCAGCAATGTTGCTCATCATTTAGAAACGGTTGGCAGCGGATAGCCGCCAAGACAATGAAGGTAAGAACATGCAGGTTATCGAAACGCTGGCCGAAGGCCTGAAGCGCGAACTCAAGATCATCATTCCTGCAAAGGATATGGAAGCGCAGATGATCGTGCGCCTTGAAGACGTCAAGGATCGTGTCAAGATCAACGGCTTTCGTCCGGGCAAGGTTCCCTTCGCGCATATGAAGAAGCTTTACGGCAAGTCCGTAATGGCTGAGCTGGTCAACGAGATCATCCGCGACCGCCCGACGTCAATTCTGTCCGAGCGCGGTGAAAAATCAGCGACGACCCCGGACATCGCGATGACAGAGAACGAAGCTGAAGCCGAGAAAATTCTTGCTGCTGAAGCCGATCTCGAATTCACGGTTTCCTATGAAGTCATTCCGCCGATTGCCATCAAGGACAATTCCGGAATCACCGCCATTCGCGAAATCGTCGACATCGACGAATCGGAAGTGACCGAGCAGATCGTGAAGATCGCCGAAAATGCCCGGTCTTACGAGACCAAGAAGGGCAAGGCCGCCAATGGCGACCGGGTCAACATGGATTACCTCGGCAAGGTCGACGACGTTCCTTTTGAGGGCGGCAAGGATGAGGGCGCTGAACTGGTGCTCGGCTCCAACCGCTTCATCCCCGGCTTTGAAGAGCAGCTCGTTGGTCTCAAGGCCGGCGACGAAAAAGTCATCACCGTCACATTCCCGTCCGATTATCCCGCAGCACACCTCGCCGGCAAGGACGCTACCTTTGACGTGAAGGTCAACGAAGTCGCAGCGCCCGCCGATCTGGAAATCAACGATGACCTCGCCATCAAGCTTGGCGTGGAGTCGGTCGACAAGCTCAAGGAAGTGGTTCGCGGCCAGATCGAAGGCCAGTTCAGCACGGTTTCACGCCAGAAGCTGAAGCGCCAGATCCTCGACCAGCTGGATGAGATGTATCAGTTCGAAACGCCAAGCCGCCTGGTTGAAGCTGAGTTTGAAAATATCTGGCGTCAGATCAACAATGATCTTTCCCAGTCCGGCAAGACATTCGAAGACGAAGACACCACGGAAGAAGAAGCCCGCGCCGAATATCGCAAGCTGGCGGAACGCCGCGTCCGTCTCGGCCTGCTGCTTTCCGAAATTGGCGAAAAGGCCAATATCGAAGTCAGCGAAGACGAGTTGCAGCGCGCCCTTTATGCGCAGATGCGCCAGTTCCCTGGTCAGGAAAAGGAGTTGATGGAATATTTCCAGAAGACTCCGGGTGCCATTGGCGGCCTTCGCGCGCCGATCTTTGAAGAAAAGGTCGTTGATCACCTGCTCAATGAAATCTCGGTAACCGACAAGAAGGTAACCAAGGAAGAGCTGATGGCTGACGACGAAGACGAAGACAAGCCGGCCGCCAAAACAGCCAAGCCGAAGAAAAAGGTTGCCGCCAAGGCCGAGGCTGCCGAAGGCGAGGCTGCTGCACCGAAGAAAAAGGCGCCGGCCAAAAAGAAGGCTGCTGACGACAGCGCCGAATAACACGACTGCTGCCAATCATTTCAAGAGGCCGCTGGTTTATTCCGGCGGCCTTTTTTGTTTGCCGGCGACCTTCGTATGCGCAAGGTTTGCAACAACCTGTGCAGAAAGCGCCAAAAGAGGACGCCTGCTTGCGACAGGCTTCAGAGTATGAAGTCGCCGGCGTCGAGATGATTGAGGTCCGTATGGGCGAGCTTTATATAATCGCCGTGGCCGAACAGCAGGAATACGGCATCACCGCGTTGTTCGGCTTTGTCCAGCAGGTCGCCAAAGGACGCAAGATCAAAACTCTTGAGATTGACGTGATCCCGCCCTGACTGGAAATCGTTGATCACGTCATGATCCCAACCGCGCTTGAAAATGAATGTATCGCTGCCGCCGCCGCCGCGGTAAATGTCATTGCCCGCATATCCGGCAAATGTGTCGTCGCCGCCTCCGCCATTCAGCTTGTTGCCGGCCTGGTTGCCCAGCAGGACATCATCGCCCCGGCCGCCGACCGCGTTTTCGATCAGGGATGCAGTCTTACCCTCATGCAGCAAGGCGTTGAATATGTTGCCGCGGGCAAGTCCGCCATTCGGCCCGCCATTCAGATTGGCAAGCTGGGATTGGGAAAAAACGGAGTGGTGGCCTGCACGCAGATCTATCTCGAGATCAGTCCTGAAAAGACGCAGGTCATAGGTGTCACGCCCGCCGCCATCCCAGATCGTGGCAAAGATCCTGTTGGTTTCAGGTGATATGGCCACGCGCCCATTGACCCAGGTGTTGCCGCTGTCCGGCGACCAGGAATAGACGGTCTTGCCGCTGTTGACGCTGTAGTTGGCGCCATACATGTATTGAAGCGCTGCAATGTCGGCCATCATCATGGTTTGCGGATAGCCGGCAGGTTCGGCCTTGTAGCCCGATGCGTTGTCGCCGACAAAGGTATTGTAGGTCATCACCGTATATTCAAGCGAATCGCTGCTGTTCTTGAGCGCAGGAAAGCCTCGCTCGGCGCTTTGGGCATGTTTAAGACCCAGCGCATGGCCGGTTTCATGCAAGATGGAGGCAAAATAATAATTGCCGGCCCTGGCCAGATTGAAGTCATAAACCTTGCCGAACCAGACATCGCCGCCTATCGAATTATTCGAAGGATAATAGGCATAGGCAGTTTGATTGACCCCGCCATAGGCGCTGTAGGAACTCTCGGCATAGCGGATTTCCGCCGACGATGCGCTGCCGGCAGAGATTTTCAGGTTGGTGAAGCCTTCGATGGAAAATCCGTCATTGGCGGCATTGCCGAAATCCTTGTCCAGAATGAAGCGGGCGGCATTCTGGATGTTTTTCCCGACAGCTTCAAAATTATGGTTCTTCTCGCCGCCATAGGAATAACTGCCGGGGCGTTCAGGAAAGGCATACTGAATGGCGTTTCCCGACCAGGCGTAGCCGGACAGCAATCCGTCAACATAGTTGTCGTGGCTTCTCGACACACTGCGTGTTGCTTGCTGCCCTCGGGATTGAGCCATGTTGAACCCTCTTTCTGTATGCACATTTCTGAATTGACGGCGGGGCCGTGAGACAGCGTCACGTCTTCAGAAATTGTGCTGGAAGGCTATCAAGCAAAATCCTTTAAACTATTAATGATTACGGAAATAAAATTGAAAATTTGTAAGGAATATTGCTTGGTATCAATCATTTTATATTGTCATATGGTGATGAAATCCGGATTCTTGTTGAGTTCGGCAGGGCGTCGGCCGGATTGGTAATGACCTGTCTCGCAAGCGGCTGATTTCTTGAGAATATCCGGCCCTTGCCAAACGTTTAACATCAGGGACATCTCCATTTGTCTGGTCCGGATCGCGACTGGACCGCTCGAAGACAATTAGGCATTGTGTCCTTCCCGTTCGCGGGACAGACAAACCGGCACAGTGGGACATGCTGTCATGCAATTCATACGCCTGATTTTGATGATCAATCTGGCGGCTTTGGCCGCAATGTTCGCACCCGCAATGGCCAATGCGGCGCAAACCTACGGGCTTGTCATCGGCATCAACCAATATCCTCACATCGTCAGTCTGGATGGAGCGGTCAACGATGCCAATGACATCGCCAGGACCTTGACCGGATCAGGCGCAGCCGAAGTCATTGAACTTACCGATGCCGAAGCTGACAAGGCCACGATCCAGGCGAGTTTTGAGAAGCTGCTGGCCAAGTCTGCTGTCGGTGACACGATCGTTTTTTCGTTTGCCGGCCACGGCGCGCAGATTACCGAATATGTTGCCGGTGACGAGGCCGACGGCCTGGATGAGCTTTTCATCCTGCCGGGGTTTGATCCGGAAAAAATGAACGAAACCATGGGTGAAACCATTGTCGACAACGAATTGAACGCGTGGTTCGAACAGGCCCGCCGCCGCAATGTGAACATCCTGTTCGTCGCCGACAGTTGCCATTCCGGCGGCATGACAAGGAATGTGCTGGGAAAATTGCGGTTCGTGGCGATTGATCCTGATGCAAAGCCGCAGATGGTGTCAGCGGAAATCCTGAAAGGCGGCAGAATTGCCGATTCCGGTCTCGACAATGTCACGATGCTGGCTGCCGCCAAGGAGGGAGCGCCAATCCCGGAAGTGGTTATCGACGAAAAGCCGCGCGGTGCGCTGTCCTTCAGCGTTGCCCGGGCGCTGGAAGGTCACGCCGACAGAAATGGCGATGGCAGCCTCAGCCGGATCGAGCTTGAGGATTATGTATTGCAAACCGTCAAGGCGCGATCCGATGCGCTGCAGGTTCCGGTGTTTTATCCTTTGCTGCCGCGCACAACCGACGAAGCCCTCGTTGAACTGACGCCGGTACAGACTGCGATGCGGGCGATAATGGCGCAAAAAGCCAACCGCGAAGAGACGCATTACCGGTTGGTGGCCGAAATGGGCTGGAAGCCGGTTTTGCCGGTTGAGGTGCGTGGAACCTCATTCAGGCCGGAAAATACGGCAAGGGGAGCCAGGCCTTACCTTTGGAATGCGGCAGTGCGCGAATTCAGAACACCAAATGGTGAACTTGCGGCAGAAAAAGTCAGCAAGTTTACGGTCAATGATGTGGTTTCAAAATTCATCCTGCTGGACCTGCTCAACAAGATGGCTGTTCAAAATCCGGGCAAGCTGGTCTTGACGCCTGAAAAACAGCTTTATCTGGCAGGTGAGCGCGTGAAGTTTGACACCTATGCCGGACCATATCGCAATCTGCTGGTTTTCAATCTGGCCAACACCGGTGAAGCGCAATTTCTTGACATGGCGATCGATGGTCACAAGACTGAAAAGTCCTGGTTGAGCGAAATGAAGATCGTTGAGCCGTTCGGCGCAGATCACCTGGTGGTGATCGCCACCAACCAGCCGGTCGACGCAATCGGGGCAGCCACCAAGCGCGGCATAGCGCCGGCTGACCTGATCAATCTGATCAAATCACGGCTTGACGGGACTGACAGCAGCGTCGCCGTTCAACCGCTGTTTTCACGCGCCAGAAAATGAACGCTCAGCCTGGGTTGCCTCGATCAGGTAAAGTGCGGGAGTGGTCTTGAATTGGGGCCGGTTTCCATGGCAAGAGCAAGTCACATGCAGCCAGGACATTGAAATGACCTCAGACGCCCTCACACCGCGACCACTCGATCATCTGGTCCTTCCCATCACATCCATTGCGGCCGCGCGCCAGAGATTGACCCAGCTTGGCTTTACAGTGGCGGCGGACGCCCGCCATCCTTTCGGCACGGAAAACGCCTGCGTTTTCTTTTCCGACAAGTCCTATCTGGAGCCGTTGGGCATTGCCGATCAGGATATTTGCGAAAAAGAGGCGCGTGCCGGCAATCAATTCGTCGCCAGAGACCAGGCGTTTCGCTTTCGCCGGGGCGCCGAAGGGTTTTCGGCAATCGTCATGGGTTCCGACAATGCCGACCGGGACGACGCCGGGTTCAAGACCAACGGAATTTCGGCCGGGGACATGCTGCAGTTTTCACGACCGATGAAACTGCCGGACGGTTCGGAAATTACCGCGACCTTCAAGCTTTCCTTCGCCGCAGACCTTCGATCGCCAGATTTTCACGCCATCACCTGCCAGCGCATCAATATGCCGCCGGCTGATCGCTCGGCGCTTGAAGCCCATGCCAATGGCGTCAAGGGCATCAAGATTGTCGTGCTTTCCGAACCGGACCCTGAAGATTTCAGCTATTTCCTTGGTGAGGTTGTCAACAGCGACACTGTCGAAGTGAATGAAACCGGGCTGGAAATCACCACAAGCAATGCCACGATCAGTGTGCTCGACCCTGACGCATTGACCGCGCTATTGGGTATCGAGGCGCCTTGCCACGCACGCGGATTGCGTGGGCGGGCAATAATCTTCCGGGTGGCGGATATCGCGGCCACAGAAAAGGTTCTGAAAACCAACAATATCGATTTCAGCTATAAAGGCGACATGCTGCTGGTGTCTCATGAAGAAGGCCAGGCTGTCATTTTCGGATTTGAGGAATGAACATGCACGTTGAAAACAACACCACAATCATTGCCGGAGACGGTCACCGCAAAGTGACTTTCGCCAATAATGCGCCCCTTTCCATCATCGCAGGCCCCTGCCAGATGGAAAGCCGCGACCATGCTTTCATGATGGCCGGACGTCTTGTAGAAATCTGCGACGAACTCGGTATCGGCCTGGTTTACAAAACATCCTTCGACAAGGCCAACCGGACGTCTATTTCCGCCGAGCGCGGTATCGGGCTGGAAACAGCCATGGAAGTGTTTGCTGATCTCAAGAAGGAATACGGCTTTCCGGTGCTGACCGACATTCACAACGAAGCGCAGTGCGGACTTGTGGCGGGCGTCGTCGATGTCCTGCAAATTCCTGCCTTCTTGTGCCGGCAGACCGATTTGTTGATTGCTGCCGCCAAGACCGGCCGGGTCATCAACGTCAAGAAGGGCCAGTTTCTGGCGCCATGGGACATGAAGAACGTGCTGGCCAAGATCAATGCCAGCGGCAACCCCAATGTGCTGTTATGCGAGCGCGGTGCATCCTTTGGCTACAACACGCTCGTGTCGGACATGCGTTCGCTGCCGATCATGGCGGCCATGGGCGCTCCGGTGATTTTCGATGCCACGCATTCGGTGCAGCAACCGGGCGGGCAGGGCGCTTCGACCGGCGGTGAGCGGAAGTTCGTTGAAACTTTGGCGCGTGCAGCCGTCGCGGTGGGCGTCGCTGGCGTCTTCATCGAGACCCATCAGGACCCCGACAATGCCCCGTCTGACGGGCCGAACATGGTCCAGATCGACAATATGCGGGCGCTCCTGGAAAAATTGATGGCTTTCGACCGGGTGGCGAAGGCCTGAGGTGTTTTCCATCGACCGCCGCTGCTTTGTCATGAAAGCAGGCCATGGTTGCTTGCATAGGCGATTTGCTGGATGCAGACTGGGTTTTGGCCAAAAGCTGAAGTCCGCGCCATTGTAATTTTCGGCGTTTCCATTAAGGAAAGCGCCACTATCCTTGTCTCTTGAAATCAGGAAACCGACATGACTGCTATTATTGATATCTTCGGTCGCGAAATTCTCGACAGCCGTGGCAATCCGACTGTGGAAGTCGATGTAACACTGGAAGACGGAAGCTTCGGCCGTGCAGCCGTGCCGTCCGGCGCCTCCACTGGCGCCCATGAGGCGGTGGAACTGCGCGACGGCGGACCGCGATATCTCGGCAAGGGCGTGCAGCGCGCGGTTGAAGCCGTCAATGGCGAGATCTATGACGCCATCAGCGGCATGGAAGCCGAAGAGCAGATAGCCATTGACCGGACCATGATCGAGCTTGACGGAACGTCCAACAAGGCCCGCCTCGGCGCCAATGCCATTCTCGGCGTATCGCTGGCGGTCGCCAAGGCCGCCGCAGAAGCCGCCGGCCTGCCGCTCTACCGCTATGTCGGCGGCCCCAATGCCCACATTCTGCCGGTGCCGATGATGAACATCATCAATGGCGGCGCGCATGCCGACAATCCGATTGATTTTCAGGAATTCATGATCATGCCGGTGGGCGCGCCGTCTTTCGCTGACGCCGTCCGCATGGGCTCGGAAGTCTTCCATACGCTCAAGAAAGAGCTTGCTTCCAAGGGCTACAACACAAATGTCGGCGATGAGGGCGGTTTTGCCCCCAATCTTGAAAGTGCTCCGGCGGCCCTGGATTTCATCATGAAGTCCATTGAAAAGGCCGGCTACAAGCCTGGCGTCGATATCTATCTGGCGATGGATTGCGCCTCGACCGAATTTTTCAAGGGCGGAAAATACGAGATGGCCGGTGAGGGCAAGAGCCTCAATTCCCGCCAGATGGCTGAATACCTCTCCAACCTTGTCGATAATTACCCGATCATTTCTGTCGAAGACGGCATGGCTGAGGATGACTGGGAAGGCTGGAAGATCCACACGGAACTGGCCGGTCACAAATGCCAGCTGGTCGGCGACGATCTTTTCGTGACCAACACGGCGCGCCTGCGCGACGGCATCAAGATGGGTGTTGCCAATTCGATCCTTGTCAAGGTCAACCAGATCGGCTCGCTTTCCGAGACCCTCGATGCGGTGGAAACTGCCCACAAGGCCAGCTATACCGCCGTCATGTCGCACCGTTCGGGCGAAACAGAGGATGCCACAATTGCCGATCTGGCTGTCGCCACCAATTGCGGACAAATCAAGACAGGTTCGCTGGCCCGCTCCGACCGGCTTGCCAAATACAACCAGCTGATCCGCATCGAGCAGGAATTGGGAGCCGCCGCCAGCTATGCGGGCGCTTCAATCATCCGGGTGTAAGCCCGGCCCGACGGAATGAATTCATAAAGATCCGCAGCTGGCGAAAGCTGCGGATTTTTATTCTCCCGGCGCATGGTCAACGCTCGGTTAATGTTTTTGTTGCATTGTGAATTCCTAGTATTGCGTCAAGGACCGGACCATGTGGACCAAACATCATAAGAAACGCCATTACGGCCGACTGGTCATTCCTGTTTTGACAGTCGCATTCCTGTCCTACTTCGGCTATCATTCCATACATGGTGAACTTGGTCTCAAGGCGACCGAGATATTCGAGGCGCAGCGCATGGCGCGCCAAGGCGAGCTTGATGGTCTGGTGGAAAGCCGCAAGGAGCTTGAGAGGCAAGTTCAACTGATGAGCGATGGTTCGCTGGAAAAGGATATTCTCGATGAAAAGGCGCGTTATGAGTTGAACGTATCGCGCAGCGACGAAATCGTTATTTTTCACTGAACTTTGAATTAACCGAAAACAAGTTAATCAAAAATAACATATAATAATCAATTATTTATCTTAAATATCAGCAATGCATTTCTGGCATTGCTGAATAGTCCTTTCTCCCTTATTGTAGGTTTAGGCAATCATTCCAGGGAGGATTGGATGGCACTGCGCAAGGCTGCATCCCAAACTGCACGCAAATCTGCTTCCAAGACGGCAAAGAAGGATTTTGCCGAAGGTGCAATCGTCGAATTCGATCGCGAGGCAGAGCTCAAGGCCTACCGCGACATGCTTCTGATCCGGCGTTTTGAGGAAAAGGCAGGCCAGCTTTACGGCATGGGTTTCATCGGCGGCTTCTGCCATCTCTATATTGGCCAGGAAGCAGTTGTCACCGGCATGCAGATGGCGTTGAAGGAAGGCGATCAGGTCATTACCGGCTACCGTGATCATGGTCACATGCTGGCTTGCGGCATGAGCCCGCGCGGCGTGATGGCCGAGCTTACGGGTCGCAGGGGCGGTCTTTCCCGGGGCAAGGGCGGTTCCATGCACATGTTCTCCAAGGAAAAGAATTTCTATGGCGGCCATGGCATCGTCGGCGCGCAGGTATCGCTGGGCACAGGTTTGGCCTTTGCCAATCGCTATCGCGGCAACGACAATGTATCGCTTGCCTATTTTGGCGACGGGGCTTCCAACCAGGGCCAAGTCTATGAAAGCTTCAACATGGCCTCCTTGTGGAAGCTTCCGGTCATTTACGTGATTGAAAACAACCGTTACGCCATGGGCACGTCGGTCAGCCGCGCTTCGGCGGAAACCGATTTCTCCCATCGCGGCGCTTCGTTCAAAATCCCCGGCCTGCAGGTTGACGGCATGGATGTGCGCGCCGTCAAGGCGGCTGCCGATCAGGCGACGGAACATTGCCGTTCCGGCAAGGGTCCGCTCATCCTCGAAATGATGACTTACCGCTATCGCGGCCACTCCATGTCCGATCCGGCCAAATACCGTTCCAAGGACGAAGTCCAGAAGATGCGCTCCGAACATGATCCGATTGAACAGGTGCGCGTTCGCCTGCTTGAAAAAGGCTGGGCGAGCGAAGACAGTCTGAAGGCGATTGACAAGGATGTGCGCGATATCGTTGCCGATGCCGCCGATTTTGCCCAGGCGGACCTGGAGCCGGATGCATCCGAGCTTTACACCGATATCCTTCTTTGATGATTTCGTGAACTGACATGAAAAGCCGGCAGGCGGCTTGATCATTTGCCGGCATGGACTTCGGAAGTTGAACGGAAGAGGCGACCGGACCGCCGCATGGTTTGATCATCCTCTTGGGAATGGCAGTGGGATTAAGCGTTCGCGGGTCTCGGTCACGCGGGCTTTGAAGAAATAAAGGGGCCAGTCATCCCCGCATTTTACAGGTGAGGAAAAATGCCGATAGAGATTTTGATGCCAGCCCTTTCTCCGACCATGGAAGAAGGCACGCTGTCGAAATGGTTGAAGAATGAAGGCGACGCCGTGAAATCCGGGGATGTCATCGCCGAAATCGAAACCGACAAGGCGACCATGGAAGTCGAAGCCGTCGATGAAGGCATTATCGGCAAATTGTTGATTGCCGCCGGCGCAGAAAATGTAAAGGTCAACACGCCAATCGCGCTTCTTTTGCAAGATGGCGAAAGCGCAGATGCCGCAGTCGCGCCAAAGGCGGCTGCAGCGCCTCAAGCTGAAGCAGCCCCGGCGCCGCAAGCCGCGGCAGCGCCTGCTCCCGTTCCCGCAGCGCCCGCAGGCGAAACGTTATCCGATCCTTCCATTCCGGCCGGCACAGAAATGGTCCCCACCACCGTTCGCGAAGCCCTTCGCGATGCCATGGCCGAGGAAATGCGGGCCAATCCTGATGTCTTCGTCATGGGCGAGGAAGTTGCTGAATATCAGGGCGCTTACAAGATCACGCAAGGCTTGCTGCAGGAATTCGGCGCCAAGCGGGTGGTCGACACCCCGATTACCGAACACGGCTTTGCCGGTGTCGGCGTCGGCGCTGCGATGACCGGCCTGCGTCCCATTGTTGAATTCATGACCTTCAATTTCGCCATGCAGGCCATTGACCAGATCATCAATTCCGCTGCCAAGACGCTCTATATGTCCGGCGGCCAGATGGGCGCGCCGATTGTCTTCCGTGGCCCCAACGGTGCGGCTGCCCGCGTCGGCGCACAGCACTCGCAATGCTACGCCGCCTGGTACAGCCATATTCCCGGCCTTAAGGTCGTCATGCCCTATACGGCGGCTGACGCCAAGGGCCTTCTGAAGGCTGCGATCCGCGATCCCAATCCGGTGATCTTCCTTGAAAATGAAATTCTCTACGGCCAGACCTTTGATGTGCCGAAGCTGGATGATTTCGTCCTGCCGATCGGCAAGGCCCGTATTCACCGCTCAGGCAAAGATGTGACCATGGTCTCCTTCGGCATCGGCATGACCTATGCCATCAAGGCGATTGCCGAACTTGAAAAGCTTGGCATTGACGTCGAACTGATCGATCTGCGGACAATCCGTCCGATGGATCTTCCTGCTGTCATTGAATCGGTCAAGAAGACCGGCCGTCTGGTGACCGTCGAGGAAGGCTATCCGCAGAACTCGGTGGGCACTGAGATCGCCACGCGCGTGATGCAGCAGGCGTTTGATTATCTCGATGCGCCGATCATCACCATTGCCGGCAAGGATGTTCCCATGCCCTATGCCGCCAATCTTGAAAAGCTGGCGCTGCCGAATGTCGATGAAGTGGTAGAGGCGGTCAAAACCGTCTGCTACCGTTAAGGGAGGGTTACAATGCCTATCAACATTACAATGCCCGCCCTTTCACCGACCATGGAAGAAGGCAACCTTTCCAAATGGCTCGTCAAGGAAGGCGATGCGGTCAAATCCGGCGACATCATTGCCGAGATTGAAACCGACAAGGCGACGATGGAAGTCGAGGCCGTCGATGAAGGCACCGTGGCCAAGATCATGGTTCCGGCCGGCACCGAAGGCGTCAAGGTCAATACCGTGATTGCCGTGCTGGCTGCCGATGGCGAAGATGTCGCCACTGCCGCTGCTGGCGGGGCCGCTACCGCACCGGCCGCCAAACCGGCCGAGAGTGCAGCGCC
>JBGSIT010000114.1:0-41438 GCA_041742335.1 Rhizobiaceae bacterium
GCACCTGCCGGGGCGGGGCTGCGAGCCCGCCCGCCAGCATTTCGACGCCAGCACGGCCGCCGTCATTGAGGATCTTCTTGGTCTGCATGCACGTCTCCCGGTGCCGATCGCAAACTTAGCGGCCGAAACAGGCGCACGCCAGCCGCGTCCGCGTGCGATAGGACAAACGGACGGATGTCGCAACGATGCAGAATCGGTCTCGCTGCCCGTGACGATTCTGACTATAGGAACAACGACATGTCGGCGGACGGCAAGGCTGCCCATCTCGACGATGTCAGGTTTAAGGAGACTGAAATGAAGATCGCTATCGGTGCGGACCAGGCGGGCAAACCTTTGCTCGACGTGATCGCCGCGCATCTGGCAGGAAAGCCAGGCATAACCGTCAACGATCTCAGCCAGTCCGGCTATTATGCCGATATGGCGCAGGTCGTGGCATCGACCATCATCGCTGGCGAGAACGACCGGGCCATCCTGTTTTGCGGCACCGGCATCGGGGTATCTATCTCGGCCAACAAGGTACCCGGCATCCGCGCCGCGCTGACGCACGACACCTATTCGGCCGAACGCGCGGCAAAGTCGAACAATGCCCAGATCATCACCATGGGCGCACGCGTCGTCGGTCCCGAACTGGCCAAGTCGATAGCCGAAAGCTGGTTGCGTCAAAATTTCGACCCGGCCAGTTCTTCAGCCGCCAATGTCGCCGCCATTGATGCTTTGGACGGCAAATACCATTCTTGACGGCGGACCCGGCGATCGCTGCGAGATCGCTCGCGTCACGCTTAAAACCGGTCTGGTTTGCCGGTGAAGAACTGTTCCTGTTTTTTCACTGTCGTGGCCAGAAACTCGATGATGGTGCGCAAACGCGGCACATGCAGCAAGTCGCGATGGCAGGTGATCCAGTATTGCCGCTTGAGTTCAACGATGTCAGGCAGCGCGATTTGCAGGTCGGGATAACGCCTGGCGATGAAATGCGGCAATACGCATAGTCCAAGGCCGTTTTGTGTGGCGGTGAGTTGCGCGAATATGCTTGAGCTTTGAAAGCGCGCGACAATGCGCGGGTGAACATCGTCCAGATAATCCAGTCCCGGTGCGAAGATCATGTCTTCGATATAGCCGATGAAAGGATGTTCGAGCAGGTCTTCCCGCGTCATCGGCATTGAATTTTCAGCAAAATATCGGCGCGATCCGTAGATTTGCAAATTGTAGTCGGTCAGTTTCTCGGAGAAATAGGGGCCCGCTTTGGGTGGGTCGAGCACCACGGCGACATCGGCTTCCTTGCGCGACAGGGACATGATCTGCTGGATTGTCACCAGTTCCAGTGAAATGTTGGGATGGCTTGCTGTGAAGCCGGTCATTGCATTGGCGAAGAAAAAATTCGCAAATCCCTCCGGCGCGCTCAACCGGACCACGCCGCGCTGGCTGGAAGCCCCGGACGCCAGATCGGCATGCAGCCGGTCGGTTTCCTGCTCCATCCTTTCAGCCGTCTCGATGAATCGCTGCCCGGTCGCCGTCAGCACGTAACCGCGCGGATTGCGCTCAAACAGCTTGACCTTGAGGTTGAATTCCAGCCGGTCGATCCGGCGTGAAACCGTGGCGTGACTGCTCCTGAGATGGCGGGCGGCAGTCGTCAATTGCCCGGTCCTGGCCACGGCCAGAAAAAACTGCATATCGTCCCAGGTGAAATGCGATTGTGATGCCACTAAAAAGACCAATCTGTTCAAAAATGCACAGAGCCTGTTTGGAATTAGTTCTTGTTAGCGCTTGCGTCAACGGCCATTTTCGAAGATTGTCATGTTCAAGGCGGGCTGCAGGAGGAACCGGGTCTGTCATTTTCGATCATAAGATAATTCATGCAACCTTCGGGAGGAAGCGACATGAGAAAAACTATCCTGGCATCTTTTGCAGTGGCATTGGCTTGCAGCACCGCAGCCATGGCTGCCGATATTTCCGACGGCAAGGTCAAGATCGGCATTTTGAACGATCAATCCGGCGTTTATGCCGATTTCGGCGGCAAGTCTTCGGTTGAAGCAGCCAAGATGGCGATTGAGGATTACGGCGGCAAGGTCCTGGACATGCCGATCGAACTCGTCGACGCCGACCACCAGAACAAGGCCGACATCGCTTCC
Source organism: Rhizobiaceae bacterium (assembly GCA_041742335.1). GTDB lineage: Bacteria > Pseudomonadota > Alphaproteobacteria > Rhizobiales > Rhizobiaceae > Rhizobium_E. The sequence goes on from JBGSIT010000114.1 coordinate 2,127, forward strand.
AACATTGCCCGCCAGTGGTATGACACCGAGCAGGTTGATGCGATCATGGAACTGACGACGTCGTCCGTGGCGCTGGCAGTTCAGGCTTTGTCCCAGGAAAAGAAGAAAATCGACATCATCACCGGCGCAGCCTCTACCGAAATCACCGGCAAGCAGTGTTCTCCTTATGGTTTCCATTGGGCCTATGACACCCACGCTCTGGCTGTCGGCACCGGCGGCGCGATGGTCAAGCAGGGCGGCGATACATGGTTCTTCCTGACTGCCGATTATGCATTCGGCTATTCACTGGAAGAGCAGACAAGCAATTTCGTCAAGGCCAATGGCGGCACGATTGTCGGTTCGGTTCGCCATCCTTTGGCAACGGCCGATTTCTCGTCCTTCCTGCTGCAGGCGCAGGCGTCCGGAGCCAAGGTCATCGGCCTTGCCAATGCCGGCCTTGATACTGCCAACGCCATCAAGCAGGCAGCCGAATTCGGCATTACAGCGGGCGGCCAACATCTGGCGGCGCTTCTCTTCACGCTTGCGGAAGTTCACGGTCTTGGACTGGAGGCAGCCCAGGGCCTGACGTTGACGGAAGGCTTCTACTGGAATCGCGATGCCGACAGCCAGGCTTTCGGCAGGCGCTTCTTCGAGCGCACCGGCAAGATGCCGAATATGAACCATGCCGGCACCTATTCCGCCGTCACCCAATATCTGAAAGCCATCGAAGCCGCCGGCACCGACGAGACGGAAGCGGTTGCCAAGAAGCTGCATGAAATGCCTGTTGACGACGTGTTCGGTCGCGGCGGCACAGTCGGCGCCAATGGCCGGATGATCCACGACATGTATCTGCTGCAGGTCAAGAAGCCGGAAGAAAGCAAGGAAGCCTGGGATTATTACAACGTCCTTGCCACCATTCCCGGCAAGGAAGCCTATATTGACCCGGCCGAAAGCGGCTGTGAACTGGCCAAGCAGTAAACGCGAAGCCCGGACGCAATGGCCATGTCCGACGTCCACAACAAGACCAAGCCGCGGGTGGTGCTTTCCGCCCGCGGGCTTTGCCGTGATTTCGGCGGCTTCCGGGCCGTCAACGATGTCGATCTTGATGTGCAGGATGCCAGCGTGCATGCGCTCATCGGCCCGAACGGTGCGGGAAAAACCACTGTTTTCAACCTGCTGACCAAATTCCTTCAACCGACAAGCGGCAAGATCACGCTGCTCGGCAAGGATATTACCGGCATGGCGCCTGACAAGGTGGCGCGCATGGGTCTGGTGCGGTCCTTCCAGATTTCGGCGGTGTTTCCGCATTTGTCCGTACTGGACAATGTTCGCATCGCTTTGCAGCGGCCCAGTCATCTCGCCCATCAATTCTGGTTGCCGGTCTCCGCGCTTGACCGTTTGAATGAACGCGCCGAGCAGCTTCTGGCCAATGTCGGATTGACAAAGGAACGTAACATGCCGGCCGCCGACCTTTCTTATGGCCGCAAGCGGGTGCTGGAAATTGCCACGACACTGGCGCTTGATCCCAAAGTGCTGTTGCTTGACGAACCGATGGCCGGCATGGGCCAGGAGGATATCGGCGTTGTTTCGGCGATCATCCGCGAGGTGGCGCGCGAACGCGCCGTTTTGATGGTCGAGCACAATCTTTCAGTCGTCGCCGACATCTGCAACCATGTGACCGTGCTGCAGCGTGGCGAAATCCTGGCCGAGGGCGATTATGCCGCCGTCAGCAAGGATGAACGCGTGCGCGTTGCCTATATGGGAACGGAGGACGCCTGACCATGACGCCGCTCCTCGAGATCAAGGGCCTGAATTCCTGGTATGGCGAAAGCCATATCCTGCACGGCGTCGACATGACCGTCAACGAAGGCCAGACCATTACCATCCTCGGTCGCAACGGCGTCGGCAAGACGACGACATTGCGCACCATTGTCGGCATCGTCCGCTCGCGCAAGGGCACGATCACCTTTGACGGCCATGACATGATGGGCGTGCCGCTGCACAAGACCGCCCGCCACGGAATCGGCTTCGTGCCCGAGGAGCGCGGGATTTTCGCAAGCCTGACGGTTCTTGAAAACCTGATGCTGCCGCCGGTTGTCGCACCCGGCGGCATGACCGTTGAAGAGATCTACGAACTTTTTCCCAATCTCTACGAGCGCCGGGCCAGCGCCGGCACCAAACTTTCGGGCGGCGAGCAGCAGATGCTGGCCATGGCGCGCATCCTGCGCACCGGCGTCCGGCTGCTGATCCTGGATGAACCGACAGAAGGCCTTGCTCCTGTCATCGTCCAGCGCATCGGCGAGGTGCTCAAGACATTGAAGGAACGCGGCATGACGATCTTGCTGGTCGAGCAGAATTTCCGCTTTGCCAGCCGTATTGCGGACCGCTTCTACTTGATGGATCATGGCCAGATGGTTGCTGAATTCCCGGTGGGCGACTTGCCGGAGCGCATGGACATGCTGCACAAAGTCCTGGGGGTCTGAACGCGATGATCATGGTCTTCGGTATTCCGCTTCAGGCTCTTTTCGGGCAATTGCTGATCGGGCTGATCAACGGATCTTTCTATGCGATCCTCTCGCTCGGCCTTGCCATCATCTTCGGCATGCTCAGGGTGATCAACTTCGCCCATGGCGCGCTCTATATGCTGGGCGCGTTTGTCGCCTATCTGCTGCTGGCATATGGGGGCATCGGCTATTGGCCGGCCCTGCTGCTGTCGCCGCTGATCGTTGGCGCGTTGGGCGCAGTGGTGGAACGGCTTTTCCTGCGCCGGCTTTACGACCTTGATCCGCTTTACGGACTCTTGTTCACCTTCGGCATGGCGCTGGCCATCGAAGGCACGTTCAGATATTTCTATGGCTCCTCCGGCCAGCCCTATGCGACGCCGAGCCAGCTGGCGGGCGGCGTCAATCTCGGTTTCATGTTCCTGCCGATCTATCGCGGCTGGGTGGTGGTGATGTCGCTGGTCGTGTGCATCGGCACCTGGCTGCTCATCGAAAAGACCAAGCTTGGCTCCTATTTGCGGGCGTCCACCGAAAACGCCACCATCGTCCAGGTTTTCGGCGTCAATGTTCCGCTGCTGCTGACCTTTACCTATGGGCTTGGCGTGGCACTGGCGGCTTTTGCCGGCGTATTGGCGGCGCCCATCTACCAGGTGTCGCCGCTGATGGGCACCAATGTCATCATCGTGGTCTTTGCGGTGGTGGTGGTTGGCGGCATGGGCTCGATCATGGGGGCCATCGTCACCGGCTATATGCTCGGCATTGCCGAAGGCCTGACCAAGGTCTTCTATCCGGAGGCCTCCAACATCGTTATTTTCGTCATCATGGCAATCGTGCTTCTCTTCCGGCCGGCCGGCCTCTTTGGCAAGGATGCGTGACATGGTGGATATTTCCCAAAGCCCGGCAAAGACCAATAATACCACCCAGGCAGCATTGCTGCTGATCGGTCTGGTTTTCCTGCTGGCCGCGCCGTTCTTCTTCTATCCGGTGTTCCTGATGAACATCCTGTGTTTTGCGCTGTTTGCCTGCGCCTTCAATCTGCTGCTGGGCTATACCGGGCTGTTGTCCTTCGGCCATGCCACCTTCTTCGGGGGGGCGGCCTATTTTACAGCCTATACGGTCAAGGAATTGGGCTTTCCGCCTGAACTCGGCCTGCTGACCGGCGTGGTCGGCGCTGCCTTTCTCGGCCTGGTCATGGGCTTTGTGGCCATTCGCCGCCAGGGCATCTATTTCGCCATGGTGACCTTGGCGCTGTCGCAGATGTTTTATTTCTTCTGCGTTCAATCGGAATTCACCAAGGGCGAGGATGGCATCCAGTCAGTGCCGCGCGGCCATTTGTTCGGCTTCATCGATCTCAACAATCCCTCCAACATGTACTATTTCGTGCTTGCGGTTTTCCTGATCGGCATGGTGGTCATCTGGCGGTTCATCAATTCGCCCTTCGGCATGATCTTAAAATCGATCCGCGAAAACGAGCCAAGGGCGATTTCGCTCGGCTATTCGGTGGCGCGCTACAAATTGGGCGCTTTTTGCATGTCGGCGGCACTGGCCGGTCTGGCGGGCGGCATCAAGTCGCTGGTGTTCCAGTTCGCCACCTTGACCGATGTGACCTGGCAGATGTCCGGTGAAGTCATCCTGATGACGTTGCTGGGCGGCATCGGCACGCTGATCGGCCCGATGTTCGGCGCAGGGCTGGTCGTGGCGCTGCAGAACTACTTCGCCACCTCCGATTTTCCGGTGACGATCATCACCGGCATTGTCTTCATGGTCTGCGTGCTGGTCTTTCGGCGTGGCATCATTGGTGAATTTTACGCTTCCCGGCTCGGGCGAATGCTGGGCTTCGAATATCGCCGTTGAGCCAATGAATAGTGCGCAACGGCCTGTTCCCGCAGTCATGGTCCCGTCCCGGACCTGACCAATTGCAACACGTTCCCGCCAAGAGCCCGCCAGGTGCAGCATGGACCAGTTCGATTATATCATCATTGGGGCTGGCAGCGCCGGATGCGTGCTCGCCAACCGGCTATCAACCGACCGCGGCAATGAGGTGCTGTTGCTGGAAGCCGGCGGTCGCGACAATTATCACTGGATCCACATCCCGGTCGGCTATCTTTACTGCATAAACAATCCCCGCACGGACTGGTGCTATACGACCAGCAGGCAGGCCGGCCTCAATGGCCGGGCGCTCGGCTATCCGCGCGGCAAGGTGCTGGGCGGCAGTTCGTCGATCAACGGCATGATCTATATGCGCGGCCAGGCGACCGATTATGACCAGTGGCGGCAGATGGGCTGCGACGGCTGGGGCTGGGAGGATGTGCTGCCCTTCTTCAAGCTGTCGGAAGACAATTTCCGCGGCGGCGATGACATGCACGGCGCAGGCGGCGAGTGGCGCATAGAGGCGCCGCGGGTCCGCTGGCAGGTTCTGGATGCGTTTCAGGCCGCAGCGAAACAGGCAGGTATACCCGTTACCGAGGATTTCAATCGCGGCGACAATGACGGCTCGGCCTACTTTGATGTCAACCAGCGGTCCGGCATCCGCTGGAACACCTCCAAGGCTTTCCTGCGGCCTGCGAAAGGCCGCAAGAACCTGACCGTCCTGACCAAGGCGCATGTCAGACGCCTGATCATCGAAGAGGGCGCAATCGCCGGGGTGGAAATCCTGCATCAGGGCGCTTTCAAGATTTTCCGCGCCAGAAAGGAAACCATCCTGTCTGCCGGCTCGATCGGGACACCGCAGATCCTGGAGCTTTCCGGCATCGGTCGCGGCGAGGCCTTGCAAAAGGCCGGCATCGATGTTGTGGCCGAGGTTGCCGGCGTCGGCGAGAATTTGCAGGACCACCTGCAGCTCCGCTTGGCCTACAAGGTCACCGGCGTGCCGACTTTGAACGAAAAGGCGTCAAGCCTGTTCGGCAAGGCGGCCATCGGGTTCGAATATCTGCTGAAACGGACCGGGCCGATGGCGATGGCGCCAAGCCAGTTGGGGATTTTCACCCGTTCCGATCCGATGGTGGCGACGCCGGATCTGGAATATCATGTCCAGCCGGTCTCGCTCGACAAATTCGGCGAGCCCGTTCACACATTTCCGGCCATCACCGCGAGCGTTTGCAACCTGCGCCCCGAAAGCCGGGGATCCACCCATATTGCAAGCCCGGATTTTTCGACGCAGCCGACCATCGACCCCAACTATCTTTCGACCGCCGGTGACCGCGAAGTCGCGGTGCGGTCCATTCGCCTGACACGGCGGATCGTGGAACAGCCGGCTTTTTCGAAATTTCTGCCCGAGGAATTCAAACCGGGGCCGGACAGCCAGACGGATGAGCAATTGGTGCATGCTGCAGGCGACATCGGCACGACGATTTTTCATCCGGTGGGCACCTGCCGCATGGGGGCAGATCCGCAAAGCGTGGTCGATCCGCGATTGCGGTTCCGGGCGCTGAAGAAATTGCGGATTGTCGATGCGTCGGTCATGCCGACGATAATTTCGGGAAACACAAATTCGCCGACCATCATGATTGCCGAAAAAGCGGCGACCATGATCCTGGCGGATAACAAATAGCCGGAAGGAGCGAGATGATGGCAAGGATTGCATTTGCGGGACTGGGCAATATGGGCGGACCGATGGCGACCAATCTGGTGGCAGCCGGCCATGAGGTGACCGGTTTTGACCTGTCGCAGGCCGTCTTGGATGCGGCGGCGGCAAAAGGCGTCAAGCCGGCGGGATCGCTTCAGGAGGCTGCAGGCAAGGCCGAGGTGGTCATAACCATGCTGCCAAAGGGCCAGCACGTTCTTAGCGTATGGAAAGACATCCTCGCCGTTGTCGCCAAGGGGGCCTTGTTGATCGATTGCTCGACGATTGATGTGGAAAGCGCGCGCCAGGCCCATCTGATGGCCAGCGAAGCCGGTTGTCTTTCCGTCGATGCTCCGGTTTCCGGCGGCACATCGGGGGCGGCGGCGGCAACGCTGACATTCATGGCCGGCGGCGGAATGCCTGATTTTGCCCAGGCCAAACCGTTACTGGAAGCCATGGGCAAGAAGATTGTCCATTGCGGTGAGGCAGGTGCCGGCCAGGCCGCCAAGATCTGCAACAACATGATCCTCGGAATTTCGATGATCGGGGTCTGCGAGGCTTTCGTTCTGGCAGAAAGGCTGGGCCTTTCCCATCAGGCGCTCTTCGACGTGGCATCGACTTCATCCGGACAATGCTGGTCGATCAACACCTATTGCCCTGTACCGGGGCCGGTTCCGACATCACCCTCCAACAATGACTACAAGCCGGGTTTTGCCGCGGCACTGATGCTGAAGGATTTGCGATTGGCGCAGGAGGCAGCCCTTGCCAGCGGCGCTTCGACGCCCTTGGGCGCCGAGGCCGCCCAGCTTTATTCTCTCTATGAAAAGCTCGGCAATGGCGGCCGTGATTTTTCGGCCATAATAGAGATGCTGCGCGGGCAGGGCGCCACGACGGGATCGTAAGACCCGCTTCAACCGATTTTTGCAGCGACGAGAAAATGCAAAGGGCGGACCCGTTCCGCCCTGCGGGGCCTTTCATCCTTCTTCATCATTGCCGGCGCGGTTGCGCGCCGATGCCCGCGTCGGTGAACCAGAAAATCAATTTTCCGACTGAACTGCCATGTCATCGTCACAGATGATGTTTATGTTTTGGCAAGAATGACATGGTAAATTTGGCGATAGATTCCGATGATTGCAATTCAATTGTAGTTTCTACGTATTGACACCAACTACTTCTACATGCCTTTCTTTGATTAATACCTGTGCTGGTTGGTGTTTTGTGTACGTGTAGCTGGGGAAACATTAAAATGTACCAGTTTGTTTTTGCGTTACTTTTCGCGCTTTGTGTACCTTTTGCAAGCGCGAGTGCAAGTAGTAGTTTACGCTCTGGCGCGAATGCCGAGGATGGCACAGGCGACCCCAAATCGCTCAAAAATCTGCTTTACTGTTTGAAAAATCCAAAAATTTGCTCAAATTCAACGCGCCCTGCAATCAGGGTGGCGGTCGAGGACGATGCTCCGGTTGACGTTGCGACAATTGAGTCCGAAACTATAATGCCATTACCGTTGAACATCCCCGCGCCACGTGAACGTTCCCAGCCGCAAATCTCCGCGCCTCCCATAGCGTTTCAGATCTTTTGTCTGAAATATCCGGATGACTGCAGGGCGTCGCAAGACACGGTGGTTGATTATTCCGAAGCCACGCTCAAGCAGCTTGTTGCTGTCAACCGGGCTGTCAACCGTTCGATATTGCCTCGCCGTGATCGCACCGACATTTGGTCCATCGCGCCGGCAAGTGGCGATTGTGACGATTATGTCATGACCAAGCGGCATCAATTGATCAGGGCCGGCATGCCGCCTTCTGCGCTTCGCGCCGCTGTGGTGCGCACCCGCGGCGGTCAAGCCCATGCCATTCTTGTGGTTGCGACCACGCAAGGGGATCTCGTTCTCGACAATTTGCGTCACGCCATTATGGAGCGGGAAGCAACGGGATATTTTCCTGTCACAACAGCGACTGAGGATCCTTATATCTGGACCAACTGAGCATGTTCAATTTCACGAATATGAATCAATCTTCGCTGCTGTGGTGGTAAAAAATTATCGATGCAGCTGTGACTGGCCAATAAGATTTGCCGGGTGTTTCAATAGATACATTGGGTCGTGCAGAAGTTCTATTTTCTAAAGTTTACGGTTGCTTCAGCAAGACAGTTCCCGCATGGCTTTGGCGATCTGTTATACTGCCAATCTCTTTTCCGCTACGGAGAAGTTTGGTCGAATGGTCATAAATCTGTGCCGCATTCGTTTAACAATACAGCAAGATTCCCATCCGGCGTCGGTCGGAATGGTTGGTTATTCAGGGAGATAAACCATGCTGGAAACTGAAAAATTCAATTGGCCTGTCAAGTCGCGGGAGCTGCATAATCACCACATGAATTCTGAGATATGGAACAGCTTCAAGTTTCGGGATGACGATATCATTGTGGCCACTTATGCGAAGTCTGGCACCACCTGGACCCAACGCATCCTTTCGCAACTGGTCTTCAACGCCGATCCCGATGCACCTGTCCACGAGGCGTCACCATGGGTCGATCTGCGCATCATGCCGCCGGAAGCCTATGAGGCGCTGGAGGCGCAGACCCATCGCCGCTTTGTCAAGACGCATCTTCCTGTTGACGCGCTCGTCTATTCCCCCAAGGCGAAATATATCTATGTGGCAAGGGATGGCAGGGATGCCGTCTGGAGTCTCCACAACCACCACGTCAATGCCAATGACGACTGGTATGGCGCGCTCAACAATACGCCGGGCCGGGTCGGGCCGACCATTGATCCGCCGACAGAATCCATCAGCGATTATTTTGACGAATGGCTGGAAAAGGACGGCTATCCCTTCTGGTCCTATTGGGAAAATGTCCGTTCCTGGTGGGCGCAGCGTGATCTGCCCAATCTGCTGCTTCTTCACTTCAACGACATGAAGGCCGATTTGCCCGGTTCGGTCAGAAGGATTGCCGAGTTCCTGGATATTCCGGTCGATGATGCGACCTTGGCGAAAGTGGTGAAGCACAGCAGTTTTGATTACATGAAGGCGCATGCCGAATTGATGGCGCCGCTAGGCGGGGCCATGTGGAAAGGCGGCGCGGCCACATTCATCAACAAGGGTAATAACGGCCGGTGGCGCGATACACTGACACCTGAGCAGATCGCGGCCTATGAAGCAAGGGCCTTGGCGGAATTGGGTCCGGAATGCGCACGCTGGCTTGCTGAAGGATCGACTGCATCCGCTTGAAAGCGCACGGGCAGGGCGCCGCCCTTACCCATCAGGCTCGGCCGGTCGGCTGAACCTGATGGAGGGTGACGGTCGGCATGTCTGAGGGCCGCATTCTGGTGGCCTGAACGCTTTTATATTGCTGATGGCGATGTTTCTGATGAATTGCCGCTTGAAAGTCATTGTTGTTTTCTTCCCGCAATTATACAAATTTCCCAAGGACTTCGGTTTTGTGCAGATTTGGGAAGGGAGGCCAGTAATGAGATTTTCAGGACGCCGGGCAGTTGTCACCGGCGGAGCATCAGGTATCGGCGAGACGGTGGCAAAGCGGATAGAGGCCGAGGGCGGCCGCGTTGCCATCTGGGATATAAATGATGGAATCCGGACCGATATTTCCGATTTCGATTCCGTCACCCGGGCCATGGCTGCCACCATGGATTTGCTGGGCGGTGTCGACATTTTGATCAACAGCGCCGGCATCACCGGGCCCACAACGCCGGTGGCGGATTACCCGATTGATGACTGGATGAAAGTCATGGCGGTCAATCTGAATGGCACTTTCTTTGCCAATCGGGTCGTTGTGCCGCACATGATGGCGCAGGATTACGGCCGGATCGTCAATATTGCCTCAATCGCCGGCAAGGAAGGCAATCCCAATGCATCCGCCTATTCCGCGTCCAAGGCCGGAGTCATCGGCCTGACAAAGTCTCTCGGCAAGGAGCTGGCGGGCACCAATATCTGCGTCAATGCCGTGACCCCGGCCGCCGTCCGCACCGCCATTTTCGAACAGATGCCCCAGACTTTCATCGATTTCATGCTGTCGAAAATTCCCAAAGGCCGCTTTGGCACCGTGGATGAAGTGGCCAGTCTTGTTTGCTGGCTGGCCAGCGAAGAATGCTCTTTTTCAACGGGGGCCGTTTTCGACGTGTCTGGCGGACGGGCGACCTATTGATATTGTGACGGTGGCAAACCCGCCACCGCACGGAGATCATATATCATGCCCTGCTTTTACCAGCCTCTGGTGGCGTCAGGCGTTCAAAACAGGGTTGTGGTGATGAGCGCTTTGCCCCTCTGCGAGCGTATCGAGAATGGGGCAGTCCGGACGGTTGTCGCCATGGCAGTTTTCCATCAGATGGCCGAGCATCCGGCGCAGCATGTGCAACTCGTCGATACGGCGGTCAATTTCGGCCACTTTGTGGGCGGCCATCGCCTTGACGTCGGAGCTGGCGCGGGTTTTGTCGACGTAAAGCGCCAGCAGCTGGCGGCATTCCTCCACTGAAAATCCGAGGTTGCGGGCGCGGTGGAGAAAGGCCAGCTTGTGGATGTCCGGGCCGGAATAATCCCGGTAGCCGTTGTCGGCCCGGTCGGGAAGGACCAGGCCGATTTCCTCATAATAGCGGATCGTCTTGACCGGCAGGCCGGAACGCGAAGATGCCATTCCAATATTCATGTCAGTTATCCTTCATCCCAGCTTGACGGTTCTCAGCCGCAGGGCATTGCCGATCACCGAGACTGAACTCAGGCTCATGGCGGCTGCGGCGATCATTGGCGACAACAGCAAGCCGAAGACCGGATAAAGAACGCCTGCGGCGACCGGAACGCCCACCACATTATAAACGAAAGCGAAGAATAGGTTCTGCTTGATGTTGCGAATGGTGGCCTGCGACAGGATGCGCGCCCTGACGATGCCGTTGAGATCGCCTTTGACAAGCGTGATCCCGGCGCTTTCCACGGCAACATCAGCGCCGGTTCCCATGGCGATGCCGACATCGGCGGCCGCAAGCGCCGGGCTGTCATTGACGCCGTCGCCGGCCATGGCCACCTTGGCACCCTTTGCCTTGAGTTCTTCCACCAGCTTCTGCTTGTCTTCAGGCAAGACGCCGGCGCGGATTTCATCAATGCCGAGGCTGGCGGCCACTGCCTTGGCGGTGCGCTCATTGTCGCCGGTCGCCATGATGATCTTGATGCCGCTTTCGTGCAGTTTGCGGATCGCTTCCGCCGTGGTTTTCTTGATCGGGTCGGCCACCGCCACAAGGCCCGCAAGCGTGCCGTCGACGGCGACATGCATGACCGTCTTGCCGGCGTTGCGAAGCTCATCGGCCTTTGCGGCAAATGGCGCAATGTCAACCGCGAGATCCGCCATCATAGCAGCATTGCCAAGGCCGACCTTCTTGCCATTGACATTGCCGCTGACGCCCTTGCCGGTAACGGCATTAAAATTGTCGGCATTTACGAGCGTCAGACCGCGATCGTCAGCGGCTTCAACGAAGGCCTCGGCGAGCGGATGTTCCGACCCGCGCTCCAGGCTGGCGGCCAGCAGGAGGATGGTGTTTTCGTCCAGATCATTGCCGGCGGCAATGTCGGTGAGCCGTGGCTTGCCCTCGGTCAGCGTTCCCGTCTTGTCAACGATCAGCGTGTCGATTGAAGCAAAGCGTTCGAGCGCTTCGGCGTCCTTGATCAGTACGCCCGCCTGTGCGCCGCGACCGGTCGCGGTCATGATCGACATCGGCGTCGCCAGACCAAGGGCGCAGGGGCAGGCGATGATCAACACCGAGACAGCCGAGACGATGGCATAGGTCATGCTCGGATCCGGCCCGACAATGGCCCAGATGATGAAGGACAGGATGGCCACGCCCACCACAGTCGGCACGAAATAGCCCGCAACGCGGTCGGCCAGGCCCTGGATGGGCGCGCGCGAGCGCTGCGCTTTGGCGACCATTTCGACAATGCGCGCCAACATGGTTTCAGAACCGACTTTTTCGGCGCGAATGACCAGGGCGCCGTTCTTGTTCATGGTTCCGCCGGTTACCTTGTCGCCCTTGGTCTTTTCAACCGGCAGCGGTTCGCCAGTAATCATCGACTCGTCGATTGAGGAATGTCCGTCGGTGACTTCGCCGTCCACCGGCATGCTTTCGCCGGGACGCACACGCAATTGATCGCCCGACAGCACTTCATCAAGTGATATGTCCTGCTCGCCGCCGTCTTTATTGATCCGGCGTGCGGTTTTCGGAGCGAGATCCAGCAAGGCGCGAATGGCCGAGCCGGTGCGCTCGCGAGCGCGCAATTCCAGAACCTGCCCGAGGAAGACCAGGGCGACGATAACTGCCGAGGCCTCGAAATATACCGCCACCATGCCGCCATGGCCGCGGAAGGACGGCGGGAACAATCCCGGCAGCAATGTGGCCACGAGGCTGTAGCTGTAGGCTGCACCGACGCCGATGCCGATCAGCGTCCACATGTTGGGACTGCGATTGAGGATGGAATTCCAGGCCCTTTTGAAAAACGGAATGGCGGCCCAAAGGACGACCGGCGTGGCGAGCAGCAATTCGATCCACACGGCCGTGCTTTCGCCCAGCCAGTGGCGGAATGGCAGGCCGACCATCGGCCCCATGGTCAGCAGAAGCAGGGGAACGGAAAGAACGGCGCTCACCCAGAAACGGCGGGTAAAGTCGACCAGTTCAGGGTTGGGGCCGGCGTCGGAAGCAGGCACGCCCATGGGTTCCAGCGCCATGCCGCAGATCGGGCAATCGCCGGGTCCATCCTTGATGATTTCCGGATGCATGGGGCAAGTATATTGGGTGCCTGCCGGCATCGCTTCCGCCTTTGGCCGGTCGCCGAGATACTTGCCGGGTTCGGCTTCGAACTTGGTCGCGCATCCCTGCGAGCAGAAATAGAAGCGCTCGCCTTCATGCTTGTGGATGAACTTGGCGGTCGACCGATCCACATCCATGCCGCAGACCGGATCTGTTGCCGTCAGATATTGATCTGGCGTCGCCATGAACTTCGTCCGGCATCCGGCGCTGCAGAAATGATATGTGTGGCCCTGGTAGCTGGCGGTCGGTTTGCCCGCCTCCGGATCAACCGTTATGCCGCAGACCGGATCGCGGATGACCGGGTCGGCGGTCAATGCCGCTTTAGCGTGCGTGGCATGGGAATGGCTGTGGTCGTGGCTATGGACGTGTTTCATCTTCAGGCTCCGGATCGCGGCGATGTATTGAGGCATAGGTATAGACCTTCCAGTAACTGGAGGGTCAAGAGATTATTTTCGATTTCTCCGCTTGGCATTTTTTACAAGCCAAGGCTTTGCCACTTTGAGTCCAGATATGGACGAAAGTTATTGAAAATACTTATTTTTCTCATTCAATGAGTTTTTGCCTGAAAGATGGTGTGACTGCTTTCTTTCAAAAAATTGCAGTACCCTTGGCGCATTCAATTCACTGCGCGGCGTTTCAAAGAAAAGCCGCCGGAGCAAATTCCGGCGGCTTGGTCCTCTTAATGGGTTGCGGGTTCATTTCAGCCAGGGCGAATGCGACGTGATGCCGGCGCCACTGTCAGGCAGCCTTTCCGGCAGCTTCCAGAGCGGCGATATCGAGCTTGTGCATGCCCAGCATTGCGTTCATGACACGACCGGCGGCCGCCCTGTCAGGATGTGACAACAGGCGAAATAGCGCTTTCGGGATAATCTGCCAGGATAGGCCAAAGCGATCCTTCAGCCAGCCGCAATTGCCTACGGCGCCGCCGTCAGCGATCAACGCCGTCCAGAGATGATCGACCTGTTGCTGGCTGTCGCAACTGACCATCAGAGACAATCCTTCATTGAAGCCAAATCCGTGGTCAAAGGCGCTGTCCATCGCCATGAACATTTCCCCGTTGAGGCAGAATTGCGCATGCTGGATTGTTCCTTTCACCTGGCCGGCAGTGCCATCATGACGGAGAATGGCCTCGATTTTGGAGTTTTCGAAAAGTGAGGTGTAGAGATTGATCGCTTCTTCCGCCTTGCCCGCCTGTTCACCGGTGAATAGCAAGAACGGCGTAATGGTCTGGCTGAAGTCTCTGGTTGCCAGCGCTATCTGCCATGAAACGCCGAAACGGTCCTTCAGCCAGCCATAGCGCGGGCTCCAGGGATAGGTATCCATCGCCATCATGACTTCACCGCCCTCCACCAATCCATTCCAAAGCGCTGCGACTTCGTCTTCAGTCTTCAGTTGCACGAAGAAGGAGATGGAGGGATTGATCTTGAACATCGGGCCGCCATTCAAAGCGTTGATCTTGCAGCCCGCGAGTTCCATCTCGACAACCATGGCCTGACCCACCGGCTGGCGGTGAATATCAGCACCTTCGCTGCCGTAGCGGCTGATATTGCCAAGGCGGGAATTTTCAAAGAGCGATATGTAGAGCGTGGCCGCAGCCTCCGCTTTGCCGTCAAGCCAAAGAAAAGGTGTTATGTTTTGTCCGGTCACGGGTTAATCCTCCCTCAGAGTTGATTGAAATGGGTGCGCTTTGCGCTTCTGGTACTAGCTGCCGCAACAATTTGCAGTCTTCGCGGAGTGATCATATTCGTCATGCAGACGCCACCATTGGTATGGCGCGGATCGGACCACGTCAGACGGTGAATCCTCCCAGAGTTCCTGGCGGCCCAGCGGTGTAATGTCCAGAAATGTCCATACGGTCCCGAGCGGTTCCATGCCCCTTCCTGTGGTGCAATAGGTCCGCAATATCGTTTCGCCCTCGCGCAAGAAGACATTCAGTCCCGGACCGTTGGCCGGTACGCCAAAATCGGCATTGAAATCGTCTATGGATTGCACCCAAGGAAACGACCATCCCATCCGCCGCCTGAACGCGTCGATTTCACTAAAAGGCGCCAGCGATGCGAAGACCAGCGACGTGTCGCGGGCGTTGAGGTGGGCGATGTTGGGGATCTGGTCGCCGACCAGACCGCAACCGGGGCAGGGGGCGGGATCGGCCCGCTTGAGCATATGATGATAGACGATAAGCTGTTTGCGCCCTTCAAACAGATCAGCAAGTTCCACTGTGCCGTGCGGACCAATGAAGCGGTATTCTTTTTTCACTTGCTCCCTTGGAAGCCTGCGTCGCAATGCGGCGAGGCGATCCTGCGCCTTTGTCAGCAATTTTTCTTCAGCCAGCAGGGCATTGCGTGCGGCCTGCCATTCATCTCTTTCCAAAATGGCGTTCATCTCGGCTTTCTCCTCTTTGGATATTCAGCGCAAATGGGCTGCGGGCTCGTTGAAGGCCCAATCCAGACCGAAGGGGTCGCGGACACGGCCGTATCGATCGCCCCAGAACTCCAGCTTGAATGGATGGGTGACGACGCAGCCGGCCTCAACGGCCCGGTTCCACCACAAGTCTCCGTCGGTAATGACCAGTTGCAGTGTCAGGCGCTGGTGCTCTGCCGCCGTCTGGTCTGTGCCGGTTTCGGGGAAGGGATCCATCAGCATGATGGTGCCGCCGTTGATTTCCAGGCCCACATTCAGGATCCGGCCATCTTCGGTCTTGACCGCATCGCCATGCTGGACGGCACCGAAAGCGCGTTTGTAAAAATCGATTGCGGCCTGTGCGCCGTCAATGGCCACATAGGGAATAACGCCCTGCATAAGGCGTGCAAGATCAGGCTTGTCGTTCATAACTGTATCTCCTCCGGCTTGTTGAACAATAGACATAAGTAACGTCGCAGATGGCTGACGCTGTCGCGCACGATGGCCGCATCCCCCTGACCCTTGGCGAGAATGAAAGCGCCTTGAAGGACGGCCTGGCTGTAGAGTGCGAGGCTCTTTGCGCCCGGGCAGCCCGGCGATCCGTAAAGCGCGATTGCCGCCTCGAAATCCTTGGCGAGCGTATCGGCATGGCCCTCGATGCTGGCATAGCTTGCAGCACCGATTGCCGGAATGGCGTCATAGGTCTCCTGCAGCATGGTGCCGACCAGACAGGTGAATTCCGGAACATCGCCTCCCAAAAGCGCGATGCGGAAGTCGAGATAGGCCAATATGCGGGCAAAAGGGTCGGATGGTTGGTGATAGGCAGCGCCGGCAAACAAAGCGCCGGTCATCTCCGCCCAGAAATTGGCGGCGGCGACGCCAAGTTCGTCCTTGCTTTTGAAATGATGAAAGAAGGCTCCCTTGGTCACGCCGGCCGCAGCGCAAAGGTCATCGACCGTGGTCGCGCTATAGCCTTTGGTACGAATGACCGACAATGCCGCCTCAAGGATCTTGGTCCGGGCGGAAGGCTTTGCGGGAGGGGTGGTTGTTTCGTTTTCCATGCAAATAACATACCGACTAGTTGGTATGTCGTCAAGACCATGATTTGTGGAGCAGTTTGAACCGCTAATATGGGAGTCAAAAGAGTCGGGTATGATGAAGTCTTGAGAGGCAGGCGGAAGTCGGCCCGAAACTGCGGCAGGCCCGCAGTCTCAATCGCGGCTTGATCCCGGCTTGAAGGCTTGCGGCGCATAACGGCTGCCGAGCGAATAGCGTAGGCCGGCATAGATCAGGTTATTGACGGTGGCAACAGCCGGACCCGACCATGTGCGCCGGTGAAGAAGCAGGCAGGGTTCACCCGGTGTGAGATCAAGATGCCGGGCCGTGTCGGCATCGGCGGCAACGGCGGAGATGACATGTTCGACCTCTGACAGCGGCACGGCCGCAGACAGATAGTCAAACGTCGTCATGGCCGTGAAATCCTGCTTGGCATAGTCTGGCGCCAGTTCGGAATTGACATAGCGCTCTTCGATCTGCACCGGAACATTGTCTTCAAAATGCAAGATGATGGAATGGCCGACCGGCTTGGGAAAGCGGAATTCGAAATCGGCAAGCAGCCCCGAGGAGGGCGTCTTGATGGTTTCAAGGCGGATGACTTCGGCCCGGTGAACAGCGCCTCTTGCGGCAATTTCCGTTGCGATATTGTTGATCTCGATCAGCGTCGATTGCGGCTTGCTTGGCGCGACAAAGGTGCCGACCCCCTGAATGCGCAACAGATGTCCCTCGGACGTCAGTTCCCGCATGGCGCGATTGACCGTCATTCGAGAAACACCCAGAACGCTGACCAGTTCGTTTTCCGATGGCACCCGATGGTCGCGCGACCATTCACCCCTGCCGATGTGGTCGAGAATGTAGTCCTTGACCTTTTCGTAAAGCGGCCTGGCGCTGCTTGCCGCCGGGTTCATGACGGCCGCCCAGCATCGGATGACGGGACGATCCGGCTTTGCGCAGCCCGCATCCGGATGATCGTTTTCAATCCGCTGGTCCGGCCTTCCAGCAATCTTTCATAGGCGCCCGGAATATCGTCGATGCCGATCTCGGCATCGATCATGCGGGCAAGATCGGAAGCCAGACCTGGCAGCATCGCAACTGCGTCTTCCAGTTCACCGGCAAAAGCGTGACAACCAATCAGGCTGATTTCCCGCTCGACCAGCAGATTGGGATCAAGATCGATTTTGCCGTGACTGATACCGACCAGCGCGATTGCGCCGGCGGGCGACAGCAGATCGACAAGGCTTTTCAGCACGCCGACATTGCCTGTTGCATCCAGCGCGTAATGCAATTGTCTGCCGTCGAGCGCCGGTTCCAGCGCTTGGTTTTCAAGCGTGACCACCTGTGCGCCGGTAATCTGTGAGACCAGTTCAGCGCGGGCAGCATTGTGGTCTGCCACCAGCAGCGGGCCGTCATGCAGGCGAGACAGCAAGAGGGCCGCAAGCCCGCCAATCGGTCCGCAACCCACTACCAGCACAGGCACCCCTTTCGGCGCTGACAGGCGATTGACGGCATGAAGCGCAACCGCCAGCGGCTCGGCAAAGGCCGCAATGGCCGGATCAAGCAAGCCGTCGCAGGCCACCAGCAAGCGTGCCGGCAGCTGACAGGTTTCGGCAAAACCGCCGTCGCAGACTTCGCCGACGAAACCGAGATTTTCACATACATTGCGCCGTCCGCTCTGGCAGGCTCGGCATTTGCCGCACCAGTACCGGCTGTCGGCAACCACCTGATCGCCCGGCTGAAACCCGGTCACCCCTTCGCCGACCGACAGGACTTCGCCGGCAAATTCGTGGCCTGCGACCGAAGGGCTGCGGCTGATCCATTGTCCGGTGCGGAAATTATGGAGATCCGAGCCGCAAATACCCGCCGCAGTGACCCGCAGATTGACCTGACCCGGACCCGGAGGCCCGGGTTGCGCTATCATCTCCACCCGGAGATCACCCGCTTTGTAGAGCCGCGCCGCTTTCATCATGGCCTCGTCCTCACTTCGGCAAATACTGGTCGCGGATTTCCGAAACGGCCAGTTCATGCGACGAGAATCCCTCATAGCGGGCGAGGATCGCAGCATTTTTGGCAAATTCCGGATAAGCGGAGGCAGTGACATAGCCGACCGACGAGCGCTTGACGAAATCATGCACGGAGAGCGGGCCCCAGGACCGCGCCCAGCGACTGGTGGGAAGCACAGCATTGGGGCCGAGGCCGAAATTGCCGATGGAAACGGGCGTATGCGGCCCCATCAATATTTCCGCAGCTTCCGTAATCCGGCCCAGATGGGCGAAGGGATCGGTTGACAGGATTTCCAGATGTTCTGGCGCATAGGCGTTGATGAAATCAATGCTTTGGCTGACGCTGTCAGTCAGGATGATGCCGCCATAGGGGCCAGTCAACACGGCGCGCGAGAACTCAACCCGTTGCGGTGTCATCCGGGCCCAGTGTTCGGGCAATGCCGCCAGCGCCTGTTCGACCACACGCGGCGAATGGGTGACAAGATAGGCTGAAGAATCCGGGCCGTGTTCAGCCTCGATCAACAGGTCGAGCGCCGCCAATCCGCCATGGACCGTGTCGTCTGCGAAGATGATGGATTCAGACGGGCCGGCCGGCAGGCCGGGATCGATGACGCCCGACAACAGTCTTTTGGCCGCCACCACCCAGGGGCTGCCCGGACCAACAATCTTGATGGCCGGCCTGACCGTTTCGGTTCCATAGGCGACGGCCGCGACAGCCTGCGCGCCGCCGCATTTATAGACGGTTTCAACGCCTGCCAGACGCGCGGCCACCAGCGTGGCCGCATCAACGCTGCCATCGGGCGCGGGCGGCGTGATGATGGCCAGTTCGGGAACGCCGGCAACGACGGCCGGAACGGCTGTCATCATGGTCACCGAAGGGAACGCTCCCTTGCCGCGCGGGACATACAGCGCCACCGATTTGATCGGGGTAAAACGGTCGCCGGCAAAAGCGCCGGGGCGCATTTCCTTCAGCCACATGGCTTCCGGTTTCTGCTCCTCATGGAAAAGACGGATATTGACGATACCGAACCGTATGGCGTCAATCACGTCCTCATCAACCAGCCCGAAAGCCGCATCAAATTCGGCAGGGCTGACTTTCAGCGTTTCGGCGGTGACATCGGCCTTGTCGAGTTCGCGGGAAAATCGCACAAGGGCTGCATCGCCCTCCGTCCGCACGGCCTCGATGATCGGCCCGACTTTTTCAATGAAAGCGGAAAGGTCGGCTTCGGAACGCTTCAGCAATTGCGCCTTTCCTGCCGCATCCAGCTTGTCATAGTGGTGAAGGGAAACCTTGCTCATTGTCTTGTCCTTTGGGGCGGGCTTTGTCTGGATGGCGCTGCTGCTTGGTCCACAGTCAGATCGAGGCGAGATAGCCGCCGTCGATCGGGATGCAATGGCCGGTGATATAGAGCGAGGCATTGCCGGCCAGAAAGATCACCGCGCCGCCAATGTCGCTCTTGTCGCCAAACCGGCCCTGCGGGATCTTGGCCAGCATGGCCTGCTGCCAGTCTTCGTTTTCGTAAAAGACTTCCGTCATGGCAGTGCGGAAATAGCCGGGCGCAATGGCATTGACCCGAATGCCATGCGGCGACCATTCGCTCGACAGACCCCTTGTCATGCCCATCAGCCCGGATTTCGACGAGCCATAGGCAATTGCGGTCGGAATGCCGACATAGGATGTCAGCGAGCACAGATTGATGATGGCGCCCTGAACCCTGCTGGCGAGCATATGGCGACCGGCGGTTTGGGCGCAGAAGAACGCCCCGCGCAGATTGGTATTGATGATGCGGTCCCAGAGCGCCTCATCGACATCGACCGACGGGCGGACTTCCTCGTAACCGGCATTGTTGACCAATATGTCAAGCCCGCCCAACTGGTCTGCCGCATCATTGATCGCCTTGGCGCATGCGGGCGTATCGGTCACATCCAGTTCGATGGCCACGGCTTTTCTTCCCAAAGCGCGAATTGCGGCACAGCTTTCGTCAAGGGAACCTTTCTTGCGTGCCGTCACCGCCACATCGGCGCCTGCTCCGGCAAGCGCCAAGGCGATGGCCTGGCCCAAACCGCGACTGGCGCCGGTAACCACGGCCTTGCGGCCCGTCAGGTCGAAAAGTGTGTTCAAATTCCCTGCCTCCGCTATGTCTGGAAAATCCGCCGATGGTTTTGCTGCGGCCAGCGAGGGCAAAATGAAACACAGAATATTTTGGTTGTCTATACCACCCTATACAAATAACGGGCATGCCACAGGCCGCGCCAATCGAGGCCTGTGGCAGCGACTTGTCAAGGAAAACCGCATTGTCGGGCCGCCTCCTGATCAGACCGGGTCAATTTCGGCGACATAAAGTATTGATTGTTGCTGTTGCGAGCGGATTTCGACGCTTTGGCCCCTTTCAGCAAGAAGGGCGTCGAACGGTGTCAGTTGCGCCGTTCCGCCATTTGCGCAAACCTCGACGTCGGCAAGCGGAATCAGAAAATTCCAGCGACCTGACAATTGCAGGTCCATTCGCGAATTGGCGACAAGGGTCCTGAGGCGATGGCTGAATTGTCCGCGCCTTGTCATGATGTTGAGGTCCGTGATCGGCCCGTCGAGCAGTTTTGCATCGACGGCGGCATCGGCCGGAAATGACAAAGGCGGGCTATCCCTTTTGACAAGGTCTCCGCCCATCCCGTTGATATCGAGTCTGATTCCGTTGCCCGAAAGCACCGCCAGTGTCCGCTCGATTCCGGCAAAGGTGGAGAACGGCCCGTCGCTTTCCACCGTCGCCATGCTGATCCGCCAGCCGAAATCCTGAAGACCGCTGTCTTTAGGATAGACCGCGATTTCAGCAGTCTCACCGCCGCCGTTTTTCCATTTCATGCGGCGATGGTCGGCGGCGCGATAGATCTTCATCACGGTTTCTTTCGCGTCAGTTGCCAAGGATGGCGGGCAGGCGCAGGCCCTGTTCGCGGGCGCAATCGAGCGCGATGTCATAGCCGGCATCGGCGTGGCGCATGACGCCTGTGGCCGGATCATTCCACAGCACCCGGCCGATGCGGCGGGCAGCATCCTCGCTGCCATCGCAGCAGATCACCATGCCGGAATGCTGGGAAAAGCCCATGCCGACGCCGCCGCCGTGATGCAGCGACACCCAGGTCGCGCCCGAGGCGGTATTGAGCAGCGCATTGAGAAGCGGCCAGTCGGAAACCGCATCCGAACCATCCTTCATGGCTTCCGTCTCGCGGTTGGGCGAGGCGACGGAACCGGAATCGAGATGATCGCGCCCGATGACGATCGGCGCCTTGAGTTCGCCGCTGGCGACCATTTCATTGAAGGCAAGCCCGAGGCGATGGCGGTCACCAAGGCCGACCCAGCAAATGCGGGCAGGCAGGCCCTGAAAGGAAATGCGTTCTCGCGCCATGTCGAGCCAATTGTGCAGATGGTGGTTGCCCGGGGTCAATTCACGCACTTTCGCATCGGTCTTGTAGATATCCTCCGGATCGCCGGACAGGGCCGCCCAGCGGAAAGGACCGATGCCGCGACAGAATAACGGCCTGATATAGGCCGGCACGAAACCGGGAAAGGCAAAGGCATTTTCAAGACCTTCTTCCAGGGCGACCTGGCGGATGTTGTTGCCGTAATCGAGCGTCGGCACGCCGGCATTCCAGAAGGCGATCATCGCTTCGACATGATCGCGCATCGAAGCGCGGGCGGCTTTTTCCACCGCCTTGGGATCGCTTTCACGCTTGGCCTTCCATTCGGCCATGCTCCAGCCCTTGGGCAGGTAGCCATTGATCGGATCGTGTGCCGAAGTCTGGTCGGTGACCATGTCGGGGCGAATGCCGCGACGCACCATTTCCGGCAGGATCTCCGCGCCATTGCCGAGCAGGCCCACGGATTTTGCCTCTCCCGCCTTGGTCCAGCGGTCGATCATCGCCAATGCCTCGTCAAGCGTATCGGCGCGGGCATCGACATAGCGGGTGCGCAGCCGGAAATCGATGGAATCGGGATTGCATTCCACGGCCAGGCAACAGGCGCCGGCCATGACGGCGGCCAGGGGTTGCGCCCCGCCCATGCCGCCAAGACCTGCGGTCAGGATCCACTTGCCCTTGAGATTGCCTTCATAATGCTGGCGACCGGCCTCCACGAAGGTTTCATAGGTGCCCTGAACTATGCCCTGGCTGCCGATATAGATCCACGAACCGGCGGTCATCTGGCCGTACATGGCCAGTCCCTTCTTGTCGAGTTCGTTGAAGTGGTCCCATGTCGCCCAATGCGGCACCAGATTGGAATTGGCGATCAGCACGCGCGGCGCGTCCTTGTGGGTGCGAAACACGCCGACCGGCTTGCCGGACTGAACCAGCAGGGTTTCTTCTTCGGTCAGGTCCTTCAGGGTTGCAACGATCTGGTCGAAATCCGCCCAGGTGCGCGCGGCCCGGCCGATGCCGCCATAGACCACCAGTTCATGCGGGTTTTCGGCCACTTCCGGGTCGAGATTGTTCATCAGCATGCGCATCGGGGCTTCCGTCATCCAGCTCTTGGCGGTGATCTTGTCGCCGCGCGCGGCGCGGACATCACGGATATTGTGGCGTGGATTGGTCATGGTCGGTCTCCTTCAGGCGGATTTGGGAGCCGCAATCGCGGCGAGTTCGGAAAGAATGGTACGAAGGGTGATGCGCAGGCAGTCGGCCTTGGCCTCGTTGTAAGCAAATGGCGGGGCCTCCGTTGCCAGATGCGTGCTTTGTGCCAGTTCCATCTGTATGGCGTGAACGCCTTCAGACGGCCTGCCGTAATGGCGCGTGGTCCAGCCGCCCTTGAAGCGTCCGTTGAGCACATGGGTAAAGCCTTCGGCATTGCGTACACCGTTCAAGACGATGTCCTCGATTGGCCGTGAACAAGTTTTGCCGCCGTCAGTGCCGATATTGAAATCGGGCAGGGTGCCTTCAAACAAAAAGGGCACGACGGATCGGATCGAATGGCAATCATGGAGAATGGCAAATCCGTGCAATGCCTTGATCCGCTCGATTTCCGCTGACAGCGCGTTGTGGTAGGGGCGGTGAAAATCGGCAATGCGCTGTGCAATATCCGCCTCGCCGGGTTCTGCGCCTTGTTTCCAGATCGCCAGCCCGTCAAAATCGGTCAGCGGCACCAGAGTGGTGGTATTCTGACCGGGATAGAGGCTCGCGCCTGCGGGATCTCGGTTGGCATCGATGACATAGCGGTGAAAATTCGCCGCAACCACCGTCGCATTGTTCAGAAGGCCGTCATAAAGCCTGTCGACATGCCAGTCGGTATCTGCCAGCAGCAGGCCATTGTCGTTAAGCCGTTGATGGATCGCGCCGGGCAGGAAAGTTCCGGAATGCGGCAGGCTGAGAATGACCGGGCTGTCGCCATGCTTGACTTTGACGGGATCCATCTCAGCCCTCCAGCGATGGCAACAGGCCGGGCGAAACCGCAGCGTTGAGCCGACCCGTGGCCACGAGTTCGGTGGCCGCCCGCAGATCGTCGGCCATGTAGCGATCGACCGACAGGTCGGCGACAACCGTCCGGATTTCGGCTATCGCCTTTGCAAGTTCCGGACTGGTGGCCAGAGGTGCGCGGAAGGCTACGCCCTGGGCAGCAGTCACGGCCTCGATGCCGATGATCGAAAACAGGTTCTGCGTCATCTGCAGCAGGCGGCGTGCGCCATGGCAGGCCATGGAAACATGGTCTTCCTGATTGGCCGAAGTCGGGGTTGAATCCACCGATGCTGGATGCGACATCTGCTTGTTCTCGCTCATCAGGGCTGCCGAAGTGACTTCGGCAATCATCAGGCCGGAATTGAGCCCCGGGCTTTTGGCGAGAAAGGCCGGCAGGCCATGGCTCAAAGCAGGGTCTACCAGCAAGGCTATGCGGCGTTGCGAAATGGCGCCGATTTCGCAGATGGCAAGGGCGATCTGGTCGGCGGCAAACGCCACCGGTTCGGCATGAAAATTGCCGCCCGACACAACGCTGTTGTCTGAAAGGACCAGCGGATTGTCAGTCACCGCATTGGCTTCGATGACCAAAGTCCGTGCAACCGAACGCAACAGGTCGAGGCATGCGCCGTCAACCTGCGGCTGGCAGCGGATGCAATAGGGGTCCTGAACCCGCTCGTCGCCTTCCAGATGGCTGTCGCGGATGATCGATCCGGCCAGCAGCGCGCGCAAGCTGGCGGCCGTGTCTATCTGGCCCTGATGGCCGCGAAGGGTGTGAATGTCGGGGTGGAAAGGGGCCGACGATCCCATGGCGGCATCGGTGGACATGGCCCCGGTAATCAAGGCCGCCTGGGCTGCGCGATGGGCGCGGAACAAACCCACCAGCGCCAGCGCGGCGGAGACCTGCGTGCCATTGATCAGCGCCAAGCCTTCCTTGGCGGCGAGTATGACGGGCTGAAGCCCGGCGGCAAGCAAGGCGGCCTTTCCGGCCATGCGGCGGCCTTCAAACCAGGCTTCGCCTTCGCCCATCATGACGGCAGCCATATGGGCAAGCGGCGCGAGGTCGCCGGAAGCGCCGACCGAGCCTTTTTCCGGGATGACCGGAACAACGCCCTTGGCCAGCATGTCTTCGATCAAGGTAACCAGTTCCAGCCTTACGCCGGATGCGCCGCGGCCCAGCGAAATCAGCTTCAGCGCCATGATCAGTCGGACAATGGCAGGCGCCAGAGGTTCGCCGACGCCGCAGCAATGGCTGAGAATGAGATTGCGCTGCAACGTGGCGACATCGGCGGCATTGATGCGGA
The DNA here is from genome assembly GCA_041742335.1 of Rhizobiaceae bacterium. Classification (GTDB taxonomy): domain Bacteria; phylum Pseudomonadota; class Alphaproteobacteria; order Rhizobiales; family Rhizobiaceae; genus Rhizobium_E. Next base: position 27,155 of record JBGSIT010000114.1, read on the forward strand.
TCGAGGCGAGTTTGCCAAAGCCGGTATTGATGCCATAGACCGGCGCATCGCCGGCGGCGATTTCGGCGATCCGGGCGGCGGCCTTGCTGATGGCCGGGTGGAAGGACGGGTCGATCCGGATCGCCTCATTGCCTTCCAGTATGGCTTGCAGCGCGGCGAGGGAAACCGATCCGGGGTGAAGGATCATTGCCATGATGTGACTCCGAAAAGTGAAGGGGCAATTTATTGCCCGCGATAAATACGTGCGTGAAGTGGATTGAAACCGATGCGGTAGACAAGTTCCGCCGGGGTTTGGGCATTCCAGATGGCGAGATCAGCCCATTTGCCAACCTCAAGGCTGCCGGTCTCGGCTTGAAGCCCCAATGCGCGTGCGGCATTGATCGTCACGCCGGCGAGGCACTCTTCGACCGTCATCGAAAACAGCGTGGCGGCCATGTTGGCGGCCAGCAGCACCGAGGTCAGCGGCGATGTGCCGGGATTGTTGTCGGTGGCGACCGCCATCTTGACGCCATGGGCGCGGAACAACTCAATCGGCGGCTTTTTGGTCTCGCGCAGAAAGTAGAAGGCGCCCGGCAGGATGACGGCGACTGTGCCGCTTTTACCCATCTCTGCCGCTCCTGCCGCATCGGTATATTCCAGGTGGTCTGCAGACAGCGCGCCGTAACGGGCAGCAAGCGCCGCGCCTCCGAGATTGGACAATTGGTCGGCATGCAGCTTGACCGGCAGGCCGCGCTGCCTGGCGGCATCAAAGACCCTTGCGACATCATCGGGCAAAAAGGCGATCTTCTCGCAAAAGGCATCAACGGCATCGGCGAGGCCTTCAGCGCAGACGGCCGGCAACATGTCATCGATGACAGCGCTGATATAGGCTTCCCTGTCGCCCTTGGCTTCCGGCGGCAGGGCATGTGCGCCCAGAAATGTGGTTTGAATACCGACGGAGCGAAGGTCTGCCAGCCTGCGGGCGGCCCGCAGCGACTTGACCTCGTTTTCAGCGTCAAGGCCATAGCCGGACTTGATTTCGACCGTCGTCACGCCTTCAGCCATCAAGGCGTCGAGGCGCGGCAGGGTCTGGGAAACCAATTGCTCGACCGAGGCCGCACGCACCGCCGAGACAGACGAAACGATGCCGCCTCCGGCCCTGGCGATCTCTTCATAGGACGCGCCGTTCAAGCGCATCTCGAATTCATTGGCGCGATTGCCGGCATGGACAAGATGGGTGTGGCAATCAATCAGGCCCGGTGTGATCAACCGGCCTTCGCAATCAATGACGCCTGCGCCGGAAAAGGATTTCGGAAGGTCTGATCCGCGGCCGACAAAGGCGATGCGGCCATGGTCAACCGCAATTGCGCCATCCTCGATGAGGCCCATGCCAGCAAGGCCCGGATCAAAGGTGGCCAAATGCGCATTCACCCAGATGCGGCGCGGCGTCTGGTCTGCATTTTTTTGTTGATCCGGTTTCCTGTCTGCCATCTTTTCTCTTCCCTGCTTGGCATTTAATGTATATACATAATAAAAATCACGCAAGCCCCCTTGATGCGGATTTTTGTTGAGGATTGGAGAGGACTTGGACATGGCGGTCATTCATGCGAGACAGGCATTGCTGCCCGAGGGCTGGCGGACAGACGTTCGGCTGGTCATCAGGGATGGGGTGATTGCCGAGCTTCAAACCGGCGTCGCACCCGAAGACGGTGACGAGCAACATGGTTATATTGTTGCCGGAATGGCCAATCTGCACAGCCACGCTTTCCAGCGCGCCATGGCCGGATTGGCCGAAATCCGGGGACCCGGCGATGATTCCTTCTGGACCTGGCGCGATGTCATGTATCGCATGGCCTTGTCGATGGATCCGGACGATGTGGAGGTGGTGGCAGCCCAGCTTTATGTGGAAATGCTGGAGGCGGGTTTTACCCGTGTCGGAGAATTTCACTATCTCCACCATGACAAGGATGGCAACCCCTATTCAGATCGCGCCGAAATGGCCGTCCGGATTGCCGCCGCATCCTCCGAGACCGGAATCGGACTGACCCTGTTGCCGGTGCTCTATGCCCATTCCGGCTTTGGCGGGCTGCCGCCCGGCGAAGGCCAGCGGCGCTTCATCAACGGTATTGACGGTTTCGGGCAGATATTCGAACGTTGCGGACAACTGGCGGCAGTGCTTGCCGAAGGCAGGGTCGGCATTGCGCCTCACAGCCTGCGTGCGGTGACATTGAATGAATTGTCGGCTGCCGTCGCCATGGCCGGCAATCGGCCGATCCACATCCACATTGCCGAGCAGATCAAGGAAGTCGAAGATTGCATCGCCTGGTCCGGCAGCAGACCGGTTGAATTTCTGTTGGAAAACCAGTCGCCGGACCAGCGCTGGTGCCTGATCCACGCCACCCACATGACGCCGAAAGAAACCGTTGCTTTTGCCGCTACCGGTGCGGTGGCCGGGCTCTGCCCTATCACTGAGGCCAATCTCGGTGACGGTGTTTTTCCGGCCGCGGATTTTGCCGCAGCAGGCGGGGCTTACGGGATAGGAACCGATTCCAATATCATGATCGGCGTTTGCGACGAGTTGCGTCAACTTGAATATTCCCAAAGGCTTTTTCATCGTTCCCGCAATGTGATGACAAAGCCGGGCATATCGACGGGACGGGGCCTGTTTGATGCTGCCACAAATGGCGGGGCGAGGGCTCTGGGCGTGGCCAGCGGCCTGGCAATCGGCAACAGCGCCGACATGGTCAGCCTCAAACCGGATTTCGGGCAGCGGCCGAAGGCGGATTTCATGCTCGATTCATGGATCTTCGCCAATGGCGTCAAAGTGGATTGCGTCTGGGTGCATGGTTCAAGGCAGGTGGAAAATGGCGCCCATCGGCATCGCCAGCGCGTCGCGGAACGTTTTGCTGCCTGCATGAAAAAACTCTCGGTTTTGTGAGCCGGAGCGGATAAAGGATTGCGAATACGGATGGAGCGAAAACTGGAGAGCGAGATTTCCCAAGATCAGCATAGTGTCGAACCTGTGGAAACGGCAACAAAGCCGTCATTGCATCGGCGCATTCTGGAAGAGGTCGAAGGCAAGATCCTGTCAGGGGAATGGCCGCCGGGACATAAAATTCCGTTCGAGCATGAATTGACGGCTCAATATGGCTGTTCGCGCATGACGGTCAACAAGGTGATGAGCGAACTCGTCAAGCGCGGATTGATCGAGAGACGCCGGAAATCCGGCAGTTTTGTCACCCAGCCGAAGGCCCAGTCGGCCGTTCTGGAAATCCATGACATCAAGCTGGAAGTGCAATCCCTGGGACTGCCTTACCGTTACAGGATGGTATCGCGGCATGACCGGCAGGCGCAGGCCGCCGACCGCAAGGCGCTGGAACTGAAGGGGCCGGGAAGGGTCACCGAACTGGTCGCACTTCACGATGCCGGCGGCAAGCCCTTTTGCCTGGAAGAGCGCCTGATCAACCTGCAAGCCGTGCCGGAAGCCGAACAGGAGGCATTCACCGAGGTGGCGCCGAGCGCCTGGCTGATCAGCAAGGTGCCGTGGAGTGCTGCCGAACATCGCATCGAGGCGATGAATGCCGATGCCCATATGGCTGAACAACTCGGCATTCCTTTGGGTGCGGCCTGTTTGGTGATCGAACGGCGGACCTGGAACCAGACGGCCACCATCACCCGCGTCAGGCTGATCTATCCGGGGCACCGCCACACGCTGGCTGCGCGGTTTACCCCGATCACGGAATAGTTGTTTCAGACCGGCGCATCAGTCCGCATCAATCCCTGTTTTTTCAGTTCAGCCCATAGCGCGTCGGGAATGCGGGCGACCAGCGAGGTCATGGCGCTGTCGATCTGGCTTTTTCCCTGCATCCCGGCAATCAGGGACACAACCGCCGGGTGGCGCAGCGGAAACTGCAATGCCGCGTCGATCAGCCGGACATTGAACTGGCGGCATACCGCCTCGATCTTGCGAACACGTTCAAGAATAGCCGGCGGCGCGAGGTCGTAGTTGTACATTGCGCCCTCGACCGGGCCCGTCGCCAGAATCCCGGAATTGAACGCGCCGCCCAGCACGATGCCGATGCCCCGTTCAACGCAGAAGGGCAGGAAGCTTTCCAAGGCCTCCTGCTCAAGAAGGGTGTAACGGCCGGCCAGCAGGAACAGGTCCATGTCGCCGCGATCGGCCAGAATCCGGCAGGCTTCCCATTCATTGACGCCGGCGCCAAAGGCCTTGATGACGCCCTGGTCGCGCAGCGAAACCAAAGCCCCGTAGCCGCCAGCCATGAATTCATCGATATAGTGATCGCGTTTTTCGATGCTGCCATGGGAAAACGCGTCGAGATCATGGGCGAAGATGATGTCGATCTTGTCCAGCCCCAGCCGCTCCAACGAAAATTCAATTGAGCGCATGACGCCGTCATAGCTATAGTCAAAGACTTCCTGTCGGGAGGGTACTTCGATAAATTTGCCAATGCCGAGCCTTTCTTCCGGCTTGCAAAGACGCAGGAGACGACCGATCTTGGTGGACAGCACATAATCAGACGCCGGCTTTGAACGGAGAAAGCGACCGATCCGCCGCTCGGAAAGGCCGAGGCCATATTGCGGCGCGGTGTCGAAATAGCGTACCCCGCTGTCCCAGGCAGTATTGAGCGTGGCATCGGCTTCCGCGTCGGAAATCGCCTTGTAAAGGTTGCCAAGCGGCGCTGAACCGAAACCCAGCTGTGTAAAATCAATGCCGCCGTTGCCGATTCTGTCCCAATGGTTTGTTTTCATGATTGATCCTGTTGCGCGCCAAAAAGGGCCGGGTTGATGGCTATGAAATGTTGCAGATAAAGCGTCACGCTCTCGATATGCGCGCGCATGGCGGTAGCCGCAGCTTGCGGCTTGCCGGCGGAAAGCGCTTCAAACAAGGCCCTATGCTCCGCGATCGTGTGTTGCAACCGGCCCGGTTCGGGCAGCATGAGGCGGCGGATCCGGCCGAGATTGGCCTGCGCGCGCTCCAGCATTGCGTGGCCCTCGGCCGACGGGGTGAAGCGGGAAATGATATGATGGAAGCTGATATCGAGCGCATAGACGCCTTCGACATCGCCGATCTCGGCAGACGCCAACTGGTAGCGGAAATTGCGCGCGAGTTCGGCGATTTCTTCCTGCGGCGCAAGAGTGGCAAACCGCACTGCAAATTCGGTTTCCAACGCAGAGCGCACCAATAGCCAGTCCTTCAGCACCGCCTCGTTTAGTTTTGTGACAAAGGAGCCGTGCTGCGGGCGGATCTCCACCAGGCCCTCAAATGCCAGGCGTTCCACCGCGCCGCTGATGGGCTGGCGGGAAGCGTCGAGCTGTTCTGCGAGCTGGACCTTGTCAATCAGGCTTCCCGGCGCAAGCTCGCCCGATATGATCATCGAACGGAGGCTGCCATAGACCTGGTCGATCTTCGACATGGCTTCACATCACCGCGCCGATTTGCCAGGGCACGAATTCGGTGCTGCCGAAGCCGAGCGCCTCGCTCTTGGTTTCCTCGCCGGAAGCGGCCCGCACCATGGCCTCGAATATCTCCTCGCCCTTCTTTTCAATGGAAACGCCGTCGGTGATGATGTCGCCGCAATTGATATCCATGTCTTCCGACATCCGGGCATACATTTCCGAATTGGTGGCGAGTTTAAGGCAGGGAGTCGGCTTGTAGCCGGAGACCGATCCGCGCCCGGTGGTAAAGGCGATGAGGTTGGCGCCCGAGGCGATCTGGCCGGTAACGGAAGCCGGGTCATAGCCGGGGCTGTCCATGTAAACAAATCCGGGCGTGGTCACCGGTTCGGCGAATTTGTAAAAGCCGGCAAGCGGAGCGGTGCCGCTTTTGGCGACCGCGCCGAGGGATTTTTCAAGAATTGTTGTCAAGCCGCCGCGCTTGTTGCCGGGCGAGGGGTTGTTGTCCATCTCGCCGCCATTGCGCGCCGCATAATCTTCCCACCATGCGATGCGCTTGATCAGCGCCTCTGCGATGTCAGGCGAGGCGGCCCGGCGGGTCAGGAGATGTTCGGCCCCGTAAATTTCAGGCGTTTCGGAAAGAATGGTCGTGCCGCCATGGCGCACCAGCAAATCTGAAGCCGCCCCCAGCGCAGGATTGGCGGTAATGCCCGAATAGCCGTCCGATCCGCCGCACTGCATGCCCACCATCAGCTTGGACAGGGGCGCGGGTTGGCGAACCACTTTGTTGGCCACTTCGCAAATGCCCTTGAGTTCGGCAATGGCCGCCTCGATGGTCTTGCGGGTGCCGCCCTGCTGCTGGATGGTCATGTAGCGGAAATTATTGTCTTCGCGCATCCGTCCGGAGCCGACGAGCGCAGGGATCTGCATGACTTCGCAACCAAGCCCGACCAGCAGCACGCCGCCGAAATTGGCATGCTGCGTATAACCGGCCAGGGTGCGGAACAGGGTTTCATAGCCTTCGCCCTTGGAGTCGATGGCGCAACCTGATCCGTGAACGATGGGAACAATGCCGTCGACATTTTCCAGCGCCTGGAACCAGGGTTCGCGCTCCAGCGCCTCGGCGATGAAGCGGGCGACGCTGCCCGAGCAGTTCACCGTGGTGACGACGCCGACATAATTGCGCGTTCCCACTTTGCCATCGGCGCGATGATAGCCCATGAAGGTGCGGCCTTCATCAATGGCGGGCAAAGCGGCATTGCCTTGTGATATCGCATAATCCTGCGAATGCTCGCCCATTCCCAGATTGTGGGTGTGAACATGCTGGCCGGCCTTGATCGGCGCTGTCGCCTGCCCGATGATCTGGCCGTAGCGGAAGAGCTTGCCGCCTGTTTCCATGTCCTTGAGCGCAATCTTGTGGCCGCGCCTGACGGGCTCGGCCAGGGTCACGCCGAATTCGGCAAGCTCAAGGCCGGCGGCAAGATCATCAAGGGCGATGGCAACGGTATCGAGTTGGTGCAGGCGGATGGCATTGGCGGACATGACGAGGTTTCCTGATGGGCAATAGGGGCCTTGTTAACATGCTAGCATGTTAGCAGTCCAGATGCTGCCGGCTTTTATTCGGCTTGTTAAATTTTGATAACCGGGCAAATTTGCTTTCGACGTCCTCCGGCTGACTGGTGCTCAATGAATTTCCATAATCAAAGGGCGGTTGTTTGGCCTTCTGTTCCGGCAAACGGGTCGCAGCCAAGCGAAAAGTGTCAATCAATACTATATGGTGGGTACTATATCGCCTGATTGCGCCCTGTCGGGGGCAACTTGGCGGCTCAAGGGTGCCTGACGACAGCGCCGAGGATTGTGACAATGAATATGGTTGAATGAATGAGCGAATTTCTCTCCGTCTACTGGCCGCATATTCTGGCGACCGTGTCTGTCGTGCTGGGCGCGGCGGCGGCCATTCATGCGACCATGACGAAGGAGGATGTCCGCTCGGCGGCCGGTTGGGTCGGCGTCATCCTGCTTTCGCCTCTGGTCGGCGCGCTGATTTATTTTGTCGCCGGCATCAACAGGATCAGGAGACGGGCCCTGGTGGTTCGCCGCATCATGGGTTCAACGCATCCGCATCTGTCCGGTCCGGGCGCTGCCCGCCGGGATTTGCCCGAGCCTGTCAGGCTTTCAGATGAACTGGTCGGGTTGAAACTTCTGGGCGACAGCGTGGCCGGTTTTCCGCTGACATCCGGCAACAGCATCGAGATTCTGGATGACGGCGATCGCGCTTATGCAGCGATGAGCGGTGCAATTGATGCGGCCAAGCGTCATATCCTGATGGAAACCTATATTTTTGACAATGATGAAATCGGCGTAAAATTTGCTGACCGGTTGATTGCCGCAGTGGCGCGCGGCGTGGTTGTCAGGGTGCTGATCGATGCCGTAGGAGCGCGTTATTCCGTTCCCAGCATCGTGGGCCATCTTCGGGCCGGCGGCGTCAAAGTCGAAAGTTTCAATGGTCGCATCATTACCGGCCTGAGGCTGCCCTATGCAAATCTGCGCACCCACCGCAAGATCCTGATAATTGATGACGAGCTTGCCTTTACCGGCGGCATGAATGTCCGTGAGGCCTTCAGCGCTGAAATTACCGGAGAAGATCACCAGAAAGATACCCACTTCCGGCTCACGGGGCCCGTGGTCGCCGATCTTCACGCCGTGGCGGTGGAGGACTGGCGGTTTGCACGGGGGCAGGAGTCGCCAATGCCGGCTTATTCGGAGCGGCGATTTGACGATCCCTCCCACCCCGTCGCTATGCGGGTGGTGGCCTCCGGTCCGGATTTGACCATGGCGACCAACCAGAAAATCCTGATGGGCGCCTTTTCCGTTGCGCGCAGATCCATTCGCATCATGTCGCCCTATTTCCTGCCTGACCGCGAATTGATTGCCGCGCTCGTTACCGCCGCAAGAAGGGGTATCGCGGTGGATATCGTCGTGCCCAGGCAAAACAATCTGCTGCTGGTGGATCTGGCGATGACGGCTCAATTTGACCAGATCCTGGTTCCCAATTGCCGGATCTGGCGGGCGGACGGCGCTTTCAATCATTCAAAACTGATGGCGGTGGACGGTAATTGGGCCTTTGTCGGCTCATCCAATCTCGATCCGCGCTCGCTGCGGCTCAACTTTGAAGTCGATCTTGAAATATTCGATCCGGATTTTGCCGCCGATATTGAAAAGCGGATCGACAATGCCATCCAGCTTGCGACTCAGGTTGATCTCAGGGCATTGCAGAGGCGACCGTTTCTGTTGCGGCTGGTCGAAAAGATTTTGTGGCTTGGCTCTCCCTTCTTATGAGAATAGCCTTTGGAGAACCGGAATCATGATGTGCATCAAGCTTATGCGTTGCTTGTTGGCGGCAGTTGAAGGTCATGGAGGATGAAAGGCTTGGCGATCCGGAATGCATTCAACCTTGCTCGTTCCCGCATGCAACTTGCCTCGCCTCCCGCCTGCACGCCGCGGCGTGCGGAGGATAAAGGCGACGGCATCGTGGTGGCGTCCTACAATATTCACAAATGCGTGGGTGTTGACGGGGTTTTCGATCCTGCGCGCATCGCCCGGGTGATTGAGGAAATGACACCGGATGTCATTGCGCTGCAGGAAGTCGATACAAGGTTCGGGACCCGCAAGGGGTTGTTGGATCTTGAAGCGCTGGAGCGGCGCAGTGGCCTGCTGCCGATCCCGCTGCTTAATCCTTCGGCAGCCCATGGCTGGCATGGAAACATCATCCTCTACCGTCAGGGAACGATCCGCGATGTTCATGAAATCCGGCTGCCCGGACTTGAATCGCGCGGCGCGATCGTGACCGAAATCGAATTCCTCGAGAATTTCAATTTGCGGATCATCGGCGCGCATCTGGGTCTGCTGCGCCATTCGCGTTGTCAGCAGACCGAGAAGATTGTCCGTCTCATGCAGGAAAAACACGATATGCCGACATTGCTGCTCGGCGATCTCAATGAGTGGCGGCGCGGCAGGCGCTCGGCGCTTGCAGGGCTGCATCCGGCTTTCGGACGCCTGCCTGCGCCGGTTGCAAGCTTTCCCTCACGCTTTCCGTTTCTGGCGCTTGACCGCATCGTTGCCAATCAGGATGGCTTGATTGATCCGGTGGAAGTCCATGATACCCCGCTTGCCCGTCTCGCATCCGATCATTTGCCGCTGAAGACCATCATCCCGGCCAAGAGAATGGCGCTCGCCCGGGTTTCATGAGCCGGTTTGAAAGCAGCGCTCCGGATGCCGGATCGCCGAACAATGATCCGCAGCAATGTCCAGGAGAAATTCAAGTGCCCCGTTTCGCCGCAAATGTGTCGATGATGTTCGGAGAACACGCATTTCTGGATCGCTTTGCTGCTGCCTCCGCAGCCGGGTTCAAGGCAGTCGAGTTCCTGTTTCCCTATGATTTGACGCCACAGGAGATTGCTGATCGCATTGCGGCGGCGGGTTTGGCAGTCGCCCTTTTCAATATGCCTCCGGGCGATTGGCAAAAGGGCGAGCGCGGCCTTGCAGCAATTGCCGGGCGTCAGGCAGATTTCCGCCAAAGCGTGCGAATGGCCATCGAATACGGCCAGATCATCGGTGCAGCACGCTTGCATATGATGGCCGGCAAAGCACCGTCAAACGATGTCGCGGCGAGCAAAACCTACCGGGACAGCCTTGCTTTTGCCGCTGACGCAACCGCCAGGGCCGGAATCGGCCTCTTGATCGAACCACTCAATGGGCGCGACATGCCGGGATATTTCCTGAACGATTTCAATATGGCTGCAGATATCATCAACGAATTAGGCCATCCCAATCTCAAATTGCAATTCGATATCTACCATCGCCAGATCCTGCATGGCGATGTGCTGGAAGCATTGCGGGCGATGATGCCGATCATCGGTCATGTCCAGGTCGCCGCCGTTCCGCTCCGCCATGAACCCGGCAGCGGCGAACTCAATGATTTCAGAATCTTCAAAGCCCTGGATGATCTCGGATATAAAGGTTATGTCGGATGTGAATACCGGCCCGCAAATGGCACGATTGCGGGGCTCGGCTGGATGGAATCGGCAAGTGCAACGCTAGAATGACAGTTTGGCGAAATCCCTGCCTGACCCGTAAAGAACCAGGTGAAATAGGCGGGGTCGGAGAATCCCGGCTGATAGCTCATGCCCTGGACTGATATCCGGGTAAACAACAGGTCACGGCGCGCCTGGTCGACCAAGCGGTTTGCAATCAACTGGTGGGTTGAGCGACCGGTCTGGTCGCGGGCCAGACGATTGAGATGGGTTGCCGGGATGCCGATTTGCGAAGCATGGAAAGTCGCCGGCCGGTGTTCGCGAACATGCCGGTCGATCACGTGATGAAGCAAGGCTATCCGCTGGTTGGCCATTGGCTTGCCGGATCGATCACAAGCCCGGATCAATCACAAGCCTTGGGACTGACAGCTGAAAACCGGCGATTGAATTGGGGAGGCAGCTATCCGCCTCCCGATTGTTTCGGTCAGAACGGATAATGCTGGTTCGGATCTTCAATGGTGATCCAGCGCAGATCGGTAAATTCAGCAATGGCCGCCTTTCCGCCAAAGCGGCCGTAGCCGCTGCCTTTGACGCCGCCGAACGGCATTTGCGGTTCGTCGGATACCGTCGGGCCGTTGATATGGCAGATGCCGGTTTCAATACGGGCGGCAATGGCCATGGCGCGCTGGATATCGCGGCTGAAAATTGCCGCTGACAGGCCGTAATCAGTATCATTGGCGATGCGGATCGCGTCTTCCTCGTCCTTGGCGCGAATGACCGATTTGACCGGACCGAAGGATTCTTCCCCATAGATGCGCATCGCCGTCGTGACGCCGTCAAGAAGCGAGGCATCCACCACGGTACGATTGCGATTGCCGCCTGCCACCAGTTTGGCGCCCTGCTTGACGGCGTCGGCGATCAGTTCGTCCATCTTGACGGCTGACGCCATGTTGACCATGGCGCCTAGAACCACACGGCCGCGCGGATCGCCTGCTGGAAGCTGGGCTACGCGGGCTGAAAGCTTCGCCACGAATTCATCGGCAATCTTTTCGTCGACAATGATCCGCTCCGTCGACATGCAGATCTGGCCCTGGTTCATGAAGGAGCCGAAGATGGCGGCGTTGACGGCCGCATCAATGTCGGCGTCGGCCAATACGATCAGCGGGGCCTTGCCGCCGAGTTCAAGCAGTGCAGGTTTCAGCTGGCGGCCGCAAAGCTCGCCGATGATCCGGCCGACCTTTGTCGAACCGGTGAAATTGACCCGCCGCACCGCTTTGTCGGCAATCAGGTATTCAACAATGGCCGGCGCATCTTCCGGCGCATTGGTCAGGACATTGATGACGCCCTTTGGCAGGCCCGCTTCATGCAGCACCTGGCCGATCAGCCGATGGGTGCCGGGGCATTGTTCGGACGCTTTCAGGATCACGGTATTGCCGCAGGCAATCGCCATGGCGACAGCGCGTGTGCCCAGGATGACCGGCGCATTCCATGGCGCCATGGCGAGGCAAACGCCGGCTGCCTGACGGATGCCCATGGCAAGGGTGCCGGGCTTGTTGGAGGGGATGACCTCGCCGGTGATCTGCGTTGTCATCGAGGCTGCTTCCCGCAGCATGCCGGAGGCCAGCATCACATTGAAACCGGCCCATGGCGCCGTGGCGCCGATTTCCTCGATCATCAATTTGGTAAAATCGCCGACCTTGGCTTCCATGATGTCTGCCGCCTTGAGCAACAAGGCGCGGCGCGCGCCGGGACCCGTACGCGACCATTCCGGAAAGGCTGCGGAGGCTGCGGCAATCGCCGCTTTTGCGTCATCCAGCCCTGAGGCCGGCGAGACCGAGGCGACTTCATCGGTAAAGGGATCGCGACGCTCGAAGGTTCGACCGCTCATGGCCGCCCGTTCTTCGCCGTCGATGAGAAGGAAAATGTTCATGGGGACGCTCCTTTGGAAGAGTGAAATCAGAAAGTCAGGACTTCGGCATTGATGGAGGCTTCCAGCCTGCCGTCGACGGCAAGGTTGGCGCCATTGATCCAGCATGCGCCGTCGGAAGCGGGTAACAGCACGGCCGTCGCGCCCAGTCCGACGAGATACCAGACGCCGGTGCTGGCGAACCAGGTTTCGATGATGAAGCACAGGCTCGCTTCAAGGATGGCGCCCTCAAATTTCCGGTTGCCGCCGACCAGTACCATGTAGATAATGCAGGCGCTCCATTAAAGGCAGCCATTCGCCCCCCCAGTCATTGGTTATAGTGTGCGGATCTGCGTCTGTGCGGAAGAAGCAGCTTCGGATTTTTCCCATGAATGCCGACGGCATGTCGCGTGTCAACATCGGTGCTGGTTGAGCCTCCTGCCAAAAAGCTAGAGTGAAGTCTACTCCGCATCTTTCGAAGGGAGTGCAATCTTCTGGCTTATTCTTTTGATTTTCAGTGAATGTGAAATCGAAACACGGAGCCGAAGTTCACGTCACTTCTTCAAGCGAAAGACCGGGCTTTGGGCTACCGGCAACTTGCCCGAAGCGCTGTCGACCCGCAGGCCGTGGTGCTTTCAACGACCTTTGCAGACTGGCCATGAATTGATTTGCAATGGCAAAGGCCGATACCCCATGGTAGACAAAGGCAAGCCAGTGCCGTTCATTGATGCTGCACGACAAACAATCCAGGGACCGCTTACATGAGACCACTTACCGAGGAAGGCCGCAAGGTTCTTGCCGATATGGCCAGCCGTTACGGGGTCAGCTATGGCGCTGTCGAACATCTGCTTCAGGCCGTCGTGGCCGGCCAGACGACCCAAGCGCAGTTCAATCATCCCGATATCGGCGGCATGGGTCAATGGTCGCAGGGCGGCATGACGATGGTCGGCGACATGTTCAATAATGGCCTGAAAGCCAGGGTTGACGGGTTGTGTTCGGAACTTGCCGTTCTGGCGCGCGGCGAAACCACGCTGGCGCCGGACGGCGAGGGGCTTTTCCAGGCGCAATCACAATCCAGCGCATCCAGCTTGTTTGTTCCCGGTTCGCGGTCCAGCGCCCATTGGTGGCCCGAAGAATTGGGCCAGGCCGGAGCGGTCGGCACGCAAAACGACCTGCATTACGCCTTTTTCCCGACCACCCGCCGATTGGCCATCAAGGTTGGCGGGCGGGTGACGGTTTATGATACGGCCGATCACATGATCGCCGGTTTTTCCCAACAGCAAAGCGGCGACCAATCCCTCAGCTTCACCTCGCAGCATGGCCTGGTGCGCGTGTCGGAATTGAGGATTGTGCCAACCGCAAGGGCCGACGCGCGGGACCCGACAGGCCAGTCGGGGACGGAAGCAGCCATGCCAATGTCCACGGTCGGGCCGGTTGAGACATTTTCCACGCCTGCCATTTTTTCTGTACAGGATCATAAACAAGCCCCGCAGAATGCCGGGCCTGTATCTGCGGAAGATATCTTCGCCAAGATCGAAAAACTGGCCTCCCTTCACGCCAAGGGCATTTTGACCGACGAGGAATTCCAGGCCAAAAAGGCGGAACTGCTTTCGCGGATCTGAAAGCAGCATGGCTTTATGCCGTTCCTTGACGGCAATTCCGCTTTGCCCGGTTGTCAGGTCGAATAGCGTGAGCCTTCGGCATCGAGCCTGCGCCTGATGGCCGCCCATTCCAGTTCGCCTTCATAGCCATACCATTCACTGTTCGCCATGGCCTTCAGGTGGCGATCAATTTCGCTTTGCGGAATGCGCCTGACCTTGCCCCGTTGACCTAATCCGGTTTGAAGTTCGTTTTGGCCCATCGAGAGGACCAGAACATGAAACGAAGCCGCTTCACGGAAGAGCAGATCATCGGGATACTGAAGGAACACGAGTCCGGAATTCCTGTTTTG
>JBGSIT010000115.1:0-12524 GCA_041742335.1 Rhizobiaceae bacterium
AACAGGAATTCCGGACTCGTGTTCCTTCAGTATCCCGATGATCTGCTCTTCCGTGAAGCGGCTTCGTTTCATGTTCTGGTCCTCTCGATGGGCCAAAACGAACTTCAAACCGGATTAGGTCAACGGGGCAAGGTCACCAGCGATGTAGCGCATGATCCAGCGTTTGAAGAAATCATATTCGGTAAAGCGGAGCGCGCCTGCCGCATTGTGGATGAGCGCGGGCTTGATGCCGGTCTCGGCCTGCAAGGCGTCAGGGAAACTTGCCGCTTGTTTGCGCTCGTCTTCGTTTTCGCTGCCGATTGCCAAAGTCACCGATACCAATGCAAGCGGCAGGCCGTTGAGCCATGCCTGTTCACGATGCACAAAATCGACGAAAGGCGTCGGGTACCGGCCGGCATGGATGGGCGCCATCAGCATGACGCCGTCGGGGTTTTCCAGCGAAAATTCGGCCATCATGGCAACATTCATCAGCGCCGCCTGGTGACCTTTCGCTTCAATTCTTGCCGCTGCGGTTTCAGCGATCTTGCGGGTCTGGCCTTCGATGCTGGCATAGACGATCAAAATCTTCATGTCTGTCTCCTGTCGGTTGGCCCTGAAAATGCACGTCATGGCTTGCCTTGGCATTGATCGGCATCAAACATGACTTGCCTGTGGGTTCGGCGATTCGGGCCGCGCAAAGTGCCTGGAAGCTTGATAGAGCATGGACTGCAATGAACGAGGACGGCAATGACAGCAGGAATTGACATGGGCACTGCTGCGGGCGGTGATCGCTCCGGCCTTGATCTTGAGGAACTGCTGGCGACCCGCTTGCTTGTCCAGGGAAATTCCGGTTCGGGAAAATCCCATCTTCTCCGGCGTTTGCTGGAGCAATCCGCACCCTGGGTGCAACAGGTGGTGATTGATCCGGAGGGCGATTTTGTCACGCTGGCAGAGCGTTATGGCCATGTGGTCATCGAAGGCGCGCGCAGCGAAGGTGAGTTGCTGGGAATCGCCAACCGGATCCGGCAGCATCGCGTATCCTGCATTCTCTCGCTGGAAGGCCTGGATGTCGAAGATCAGATGCGGACAGCCGGCCTCTTTCTCAACGGGCTTTTCGATGCTGACCGGGATTTCTGGTATCCGGTTCTGGTGGTGGTGGATGAAGCGCAATTGTTTGCTCCCGCCGTTGGCGGCGAAGTGACGGATGAAGTCCGGAAATTGTCGCTGGGCGCCATGACCAACCTGATGTGCCGTGGTCGAAAGCGCGGACTTGCCGGGGTGATTGCCACACAGAGACTGGCCAAGCTTGCCAAGAACGTTGCCGCAGAGGCTTCCAACTTCCTGATGGGCCGCACATTTCTTGACATCGACATGGCGCGCGCGGCCGATCTTCTCGGCCTTGACCGGCGGCAGGCCGAAATGTTCCGCGATCTGCCGCGCGGTTCCTTCATCGCATTGGGGCCGGCCCTGTCACGCCGTCCGCTGAAGGTGATGATCGGCGGGGTGGAGACTTCGGCGCGCTCGTCCTCGCCCAAGCTGGTGCCGTTGCCCGATGCGCCTGATGATGCCGCCGACCTGATTTTCACGCCGGATATTTCTGAACTTTCCCGTCCTGTCCTGCGCCGTCCCCAGCCGCCTGCGCCGCGTCCGACCAGTGACATCCTGGCGGAATTGTCGCGGCCACGGCCGGAAAACCCTGAACCTGCGCCTGGCCGGCCGACAGTCGCGGCCGTCAGTGACAGCGAGCGCGAGGCGATGATCTGCATGGCGCTGGGCGAGGTGCTATCCGATCCGGCATCCGCGTTCCGTCCCGATGGTGAACTCTATCAGGATTTCCTCGTGCGCTGCCGCATCCGGCGCATTCCCGGCGCACCGCTTCTCTTGTCCGGGTTTCGCCGCCGCATGGCGGTCATCCGATCCGGCGTCGATGATGAAACCGCCTCCAGCGATGCCTGGCAGAAAGCGCTCGCGCTTCTTTCCGGTGTCATGGAGGACATGCAGGGCGTATTCCTGTTGATGGCGCAGGCCGCGATCAGGCAGCAGGCCTGTCCGCCCGATGCAACCATCGCCCGGATCTACGGCACCCATTCGGTCCGCCGCGCCCGCCGCTTGATCGGTTACTTCGAAGAGCAGGGATTGATCGTGGTTCACGCAGACATCAAGGGCAATCGAATTGCCGCTTTTCCGGATCTCGGTGTCGAGACCCTTCCGGGCGATGCCAATGCCGCAGCACCGGGCCTGCTGACACAGTCGGCAGCGGAATAACTGCCCTTGGCGGTGCCGGCCGGAAAGGCCGGCTGATCAATTTCAGCCTGTCTTAACCCTGTCCTGCTTCCGGGTCGCCCAGAGCGAGCCCACGACACCGGCGGCAAGGATGCCGAGCGTAACACCCAGCGACAGGGCAGGCGGGATCTTCGCAAGACCCAACATGTCGGCCAGGAAGATCTTTGAACCGACGAAGATCAGCACGGCGGCCAGCGCATATTTGAGATAGGCGAAGCGGTCGATCATCGCCGACAGTGCAAAATAGAGCGCCCGCAGGCCAAGGATGGCGAAAATATTGGATGTATAGACGATGAAGGGATCTGTTGTGATGGCAAAGATCGCCGGTATCGAATCCACCGCGAAGATCACATCCGCGCTCTCCACCATGATCAGCGCCAGGAAAAGCGGCGTGACGAAGGTTTTTAGCTTGCCGGAAGCCGGATCGGGCTGGCGGATGAAGAAATGTTCGCCATGCAACCTGTCGGCGACCGGCAAGTGACGTCGGAGGAATCGCAGGGCCGGATTGTTTTCGAGATCATGGCCGCCGCCTGAAGCAAACAGCATGCGGATGCCGGTAATCACCAGGAATGCGGCAAACAGGTACAGCACCCAGTGGAAATTCTCCACCAGGGCCACGCCGCCTGCGATCATTACGCCGCGCAGCACGATGACGCCCAAAATGCCCCAGACAAGGACGCGGTGTTGGTATCGCCTCGGAATGGAGAAATAGCCGAAAATCATGGCAATGACGAAAATGTTGTCCATCGCCAGGCTTTTTTCAATGACGAAGCCGGTGAGATATTCAATGGCTGCCTGCTGGCCGGTTTGATACCATATCCAGCCACCGAAGAGGACGGCGATGGCGATATAAAAACTCGTCAGCCAAAGGCTTTCGCGGATGCCGATCTCGCGCGAGGATTTGTGGAAGACGCCGAGATCGAGCACCAGCAGAACGGCGACTACGGTTAGGAAACTGGCCCACATCCAGACGGGTGTTCCCAAAAAATCATTCATGAGGATTTGCATCAAGCAACCATATACCCGGACGATGGTTGGCTTCAGTTTCCGACATCACGCGACGTCCGGGTATCGCGTCAGAGGGGCCCGGCTACTGTTCAGGTGCAGATGGGTGGCAATTGCCTGTATTTCAAGGTGCGGCGTTGACATTTTCGCGGGGAATGCATAGAAGCCACGCAAGCACCGGGCAGCAATGTCCGGTGGCCTTGTTCTTTGGCCAAAACAGGCGATTTTTCCTGCAATGGCAATCGGGCAAAATAACTGCATGTCCCGTGGATTCTTCGTTCGCTAACGTAAAGAAACCTGTCGGACCCTTGGAAACTTACCCAAGGTTCAGAGGAGGGCGTGTTTCCTTCAAAATGCCTGGCAACAGGTTGAAATACAACCAAGAAAGGAAATGCGATGAGCAAGCGCGCATCGTCTAAATATAAACTTGATCGCCGTATGGGTGAAAATATCTGGGGTCGTCCCAAGTCCCCGGTCAATCGTCGTGAATATGGTCCTGGCCAGCATGGTCAGCGCCGCAAGGGCAAGCTCTCCGATTTCGGCGTGCAGCTCCGTGCCAAGCAGAAGCTGAAGGGTTACTATGGCGACCTGAGCGAAAAGCAGTTCCGCGCAATCTTTGCCGAAGCTGCCCGTCGCAAGGGTGATACGCCGGAAAACCTGGTTGGTCTTCTCGAGTCGCGCCTGGATGCGATTGTCTATCGCGCCAAGTTCGTTCCGACTGTTTTTGCCGCCCGTCAGTTCGTCAATCACGGCCATGTCACCGTCAATGGTGTCCGGGTCAATATCGGTTCTTATCGTTGCAAGCCCGGTGACGTGGTTGAAGTGCGCCAGAAATCAAAGCAGCTGATAATTGTTCTGGAATCCATCGGCCTGGCCGAGCGCGACGTCCCGGACTATATCGAAGTGGATCACAACAAGATGGTCGCGACATTTGCTCGCGTTCCGGTTCTTGCCGACATTCCCTATGCGGTTGTCATGGAACCCCATCTGGTCGTCGAATTCTATTCGCGCTGATCGATCAAGCACCGCAAGCTCAAATGCAAGAAGCCGCCTTCGGGGCGGCTTTTTTCATGGGTGCGATTTGCCGCATGAATTGAATCAGGGCGGTGGTGGAACAGGGCAGGCGGTGCTGGACATTATCGCGCAACAGCAAAAGGCGCGTCAGCCGATGGCGACGCGCCTTGAAAGGTCGTGGACCTTGGACAAAGCCGGATTACTTGATCTTGGCTTCCTTGAACTCGACGTGCTTGCGCGCGACCGGATCATATTTGGTCTTGGTCATCTTGTCCGTCATCGTACGGCTGTTCTTTGTGGTGACATAGAAGAAGCCGGTATCTGCCGTCGACAGGAGCTTGATCTTGATGGTTGTTGCTTTTGCCATTGTCGTGCTGCTTTCAAAAAAGTGGATCCGCAGGGACTCTCTCATCGCTGCGGTCAATTCTGGCGCGAAACTACAAATCGCCGCTCAAAAGTCAAGTCCGTTTTGGCCGGAAAATCAGCCGGAGGATGGAAAGCACCACATAAATCGAGAAGAAGGCGGCAATCGCCCATGCAAATCCGTCCTTGCCGAACACATCCATAGTGGCGCCGATGGTTTGCGGACCGGCAACCGTGCCGACCGCATAGCAAAATATGAAGGCCGCATTGGCTGCCACGAGATCCGAACCGTGCAGGCGCGAACCCAGGTGACTCAGGCCGACGGTGTAGAGCCCGGCCACCGACCCGCCCCAAAATAGCAGGATGATCGAGAGTATGCGCCAGTCATCGGCAAAGAACGGCATCAGAATGGCGCCTGCGAGGCCCGCCACGGCCATCAGGCTGAGCAGCGTCCGCCGGTCCTTTATCCTGTCGGAAATCATGCCTATGGGGATCTGGAACAATACATTGCCCAAAGCCATCACCGTCAGCAGATAGCCGGCCTGGGATTCGGTAAAGCCCGCCCGCGTGGCATAGACCGGAAACATCGACAAGCCGCCGGCCTCGACAGCGCCGAAGATGAAGACGGCGGCGGTGGCCGTTGGCACGATGAAGATATAGCGCCAGAAATTGAGCGCGGGTCCGTCGCCAAGCACCGGGCTTTCATTGCGGGCTATATAAACCGGGATGGCCGCCAGCAGGATGATCAGCGCTCCGACCACGAAGGGGGCGATCCCGTCGCTGCCAAGTACCGAAAAAATTGCCGCACCTGTGCCGAAACCAAGCGACAGCACGGTGGCGTATATGCCCAGAACCAGACCTCGCTTTTTCGGGGGTGAGGCGACATTGATCCAGAATTCGGACAGGATGAACAGGGTTGTGGTTGCGCCATGAAAAGCAAAACGAAGCGGAAACCACATCCAGAAATCTTCGGCATAATAAAAGCCGATGGCGCTCAACGCTGAAACGATGACGGACCAGATCATCGTGGTGGCGACGCCGTAGCGATGCGCCAACCATGTGGTGATGGGAGCGGCGGCCATGGCTGCAATACCGGCCATGGCCGAATTCAAGCCGATCAGTGTGGGCGCTATGCCGCGCTTTTCCAATATGATCGAAAGCAGCGGCAAACCGAGGCCAATGGCAACGCCCACAGCAGTGATGGAAGAAATCGCCGCGACCAATGACGGCCAATGAATTTTTTCAACTGCGCCGGATTGGGGCTCAGACATCAGGATTTACTTTCCTCGACAATGTCGCGAACGAATCGCCCATTGCGCATCAAATAGCACGGTACTGCACTTCCAAAAGGTAAAGACGGCTCAGATGATACAATCGAATGCAGGTCTGCAAGAACGGTTTTGGTGATTTTCGGCATTTTTATCGAAATATCCCCGGCGATATCAATAAAGCGGAGATCAGACAGTTCAGAACTGTCGCTCATCATTTCGCGATCGACGCCCAATTCGTCGATGAAGCATGCAAAGAAGTGCGTGTCGTAACGGCGCACGTTTCCCGGCGGAGTGATCGCCCGTGCGACATAGCGCAATATGGAAAGGTCAGGGTTGGAAAAGGAGCGGCCCTTGACCAGGCCTGTTTCTTCAAACAATTCGCGCAAGGCGCATACGCCAAGCCCGCGAACCCGCCGTGCTGCGAGCGAGCCGACTGCGGCCAGCAGCAATTGTTCGGTCATGGGATGATAATCCGATCCGATCGGCGTTCGGTTGTCAGCGCTATCCCTGCGGCCTCCCGGAAATACATAAAGATCGGGCATGAAGGCGTGGCGTACCGAGCGACGCCCGACAAGAACAGTCTTGTCGGCGCCGGATCGGTCTATCAGTAAAATGGCGGCGGCATCCCTTGGGCGCTGGCGCACGGGCCTTGAAGACGAAACCATGTCATTGGCAGGCATGGTTGGTCTCCTGAATCAAAGCGTGTCTTCAGGCTTGGGTTCGCTGTCGCCAAATCCGTGCATTCGTGTCGCCCATTGCAGGCCGATCACCGCGCCCTTGATTGGCTGGATCAACAGCAGCGACAGCAAAATGGTCAATGGCGCCCAAATGGCCAGATGCAGCCAGGTTGACATGGGCCAGACAAGATCAGTCATCATGAAACCGCCCACGGTAATATGACCGACAATGACGATGACCAGATAGGCCGGCAGATCATCGGCGCGATGGTGGGTAAAATCCTGGTTGCAGGCGCTGCAATGATCGACCGATTTAAGGAAGCGGCCAAACAGGCGACCGGAACCGCAAGCCGGGCAGGCGCCCAGGAAACCACGTTTCATGGCGGGAATGATCGGGCGATCCACCTTGGGCAGATTGTCAAAATGGGTGGCTGCCTGCGTCGATTCGGTTTGCATGCAATATACTCCGATGTGTCAGCGTCTGCCGCGGGGCGGGCGCGTGCCGGGCTTCTTGCGCGGCGTGGATTTGTCCCTGCGCCCGGATTTGTGAAAGGAGCGCACGGCGGTCGGCATCTTTCTGCCTTCCTCGAGCATTTCAAATCGAAGCGCACCGGCCAGCGGCACGGCTTCGACAAGCTTGACCTTGACGCTGTCGCCCAGCCTGAAGCCGAGCCCGGTCCTGTCGCCCGTCAGCGCCTGATGGGCTTCGTCATAGATATAATAGTCGTCTCCGAGTGTAGATATGGGTATGAAGCCGTCGGCGCCATAGTCGGGCAGTGAGACAAATAGTCCTGATTTGGTAACGCCCGACACTCTGCCTTGGAATTCCTCGCCGACGCGGCCATTGAGATAATGGGCAATCAGGCGGTCGACGGTCTCGCGTTCAGCCACCATGGCGCGGCGCTCAAAGGTCGAAATCTCGGCGGCGATGTCATCAAGCTGGCCTTCTTCCTCCGCTGTGAGCGCGCCGTCTCCAAGGCCGAGCGAGCCTACGAGGGCGCGATGGACAATCAGGTCGGCATAACGGCGGATCGGCGAGGTGAAATGCGCGTAACGCATCAGGTTCAGCCCGAAATGGCCGATATTCTCGGGGCTGTATATTGCTTTGCTCTGGGCCCGCAGCACCATCTCATTGACCATGCCCTGGTAGGCCCTGCCTTCGGCCTTTGCCAATATGCCGTTGAAATGGTTGGCGCGCATATTGCCGCCCTTGACCAACGTCAGCTCCAGTGTGGCAAGAAATTCGCGCAGCGTTTCCTGCTTGGCCAGGCTAGGGCCGTCATGGATCCGGTAGATCAGCGGCTGGCGACGCTTCTCCAGCGTCTCTGCCGCGGCCACATTGGCCTGGATCATCATTTCCTCGATCAGCTTGTGGGCATCCAGCCGCGGCGGCACGATGACGCGATCAACGGTGCCGTCCGGCTTGAGCAGGATCTTGCGCTCCGGCATGTCCAGATCCAGCGGTTGTCGGCGTTCGCGCTCCCGCTTGAGAATGGCATAGGCATCCCATAGAGGCCGCAGGATCGGCGCGAGCAACGGGCCTGATTTGTCATCTGGATTGCCGTCTATCGCTGCCTGGGCCTGCTGGTAGGAAAGCTTGGCCGCACTTTTCATCATGATGCGATGGAAGGTATGGCCGGCCTTTCGACCTTCCTTGGAAAAGATCATCCGCACCGCAAGGGCGGGTCGGTCCTCGCCTTCGCGCAGCGAGCAGAGGTCGTTGGAAATCCTGACCGGCAGCATCGGAACGACGCGGTCGGGGAAATAGACCGAATTGCCGCGCTTGAGCGCTTCCTGATCCATGGCTGTTTTCGGACGCACATACCAGGAGACATCGGCGATGGCGACGGTGACAATCACGCCGCCCTTGTTGTCCGGCGATGGATCCGGTTCGGCAAACACTGCGTCGTCATGGTCCTTGGCATCAGCCGGATCAATCGTGATCAACGGCAATTGTCGCCAGTCCTCGCGTTTTGCCATGCTGGCGGGGCCGGCAGATTCAGCTTCCGCAATGACGGCGTCGCCGAAGACATGCGGGATTCCGTGTGACAGGATGGCAATCATAGAGATCGCCTTTTCGGTCGCCACCGAGCCTATGACTGACAAAACCTTGGCGCGCGCCATTCCAAAGCGACCCAGGCGGGCGACTTCGATTTCCACCAGATCGCCATCTGCGGCCTTTTCGGTGAAATCAGGATCGACGATGATTTCCTCGCCGCGTTTTTCAATCGGCATGATCCTGCCGCCGCCGCCGGGCGTGGCGCGGAAGACGCCGATGGAAGCGGTGCGGCTTTTGTCGATGACCTTGATGATACGGGCGGTATAAGCAGGTCCGCCGTGATCGGCGGCCGGAAAGATTTTTGCCAGAACGCGATCGCCAAGTCCGGCGACCGGCGTCTTGCCCTTTTTGTGGCCACTTGCCGATTGCCGGATGAGCACCGCAGGCGCCACGCCGTCTTCGGGCAGCCACTCGGCCGGTCTGCCGATCAACTCACCGCCGACATCGCGGGTGGTTATGTCGAGAACCGTCACCGGCGGCAATGCGCCCGGACGGACCAGTGATTTACGTTTCTTTTCAATCAGGCCTTCTTCTTCCAGAGAGCGCAGCAGATCCTTGAGTTCGACCCTGAGATCGCCTTTCAATCCGAATGCCTTGGAAATTTCCCGCTTGGAGGCTTTTTGCGGATGCTCGGTAATGAACCGCAAGATCACTTCGCGGCTTGGAATGGCCCCAGGCACGATGGTCACCGGGTCCGCATTCGGCTGGGCCTTGCGGGATGTCTTGCGCCCGCCCGGCGCGCCAGGCGTTCTGGGAGTTTTTGCCACGGGCGTCAGGCCTTTTTGGCTTTGGCGGCTGCCGTGGTTTTGGTGGTCTTGGCAGCAGCAGTTTTAGGCTTGGCAGCCTTTGCTTTGGTGGTCTTGGCACGGCTTGTCTTGGCGGCGCCGGCCGCGCCTTCGGTTTTGGCGCGGGCCGGCTTGCGCCCGGTCTTGCCGGCCGGAGCCTTGGCTGCGCGTTCGGCGATCAACACCAATGCTTCTTCCATGGTGACTGACAAAGGTTCCTTGCCCTTGGGCAGGGTCGCATTGATCTTGCCCCAATTGACATAGGGGCCATAGCGGCCGTCCCGCACGGTGATTGAACCGCCATCTGGATGGTCGCCGAGTTCCTTGAGCGCAGTGGTCGCCGAGCGTCCGCGCCCGCCGCCTGCCGCATTCTTGCTGGCCCGGTCGGCCAGGACCGAGACGGCGCGGTTGAGGCCGATTGAAAAGACATCCTCGATGGATTCAAGATTGGCATAGCCGCCGTCGTGCAGCAGGAAAGGCCCGTAGCGGCCCAGCCCTGATGAAATCATCTTGCCGCTTTCGGGATGCTGGCCGATATCGCGCGGCAGGCCGAGCAGAGCGAGGGCTTTTTCATGGTCGATTGAATCCGGAGTCCAGCCCTTGGGCAGGCTGGAGCGCTTGGCTTCCTTGCCTTCGCCACGCTGAACATAGGGTCCGAAGCGGCCAGAACGAAGCGTGATGTCCTCGTCCGTCATCGGGTCCTTGCCCAATGCCTTGGGCTCGTTTGATGCGGCCGCGTCGTTTTCGCCGTTTGCGTCACTCGACAATTGTCGCGTGAAATTGCAATCCGGATAATTCGAGCAGCCGACAAAAGCGCCGTATTTGCCGAGTTTCAGCGACAGGTTTCCGGTTCCGCAAACCTGGCAGATACGTGGGTCGCTACCGTCTTCGCGCTTGGGGAAAACCAGGCTGGCGAGATGCTCGTTGAGCGCATCCAGCACATTGGTGACGCGCAGTTCCTTGGTCTGGTCGATATGGAACAGGAACTGGGTCCAGAATTCTCTCAGCACATCCTTCCAGTTCAGTTCGCCGGCGGAAATCTGGTCAAGCTTTTCTTCAAGTGAAGCGGTAAAGTCATATTCGACGTAACGCGTGAAGAAGCTTTCCAGAAATGCGGTGACCAGACGGCCTTTGGCGGCAGGAATCAATTTTCGCTTGTCGATCACCACATATTCGCGGTCGCGCAAAGTTCCCAGTGTCGAGGCATAGGTGGAAGGGCGGCCAATGCCCAATTCTTCCATCTTCTTGATCAGGCTCGCTTCGCTGTAACGCGGCGGCGGTTCGGTGAAATGTTGGGTGGCGTTGATCTTCTGGCGCGCCAGCTGTTCTTTCGCATTGATTTCCGGCAGGCGGCCATCATCCTCGCCGTCCTCCGGTGCTTCGCCTTCTTCGCGTTGATCGGTATAGGCGGCGATGAAGCCGTCAAACTTGATTACCGAGCCGGTGGCGCGAAGGCCGGCCTTGCGACCCTTGCCGTCAGCAATGATTTCTACCGTTGTGCGCTCGATATCGGCCGATGCCATCTGGCTGGCGATGCCGCGTTTCCAGACCAGATCATATAGCTTCAGCTGATCGGGATCGAGAAACTTGCGCACCTTGTCGGGCGAACGGTTGAAATCGGTCGGACGGATGGCTTCGTGGGCTTCCTGGGCATTCTTGGCCTTGGTCGAATAGTAACGCGGCTTTTCGGGCCTGTAGCGGTCGCCGAACTGGCTGGCAATGGCGCTGCGGGCGGCGTCAATGGCTTCGGGCGCCATCTGCACGCCATCGGTACGCATATAGGTAATGAGACCAACAGTTTCGCCGCCGATATCAATGCCTTCATAGAGCCTTTGGGCGACCTGCATGGTGCGGGAGGCCGAAAAGCCCAGTTTGGAGGAGGCGGCCTGCTGCAGGGTCGAGGTGGTAAAGGGCGGGGAGGGATTGCGCTTGACCGGCTTTGCTTCAACGCTTTCCACCTGGAAGGCCGCCGATTTCAGCATGTCCTTTATATTTCCGGCATCTGTGCCGTTATTGACGGAGTTCTTCGTCAGCCGCTTGCCATCCGCCGATACCAGCCGTGCTTCAAATTCATCACCGCGCGGGGTCTTCAGAAGCGCCGAAATATTCCAGTATTCTTCTGAAACGAAACGCTCGATTTCCTCTTCGCGGTCGCAGACCAGACGCAGGGCGACAGACTGCACACGGCCGGCGGATCGGGCGCCGGGCAATTTCCGCCACAGCACCGGCGACAGGTTGAAGCCGACAAGGTAATCCATCGCGCGGCGGGCCAGATAGGCCTCGACCAAAGGTGTGTCGATGTCGCGCGGTTGCGCCATGGCGTCGAGCACGGCTTTTTTGGTGATGGCATTGAAAACCACCCGCTTGACCGGCTTGTCGCCTATCACCTTCTTCTTTTTCAACAGGTCGAGAACATGCCATGAAATGGCTTCGCCTTCGCGATCCGGATCGGTTGCCAGATAGACGCCATCGGATTCCTTTACCGCATCGGCGATGTCTTTCATCCGTTTGGCGGAGGCGGAATCGACTTCCCACAACATTTCGAAATCGGAATCGGGAAGCACCGAGCCGTCCTTGGCGGGCAGGTCGCGAACATGGCCGAAAGAGGCCAGCACCTTATATCCGGGACCCAGATATTTGTTGATTGTCTTGGCCTTGGCAGGCGATTCCACCACTACTAACTTCATATTTCTTCCCGGCCAAAAGGCTTCAGAATTCCAGACCAGGCCGCTGAATGCCGACCGATCCCGCTATTGCATATAGGGGGCATATAGCGCGGTCCATGGTGCATTTGCAATCCATCCAGTGCCAAAGGCCGCGTCTTGGCGGTCGCAGGGACGCCAGGCTTGCAAAAACCGCCTGAAATGGCTGGCTCCCGGATCGAAACGGCATTTTTGGCAAAAATACAACCTATTGGGGTGTAAAATTGTATTGCAATCGATTGGAAAATTAGGCCCTGTTGACAAAGTATGGCAGCCAAATCTTTGTTGAAGCGATTGCCAGGAATGCGGCGAATGATGCGGCGGTTTTGTCGAAGCGGGTTGCGATGCGGCGGAACTGCTTGAGTTTGTTGAACATGCGCTCGATG
>JBGSIT010000116.1:0-84231 GCA_041742335.1 Rhizobiaceae bacterium
GACTCCAAGCGAATTTGCCGACACCTTCGCAACGCGCCGGGCTTTGGCGCTGCGCAATGTGGATAACTCCGCACCAAAGCCCGTCACATCAAACGCCGGAAACGAACTCAAAACTGGATAAAACTTGGGGGCAAGGTCACGCCGAATTGAACTGCCGCCGGCAGCAGAAGTCTGGACTTCGAGTTGAACCGCGCAGGCCTGATCGAGGTAGAACGTCCGGAAAAATGCCTCGCCGGCGTCGCCCCCAAAGACGAAAGCGCCATGCCAGGCCTCAACAATCATTTTCTTGCCAAGCCCTGCTTTCAAGAGGCCCGACAGGAAGTCGTCACTGCATTCAAATTCATAGTCGTTATAGCCGATGACATCGCCGCCGCCGATCATGAGAAAAGCTTGGCTATAGGGAAGCAAACCCTCTGCCTGCGCCGAAACGGCCATGATCGCCTTGGTATGAACATGCATGATGCAATTCACCTGGGGATCGGCCTCAAAAAACAATTTGCCGATTTCCGTGGCGGATGGATTGGGTTCGCCATTTTCGGGGTTATGGTTTACCCGGTCAAAGCCGACCTTGATGAGGTTTGACGCGGTGACCTCCTCATGCATCCAGCCGTAATGGTGGGTCAGCAATGCGTCTTCGCCGGGAACACGAACGGCATGCCATTGGTTTGTGACATCGGTGAGCCGGTACTTGACCAGCGCATGATAGATGGCGGCCAATTCGCAGCGCGCTTCCCATTCGCCATCACTGCAATTTTTCGGCCGTTGTCCGGTGGGAACCGGGGTCATGATGTTCATCGAATTTTCCCTTTGCTGCAGATTGCCTATCGGCGTCTCATTGCTGGAAGGATACGAAATGGGGCATTTCACATTTGTCTTCAAATGCCCTTTTCTTTCCACTAAACTACCCAAATGCCACATGCCACCTTTATTCTTTTTCCGAAATTCCAGATGCTCGCTTATGTGCTGGCGACCGAAACCTTGCGGATTGCCAATAAATGCGCAGGCAAACGCCTCTTCAGCTGGGAAACGCGCTCGGCGAACCGGCAAGCCGTTCTCGCATCCAACAATGCGTCGGTGATCCCGGATTGTTTCGATTGGGCGGTGTCCGACGCCAGTGAACTTGTTCTTCTCTGCGCCGGTTACGATCCCCCTTCAGTTCTGCCTGCTGGTCTCAAGGCGTTCATGGTGCGGGCGGAACGCAATGGGGCTACTCTGGGCGGGGTCGATACCGGTACGATCATCCTGGCACGGCTTGGCCTTCTCAATGGTCGCCAGGCGGTTCTGCACCACGAAGCTGAGGCAGGGTTTCGCGAAGAATGGCCGGAAATCGCGGTAAGCGACGGCATTTATTGCCTGGACGACCGTCGGTTGACGGCAGCCGGCGGCATGGCGACCGGCGATGCGATGCTGGCGTGGATTGCAAAATGTGTTTCCGGATCATTTGCAGACGCGGTTGCGGAGGCCATGGCGCATGGCGCTATTCGCACCGGCAGCGAAAGACAACGAATACAGGTTACTTCCGACCCGATCCTGCAGAAAATGAAGGAGTTGATGACCAAAAACCTGGCTGCGCCGCTGCCGGTTTCCGCCGTCGCTAGACGGCTCGGCCTCAGCGACAAGCAGCTTCGGTTGCGATGTCAAAAAGGGTTGGGGCAGTCGCCGGCAAGTTTCTATCTCCGAATGCGGCTGCAAGAAGCCATTGACTTGCTGCGCAATACCGAAATGAACATCACCGAAATATCCATTGCGACCGGCTTTGCGACATTGGCCGGATTTTCCAGAACCTTCAAGAACCAGTTCAAAACTGCGCCCAGCAATTTGCGGGCGCCTTCCATCAGCCGGGAGCGACGCGCCGCCCAATGAAACGGCGGTGACCTGCACCTGGGTGCACCAACGGTTTGTAACCCGCACGCAGCACTTCGATAAGCGGCCTGGGGGTAATGGCAAAGACTGGCTTGTCCGGTTCAATTGTCCCGGCCAAACCATAACCGGACGGCGACCATGCGCAGCCCGACCCCATCCATGCGAGACGCGCAGTCCCGGGACTATCCTCGAGGTAGAACATCGCCCCATCCGGAAGATCGCCAAACCGCATTTTGCTGTCCTTGCTGTCGCCCGCCCGCTTTGGTCGGGCCTGGTGCAATTCGGCATCGATTTCGGCAACGCGGATGAAACTACCGGGGGGCAAGTGTTTGGCCCGGGTCCATTTTTCCTTGAAATCCTTGAGCGCGGCATGGCGGCATTCGCCGCAAGGCCGGTGACCGGCCGCCATCGCCGTTGCCTCGTCGACAAAGAAGAGCGGGTAGTAGGTTCCCTTCCGGTCAAACGAGATTTTCCGGCCGTGCCGTTCCTCCAGCGTGCAACAGATCCAGGCTTTGGTCGCCCATCTTCTCTTGCCAAGTTTGCCGGCGGAATCATGAAGATCGCCGCGATTGCCGAGCAGGGTTCCCTTTGCGGCAACGGCCTGGAATTCACCAAAGGGGGTGACGCGGTTTTGACGCGGGCGCTGAAATTCATTGGCGATCATTGCCGTCCTGAAATCCACGTTTGCGCCGACCACTTCATGTTCTGAATCAAGGCAAGCATTTCCTGTTTGAAATCAACCTGCTGGACCATGCGGTTAAGCATCTGAATCGTCCGGCGGATCAAAACACTTCTGTGTGGCTGCGCAGTTCAATTTCCCAGCTCCATGCTCCGGTCGGTTGGGCAAGCGCTGCCATGTAGGATTGGGCGATGGCCTGCGGCGTCATGGTTCCCGGACCCGCATCCGGCTTGGCGACGGCACCGTCAATGACAAAATGCACGACGTGAATGCCCGATGGCGACAGTTCCCTTGCCAGGCTCTGGGCCAGGCCGCGCAGCGCGAATTTGCCCATTGCAAAAACCGAAGAACGGGCAAAGCCCTTGATGCCGGCGGTCGCGCCGGTAAAGAAGATCGCGCCGCTTTTTTTCGGCAGCATACGACGCGCCGCCTCCTGCGCAGCCACCAAAGCGCCAATCGCGGTGGTATGGACTGCGTTGGCTGCGGCATCGATATCAAGGCTTAGCAGATCGCCGCGAATGCGGGCGCTGACATTGAATAAAACCACCTCCGGTTCACCCATTGCCATGTCGACTGCTCCAAACAGGTCGACAATGCTTGCGGGCGACGACACATCCACCTGGAAAGGTGCAGCGCCAAGCCCGTCCGCCAGGGGCCGTAACCGGTCCAGATCGCGGGAAGCGACTGCGACGTCATAGCCTCCGGCAATCAGGGCTTCAGCAAATGCGCCGCTGATTCCGGGTCCGGTTCCGATGACCAATGCTACGCGTTTGTCCATGGCTCGCTCCCGTTTTAGCAAGATTATTGTTTCCGAAATCATCATGCCTCATGAACGCTGTATTTGCCACCCGGTTGCATTGGCCGGTAAGCGCGGCAGCTTTGTTGCTTGCAAGCCAATCCGCTTTACTTGTTCGCATTTGTCAAAAAGATGTCGACCTTTCGATGGCGGGGGCGTAAGTCCAATATGCTTCCGCAATCCGGCTGTCAGATCTTGTGTCCGCGTTTCAGGGCAGCCGCTTTATCGATTACCTGTTTCCAGACGAGCCAAACATGCCGCCAATTCAAAATACACCCCCCATGTCGGAATTGTCGAAACGACAGGCGGGCTGGATTGCCGGCGGGTTTCTTTCGATGTTTGCCACCATGGCCGGCCAAACGGTCTTTATCGCCTTGTTCGGCGCATCCATCCGGGGAGAATTCGAAATCAGCGCCGGCCAGTACGGGCTGGTCTACACAGCGGCCACTTTGGGCTCGGCGATCTGCCTGGTTTTTCTTGGTCCGCTGGCCGACAAGCTGAGCGCCCGGGTGATTGCCGTAGCCTGCCTGCTGGGATTGGCGGTTGCCTCCATCGTGATGGCCTATTCCAACTCGATTTTCCTGTTGATGATTGCGCTGTTTGGATTGCGGCTGTGTGGCCAGGGCATGCTCGCCCACAATACCGTGACCGCCCTGGCCCGGTGGTTTAACCGGTTCAGGGGCAGGGCGCTGGCAATTTCGCAATTCGGTTATTCCGCCGGTGAGGCGCTTCTGCCGCTGGCTGTCACGCTGGGGATCGCCGCCATGGGATGGCGCAATGTCTGGCTTGTCGTGGCCCTCATCCTGGCGGTGGTGCTGGCGCCCATGATCGGCCTGCTGTTTGGCGGTCAGGCACGCCCGCAAACCGTCGCGGATCTGGCAATCAACGAGACTGGCAAGGTCGGCGGGTCGTGGAACAGGCATCGCGCCATCCGCGATCCGTTGTTCTGGATCATCCTGACCGGCGTGGTTGCCCATTCCGGTATTGTGACGGCGACCTTTTTCCATCAGGCCAGTCTGATTTTCGCAAAGAACTGGAACCCGCTGCTGTTTGCCAGCTCCTTTCCCATCCTGTCGGTGACGAGCGCGGTCGCGGGCATCGCTGCGGGCACTTTTATTGATCGCCTGGGGGCCTGGCGGATGCTGCCATTTTTCCTTCTGCCGCTTTGCGCGGCCAATCTGACGCTGTGGGCGGGTTCGGGAGAATGGACGATCCCGCTGTTTTTCCTGCTCACCGGCGTCAGTGGCGGCATGATCGGAAGCGGGGTCAATGTGCTGTGGGCAGAGATTTACGGCACCGCCCATCTCGGGGCGATCCGGTCCATGGCCACGGCCGGCCTGGTTTTGGCCTCCGCCGCAGGGCCGGGCCTTGCCGGCGTGTTGATCGATGCCGGCATTACCCTTCAGACACAAAGCCTGTATTTCGCGCTGTATTGCGCCACGGCTTCGGCTGTCTATTTCGTGATCCGCGAACGGATCGGCCAGCGGGTCAGGGAAACCGCTGCGATTTGAGCATTTTGATACCTCGGTCAAAAAAAGCCCCGCAAGCATTGCTGCGGGGCCCGGATGTCAGTGGCGAAAGACTGGCTGCTTATTGGCCGACAGTCTTGATCCGGCCTTCAACCTTGTTGGTTACCTTGCCGGTTTTCAGGATGTAATCCATCACGTCATTGGCCATGAGATTGCCGTTGCCGGCATCAATCGTCACCTTGCCGCCGCCCAATGCGTTATAACCGTCGCCGCCCGAAAGCACGTAATCGTTGGTCGCCACCTTGTAGACAGCGTTGACATCGAGATCCGCGCCGTTGACCTTGACGGAGGCAACGCGTGAACCGGCCGGTGCCGTGGGATCGTAAACCACCTCAATGCCGGATACCTGCGGGAAGCGACCTGCGCCGTTTTCCACCTGGCTGAAGCCGTTTTCCAGGGCGCCAAGCACCTGCTGGCCGGTAATTTCGGTCAGCACCGTGACATTTCCGAATGGAAGTTCGGTGAGGATGTCGCGGCGCGTCAGCTTGGTGCCGGCATCATAGGTGCGGTCGGCGCGAATGCCGCCGCCATTGGCCAGTCCGATATCTGCGCCAGTGGCATCCCTGATCGCATCGGCGATCAGGTCGCCCATGGCGGATTCCTCGGCGCGAACAACGTTGCGGCGGGAATCCAACGGGCCTTCAGTCACGCCGATCTCGACATTCAGGCTCTCGTCAAGCTTGGTCTTGAAGGCATCGGCCATTTTTTGGGATTCGGGATCGGGGGTTACTTCGGCTGTATCGATGAACCGGAAATTCGGTGTCCATTTGATCGTCCGCTTGCCATCCTTTTCCCCAATGTCGACGATAAGATCGATGGGCGAAAGGAATTTTCCGTCAATCGACGTTTCCACATAGGCGGTAACGCCGTCGAAGGCGGTGGCATAAGAGTGATCGTCGCCGGACATGATGACATCGAAAGCATGGCTCTTGATCAAGGCGCGATCATTTTCCATGTTGGTCTGGACGACGCCGATCACGATATCTGCCCCGGCTTCGCGCGCAGCCTTGGCAGCAGCGATCCCGCTTTCAACAGTGGGGCCGAATTTGAGGTCGCCGGTGGAGGCGACTTCCGGGCTGGTGTCCTGCGCAACAGGAACAAGCGCGATCTTCAATCCTGCCATTTCCTTCATCATCGTGCCGCCAAGGCCCTTGATGGGTGACCCGTCGCCATTGGTGATGTTGACGGCAGCCCAGGGATATTTGGAAGCCGCCATCTTCTCCATGAAGTTTTCCGGGCCGAAGTCAAATTCGTGGTTTCCGGGCACAGCAATGTCGAAAGGCTCCAGATTGGTCAGGTCAATGGTGTTCTGGCCCTTGTCGAAACCGGAAAGAATGGAGGGTGAAAGCATGTCGCCGTCAAAAACATAAAGGGTGTTCGGATTTGCGGCCCGCTCGGCCTTGGCAACCGCATTCAGACGGGCAAAACCGCCGCGGCCATGCTCTTCTTCAAAATTGTAGACATCACCGACCCCCAGAATGGTCAACTTGACTGTCTCGGCAAATGCCGGGGCTGTCAGGACTGCGCCCAGGGCGGTAGCGCCCACCAGCAGGGCGGCAAATCGCGTTGTAAGGATTTTCATTTGTATCTCCCTCGCATTAAGCTGTGCTTTTATTGAAACATTACCTTACGACTTATATCAGCTTGATGAAAATTGAAAACTGCCTGAAGCGCAATATCGACAGCCGGGCAACAATTTCAAAAGCGGTCATAAATCGTCGGGACTTGCCTCGCGCCCATGCCTCCAAAGGCGCGCTTGCAAGGCGTTTGTTTCAGTAGCACCGGTTTGCAATGCAAATATGAAAGCCTGCGTGAGATAAAAGCACGCCGCATCAACATTGCCGGCAGATTCACAAAAATCCGCAGCCTGCGTATAAAGGGAAACAAGTGCCGGCCAATCGCCGCGCCCATGGGCTTCGAGCATTGGCCGGTCCAGATCGGAGAGCGAAAAACCCATATTTCAATTTCCCCGCCGGCGGCGCAATTTAAGTCGCGCGTCCCGATTGGATCTGCGCGGCGACCCAATGATGGAAATTATGGGTCGGTCCATCCATTGCGGGCGAGAATTTGCCGCCATCGAAAAGCGCGCCATGGCGACCTTTCTGCATGCCTTCAACGACAAACACGTCTTCTGCGAAAACCGCTTTCCACAGTTCGGCATTTTTTGTTCGCATCGCTTCAAGTTCCGGCGTCAGCGCAGGATCTGTCGCATAGTAGATTTCGACATGTTCGATCGTGTGATCAAGACTGACCGGTTCAAGCACAATGGCGAAATAATGATCCCGATGGATGCCAAGCAGGACATTGGGATAGAGTGCGACATATTCTGCCCCGGTGTCCCATTTGGCCGACAGGTCGGCAAAGTCCGTGCATGCGATTCCGTCATCAGCGCGAAGTTGGCGATAGACGAGCGTTCCCTGTCCGGAATAAGCGCCGGGCACCTCGATGTTGTAATGATCTTCCAGCCGCGAATAGCTGTTCAAGCCCGGATGGACCCAGGGCAGGTGATAGCTTTCGCAATAGTTTTCGACCGCCAGTTTCCAGTTGGTCTTCACGCCGATCTTGAAAGACGATTCCGGGCCGCCGTGATGGAGCGGCTGTTCAAACTCTTTCCACCGCTCGATCAGATCGGCATGGACAAGATCGAAATCCGGCGCCTGGCCGGATATGTTGACGAATATGACGTCGTGCCAGACATAAGAGCGGATGCGGATCAGCCCCAGTTCCTCCCGCTTGATATCCTCATGGATGTTGCGGCCGGGACCGCCGACATGCGGCGTGGCGCGGAGATCGCCGTTCAACGCGTAGCACCAACTGTGATAGGGGCAGCGGATTGCGCCGCTGATATGGGTCGGTCTTTCGACCAGTATCATGCCGCGGTGGCGGCAGGTATTTTGAAAAACGCCGATGGAGCCGTCCCTGTCGCGCACGATCAGCAACGGCATGCCCAGGAATTCCACCGGCCTTGCGTCGCCGACCGCAGGAACATCCTTGCCAAAGCCGATGCCGGACCAATTGGCAAACAGCACCGAGCGCTTTTCTTCATCGAAAACAGATTGGGAAATGTAATGTTCGTTGGGCAGGCCGCGGGCGCGATTGACGTGCGCCATGACGGGGTCGAGATTGGTGGCGATATTCATGTCGCAGGCTCCGGCACCGGAAGTTCAATCCATGGATTGTGGCCAAGTGGCTTCAAGGCTTCAAGGCCGGAAAACTTCAAGTTGAAGTGAATTCTGTTCACCTGAATGGCAGCCGGAACTCAGATATTGTCCAAAAGCCAGTTTCGGAGCGTCCGGGCATTGTCCGAAATCAGGTCGTCGCTTTCCGAAACGATGTAGAAATATTCGGGCGCTTCAAGCCAGTGGCTGCCCAGCATGACCAGTTCGCCTCTTTCCAGCACCGGCCGGACCAGTCGCTCCCACCCCAGAACGACCCCGGCATCCTCCTGGGCGGCCTGCAGCGCGATGATGTAATTGTTGACATGGATGCCCTTTGCCACTTCACCCCGGTGGCCGAGTTGATGAAACCAGGTGGCCCAACTTGTCCAGCTGGCATTGCCTTCAAGATGGATCAAGGGCAGCGTGGCGAGATCTGCAAGGCCGGGATCGGGATGTCGTTCCGCAAATCTTGGGCTGCATACCGGCACCAGCCGGTCACGGAAAAGCTCGAAGCTGGCGGAATCCGCATCCGGCAAGCGTCCATAGCGGATTTTCAGATCGGAAAAATCGCCCTGTTGCGGCGGCAGGTCTGACAGGTTCTGATTGACCAGAATGTTGCCGTGCTCCTTCCAGAACCGGGCCAGGCGCGGCGTCAGCCACAAAGCGGAAACCGAAGTGGTCGCCGAAACCGTGACAATATTCTGATCCGCCGCATGGCGCAGGCGGGCGAGCATGGTTGATATCTGCGAAAAGCTCTTTTCCAGCACTCCCAACAGCAGGCCGCCCTGATCCGTCAGCGCCACGCCGCGGTGCTGGCGCTCGAAAAGCCTGATCCCCAACTCGCCCTCAAGCGCCTTGATCTGATGACTGACCGCGCCGGGCGTGACATTGAGCTCGACTGCCGCATCCTTGAAACTCAGCCGCCGGGCGGCTGCTTCGAAGGCTGCCAGCGTGGTCAGCGGCGGTAGGTTGTAGTGCTTGCGGGCCATATCGATCCCTGGGTTTAGTCTCGCTCACCCCGGTTTTAGACCATTGGGCGGCGCTGGCAAGTCTGGTGAACACCCGGAATTTGATTAATCTGTCGCTAATAGATGCCGCGTCGTTTGAGGGCGGACGCAAGTGTCTGGCGCAGCCCGGTATCCACGAAGGGAATGGAGCGGAAAAACAACGCCTGGCTGAGTTGCGGGTTTCGGTCGCTCGCCTTTTTCGCCCAATCCTGACCGCCGGCGTCGTCGCCGTCCAAAGTGTGGGCGATGGCTGCCACCATGGCGACGACTGCATGGGCGCCGGGGCTGTTTGCGGCCTCGTCGATCCAGCGCGCCGCTTCTCCGGGCCGGCCCTCGGCGATGAAGGACAGCGCGCGCGTTCCCTTCATCGCGTAAAGAAACGGATCGAGCGGACTGAGTTGCATGGCGAGATCGACATGGTTGCGACCGTTTTCGCCGTTCCCCATAATCGTCTCTGCCCAGGCGCGGGCATAATATCCGAATGAATAATTGGGGTTGAACAGCGTCGAGCGCTCCAGCCAGCCGAGACTTTCCTCAAGTCGGCCCTCAAGCCAGAAGGAGCGTCCCAATGTCAAATTGACGAAGGGATCAAGCGGATCAAGCTCAAGGCCGCGTTCGGCGCTCGACCGGGCTGCCAGAATGCTATTTGCGGGGTCGCGTTCATATTGGAGATAGGCATTCTGGAAGTGGGTGAAGGAAAGGCCCGCATGGGCGCGGGCAAAGCCGGGCTCCAACTCGATGGCGCGGCTGAAGCAATCGGCCGCCAGGGTATTGTCAGCTCTGGAAAAGCGAAACATGTGCTGCAAACCGAGATGGAAGACCGACCAGACGTCCAGGCTTTCGGGGCCCTGCACCCTGGCGATATTGGCCGCATGGCGCGGAATATTGATTTCCAGCGCCGCCACGACATGGCGAATGATTTGTTGCTGCAATTCATGGACAGTGTCGATCCTGCCTTCAAGCCGGTCGCCCCAGATGACAGTGCCTTGCCGCGTGTCCAGCAGATTGACGGAGACCGACATATGGTTGGCCGCCACCCCGACCATGCCAGTCAGGCAATATTGGACATTCAGCGCACTGCCGATATCAACCACATCGGGATTTTCATCGCGAAGCCGGAACGTGGACCCGCGTGAAATGACAGTCAGCCAATGCAGGCGCGACAAGGCGGCAATCAGGTCATGCGGAACCGCATCGGCGATTGCCGCATGGCTTTCGGAATCGCCGAAAAGCCGGAAGGGCAAAATGGCGATGGAGGGGCGATTTGCATCAAGGCTTGCCAGTGCCGGAGGAGATTTGGTCGGTTGGTAGACTTGAGGCCTAATCGGGACGGCAGCGGGTTTGGCGACGGTACAAACGTCCGGCAGGAATCTGAACCCAAGCCCGTGAACGGTCTTGATTGCCCTTTGCCGCGCGCCGTCATCGCCCAGCGCCTGGCGGGCCGATTTGATCCGGCTTGCCATTGTCGATTCCGCGATAAAACGGCCGTCCCAGATTTTTTCAATGATTTCATTCTTGGCAACCATGCGGTCGCGGTTCTCGACGAGCAGCGCCAAAAGCGCAAAAACCTGCGGTTCCAGCGGGACTGCCTTGCTGTCCTGCCGGAGTTCAACCTTATCGACATCCAGTTCAAAGCCGTCAAAACAGTAAATCATTGGCTGAAAATCTAATCCATGCAGGCCAAATCTCCAAACAATCTCCAGATATCCTGCAAGCTTGCCACCTTTTTTTTTGCTAGAGCGCCTCTCCATCAAAGCCGAAATCGGCCGGATCCCCGAAAACCCTGCACAGCTTTGCCCTGCGTCCCGGTCGGCGGATTTGCCATCGCAATGAAAAGGTCTCTCAATGTCTGCGCTCTTGTCGCGATTGATATGTTTCTTCGCCCTGTCTTATGCCTTCACCTGGTTCGGCAGTCTGGGCAACTGGATTTGGCCTTCCGATGCCTGGCCCGTGCCGATGAACCCGATTGGCCCGTTTCTGGCAGCCTTCGTCGTGGTTTTGTCTTTCGGCGGTTGGCCGGCGGTGCGGGAATGGCTGGGTCGCATCCTGGTTTTCAGGGCGCCGCCGGCCGTCTATGCCATCTCCTTCTTCGGGCCGCTGGCCATCATCTTCCTGTCGGTTTGGCTTGCCTGGTTTGCGGGGGCGAAAACGCAACCGCCCCCGCTTTATTCGGCAGGGCAGTTGCTCATGTTTATCCCTGTCGTCCTGATTGAGGGGCCGGCCCCGGAGGAAGTCTCCTTTCGCGGATATGGATTGCATCATCTGCAGGAATTCGTCTCACCCTTGGCTGCGAGCGTCCTCGTAGGTCTGGGCGTGATTGTCTGGCATCTGCCGCTCATCATCAGCGGCGAGTTGCCGCTGGCAATATTGGCGGCGCTTTGCGGCGTCGCGGTAGTTTATGGCTGGCTTTACCAGATCGGCGGCAGCGTCTGGCCGCTGGTCGTTCTGCATTTTGTCCAGAACTATGTCGGAGGTGGTCTCGCCTCGCCGATGATGGTCGATCAGCAGGGGCAAATCCTGTTCCTTGCCGTTCTGGGCGGCTTTTACCTTCTGTGGGCCGTCGCACTGGTCGCCGTCCATGGCGTCGAGCTTGGTCGCGTAAAAAATCCGACGGTGAGGAGCATGGCATGAGCGTCCGGTATCAAACCAGCCCTGATCCGCAGATGCCGCAGGCATTGTTGAAGCACGAAAATGTGGCGGAAGCGGCGGCTTTCTTCATCCTCGCATTCTTCCTGGCGATTTGTGTCGCGCTGCTTGGCCCATGGTTCGGCGAGGCGACGCCGTTGGTAACGATGTTTACCCCTTTGATGGCTGTCATCATCGTCAAGATCGCAGTCCCGCAAGGCGGGTTACCCACACAATTGCAGCAATTGGGCCTGTCGCGGACGGGTTGGCGGCAATGGCCATTGGCGATCTTGTTGCCGCTTGCCGCCTTGCTGCCTGGCTACGTATTTCTTTGGCTTTCCGGTTGGGCCGGTTTGAATGCCGTCTTTGAGGCAAACGCAATTCCGCGCGAAACCTTTCGGCTGGCCATCTCGATCCTGATTGGCACTGCTTTGGGTGCGATTGGCGAGGAAGTGGGCTGGCGCGGATATTTGTTTGAAAGGCTGTCGGTGCTGGGCTTCTGGAAGGCCTCGCTTTTGACCGGCTTCCTGCACGGCCTCTGGCACATGCCGCTGCTGCTGTTGACGCCGTTATACCACCAGACTGGAAATATCATCATCTTTGTTTCCCTGTTCATGGTTGCATTGACCCTTTCCGGACCCGTCTACTCCTGGCTGCGGGTGATATCCGCCAGCGTCATTCCTGTCGCGATGATGCATCGAGCGTTGAATGTTTACTGGGACCGTTTTGAGACAATGACCGCGGCTGCGGACGCCGACACCATCCAGTTTGTTGCCGGCGAATGCGGATTGCTGACCATTGCCATGCTGATCGTGCTGAACCTTTTGCTCTACCGGCGCGGTCGTTTGCGACAGAGGGACGGCATGGAATAAGCAGCCTTTGCAAAATTTGCCGATGGACAGCCTTTCTCCTTGAATTGTGTGGTCAATTTGGTGTTACCTTGACCGGCAACGGGAGGCGGCGGCAGATGAAAACCAAAAAAATCATCAATGACGGGGCGAGGGCTGTCGATGAAATGCTGGCCGGCATTCTCGCCGCCCATCCGGGTCATCTCAAAGCCGTCGAAGGCGCACCGCGCGCCATCATTGCTAGGCACGGACCACGGGCCGGAAAGGTCGGTCTGGTGATTGGCGGCGGTTCGGGTCATGAACCGACTTTTCTCGGCTATGTCGGCAAAGGCCTGGCCGACGCTGCAGCCATTGGCAATGTCTTCGCCTCGCCTCCGCCCGATCCGGTGCTGGAATGCGCCAAGGCCGTCAGCGGCGGGGCGGGCGTGCTGTTCATGTATGGCAATTATGCCGGCGACGTGATGAATTTCGACATGGCGGCCGAAATGGCCGCAATGGAAGATATCGAAGTCCGCACGGTTCTCACCACCGATGATGTGGCCTCGGCAAGCGCCGACAAACGTGAACAAAGGCGCGGCGTTGCCGGAAATGTTTTCATTTTCAAGGCGGTGGGGGCGGCTTGCGACAAGATGCTTTCGCTTGATGAATGCGAAAGGGTCGCCCGCAAGGCCAATGACAGCACTTTCACCATGGGGGTTGCGCTTTCACCCTGTTCGCTGCCGCAGACCCGTCAGCCGAATTTTGACATCGGCGACGACGAGATGGAAATCGGCATGGGCATCCACGGCGAGCCAGGCATCAGGCGCGGACCTTTGACGACGGCCAACGAGATTACCGACGACCTGATGGACAAGATCCTGGCCGACATGAAGGCCGCCGCGGGTGACCGGGTCGCCGTCCTGGTCAACGGCTTGGGGGCCACGCCCTTGATGGAACTCTACATCATGATGGCAAGGGTCGGAACGCGCCTTGAAGAGCAGGGCATCGCAATTCATTCCAGCCTTGTGGGCAATTACTGCACCTCGCTTGATATGGCCGGCGCCTCCATCACCTTGATGAAACTGGATGATGAATTGCAGGCCCTGATTGAGCATCCCTGCGATTGCGCCATGTTCAGGGTGGGCTGAGATGACGAAGATTGACAACGCGGTGCTGGTCACAATGTTTGACGGGATGGCTGCGGCCATGGCGGAAAACCGCGACCTGCTGTGCAAACTCGACGGCGTCATCGGCGACGCCGATCATGGCATCACCATGGATCTCGGATTTTCGACGGTGAAAACAGCGCTGACCGGGTTGGATATCGCGTCCGGCAATCCCACGGAAATCTTCAACCTGGCCGCCAAAAGCTTCCTCAATGCCGTGGGCGCGTCGTCAGGACCGCTTTATGCCACGGCTTTCATGCGGGCCGGGGCAAGCCTGCGCGGCAAAGTGGAAATGGACGACAAGGACTTCATCGCAGCCTTTACCGCGATGGCCGGCGGCATCGTTGATCGCGGCAAGGCCGTTGTGGGGGAAAAGACCATGGTCGATGCATGGCTGCCGGCATCCGAGGCGGCCCGCATTGCCAGCGAGGCGGGGTCAGGCTTGCGGCAAAGCCTTGAGGCGGGACTCGAGGCTGCGCGTCAGGGCGCTGAAAAAACCAAGCAGATGGTGGCCAGCAAGGGCCGTTCGGCGCGGTTGGGCGAACGCTCGCTTGGCCATGTCGATCCCGGTGCTGCCTCTGCGGTATTGCTGATCGAAGCGATGATTGCGGCATTGCCTGATTGAGCGGTGTATTTCGGTTTGGTTCAAAGCTCAAAATGTCTTGGCGACGCGCTCGAGAATGTCGAGATAGCCTTCCACCTGCCAGGCGGACCGACCGATAAACAAGCCGTCGATATGGGGGACGGAAGCAAGTTCGGCGCAGTTGCCGGGATTGACGCTGCCGCCATAAAGCACCGGGATTTTCCGGCCGAGAACACTCTCGGCAACTCTGGCAATCTTGGCGTGGCGCTCGCTTGCATATTCGGATGTCGCTGGAATGCCATTGACGCCAATGGCCCAGACCGGCTCGTAAGCAAGCAGGATTTCGCCCTTCCTGCCGTTTTCATCCAGTTGGCCAAGCGCCACACTGACTTGCCGGTCGAGCACGTCGTCGGCTTTGCCTGCTTCCCGCTCGGCCAATGTCTCGCCAATGCAAATCAGCGGAACCAGGCCGTGGCGCACGGCGGCTGCAACTTTCAGGCCCACGGCTTCATCGGTCTCGCCAAAGAAAGTGCGCCGCTCGGAATGTCCCAGTTCGACGATATCGAGATTGCAGTCCTTCAGCATGACAGGCGAGATCTCTCCGGTCCACGCGCCGGCGTCTTCCCAATGCATGTTCTGCGCGCCGACCTTGACGCTGGTGGTGCGCAGGGCGTCCTTGACCTGCCGGACGACGGTAAACGGCGGAATGACAAAGCGCTGGATGGAGGGATGGCGCTCGCTTTCCGAAGCTGCCAGCACATTGGCAAAGCCCAGGGCCTCATTCAACGTCTTGTTCATCTTGAAGCTGGTTCCGACCCAGAAAGTCTTGTTGGTCATGGTGTTTCCTCAGCGGTTGAAGCCGGTGTCGATATGGGGCGCCCAGAAGGCCACGGATTCGGCGATCATCTCGACCACCTGATGGTCAGTCGGCTCGCGTTCGCGGAAGGATAGCTCAAGGCAGATTTCATTGTCAGTCCCGCCGCCGGCCTTGATTGTGGATAGAAGCTTTTCCGGGATGATTCTGCCATCCTTGTTATAGGCCGCCGTGAACGGCCAATGGCCGCCCTTGTTCATGGTCGATTGCTTGACATGGATGATCGGCGATTGCAGCGGGAAGGCGCCGGCCCAGGCATAGGGATCGATGTCGTCGGGATTGGGCGAGGTGACGTCGCCATGATCGATGTCGACCATCATCAGCATCGGTATCGGCAGGTCGGCTGCCTGCAATTGATCGTGCAGCATCCGGCAATGTTTTATCGTGTGGCCGAATTCGCGACCCACCGACATCGGCTCCCAGAACAGATAGTCGAGTCCGGCCTTGCCAGCATGTTCGGCGACGTCGCGCCAGCATTCGATGGCAATGTCGACCAATGTGTTGCGCCTGCGCTCGTCGCCAAAATCCTGCAATGTCATGATGGCAAACTGGGTGCCCATGGAAGTTGCGCCCAGATCAGCTGAAATGCTGGCAAAAGTCTTGAACCATTCGACGTAATATTGCCTGACATCGGGGTCCGGATGGCCGAAATGATTGAGCCGTCCATAGGGGCCGGTCATGCCGGACGTTATCTTGACGCCGGTTCGTTCAAGCGCCCTGTTGAAATTCTTGACATAGCGGCTGATGACGGGGGCAGGCCAGGCGGGATTGATGAATTCATGGGTCAATTGCAGCTTGCCGATACGGATCTTGTCGGCAACAGTGTCAATCAGGTCCTCGGCTTCGGCAAAGCGATTGACCAGCGGATTGGTATTCAGCGACAGGGAAAAACCCATTTCAGGTCTCCTTCCAGAAAAAACCACCCATGACATAATCCGGCCAGGCCGCATTGGCCCGGTACAGTGCTTCCCTTTCCGGTTCGCTCAAGCCTTCAAGGATGCCGGTTGTGACAAGGGCCGATTGCAGGCCTGCCTGGCGCGCGCCGGCTATATCATGCTCTATGCTGTCACCCAGACAGACGACGCGTTGCGGGTCCGGGTTGCCGGCAGCTTCCAGCGCCAATTTATAGATATCGGCGAAAGGCTTGCCGATATAGCGCACGGTTCCACCCAGTTGTTCATAGAGTTCAGCGATTCTGCCAGCGGCAAAACGAGGGCCTTTGGCGGTCAGCATGATCTTGTCGGGATTGGTGCAGAGGCACGCCACATTGCGGTGGGCGGCGGGCTCCAGAATATGGCGGTAATGCTCGAGATCATAACGATCACCTTCGCTGCCGGCTATCAACACGATGTCCGCCTTGGCGCCATCCTCGCAAAGCTCCAGCGGCAGGCCTTCCAAGGGTGACAAGTCATTGTCGCGGCTCAGCAGCAGGCATTTTCGGGTGCCCTCCGGCAACAGCGAACGATCCTCGGCTATAAGACGCCAGGCCGTTTCACCGGATGTAAGAAATTGGTTCCAACTGCCTTTGTGAAACCCCAACTC
Source organism: Rhizobiaceae bacterium (assembly GCA_041742335.1). Lineage (GTDB taxonomy): Bacteria > Pseudomonadota > Alphaproteobacteria > Rhizobiales > Rhizobiaceae > Rhizobium_E. The sequence continues at coordinate 16,650 of JBGSIT010000116.1, forward strand.
GACGAAGCGCCGGTCATTCTCCGCAGATCTCTTGCCGGAATTGGACAATATGATGAGGTGTTTTCCCGCGGCCTTGAGGCGAGACAGCGCCTCAGGCGCACCGGGGTAGGGGCCGGTGGCGTCCCTGAGTACGCCAAACTGGTCAATGAGAAAGACATCATGGCCGGCGACAAGATCATCCAGACCGGCAATCGCGATGGGGTGGCGATCAGGCTGGGTCATTGTCCGGTCCTGACGGAAAATTTGCCTAGGGCCAGAAGCGCTGTTCCGGCTGCTGCTTCTTCGGAAAGCGCACCAACAAAGGGCGCCTTTATTTTCTGGCTGCGAATGGTGGTCCAGGCGGGATTGCGTGCGCCGCCGCCAACTGTCCTGACGCTGGCAAGCGCAGGGGCGCCCAGTTCGGCCAGCCGACCATAGGCCAGGGCCTCAATATCGGCCATGCCCTCAAGCAGCGCTTGCAGGAAGAGATAATCTTCCGCCGGTCGCGGCGTCATGCGCGGGGCCAGTGCCGGATCATTGACGGGGAAGCGCTCGCCCGGCTTGACGAGCGGATAGTAGCCAAGATCCAGCTCTTTGCCGGGTTCGATCCTTCCGGTCAGTTCCAGCAATTGTGCGTCATTGAAGAAGTGCCTGAGAACATTGCCGCCGCTATTGGACGCGCCGCCGGCCAGCCACATATCACCGATGCGATGGCTGTAAAGGCCGAATTCCGGCGCGAACAACGCAACTTCTGACAGGATCTTGACCGTCAATGTGGTGCCGAGCGCAGTGACTGCGTCGCCCGGACGGCTTGCGCCAGTGGCCAGGAATGAAGCGCATCCGTCTGTGGTCCCGGCAATGACCTGGGCTTCAGGTGAAAGCCCGAAGCGCGCGGTTGCTGCCGGACAGACCGGGCCCATGAGGGCGCCGGCGGGCAGGACTTGCGGGAGCAGGGAAAGATCCAGCCCGGTCTTTGCGATCCAACGCGGCCAGGCCCGCTCGACCGGATCATAGCCGGTCTTCAGCGCATTGTTTTCATCTGAAAGGTCGAAGCGTCCGCTCAAAAACCCCGCCAGCCAATCGGCCTGATGGATGGTTCTGACGACGCCCGGCAAGTCGGCAAACACCAGCGCCTTGGCCAGGCCTGAAGTCGCCCCGTGGGCCGCACTCTGGCGCGGCGCCAGCTTTGCGATTGTCGCCAGAATTCCGCTGTCGGCAACCGGGTCATTATACATCAGCGGTTGGGCGAGGGGTTGGCCATTGCCATCAACGGCGAGAACCGTCCCCGACGTGCCGTCAACAGACAGGGCGGCAACCCAAGCCGGATCGACGGTTGAAAACAGCTTGTCGAGCGTTTGTTCAAACGCGCCGCGCCAAGTCTGCGGGTCGCGGTGATCTTTTGACAGGTCTGCGAGCGCGGTGGCGGCTGTGGCAATGATCCGGCCATTTCGGTCCATCGCCACGGCGCGCACGCCGGTCGTGCCGATGTCGATGCCGACAGCCAGTTCTTTCATTGCAGCACCGCCGGACCGTGATTGAGGGTCTGGCGATATTTTTCAGCATCCCAACCCAGCAATTCCGCATTCTCTTCATCGGTCAGCACCCGCAGCGCCTGCGATGGCTGAATGCGGCTGGCAACATCGGCAAGACACCTTGCCATGGCCAAAGCGCCGGCATTGGCATTGCGCGCCACAAGCACGCCTTTGCCGGGGAAGACCAGAAGCGGGCTCGGCGAATGCCCGGACCCGGCGGCTGCCGTTTCGATATCGCCTGCGGTTTCCGATGGTCGGGCGATGGTCGTGCCCTTGCCGAGAAAAATGACGTGATCAGGATAAAGGCTGCCTTGCCCGGCGATCCTGCAGCTGTCGAGGTCTGTTCCTATGCCGTGAATGGCCTGGTCTTCCGGCAATTGATAACCGGAATTGACCGCCAGCCGATCCAGTGCGGCCAAATCTGCTGCGGGTGGATGGCGCGGCTCAACCCTGAGTGCTGCACAGACCTGTTCGAGCAACAAAGCGGCATCCGCCACGGTTTCGGCTGCCACGACCAGACCGTGGTTTCCCAAAACCAGCACATTGGTATCGTCCTTGATCCGGGCAGCGATCGCCTTGGCCAACGGCAGCCCAGGTCGCGCATAGGGAATGAAGGCGTAGTGAAAACCGGCAAGCAGGCTTGCCGCCCTGCTTTCGGCTTGGGCGAGGACTGCAGTCGCGATGGTTTCAACGCAATGGACATGGACAACGATTTTCTGCGCCATCAAGGCATGCACCGTGGTTTCGATGGAGGGCCGCAAGCCTGATGGATTGATGTCGGCGCGCACGAATTGCTGTGCCCTTTCAGTGGAAGGGTCGTTCTTCTCCAGCGCTTCCAGCAAGGGATCAAGCGCGACCGGGACCATGATATCCTGCTTCAGGGCATTCTTGAGCCAAAGGCCGGAGGCCTTGATCCACAATATTCCAGATTCCTTGATTGAAGTGTTGCCGCCGGCGCCTTGCACGAGTGCCGGATCGGCGCCGATCCTTGCGGACAGTTCAATCAATGCATCGAATTCGGGGCTTCTAAGTGCCATTGTCACCGTCTTTCGGGAAGTTGCAGTCAGGCTGCGATTGTCCGGTTTTCAAACCAGGCGATAAAATGCGCTTTTTGTTCCGGGCTCATATGCAGGCCGTGCTTGGTCCGACGCTCGAGAATGTCGGCGGCCGTGGTGGCCCATTCGCTGCTCAGCAGGAACTCGGCTTCGCGGGCATAGAGGTGGGGTCCGTATTGGACGCCGAGGTCGGCCGGGGAAGCCGCATTGGCGAGCAATTCGTGGATGCGTGTTCCATAGAGCCTGCCGTAATGCTTGGCGAGGCTTTCCGTCAGCCAGGGATAACGGCTGTGCAGGTCGCCGAGGAAAAGCTCGAAATCGGCCCCCGGCATGTCGCCGCCCGGAAGTGACGCCTTTGCCGTCCAGCCTTTTTTCATGTCGGGAAAGAATGGCCTCAATTTTTCCAGAGCGTGTTCCGACAGCTTTCTGAATGTGGTGATCTTGCCGCCGAATACCGACAGCAACGGCGCTTTGCCATTGACGGCGTCGACTTCGAAAATGTAGTCGCGGGTCACCGCGCTGGGATTGTCGGCATTGTCGTCATAAAGCGGCCGGACGCCGGAGAAGCTTTGAACCACGTCGGCTGCAGACAATTGGCGCTTGAAATAACGATTGACGGATTTGACCAGATAATCAATTTCGCTTTGTTCTATCGCCACATCTTCCGGTTTTCCCTCATAGGCAATGTCGGTCGTTCCGATCAGCGCCATGTCGCCCTCATAGGGGTTGATGAAGATGACGCGCTTGTCAGGATTTTGCACCAGATAGGCCTGGCGGCCCTCCCAGAATTTGGGAACGATAATGTGGCTGCCCTTGACCAGCCGGACATTGCGGGTGGAATTCAGGCCGGCAACCCGGCCAATGACATCATTGACCCAGGGCCCGGCGGTATTGACCAATGCCCGCGCCTTGACGGTCGAGCCAAGGCCGGTTACGGCGTCGGTCGTTTCGATTTCCCACAGGCCGTCCTTGCGCCTTGCCGCCGTGCAGGCCGTCCGGGTCTGGATCTTTGCGCCGAGCTGTTGGGCTCCAAGCGCATTGAGTATCACCAGACGCGCATCATCCACCCAGCAATCGGAATATTCAAAGGCCTTGCGGTATTCCGGCTTGATTGCCGAACCTTCCGGCGCGGTGGCAAGGTCAAGGCTGCGCGTGCCAGGCAGGCGCTTGCGACCACCCAGATGGTCGTAGAGAAACAATCCCAGCCGCACCAGCCATGCCGGACGGTCGGAGGGATTGTGCGGCAGCACGAAGCGCATCGGCCAGATGATGTGCGGCGCTGCCTCAAGCAGCACCTCGCGCTCGATCAAGGCTTCGCGCACCAGTCGGAATTCGTAATATTCCAGATAGCGCAATCCGCCATGGACGAGTTTTCCCGATCTTGAACTGGTGCCCTCGCCAAGGTCGCCTTTCTCGCACAGATGCACCGACAGGCCGCGACCGGCAGCATCACGCGCAATGCCGGCGCCATTGACGCCGCCGCCGATGATGAACAGGTCAACAATGCCGCTGTCTTCACTCACGTTTCCAACTCCTTGCAAGGCATGTGCCGCACCCTGCTTCAGCAGGGATTGACCGGCGGTAGGCCTTCAATGTAACGGCGCACTTCCTCGGCCGCCATTTCAGCGGCAAAGGTGACAGTCCTGACCGATGCGCCGGCGATATGCGGGGTAAGGGTGACATTGGGCAATTGCAAAAGCGGCCAATCGGCAGGCGCCGGTTCAATGGCGAATGTTTCCAGCATCGCTCCGCCCAGATGGTTGCTGACTAGCGCCTCGTAAAGGGCGTCGTAGTCAACCATGGGGCCGCGGGCGGTATTGAGGAAGATCGTTCCCGGTCGCATTGATGCGAAAGCGGCAGCATTGATGAAGCCCTTGGTTTCTTCGGTCACCCTTGCATGCAGGCTGATGACATCGGATTGGGTCAGCAATGTCTGCAGCGACACAAGTTCCACACCGGCATTGCGGTCATCGGCGCTCAACTGGACATAGGGATCGGCAACGAGGATCTTGCATCCGAACGCCCTGAGCAGCCGGACGACCTTGGTGCCGATATTGCCGTAGCCGATCACCCCGACGGTCATTTCATTAAGTTCGCGACCGGTCCTGTCGGCGCGGTAGAGATCGCCGCGCCATTCGCCACGCCGCAAGGATTCATGGCCGGTCCGGATCAGCCGGGTTTCGGCGAGAATAGCGCCGATGGTGAACTCGGCGACGGCTGAAGCATTGCGGCCCGGCGTGTTGACCACGAGAACATTGGCCCTGCGGGCGGCTTGCATGTCGATATTGACCGGGCCGCCGCGCGAAACCGCCACCAATTTGAGATCGGGAAGACGTTCCAGCATGCCGGCGGAAAGCGGCGCCAGCTGGGTGATCATGATTTCGGCATCGCCAATGAAATCAACGATCTCGTCGGCGTCGCCCATATATTCCTTCAACCCGTCCATGCCGGCTTTGGCATATCCGTGTTCCATGGGTTCGTCCGGCCATGGTTGTTCAAGCAGGCGAATGTCATGGCCTTCGCCGCAGGCCGCAACCAGCTTGTCGCGAAACACCGTCGGCAGCATGAAGCGATCGCCAATGATGGCAATTTTCTTGGTCATGGGATCGTGTCCTCATTCATCATTGCGTGCCAAACCGGCTGCAGCGCAAGCCGCGACTGGCGATATGTCGGAAAGGCCTTTTCGTAAAGGGCGGCGAGGGCGGAATCCACCGGTTCTACTGCTTGCTGGAAGGGGCTCACCCATTTGGCGGCGCAGTCGGCCATCGTGTCAAAGACGCCGATGCTGACGGCAGCGATCATCGCTGCGCCGGCAGCGCCCGCTTCTTCGCGCTGGCTAGTCTGTATTTCTGTATTCAGGGCCGAACCCAATATCCGCCTGAGCGATTTGCTGCGCGCCGCACCGCCGCTCAATCGGACGCGTTCGGGCAACGGCCCCATGCCCGCATAGCAATCACGCGCAGCCAAAGCCAGCCCGTCATATACCGCAGCGACCAGATCGCCAAAGGAGGTTGAAGTCGACATGCCGACAAAGCTCGCGCGTGCGGTGACATCGACAAAGGGGCCGCGTTCTCCGGCATCGGAAATATAGGGGTGGTACAGGATATTTGCCGGCTTGGCATCGGCCAGCCACTGATCCGCCATCGCCAGGAGTTCGGCCTTGCTGCGCTCCAGTCCCTGGCTTTTCAACAGGCCGGCGGCCATGCCCAGCACCCAGTCGATATTCAGGGTGGCGGCCATGTTGGATTGCATCTGGGTATAGGTGCCGGGGATCGGCATGCACATCGTATAGCCGGTCATGGCCTCGTTCAACCAGACATCATCGGCGCCATTGGCCAGGCGCATATGCATGCCGGTCGACCCGATGATCGTGCAGCCGGCATTTTCGCCCGGTTCGTAGAGACCCGCGCCAAGCGCAGTGCAGATGACATCGACATAGCCAAGGACAACCGGTGTTCCGGCCAGCAACCCGGTCAGCGCCGCCGCGTCAGGCGAAAGAGGGTAGGACTGGCTGGCCCCATCGACGATGGGAGGCAGGAGACGCTTGCAGGATTGCAGGTCCAATGCGTCGATGACTGTGTCGCTATAGGCCCTGGTCCTGAAATCGCCATAGGTGAATACGCCCTCGGAGGGATCGGTGGCGGCCATGCCGGTCAGGTTGAAATAGAGCCAATCCTTGCAATGGAAGGCGGTCACCGCGCGGGCCGGCAGGTCGGGCAGATGCTCCTTCATGTAAAGCAGTTGCGGGCCTTGCTGGCAGGCGGCAAGGCCGGTTCCGGTTTTGGCATAACGGGCCTTGTCGGCCTCGGTATTGCGCAAGCCATCGACAATATAACCGGCCTTTGCATCAAGCCAGAGCCAGGCTTTGTTTACCGGCTTGCCCTGCCGGTCGATCAGCCACACACCGTCGCCCTGGCCGGTCACCGCAATCGCGGCCGTTCTGCTGCCGAGGTCTTCGACCATCTCGCCGAGGCCGACAAGAGTCGCCACCATGCTTGACCATGTCTGGTCCATGTCCTGCTCGGCGCCGCCGCCGGGGAGGATGGCATATTGGTTGGGCACGGCGAAAGCCGCAATCTGGCGTCCTTCGAGATCGAAGGCGACAGACTTGATCACAGAGGTTCCGGCATCGATCCCGATCAGGATATCCTTCATCAGGCCATCTCCCGCCCGTGCGAAATGGCATTGCCGCTTTCAATGTCAAAGACATGCAGGTTTTCAGGGTCCAGCCGGATGGTGATTTTCTCGCCATTTTTCAGGCGTGTGCGGTCATGCTCCACCAGCACGACGCTGTCTCCGGCAAAATCGGCGGCGATATGGGTCTGGTCGCCCAGCCACTGGTTGGCCGAAACCGTCGCCGTCATGCCATCCTCCGAACGCCGGACCGCATAGGGCCTGATGCCGATCATGACTTTCTTGCGCGCCTGCAGCGATTGACTGACGGCATCGGAAAAATCGCTTTCCTTGTAGTCAAGCATCATGCCGTCCTTGAGGCGCAAACCAAGCTTGCCGGCTTCCGCCCTGATTTCCGCCTGAAACACATTCATTGGCGGCTCACCGACAAAGGTGCCGGTAAACAGGTTGGCGGGGCGCTCCTTGATGGCGGCCGGCGTATCGAATTGCTGCAGGACGCCGCCTTCCATCACCGCAATCCTGTCGGCAAGCGCATTGGCCTCGGTCTGGTCATGGGTCACGAGAATGGCGGTCAGGCCGCGCTCCTTGATGAAATGCTTGATGCGCCCGCGCAGCAGGGCGCGCAATTGCGGTTCCAGCTGGCCCATCGGTTCGTCGAGCAAATGCAGGTCGGCAGTGCGGACCAGGGCCCGGCCAAGAGAGGCGCGTTGTTGCTGGCCGCCTGAAATCGAACTCGGATAGCGATCAAGGATATCGCGTATTTCCAGAAGCTTGGCGATTTCAGCGACTTTTTCGTCAACAACCGACGTGCTCAGGCGGGCCGCCTTCAGCGCGAAAGCAATATTCTCGCGCACTGTCAGCGGCGGATAGAGTGAATAGCCTTCAAACGCCATGGCGACGTTGCGCTTGACGGGGGCCAGCATGTGGATCGGATGGTCGTTGATGGAAATCGTGCCGCGCGACACCGCCTCAAAGCCGGCGATCATCCTCAGGGTTGACGTCTTGCCGCAACCTGACGAACCGAGCAGGGCAACGATTTCACCTTTCTCGATGGTCATTCCAAGGTCCTTGACGGCATGAACGCCGCGGTCGATGGGGCCATAGAATTTGTCGACGCCGACAATGGTAAGTGCTGAAGGTATCATGCCGCCACCCCATTCTTGGCGCTGTGCTCACCGGACTTGCGAATGAGCGCGCCTGTTCGTTTGTCAAACAGCAAGGCCGAGGCGGCATCCACCGCTATGTAGGCATCCACCCCGGTTGGGCCAGGGCTTCCGGCGGGCCGCGATACCAGGATTTCCCGTTTGCGGAGGGTGAGCGCCAAGGTGACGGTTTTCTCGTTGAGCGGCGTTTCAGCCTCTACCTTGACCGGGATGGCGCCAGACGCTTCTGCATCGACAAAACTCAGGGATTCCGGTCGCAGGCCCAGCACACATGGCTTGCCGACACATTGCGAGGGCATGTCGCCAAGATTGATCACTTTGTCGGAAAGTTTGACGACAATGCCGCCGGGCGTCTTTTCCGGCACAACGTCCAGCAAGTTGATGGTCGGATCGCCAAACAGGCTGGCAATGGAAATATTGGCAGGCGTCCGGTAGATGTCTTCGGGCGTGCCGATCTGGAGAATGGCGCCTTCGGCCATCACCGCTATGCGGTCGCCGAATGCCATGGCTTCCTTGTAGTCCTGGGTCACGTAGACAACGGTGGCGCCGCGATCGGCCAGCAGGCGCGGCAGTTCAAGCCGCATCTCGAAGCGAAGCTTGGCGTCGACATTGCGCAACGGGTCATCAAGCAGCAGCAGCGGCGGTTGGCCGACGAGGGCGCGGGCAAGGGCCGTGCGCTGTTTCTGGCCGTTTGAAAGCTCTTTCGGCTTGTGGGTCAGCACATGCTCAATCTTCAGCAGCCTGGCGACCTTTTCAACACCCGCCTGCAGGCCGGTTTTCTCCATGCGCCTTGCCGCAAGCGGGCTGGCGATATTGTCAAAGGCGGTCATGTGCGGAAACAGAGCGAAATTTTGGAAGGCCATGCCGAGGCCGCGATGTTCCGGCTCGACTTCGGCCACGTTTTGGCCTCCGATCAGCACTTCGCCTGCGTCCGGATGAATGACCCCGGCAATCAGCCGCAGCAGAACCGTCTTGCCGGCGCCGGAAGGGCCGAACAGCACCAGGGTCTCGCCGTCAGCGACCGTAAGCGAAAGCTTGTCGAGCACCACATGGTCCTTGAACCGCTTGACGACATTATTGAGAGTAAGCGTAGTCATGATCAACCTTTCACCGCGCCAAGCGACAGACCTTCGACGAGGTAGCGTTGGGCATAGAGCGCAAGCGCCAGGGTTGGCGTGATAGACAGCACGATTGCCGCAGCAATTTGCCCATACTGGATGCCGGAAGCCGTCACGAAAGCAAGCGCTCCCACCGTGACCGGCTGCTTGTCGGCCGATGCCAGGACCAGCGCGAAGACGAAGTTGTTCCAGGCGAAAATGAAAGCCAGCAGTCCGGCTGCGGCAATGCCGGGTCCGGCCAATGGCAGTGCGATCTTGCGGAATGTGGCAAACCAGGAATGGCCGGCGATGCGATAGGCATATTCGACATCTTCGGAAATATCCTCGAAATAACCGCGCACGATCCACAGGATCAAGGGCAGGCAGATCAGCTGGTAGACCCAGATCAGCCCGACATAGGTATTGGCAAGCCCAAGCTTCTGGAAATAGAGCGTCAGCGGCAGCAGCACCAGAAGCGGCGGTGCGAAGCGGAAGGAGAGCAGGGTGAAGGCGATATCTTCCGAGCCGCGGAATTTGTGGCGGGCAAAGGCATAGGCCGCCGGCACGCCGAGCAGCAGCGCCACGATCACCGAGATGGTCGAAAGAAAGACCGAATTGCCGAGGTTGCGCATGAAGGCGATGTCCAGCGTGCCTGAAGCCGTTTCCAGCTTGCCGGTGATCAAAGCGGCGTAATTCGAAAGCGTCGGCGAAAACACCACTGAGGGCGGAATGCGCAGGATCGTTTCATTGGTCTGGAAGCTCATCATGAAGATCCAGATGATCGGAAACATGAAGAATGTAACCACCAGTATCAGCGCAATGGCCCTGAGAATGCGTTCGGTAACAGATGTGGTTTCCATGGCCGGTCCTCACGCTACGCCGCGAGCGCGTTCGCGCAGCCGCAGCCAGTTCTTGATGAAGATATTGGAGAGAGCATAGGTGATCGCCCACAGGATGATCATCAGCGCTGCCGACCGGCCGACATTGGTCGACTGGAAGAAGTTCAGATAGGCTTCGACTTGAAAGACGGTCAGCGTGTCGCCCGGCCCGCCCTGGGTCATGGCGTAGATAATGTCGAATTGCTGGATGGAATCGAGCAGGCGGAACAGGGTGGCTGTCAATATATAGGGCGTCAGCATCGGCAGCGTGATGCGGAAAAACACGAAGCTGCGCGGCACGCCATCCAATGCCGCTGCCTCGAAGGGTTGGGTCGGCAGCGAGCGCAGGCCGGCCAGAAGCAGGATCATGATGAAGGGCGTATAGACCCAGATATCAACGAGGACGACCGTCAGCAGGGCGGTGCTGGGCGAAGAGGCCCAGCGGAAATCCTGCAGCCCGATCAGGCTGGCAAGATAACTCAAAATGCCAAAACCCGGATTGGTCATCAATTTCCACATCAGAGCGGCGAGCGCGGGCGCTGTCATCAGCGGCAGCAGCAGCATGATCGAGATGAAATTGTTGATGGTCGAACGGCGCTGCAGCAGCATGGCGATGGCCAGGCCGAGAATGAGTTCCAAAACCACCGTGACGGCGGCATAGACCAGCGAGACTTCCAGCGTCTTCCAAAATCCGGGATCGCTCAGGAAGGAAATGTAATTGTCGCCCCAATTGAACTGGCGTGCCCAGGGCTGACTCAGCCGGTAGCGCTGGAAGGAATAGACAACGGCCGTGAAGAACGGAATGAGGATGCCGATACAGACCAGCAAAGCGGGCAGGCTGAGGACATAGGGCAAAACCCGGCGCGGTATCTTGAAGCGCGATGTGGGTACATGTGCTGGTACGTCAGACGACATGGTTCACCTCCCGACCTTTTGAATGCGAATAAAGGAGCACCCGGAACCACAATAAGTGAGCCCGATGAATGGCGCGACGAAAATAAATTGCGATATGTTCGCCCAGAGGGACTTTCCCCGGCTGGGCGAGCCCGACCATATGGACCGGTCGGGCTCTCCTTGTTCATTCCGTCAGGCGATCAACCGAGGCCGGCTTCGACCAACTGCTTGTTGACGCTTTCCGCCAACATGTCGAGACTTTCATCGACAGGCACTTCCTTGGCGACCATCTTCTGCAGCGTTGCCGCCCATTCGGTGGTCAGGTCAAAAAACAGCGGCTGTGGGGTGAACTGGATCTTGGCGCCGGGCGCCGAGACGTCAAACATTTCCACATAGCCGGGATAGGACTTGTTGAGGCGGTCGCGGAAGACTTCGTCTTTCCAGACCGACTGGCGGACAGGATTGACGAAATCCATCTTGGTGGCGCCAAAGATGGCGTGCTCCGGACCGGAAGCCCACTGCAGGAAGTACCATGTTGCGTCCTTGTCAGCCGAGAAGCTGGACATGGCAAGCGACCAGATCCAGATATTCGGGGTCGGGGCGGAGGCTTCGGGATTGGCGGCAAAGGCCGCATAGGCCAGTTTGCCGGCCATCTTGTTGTCGCCGCCATTCATGAAGTAGCCGAGAATGTCGGCATCGTAAATCATGGCGGAAGCACCGGCGCCGAGATCCGTTCCGACCTGATACCAGGTATAGGTCGACCAGTCCTTCGGGCCGCTTTCCTGGATCATCTGCACCCATTTGGAATGGTAGGTCTTGGATATGTCGGTGTTCATCGCTGCAGACAACTTGCCGTCAGCCGACACATTGAGGTCCTTCTGGCCAAAGTTGGCATAGCCCGACAGGAAGCCTGGATGAATCGTTGCCCATGAACGCGAACCACGCACGCCGATACCGTAAACACCGTCGCCGACTTCCTTGGTCAACTTGGCGGACACTTCGAGCAGTTCGTCGATGTTCTTGGGAACCGAAGCACCAACCTTGTCGAACATTTCCTTGTTGTAGGTCAGGTTGTTCTGTTCATAGCCCCACGGAATGCACCATTGCTTGGCGTCGTCCGAACCTAGCATGCCGCCGGGTACGCCGTTCCAGGCGCAGGAAGCCTTGACGCCCGGCAGGAAATCGTCCCAGCCATACATCGGGTTGGTCTTGGAGGGATCATTGATCCACTCGTTCAGATCGGTGCACCAACCGGCAGGGCCATAGGTCCATGTCATGTAAGCGCCGGTCATGAAGGCGTCATATTCGGTCGAGCCTGAAGAGAGGGCGGCTGTGACCTTGTCGAAATAAACGTCTTCCGGGAAGACATCGTATTTCACGTCCATGCCGGTCAGCGCCTTGAAGTTTTCAAGATTGGCGATCATGGCATCGGCATAGGGGTGCTTGTTCAAAAGCAGCTTGACGGTTTTGCCGGCATGCTTCTTCCAGTCAAAGTCGGCGGCAAGGGCCTGCGTCGACATCATGTTGAACAGCGTGCCTGCCGTTCCGGTTGCGACACCCAATGCTCCCAGACCCTTGAGTAATCCGCGCCGGTCAATCTGACCGCCGAGAAATGCCTTCACGAGATCTTTCTCTTTATCATACATGGCTAGTCTCCTCCTCTTTGGGTAAATCATCTGCCCGGCGGGCCCCGGTTACCCTACCGGTATCTCCTCCATTAACGTGCGCGCCGTGCGCTCATCGGTGATCAGGCCGCTCAACAGACCGCTCTCCAAAACGGCCCTGATGGCGTGGTTTTTTACTTTTCCTCCGGCGACCGCGACGATTCTCCTGCTCTTGAGGTCTTCGCTTGCCAGTGTGAACGTGCGCTCAGACAGGGTGGTCTTGATCAGATTGCCGCTGGCGTCGAAGAAATGGCCGAGCAACTCTCCGACGGCGCCACATTGCCTGATCTCTTCAATCTCGCTGCTTTCGATCATGCCGGTCGCCACCAGCGAAGCTTCGCGCTCCACCGTGCCGATGCCGACCAGAAGCAGGTTTGCGCCGCGCGCCAGATCAAAGACTTCCATCACGCCGCGCTGCAGGAAAAGCACGTCGCGGTCCTCAACCGTATTGGCGAAAAACGGCACCGGCATCACATAGGCCTCAGCCCCTGTGCGTTCGGCCAGGCGATGGATGACATCGTGCGGATTGGCGGCGAATTTGCGGGTCAGGCCGCCCAGCAGCGACACGAATCGAACGCCGCTTGCAGACAGGCGCGGCAGATATTCAACACAGGCCGCCAGGGTTCGGCCATGGCCGACCCCGATCATCATGTCTTCGCCGCGCTCGATTTCCCTCTTGAGAAATTGCGCGCCGGAAATGCCCAGCGCCTTGAGCGGCAGGTCTTCGGTGTCGAAATCAGGAACGACTTCGCAATAGTCCAGCTTGTAGCGGGCCGAGAGTTCCTGCTCCAGCGCTACGCATTCGGAGACTTCGCCATCAATATAGACCTTCACCAGACCGTCCTGGTTGGCTTTGGTAATCAGGCGATGGGCCTTGAGCGAAGTCAGGCCAAGGCGGCGGGCGACTTCGGCCTGGGTCAGGCCGCCGGCGTAATGCAGCCATGCAGCGCGGGTCGCCATGCTGGATTCATCGTCGCGCAAGCCGCCTGGATTTGCCATGTCTCCACCCAAATTCTCGTCACAATGATATTTTTATCTTGCAGTGATATTTTTTTCTTATGAAGTTTTTTTCACATGTTGCAAAATTTGTCAATGAACAATCGTGGTGCGCTGCCTTGACCGGCGAGCGATCAAACCGATTTGGCGCTTTTTTCAGTTGGCGACAGATGCGTGAGCGCTTTCGGCTTTTGAATCCGCAAAGCGTACTATCTCGTTGTTTTAACGTGGTTCTGCATGGGAAAATTTCATGACCGCAAGACAGCGGGCTACTGCGCATGGCCCTGTCTGGCTGGTGCAAAGATCCGGCAATGGTGATGGATTTCCGGCAGTGGATCTCGAGTTCAGCTGCAATAGAGCCGTTTCAAACGACAGGGAAAGCCGACCCGTGGCGCTGACGCCGCAGCAGTTCCTTCATGTCTTCAAAGCGCTTGGCGTGTTCCGCATCCCGCCGCAATCCGACGGCGGCCGACAGGATATCGACAACGACCAACGAGGCGATGCGCGAAATTGTCGGCGTGTAGATATCGGTATTGTCGAGCGTTTCGACAATGATGGAGATGTCGCTGATATCCAGCAGGGGAGAATGCGAGCCGCTGACGCCAATCACCTTGGCGCCGCCATTGCGTGCGGCAGTTGCGACTTCCAGCATGGCGACGGTCTGTCCCGTATTGGAGAAAACCACAGCCACATCGCCGGGTCGCATCATCGAAGCGGTCATCAATTGCTGGTGCGTATCGGTTTGCGCGCCGCAAGGCACGCCGAAGAGCGGAAATTTCTGCTGCGCGTCAAGCGCGACGATGCCCGATGCGCCAAGGCCGAAAAACTCGATACTTTGCGCTTCGCTGAGAAGGGCGATTGCCGCGCCCAGCGCTTGGTGGTCCAGATGGCTGCGGGCCCAGTCGAGGCTGGTCATGGTATAGCCGAAAATCTTTTCGACCAATGCCGCTGTGGAATCATCCTTGTTCAACACTGAATGGGTGGCAAGCGTGCCGAGCGCCAGGCTGTGGGCAACCCGAAGCTTGAATTCCTGAAACCCGGTGCAACCGATGGCCACGCAAAAACGGATGACAGTGGGTTCGCTGACATCCGACAAAGCCGACGCTTCGGCAAGGGTTGCATTCAAAATCCGCTGCGGGTCTTCGAGAACCTTTTCTGCAACCTTGCGCTCGGACTTGCGCAAATCCGGCAAGGCTTGGCGCACGACCTCAATGATGTTCTCACCGGGGATCCGACCTGTAATCTCGACATGCGCCATGAATCGTCCTTCCTGACGAAAGACTAGGACAGGGACAGGCGGAATTCCACACCAAAAACGGCGCGCCTGACCGTCAGGGCCGCAGATTTTGCCAGTCTGTCGATTTCTTCCGGTTCGGCTGTGTTGAATGCGAACATGCCGTAGTGATGGGCGATCATCGCGCGTGCACCGGCGGCCCCCGCCAGGGCGATCGATTCGGCTATCGTCATATTGCCGGCAAAGCCTGCTGCCGCCAGTTCTTCAGAGCGTCCATTGACCGGAAGCAATGCCAGATCCGGCGCAAAAGCCCTGATTTCGGCTTCCTGTCCGGCAAACGGAATGGTGTCGCCGGAATGAAATAGTCTGGTGCCGCCCAAGGTCAGGCCGTAGCCGAGAAATTTGTGGTGACCCTCGTCGTCGCGCTCAAGTGCTTCATGGGCGGCCCGCAAGGCGTTGACCGTCAGCGATGGCGACAGCGGAATGACTTGCCCGGCATCGACGCCGATCAGCCGATCCATGCCGACACCGATGCGGTCTGCCGCAACATCGATGCTGGCCAGCGGCACGATGAAACGCGCCTCGGGCAGGCGACGGGCCAGCGGCGCAAGCGTTGCGCCATCCATGTGGTCGGTATGATGATGGGTGCAGAAGACAAGATCGACCTTGCCAAGGTCGTCAGGCTGGATCGGGGCCGGGGCCATCCTTTGGTGCGGAAAGGCGCTTGCCCGGTATTTCAACGCCAGCGAGTCGGAGAGATAGGGATCGATGACGATCCGGCAATCGCAATGGTCGACGACGAAGCCGGCCTGGCCCAGCCAATAGATGGCGATATCCGGTCCGCGCGACTGCACCAACCGTTCGGCCAGTGTTCCCCTGAAGGGGATGGCCGTCAAATGCCGTCGATTTGGCGCATCCCTGTGGGTCATTCGTTGTCAATTCCCAAGCTGTCGAGCAGATTGGCTATTGCCATTTGGGTTGCCCGATCAACGCTTTCGGCGGTGTATCCACCGATATGCGATGTGGCTATGACATCGGGCCGGCAGGCCAGACCCGGATGGACGGGCGGTTCCGTTTCAAACACGTCAATGCAATATGTTGATACAATGCCCTTTTCCAGCGCATCAACCAGCGCGGTCTCGTCTACCAGACCCGGGCGCGCCGTATTGATCAGGATCATGCCTTTGTTGAAAATTTCAAAGACATCGGCATTGATCAACGCCATGCCGCCAGGGGCAGGCGGACAATGCAGGCTGATCATGTCCGCCTTGCGATAGATGTCCTCACGGCTGGCCCATTGAAAGCGCGCCGGATCAATGCCGGTTTCAGGACGGGCAGGGTCAAAGCCGAGCACATCGACGCCAAGAGCCGCTGCGAGCCGCGCCACTTGCCCGCCAACCGCGCCGCATCCGATGACACCGAGGCAGCGTCCGCGCATTTCCAACCCGCGCTTGCGCGGCCACGCACCGTGCTTCAGTCCATTGTCGGTCAATGGAATGTGGCGCAGTGCCGCGAACATCATGGCGATGGCAAGCTCTGCGACGCCTTGCGCATTGGCGCCATCTGCCTTGCGCACGTCAATGCCGCGCTGTTGCAGGATGGCCATCGGCAGGTTGTCGATGCCCGTTCCGTTTCGACTGATGACCTTTAGCGCTGGAGCGGCCTGGATGACGGCGGGGCTGACCGGTTCGACCCCGGCCAGCCAGCCGGTAATTTCAGGGACAAGGGAAATCAGCTCGGCTTCATCCGGCTGCTTTCCGGGCGAGGAATAGACGATCTCGATTCCTCGCTGTCTTAGCCGTTCAATTTCGGGATGCGGGCCTTCGGTGAGTGAGCGCGGGGTTACCAATATGCGTTGATCATGCATGTCAGGCTGCTTCCGGATTGAGCGCAATGGCCGACAGCGCGTCGAAATCCGGCCCGCTGGAGGGAATGTCAATGTCGAAAACTTCAGCGATCACCTGTGTCCAGCCATGCAGGAAATAGCTCCAGCCGTCTTCCACCTGAAGGTGGCGGGCGGATTGCTGCCGACGGGCCTGATCGAGGAAAATCAGGTCGCCGCGATAATTCAGGTCCCAGGCGATGCCATTGTCGGGGAATACGACCCTGTCGGTCAGCGGCGAGCCGGGCGCGTCCTTGCCAAGTCCCGTGGCGTTGATGACCAGCGATCCCGGCTTGAGGCCGGCGACGATCCGGTCATTGTCCGTGGCAGTCGGCGCAAGCATATAATCAACGCGGATATCGGTATTCATGGCGGCATGAATACGCCGGATTTCGGCAAGCCGGGCGGCGCTGCGGTTGGAAACGATGATCCGCGACGGCCGATCATCTCCGCGTGCGGGCCGCATCATGTGCCAGGTGAGCGCAATGGTCGAACCGCCGGCGCCGATGGAGAAAAGTTCAGCCCTTGAATATTCGAAATGCTGCGCCGGCAGGAAGCCGTCAAGCGCCAGGCCCGAGGAAATCGGATCCTTGGCATGGCAGATCAGCTTGCCGTCGCGCTTGGAAATGCAGGACACTTCACCCATCAGGTCGGCATGCGGGTCGATAACGTCGAAGAGATCCCTGCAGGCTGCGAAAAGATCGATCTTGTGGGTGGTGACCAATGCGCCCAGCGACAACGGGTCGGCGGCAATGAATTCGACAGCCTCGCGATAGGCCGCAGGATCTGCGTGCAGGGGAAAATCGATGCCCTTGATGACGGCGTCCTTCAAACCAAGCTGCCGCGCCCAGGCAGGGAACACCTTCATGATGGAACTTTTGGACGTGGTTACGCCAATGAAATAGAGGGTCGGTCGGTTGGCGGGCTGAAACTTGCTTTCCATCTGTGTCAGTCCTTCAAGGCCATGATGGAGTCGACAAGTTCCCTGGCGCGCGGAACATAGCCGGCATTTGGCACAGCCATCCAGCCGCCTTTGCCATCATCGACAATCCGGCTGGCCATGCCGCCCGCCTTGGCAATGATTTCATAGTCCTGGCCGGAATCGGCCGGATAGGCGAAGGTCATGACCAGCGGTTCATTGCCGACATTGACCGAACGGTGGATCCAGTAGGGCGGGACATAGCACATGGCGCGCGGGCCGATTTCGACCGTACGGATTTCACCGGCAGGGGATTCCAGCAGCATGACGCCGAGGCCGCTTTCGCCATAATACATTTCCGGACGGTTTGGGCGGGCATGAATGTGGCCGCGCGTCATGTAATATTCACGACCCACTTTTCCTGGTTCCATCCGGGTGACGCCGATGATCATGTCGCCGGAATCGGCCGAGGGCTTGTAGTCGGTGACCTCGTAGGCCACGTCGTTTGCCCGGTTGGCCAGCAAAGCGGAAAAGCCGGACTGATCCTCATACAGACCCTCAAGGTCGGAGAATGTCTTGATGTAGCGATTTGTGGCGCCGTTCAATTGGCCAGAGGCGACATCGACATATCCTACACCCGGTTCGCGCATCTGCATTCTGCTCTCCATCATCATATCGTAAGCTAAAACTGTAGTTATGCTACATTTCTTGCCGAATTTGGCAAGGGTGATCCGGTAAAATAATGCGAAAATTAGCGTACTGCGCTGCAATAGGATAGATTGCGCTGCAATATTGATCACTATTGTGCTTGTAGTCTAAATATGTTGCAAAAATCGACTTGACCGAAGAAAGTAAATGTATTTAAACTACAAATATGGGAGCCGCGCTGGTGACCTTGTTGATGAATTTGGAGGAGAACCCCATGAAGAAAGTCCTTTCCGGATGCGTAATGGCACTGGCCATGAGCGCCGCTTCGATTACCGTCGCCCAGGCAGCAGACTGCAAGGTCGGCGTTGCCATGTACACGCTTGGAGCCCCTTACTTTGCAGCCCAGGTTGCTGCCGCTGAAGACCAGGCCAAGAAGGCCGGCTGCACCGTTACGACTGCGGATGGCCAGAACGACATGGCAAAGCAGATTGCCGATGTCGAAGACATGATTTCCAAGGGTATCAACCTGTTGATCCTCAATCCACGCGATCCTGAAGGCCTCGTCGGCACGGCCGATGCAGCCACTGCAGCCGGCGTCAAGGTTGTCATCATGGACTCCTCCATCAACCCCAAGGCCAATGTGGTCACCCAGGTTCGCTCCTCCAATGACCAGAACGGCTATCTGGTCGGCCAGTGGCTGGCTGATCAAACCAAGGGCAAGGATCTGAAGATCATCCTGCTTTCCGGTGACAAGGGCAACGAAGTCGGTCGCGACCGTCGTCTCGGCGTGTTCAAGGGCCTGGTTGAAGGTCAGCTGGTCAATGAAGGCCACACGAGCTTTGAAGTTGTTGGTCAAGGCTGGGGCGGCTGGTCGCATGAAGGCGGTCTGGCAGCCATGGAAGATCTCCTGACAGCCCATCCGGATGCCAATGTCGTTCTCGGTGAAAACGATTCGATGGTTCTCGGCGCAATCAAGGCTCTGGAAGCCGCCGGCAAGACCGACGTTCTGGCCCTCGCTGCCGCTGACGCCCAGAAAGAAGCCCTTGAACTGATCAAGGAAGGCAAATACGGCGCAACCGGCCTGAATGATCCCGATCTGGTCGCGCGCACCGCTATCGATATCGGCTTGAAGGCTTTGAACGGCGAAATCGGCGCCGATTTCCCCAAGCTCAACCTGACGACACCGGCCGTCATCACCAAGGATAACGTCGACAAGTTCTATCGCGCCGACGCCGTTTTCTGATAAGTTCCTCCCGACAACAGTCATGTTGTTCACAGGTGTCGGCGGGAATTCCATCTCCCGCCGACCCGCTGTTACGGGGATGAGTGAGCCAAAAGCTTCCGGCTGGCTTCGTGACATCGCGACTGCGCCATGATTGCTTCCGGCGCGGCCATGGGTACAGCCTGACAAACAAAGCGAGCCACAATGTCCGAACTCGTCAAGCTCAAATCCATCAGCAAGTCATTCGGCGGGGTACATGCCCTTCAGAAGGTGGATTTCGATATCCGGCCCGGTGAAGTCCATGCCTTGCTCGGTGAAAACGGCGCTGGAAAATCCACCTTGATGCGCGTTCTGGGTGGCGAAATGGCCCCCAATCACGGCGAAATCATCATTGGCGGCCATCCCGTCAAGCTGCGCGATCCGAAGATGGCGCGCGATCTGGGCATCATCGTCATCCACCAGGAGCTCGCTCTGGCGCCGGACCTTACGGTTGCCGAAAACATTTTTCTGGGAGAATTGCCGCATTTCATATCCCATGCGAGCCTGCGCAAGCGGGCAGGACAATTGATCGAGCGGCTTGGTTTCGCCATTGACCCGGGTACCATCGTTTCCTCCCTTTCCGTTGCCCATCAGCAGGTCGTCGAAATTGCCAAGGCGCTGGCGCGCGACATCAAGATTATCGTGCTGGACGAACCCACGGCCGTTCTGGCCGCCCAGGATGCCGAACGGCTGCATGGCATCATCCGGTCGCTGCGCGAACGCGGCGTCGGCATTGTCTATATTTCCCACCGGCTTGAAGAAGTCTTTGATATTGCCGACCGGATGACGGTGCTCAAGGACGGCGAAAAGGTTGATACCGTCAATGCCGCCGATGTTGATATCGAGCAGATCATCCGGATGATGGTCGGCCGTCCCCTGGCTGCAATGTTTCCCGAAAAGGGTGCCCGCGTCATCGGCGAGGAATTGCTGCAGGTCGACGCCATCAATGCCGGCCGCATGGTCAGGGATGTCAGTTTTTCAGTCCGCGCCGGCGAGATTGTCGGCCTTGGCGGATTGATCGGTTCCGGCCGGACGGAAGTTGCACGCGCCATCTTCGGCGCCGATCCGCTCGACAGCGGCACTGTCTATCTGAAGGGCGAGGCGCTGAAAGCACGCTCGCCGAAGGACGCCGTCAAGGCGGGTATCGGCCTTGTGCCCGAGGATCGCAAGTCTCACGGCGTCATCCTCGACAAGCCGATCCGCACCAATGCGACGATGGCCAGATTGTCCGATGTGGTCAATATTTTCGGATTCCTGAAGACCGGCGATGAGCGGCGGATTGTCAATGACCTGGGCAAAAGCCTGCAACTGAAAGCGTCCAGCATTGATGCTCCGGTTTCAAGCCTTTCCGGCGGCAATCAACAAAAGGTGGTTCTTGCCAAGTGGTTTCATGCGGATGGCGATGTCATCATTCTTGATGAGCCGACCCGCGGCGTCGATGTCGGCGCAAAGACCGAAATCTACGCGTTGGTCAACAAGCTGGCCGAGGACGGCAAGGCAGTCCTGGTGATTTCTTCGGAACATCAGGAATTGTTCGGGCTGTGCGACCGGGTGCTGGCGATGGGCAACGGCGCCATTGTCGGTGAATTGATGCCTGAAGATTACAGCGAAGAAAACCTTCTTGGCCTGTCGATGACGGGGAATTCGAAATCAATGAAGTCGGGAACCAATTCATGACCTCCACCACAGAAGCGACTCCGTCGGAGTCTGACCGCAAGAAGATCGACATCCGGACTTTTCTGGAACGCTTCGGTACGCTCGGCATCTTTCTGGTCCTCGTGATCGTCGCGACCTTCTGGTCCGACAGTTTCCTGAGCCGGGGCAATGTTCTCAATGTGTTGCGACAGGTGGCCTCGGGCGCAGGCATCATGGCCGTGGGCATGCTTTTCGTCATCCTGACACGCGGTATCGACCTTTCCGTAGGCTCGATTGCGGCCCTCGGCAGCGTCTTGACTGGTTTCTTCGTTCATTTTTCCGGCTATTCCACCGGTGTCACCATCCTGCTTGTGCTTGCTTCTGGCGCTGCCTGCGGCATGGTGACCGGCTGGTTCATCGCTTATCTCAAGCTGCCTTCCTTCGTGATGTCGCTGGCGATGATGGCGATAGCACGCGGCCTGTCGCTGATCATTTCCGACGGGCGGCCGATACCGCTGGGCGAAGCGGGCGATGCCTTCAGCAACTTCGGCTCCGGCTATCTTTACGGGCTTCCGCAGCCGGTTATCCTGATGTTTGCCATCTTCATCCTCGGCGGCATCGTGCTCAATTACACCCGCTTCGGACGTCTGATCACGGCCATCGGTTCCAATGAGGAAGCCGTGCGGCTGTCGGGTATCGCCGTGCCGCGTTATATCATGGCGGTCTATGTCATTTCGGGCACATTGGCCGGGGTGGCCGGCATCATTTCATCCAGCCGCACCGGTGTCGGTTCGGCGCAGGTCGGCGTGGGCGCGGAACTCAACGTCATTGCCGCCGTCGTCATCGGCGGCGCCAGCCTGATGGGCGGCCGGGGAGGGGTGATCAATACACTTCTGGGCGCGCTGGTCATGGGCATCATCGCCAATATCATGAATCTTGCCGGCGTGCCGGGTTACCACCAGCAGGTCTATATGGGCCTGATCATCATCATTGCCATGTTGCTGCAATACAGCACCGGCTCCCTCAAGCGCTGAGAAATCTTGCTCATGCCGGACGCAGATCTGACACTGGCGGTAGACATCGGTACAGGCAGCGTCCGGGCAGCCCTTGTGGATGGGCGCGGAGCCATCCGTGCCATCAAGGCCATTGAGCACGAGCAGATCGTGGAGAAATTTGGCTGGGCCGAACAAAGGCCCGCCGACTGGTGGGACGGTGTTACAAGGGCCATCCGCGCGGTTCTCGATCTTGAGCCTGAGGCGCGAAGCCGGATTGCAGCCGTGGTGGTCTGCGGGCAGATGCACGCTACCGTCCTGGTCGATGACAATGGCAATCTCACCCGCGACAGCGCGCCGCTGTGGAACGACAAGCGGACGATAGACTTGGTGCGCGCCTTTGAAGCCGGCCATTCGCCGCAGAGTTATCTTTCCGATAGCGGCAATCCGCCGACGCCAGCCTGGCCCGGATTCAAGTTGGCCTGGTTGCGTGATCACGATCCGGTCGCCTATCGAAAAGCCGCTCATGTGCTGATGCCGAAGGACTACGTCAATTACCGGCTGACAGGTGAAATCGCCATGGACGAGGGCGATGCTTCCTGCTCCTTCCTGATGAACCCGACAACCCGGCAATGGTCGACCAGGATGGTCAGTCTTCTCGGCCTTGATGCAGCCAAGTTGCCGCCCATTCGCAAGCCGATGGATATTCTCGGCGCAGTCACAAAATCCGCAGCCGTGGCGACGGGACTTGCCAACGGCACCCCGGTGCTTGTCGGCGGGGCGGATTACCCAGTTGCGCTGTTGGGATCGGGCGCCGCCCGTCCGGGTCTGGTCTCCGACGTTACCGGCACGTCCTGTATCCTGACCCTGATTGCCCGCGCGCCGTTGCTCGATCCGGAAATCAGCAATGTGGCGACCATCGAAGGTAATTGGGGACCTTTTGTCCTGCTGGAAACCGGAGGCGACGGAATGCGATGGGCCCGCCGCGCCTTCCATGAAAACGCGTTGAGCTATGATGAAATTTCCAAAAAGGCCGCAGAGGCGCGGGCAGGGGCCAATGTATTGTTCTTCGTGCCCTATCTCAATGGCGAACGGCTGGGCGATCACCGCAATGCCCGCGCGCAGTTCTTTGGTCTTGGCGCGGGTCACGGACTGGCAGACCTGCACCGCGCGGTCATGGAAGGCGTAGCCTTCGCCGCCGCCCGCCATCTGCATGTCATGGAAGAGGCGGCAGGGCTGAAGATCGAACAGGTGATCGCTTCCAGCGGCGGCGCAAAGTCGGCCCTGTGGCTGAAAATCAAGGCCTCGGTCTATGGCGTGCCGATTATCGTTCCCGAAGAGCCTGAATGTGGCGTTGTTGGCTGCGCCATCATGGCCTCGATGGCGACCGGGCGCTTTTCAAGAATTGAAGACGCCGTGACGGCCCACATTCGCACCTCGGACGAAATCATGCCCGACCCGGAATGGCGCGAAACCTACCAGGCCATGCAGCCGGTCTTCAACCGGATCTATTTCAACAGCCAGGCCATCTATGACGATCTTGACGGCCTTGCCCGCTATTCATCACAGAAGGACGCAAACCAGCATGTATCTTGAAAAATTCAATCTTGCGGGAAAAGTCGCCGTTGTCACCGGAGCAGCAAGAGGCATCGGATTTGCCACCGCCGACGCTTTGAGCGAAGCCGGCGCAACGGTGGTGATTGCCGACATGAACGGCGAAGCGGCTGCCAAAGCGGCAGCGGAACTGGTTGCCAAGGGACGAAAAGTTGACAGCGAGACGCTGGATGTCACCGATTCGCGAGCGGTGGAAAGGGTGCACGCCAATATCGTGGCCCGGCATGGCCGGGTCGATATCCTCGTCAACAATGCCGGCATTTCCATATCCAACCAGCCGGCGGAAAACATGGACGACCCGACCTGGCTGAAAGTGCTGGATGTCAATCTGAACGGTTTATTCTGGTGCTGCCGCACATTCGGCAAGGCGATGCTGGACCAGGGCGGCGGCAATATCATCAATGTCGGTTCGATGTCGGCTGATATCGTCAATCGTCCGCAAGAACAATCACAATACAATGCCTCCAAGGCCGGCGTGCATCACCTGACAAAATCGCTGGCGGCGGAATGGGCCAGCCGCAATGTCCGTGTCAATGCCGTGGCGCCAACCTACATCGAAACCGACCTGACCCGCTTTGTCTATGACGATCCAAACATGATGCAACACTGGATTGGCGGAACGCCGATGAACCGCATGGGGCAACCGTCGGAAATCGCCTCGGTCATCCTTTTTCTTGCCGGCGAGGCGTCCAGCCTGATGACCGGCTCAATCGTTTCCGTCGATGGCGGCTACACCTGCTGGTAGGAGCAAACCAATGCAAGCTATTTTATCCACTTTCAATCCCGACCTGTATCGCGGACGCCATGTGCTGGTATCGGGCGCCACAAGTGGCATAGGCTTGGCAATTGCCCGAGGCTTCGCAGGACTTGGCGCCACGGTGGTGGCAACGGGAAGTTCGGTCGACAAGATTGCCGCCGAGCGCCAGGACCCCGCCAATTCGGCGATCCGGTTCGAAGTGCTGAACGTCAAGGACCGCAGCGCCATCGATGATTTCATGTCGACCTTCGACAGGCTCGACGTGCTGGTCAATGCCGCCGGTATCGCCCGGCCGGATATTGAATTCACCGAAGAAGGCTACCTCGAAACCATTGATGTCAACCTCAACAGTGTCATGCGCCTGTCGATGGCGGCCCATTCACTGCTAGCGAAATCCCGCGGCGCGATCATCAATACCGCTTCGATGCTGAGCTATCTCGCCGATGACCGGGTTCCGGCCTATTGCGCTTCCAAGACGGGCGTCATGGGGTTGACCCGGGCCCTGGCACACAAATTCGGACCAGAGGGCATCCGGGTCAATGCGATTGCGCCCGGTTATCACAAAACCGACATGACCCGCGACCTGTGGACCGATCCGGTCAATGCCGGAAAGATTGAAAACCGCACGGCAATGAAGCGCTGGGGCACGGTGGAAGATCTGGTTGGCACGGTACTGTTTCTCGCTTCGCCGGCGGCCATATACGTGACCGCGACCACATTGCCTGTTGACGGCGGCTACGTGGTCGGCGGCTTCTGATCCAGGCGACCGCCTTTCTCCCGTTGTGGGGAAAGGCATGTCTTGGCCTCTACAATTGTATTGTTTTTACACTCTTGTGACGTTGAAAGGACCCAGATATGACCGAAAACATTGCACAGGGCGCACGCGCTCATCCGGGCCGGTCTTTTGCCGGACCGGGAAAATATATCCAGCAGGCAGGCGAACTGACCCGGCTTGGCAGCCATGTCGCGCCGCTTGGAAAATCCGTGCTGGTGCTGGTGGACGGCTTTGTGCTGGACCATCATGGCGCGACAATCGCGGCGGCACTCGAAACTGCCGGACTCACTGCAAAAATGGAGCGCTTCGGCGGCGAGTGCTGCAGCGAGGAGATTGACCGGATCAGCGCCCTGGCGCGTCAGATGAAGGCCGGTGTTGTTGTCGGCATTGGCGGCGGCAAGACGCTGGATACTGGCAAGATGGCGGCCATCGCCACCGACGCCCGGATTGTAACCGTCCCCACGATTGCCTCAACCGACGCTCCCTGCAGCGCCATAGCCGTGCGCTATACCGCCGATGGAGTCTATCAGGAAAGCCATTTCCTGCCGCGCAATCCGGATGCGGTGATCGTTGATAGCGCAATGATTGCCAAGGCGCCGGCGCGCTTTCTGGCGGCCGGCATCGGCGATGCGCTTTCGACCTGGTTTGAAGCCCGTTCGCACGCCGATTCCTGCTATCCCAACCTTGTCAGCCCCAACATGGCGTCGACGGCGGCCGGATTGGCCATTGCCCGGACCTGCCACGACGTGCTGATGCGCGACGCTGTTGCCGCCATGGCGGCAGTCAGGCGCGGGGCGCTGACGCCGGCGCTGGAAAACATCATCGAGGCCAATACGCTTTTGAGCGGCCTTGGCTTTGAAAATTGCGGCGTATCTGCCGCCCACGGCATCCATGACGGTCTGACCGTTTTGGACGAGACCCACGGGTTTTTCCACGGCGAGAAAGTTGCTTTCGGGGTGCTTTGCCTGCTTGTGCTGGAAGGCCGCCCGCTTGCGGAAATCGATGAGATGACCCGGTTCCTGCGGACGATAGGACTGCCGACGACACTTGCCGATCTCAATCTCGGCAATGTCAGCGTCGCCGATCTTGACCGGGTGGCGGAAGCTGCGCTTGCTCCGGGATCAGCAACCTGGTGCGTGGCCGTGCCACTGTCCACCAGCATTGTCCGGGACGCCATCCTTGCCACAGATGAATTGACCCGCCGCCTTCCGGCGCAATGACCATATCGCCTAACCAAGAATAGACAGGAAATCGCCATGCTTGCTGCCGTCATGCACTCCCCCGGGGACATTCGCCTTGAAGAGGTTCCCATGCCCGAAATCAAGCCGGATGAAGTGCTGCTGCGCGTTGCCGCCGTCGGTGTGTGCGGTTCGGACATTCCGCGCATGCTGACCAAGGGCGCCCATCGCATGCCGATCGTCTGCGGTCATGAATTTTCCGGCCATATCGAAAAGATGGGGCCGGATGTGACGGGTTTTGCCATCGGCGATCTGGTTGGCGTGGCGCCCATGCTGCCCTGCCGGAAATGCGACCAGTGCCAGACCGGCAATTTCTCCCGCTGCAGGGATTACGATTATTTCGGCTCGCGCCGCGACGGCGCTTATACGCGTTATGTTGCAGTCCCGGTCGGCAATTTGCTGAGCGCGCCGAAGGACATGGACCCGCGCGCCATCGCCATGATCGATCCGGCCTCCATAGCGCTTCATGCCATCTGGAAGGCTCCGCCAACCGCCGGTCAGAGCGGCGCGGTGATCGGATGCGGGCCTATCGGGCTTTTTGCCATTCAGTGGATGAAACTGATGGGCTGCACCGAGGTAGTGGCCATCGATGTTTCGCCCGAAAAGCTTGACCAGGCGCGCCAGGCCGGCGCCACGCAGGCCTTCCTGGTCACCGAAACCATTCCAGACGGATTGAAATGCGACCTGATCGTCGAGGCGGCAGGTCAGGCATCCTCGATCAACATGGCGGTGAAACTGGCCGCTCCCGGCGGCCATTGCGTCTTCATCGGAATTCCGGTCGGCGATATCGTGCTTGAAAACAAGACCTTCCAGCATTTCCTTCGACAGGAAGTTTCCCTGCACGGCGCCTGGAATTCCTTCGGCGCTCCTTATCCGGGCAAGCAGTGGACAGTCACGCTGGATAATCTGGCCAGCGGCAAGCTGCGGTGGGATTTCATGATTACCCATGAGTTGCCGCTTGAAGAGTTGCCGGCAATGTTCGACAAGATCAAGAACCGCTCGGAATTCTTTTCCAAGGTCATGTTTCGACCATAACAGCAGGGCGGCCTTGGGTTGCAATGTGCAGGGAGGAGGCCGAATTGGCATATATGCTCGGTTTGGATTTCGGCACCGGTGGGGTTCGGGTTGGCGTCTTTGATCTTTCCACCCGGAAAATTCTGGGCGAAAGGGAAGAGGCCTATGATACGACCTATCCGCGTCCCGGTTGGGCTGAGCAGTCTCCCGTGGACTGGTGGCAGGCGCTGGGTCGCGCCACACGTGGCTTGCTGCGCGATCTTGGCTCGCCTGAAATCAGCGGCATCTGCGCGGCCACCACTGCATCGACTGTCGTTGCCTGCAAGAAGGACGGCACTCCTTTGCGGCCGGCGCTGTTGTGGATGGATTGCCGGGCGGCGGTCGAGGCCGAAGCCAGCGCAAAATCCACCAATCCGGTAATGCAATATGTCGGCGGCAGCAATGCGGCCGAATGGCTGGTTTCGAAAGCCGTATGGCTTTCCCGTCACGAGCCGGAAACTTATCGCGACAGCGAAATCATCTGCGAGTGCCTTGATTACATCAACTTCCTTCTGACCGGACGTTGGGTCGGCTCCCGCATGAACGCCACCTGCAAGTGGAACTGGGATTCGGTTGAAAAGCGGTTTCCTGAAGAGCTTTACCTGGAACTGGGCGTTGCGGGCCTTCAAAGCAAATTGCCCCCCGTTATTGTTCCGGTCGGCGCACCTGTCAGCGAGGTCAGCGAGGCTGCGCGTGAGCATCTGGGGCTGATCAACCGTCCTGTGGTTTCCCAAGGCGGCATAGATGCCCATATCGGCATTTTGGGTGCGGGAACGCTCAAACCCGGTCAATTGCTGATGATTGGCGGCACGTCCATCGTCCAGCTTTTCCAACTGGACCGGCAGCGCCCGATGACAGGCTTCTGGGGGCCATATCCGCATGCCTTGGTTGATGATCTGTGGCTGGTCGAGGCCGGTCAGGTATCGGCTGGCTCGGTGCTCACCTGGTTTGAAAAGACCCTGTTCGAACTTGACGCGGAGGGCCGCAAGGCCTTGCGGGAAAAAGCAGGCCGTTTGCCGGTCGGTGGCAGCGGATTGCTGACGCTCGATTATTTCATGGGCAACCGGACGCCTTATCGCGATCCCATGTTGCGCGGGGCGATATTGGGGCTTTCGCTTGGTCACGACCGGGCTTCGCTCTATCGTTCCGCCGTGGAAAGCGTGGCTTTGGCCTCAGCCAATGTTCTCAAGCGCATGAATGAACTGGATGTGCCGGTCCATCGCATCGTCACGGCCGGCGGTTACTCGAAGAACGCATTGTGGCTGAAGGCGACCGTGGACGCGATCGGCATGCCGGTCCATCTGCCAGGGGATGCCAATTTGACCATCATAGGTGCCGCCGCCTGTGCAGCGGCCGGGTCCGGCCTTGTTTCAGACCTGTTTGCGGCATCGGACGCCGTGGTTCAGGAGACCGTTGAAATCGAGCCGGACATGACGGCCAATGCCGCCTACAAGGACCTCCTTGACGCCTACCTCGATGCGACGTCTATATTGGCGCCGTTGTCGCGGCAATTGGCGAGCGGGCAATTGGAGAGGATCTGATGCAACCGGACAAGCTGGAACGTGAAATTCAGGTCCGCAACCTGTCGGCCGAGCAGCGGGAACAATTGATGATCCAGGTTGCCAAGCGCTACTACCAGCTTGACATGACGATGGGGCAGCTGGCCGCTGAGCTTGGATTGACCCGATGGCAGGCCAGCCGGCTGTTGACCGAGGCGCGCGAGACCGGCCTGGTGCGCATCGAGATCGTGCCGCATACGCCGCGACTGCCAGGGTTGGAAAGCCAATTGCAAAAGGCCTTCAACCTCAAGGAAGCCGTTGTGGTTCCCAGCAACGGCATTGACGATGAGGCATTGGTGCTGGACGGCGTGGCGCGCGCGGCTGCGCAATTTCTGGCCGGCCTTGGCAAAATACCGGCCATCGGGGTTTCCTGGGGCAGGACGATGATGGCGGTGGCAAGCAGGTTGCCGCCTTTCTGGAACGAGAAGATCGAGGTCGTGCTTCTCAACGGCTCGATGAACATCCGTTCTTCCGGCCCGCAAACCAACAATGTGGCGGAACTTTTTGCCCGCTCGGCCAATGGATCGGCAACCCTGTTGCCTGTACCGGCCATTTTTGGACACGCTGCCACCCGGGCCGCTTTGGAGCAGGACCCGACCATTGCCGCTGTTCTTGAAATGGGACGCAATGTGCCGGTGATCTGTTTCGGGCTCGGCGCGCTCGACCCGCAATCGGTATTGATCCAGTCGGGTTACATGAGCATTGCCGACCTCGAACGGCTGAAAGCCGCTGGCGCCGTCGGCGACATTTTTGGACGGTTCATCAACGCGGTCGGAAAGGTCGTCGACACGGACCTTGATTCGCGCACGATTGGCGTGCGGCCGGAAACCTGTCGAAAACGGCAATTGTCAATTGCCGTGGCTGCCGGCATTGGCAAGCGCAACATCATTCTGAGCAGCTTGAAGGCTGGCTATGCCAATGTCCTGATCACCGACCAGATAACCGCCGACGCCCTTTTGCAGGCGCCATAGGGCATTGGTATCAATCCCTGCGGGTGACGCCTGCCTGGGTGATGATGAAATCCATCGGGATGTCATATGGTTGCGGGTGAATGGTCTCCATCGCCTGCAATGCGTAGCCCACGCCGATCACCATCGGCTTTTTCTCACATGCAGCAATCGTCCTGTCGAAAAAACCTCCGCCATATCCAAGCCGGTAGCAAAGCCTGTCATAACCGACCAGCGGCGCAATGACGATATCCGGCTGGACCTCCGGCCCTTCCGCCGGAAAAGGTATGTTCCAGACGCCGCGATCGAGCTTTTCGCCATGCCGCCATGCGCGGAATACCAGAGGCTGTCCCTTGGCAATCACCATCGGCAACAGACATGTGCCACCCCGCTTGTTGACGCTGTCCATCCAGTCACGGAGGTCAGGCTCGCCGCGAAACGGCCAATAGAGGCTGACCGTCTTGCCGCCGAGCGCCGGAACGGTTTTATCAAGGCCTTCAACAATGATCTTCGTCATGTCCTGGCGCTGCTGCTGGCTCAAGGCCATCCGGGCCGCGATCAGGGCTTCACGCTGGGTTTTGCGCCATCCGGCCAGGTCGGTGTTCCAATCAGGTCCCATATTCAATCCCATATAAACAGGGTCAACTTCGCCGATCAGGCAAGGCGGCGAGGCCAATTCGGCGGGTGCGTCTTCATCTTCGGGCAATTGCGACATTCTGCGATCCTGCGTCCAGAGGATTGTTCATTAGCGACGATAAGCGGCAATTTGCGCCAGGGCATCACTGGCCAATTGCCGCGTCAATTCGGCGGCGTCCAGTTCCCGGCCCAGGCTTGCGGCCTGTCCCGCCCACAGCGACATGAAATCCGGCGATCCTTCCGGTTCGGTCTTTGCCCGGAGCGGCGCCATGGACCCGCCTGCGAGTGGAAATTCGGGCGTCATATCAGACATCGGGCCGATTTCGCGCATGACACGGTTGAGCATTCCACGCGCCGGACGACCGGTAAAGACATTGGTCATCGCGGTTGGGTTGTTGCGGGCATTGCGCAATGCCGCCCGATGCAGTGTGGCGATACGGGCTTGCGGCGAAAACAGATAGGCCGTGCCGATCTGTACTGCCGATGCGCCAAGCGCCAGGGCGGCGACAATCCCGCGACCATCGGTAATACCGCCGGCGGCAATCACCGGAACGGTCACCGCGTCAGCCACCTGCGGCACCAGCGCGAAAGTTCCTGTCTGCGTTGCAATGTCGGAGGTCAGAAACATGCCGCTATGTCCGCCGGCCTCTGCACCCTGGGCAATAATGGCGTCGCAACCTCGTTCCTCCAGCCACAAAGCTTCCTTTACGCTTGTCGCCGTGGAAATGATCTTGGCGCCCGTTGCCCGGACGCGGTCAAGAAGATCTCGCTCCGGCAGGCCAAAATGGAAACTGACGACTTCCGGCCTGAATTCTTCGACAAGGTCGCAGAATTCAGCGCTGAAGGGCGCACGTCCCGATGCGGGCAGGGGTTCATGCGGATCAAGGTCGAATTCGAGATAATAGGGTTCAAGATGCTTGCGCCAGCGGCTTTCGCGCTCAATATCGGTTTTCGGCGTTTTGTGGCAGAAGAAATTGAGGTTGACCGGCTTTGACGTCGCCTGGCGAACTATGGCAAGTTCACTGCGGGCCTTCTCCGGCGTAAACGTCGCGCAGGGCAATGAGCCCAATCCACCAGCTTCCGCCACCGCGATTGTCATATCCGAATAGACCGAACCAGCCATAGGAGCCAGGATGATGGGCAATTCGATGCCAAATAGATCCAGTATTCGCCGATCCGCCCACATATTGAAGCCTTTGGTGTTGTTTCCGATGTGTTTTGACGCTTTTCCTGCTTGAATATCATTTCCAAATGGAGAATAAAAGACAAAATAATTCATGAATTGAGACTAAAATGGATCAATCCAGCCTTGATATCTTCACCATAGTCGCGGCGGAGGGCAGCATCACCCGCGCTTCCCGTGTGCTCGGCCGCGTTCCCTCAAACGTGACGACCCGCATCCGGCTTCTGGAAGAAGATCTCGGCGTTGTGCTTTTCAGCCGGGACGCCAAGAAGATGACCTTGACCAGGGAAGGTGAACTGTTCCTGATCTATGCGCGCCGCATTACCGGATTGATGACTGAGGCCAGGAACGCAATGCGCCACTCTCTGGCAGGCGGAATGTTGCGGGTCGGCTCGATGGAAAGTACGGCCGCCAGCCGGCTGCCCGATATATTGCGCGACTTCAACGCGGCATGGCCCGAGGTCTCGCTGCAATTGAGCATGGGCGCCACACGCGAATTGATCGACCGCGTCCTTGCAGGAGAGCTGGATTGCGCGCTGGTGGCAGGGCCCGCGCAGGCCGATGGCGGCAATATGCTGACCACCGGCGGATTGGAGCAATTGTCGGCGCGCAAGGTTTTTTCCGAAGAACTGGTCATCGTTCTGCCGGAAGGCCATCCCGTCATCGAAACGGCAGCCGATCTCCGTGTCGATACATTGGCAGCACTTGAGCCGGGCTGCACCTATCGTCGGATTGCCGAGGGCTGGGGCCGTGCCCGTGCCGGCATGCGGACCATGGAACTGGGATCATATCACGCCATCCTTGCAAGCGTCGCCGCCGGCAGCGCCGTCGGCGTCATGCCGCAGTCAGTTCTGGACCTGATGAAGCCGGGCCAGGACGTCTTGACTTTCAGCCTCGGTCCGATTGAAACTTTGCTGGTCAGCCGCAAGGCGACCCGCTCACCTGCGCTTGAGGCTTTTTCAGAGCTTTTGGATCTCAGGGATCGCCCCGGACCGGCAGTGCTTTTGCAATGATCGAGCCCACGAACGGATTGAAAGAAATGCAGATCGAACTCGACTCCAAAGGTGATTTCATTCTGGACCCGGCCGAACTGGCCGAGCGTTTCGGGCTGACCAAGGATGCGTTCCGGCGCAACCTGAAGCTCGGCTTCATCAAGAGCACCGTGGAAATCGGCGAGGGGGAGGATAGCGGCACGTCCCGCCTGACCCTGCGGCTTGGCAACCGGAAATGGCAGGCGATCATTGGTTCGGACGGCACGGTTGTCAGCCAGACAATGCTGATGGCCAAGCCCGGTCGGAGCGGCAATCCGCCGGACGGATTGTGACCGCCCTGCGTTCCTGCCTGGCGGCCAATGCGTTACTTCCGATCAGACAATATCGGCAACAATGGATTCCTGTGTCGCTTCTTCGTCGTCGCACGCTTCATAGAGCGCGATGATATCGGCGCGGCGGCACAATTCAGTGCCAGATGTCATGACCGCAGCAGCACCCGCAGCAGCGCCAAATCGGAATGCCTCTTCCATGGTCTTTCCCTCGGTAAGGAACCAGACCAGGGCGCCGATGAAACTGTCGCCTGCGCCCACGGCTGAACGCACCACGACATGGCGCGCAGGCAGCCGCATCAATCCCGCGGCGCTGGCCATCAATGCCCCTTCCGAACCCATGGTCACGGTGACATAGTCGGCCTGTCCGTTCTTGACAAAGCTCATCGCGGCATCGGCCACGCCCTGTTCGTCCAGCCGTCGACCGACCAGTTTTTCGAGTTCGCCGATGCTTGGCTTGAAAAGGAAAACCTTGGTCGCCGCAAGCGTCATGCGCAAAGGCTCGCCTGACGTGTCGAGTATGAAACGGGCATTTTTCCGGGCCGCGATTTTCGCCATTTCGGCATAGGTTTCCAGTGGCGCGCCTCTGGGAAGACTGCCGCTGGCCACGACGAAATTGCCATCAAAATGCTCCAGCAGTTCAAATGTGCGGGCCAGTTCCTCGGAGGTGACTTCCGGGCCTTCCGGCACGAAGCGGTATTCCAGGTTGGTTTCATCTTCATGCACCATGAAGGCGATGCGGGTTGATTGCAGGATATGCGCCACGTGCAATTGTATCGGCAAGGTCGCCAAGGTATCTTCCAGCAGGGCGCCGGTGGCGCCGCCCGACATCAGCAACAGTTCCGGCTTGCCGCCCAATTCGACGATGACCCGTGCGACATTGACCCCGCCGCCGCCGGCATGCCGGCGCTGGTTGAAGGTTCGCATCTTGCGGGTCGGCTGTATGCGACTGACATTGCTGGAAATATCAATCGTCGGATTGAGTGCAATCGTAAGAATTCCCATGGTCCGGTATCGTCCTGTTGATGATCCGCGGTCGCTCAAGCCCGCTTGCTGTCGCCAACCCGCAGGTGATTGATCACACCGTTGACACCAGGCACGCTTTCGGCTGCCAGGCAGGCGGCCTGCCGCTGTGCTTCGGAAGGCACGACACCCGAGAGCAGGACATTGCAATTGGCAACGTCAACTGCAATTGCGTCGCGGTCAAGACCCAAATCATTGACCAGGCGGGTGAGGATGGCGCGCTGCAAGGCCGGATCGCCGGTGGCAATCCTTTCAGGCTCGATTGCAACCAGCGCCTTCAGCAGGTCGGCGCGGCTGACGATTCCGGTGACCTTACCGTCGTGGATGACGGGGATGCGCTTGATTTCATGGGTCGTCATCAGTTTGACGATATGGGCCACCGGGCAATCTTCATCGACGCTGAACACCTGTGACGACATCACCTCGCCAACCCGCCAGCTCGTACCCTTGATGAATTCTCCGGGATCGGCCCGCTTCTTGGCGATCGCGCCGTGGGAATCAACAACCCATGTCGCGGTGGCGAATTCGGATCGGCGCAAAAGATCGCCTTCCGTCAGCATGCCCTTGATTTCGCCAGCGTCATCAATAACCGGCAAGCCGCTGATGTGATGGTCCAGCATGACCTTTGCGGCATGCTGGATGCTGTGATCCGGGCTGATCGAAATGACGTTCTGCGTCATGATATCTTTGGCGCGCATGATGGCTTCCTCTGACTGATGCAAATCTCCGTGGATTATAATAGTTCGCGGCGCACAGCACCACATTGACGCCGATCAAGTTTTTGGGCTGGTGGCCTTGATCGCCCCGGCATGAAGAGCCGCAATCTGGAGGGCAATGGCTTGCGGCTCCTGTTCCGCATCAATCTTGTGCCAATCAGCAACATCGACATGATGCGCCAACTGACTGGCGAGAACGTCGCGGTCGGCGTCAGATGGACTGGCGATCCGGCTTTCCACCCGGTTTTTCAACGTTTCCGCCCCGGCCTCAAGCCAGACAATTGAAGCCGGAACCTGCGTTTCCAGCGCTGCCTGCCGGATCTGGTCGCGATCATTCCGGCGCTCGAAGACGGCTTCGGCAATGATCGATCCTCCGGCCGAAAGGATCATCCGGGACCGTGCCGCCAGATCGGCATAGACCTTGCGGGAAATTTCCGGGCGATAGGCTTCCGGTGGCAGCCGCGTCATGGCGCTGACGCCATGCATGGATTTGCGCGTGCGGTCACTTTCCAAAATCCGCGCGCCAGGCGGCGCACCAATGGTGCAGGCAAGAATCTCGGCGACTGTCGTCTTGCCAGAGCCGCTAAGCCCGCCAATGGCGATGAGGCCCGGTCGCGACGGTGCAAGCAGACTGATTGCAAGATCGAAATAGGACTTGGCTTCCTTCACCAGGCTTGAGGATTGGCGGGAGCCTTCGTCAACCTGGGTTGCCAGCACATGGGCGCGGACTGCGGCGCGCACCGCCATAAAAAACGGCAGCAGCACAAATCCGCTGTCGTCGCCGGTTTCATCCAGATAACGGTTCATCACGAGGTTGGCCAAGGGCTTCAGGTCGCGATGCCACAGATCCATCAGCAGGAAAGCCAGATCGTAGAGGGTGTCTATGGTGGCGATCTGGTCGTTGAACTCGATGCAGTCAAAAAGCCGGGGCTTGCCGTCCAAAAGGCAGATATTGCGCAAATGCAGGTCGCCATGGCAGATGCGCACCTTGCCTTGCGTTTCGCGCCGATCGAGCAATTCTGCATGTCCATCCAGCGCCTTGCGGCACAGCGAATTGAGCATGGCGACTTCCTGCCCGGGAAAGACCGAACTGGTGGCAAAGCCGGCTTCGTTGATATCAAGGACACCGGCGATATTGGCCTTGCCGCCGGTCGAATGTACCACAGGCGCGTCGGCGTGGAATTCGGCGATCATGCTGGCCACGCCCGCCATCATGTCGGCATTCAATTGGCCGGCATCGGCCATTTGGTCGAACAATTGTTCCTGGCCGAAACGGACCATTTCGACAACGGCATCCACCAGCAAGCCGGAACCGTCAAACGCCAATTGACCATCTGCGGACAGGGTAATCCGTCGAACGCCGAGATAGAGGCCGGGCGCGGTCCTGGAATTGCGCACCACTTCTTCTTCGCAAGCCTTCAGGCGGCGCTGCGGTGTGGAGAAGTTCACATAGGGCAGATCGACCGCCCGCTTCATCTTGAAGGCGCGGTCTCCGGCCAGGAAAATCATCGATATATGCGTCTCAATCGTCTCGACCTTGCCATTGATCCCGCCGATGGCGGGACCGTTCATGAAACAAATGACGTCCGACTGATCCTGAACAATCATGCCTTGGCTTTCCGCGGTGCCGTCGCCTTGCCGCCTTCCGCTTCGGCAGCGGCGACATGTTGCTTGACCGCCATGAAGCTGTCCGGCGTCACGGATATGGAATCGATGCCAGCTTCCACCAGAAAACGGGCAAATTCAGGATGGTCGCTGGGCGCCTGGCCGCAAAGCCCGATTTTCGAGCCGGATTTGGCGGCTTCGTCAATCACCCGCGAAATCATCCATTTGACAGCCGCATCCTGCTCATCAAACAGGTCGGACAATTCACTTGAATCCCGGTCCACACCAAGCGTCAACTGGGTCAGGTCATTTGAGCCAATGGAAAAGCCGTCGAAATGCCGGGCGAATTCCGCCGCCAGAATGACATTTGCGGGGATTTCGCACATGACATAGACCTTCAATCCGTCGATCCCGCGGACCAGTCCGTTCTCAGCCATCACTTCCAGCACCTTCCTCGCTTCCTCCACAGTCCGGCAGAAGGGGATCATCACAACCACATTGCTGAAGCCCATGTCTTCGCGCAATCTTTTGATCGCCTTGCATTCGAGCGCAAAGCCGTCGCGGTAACGCGGCGAGTAATAGCGCGACGCGCCGCGGAAGCCGAGCATCGGGTTTTCTTCGTCAGGCTCGAATTCCGCCCCGCCGATCAGGCCGGCATATTCATTGGTCTTGAAATCGCTCATCCTGACGATGACCGGTTTTGGATAGACTGCCGCCGCCAGCCGTCCCAGTCCAAGCGACAGCTTGTCGACAAAGTACTCGGACTTGTCGGCATAGCGCGCTGTCATCGCGGCAATTTTTTCCTTGGCTGCTTCATCCTTGAGCTTGTCAAAATGTACCAGCGCCATGGGATGAACCCTGATGGCGTTGCTGATGACGAATTCCATCCGCGCCAGGCCGATGCCGTCGGCCGGCAGCCGCCACCAGCGAAAGGCAGCGCCAGGATTGGCCAGGTTGAGCATGATTTCGGTGCGGGTTTCCGGCAGCCCGCTGACATCGATGGTTTCTACCGCGATTTCAGCTTCGCCTTCATAGACAAAGCCTTCGTCGCCCTCGGCGCAGGAGATGGTGACATCTTGTCCGGTGTGCAGAAGTTCAGTCGCATTGCCGGTTCCCACCACCGCAGGCAGGCCCAGTTCGCGGCTGACGATGGCCGCATGTGATGTCCGTCCGCCATGATCGGTAACAATGGCTGCCGCCCGCTTCATCACCGGCACCCAGTCGGGATCGGTGGTTTCGGTAACCAAAACCGAGCCGTCGACAAATTTGTCGATGTCGCGGGCGTTTTCGATCAGGCATACGCGGCCCGACACGACAGCATCGCCGATGGACAGGCCTTTGGAGAGAACTGCGCCTTTCTTGGTGATGTGATAGCTCTTGAATATGCCGGCCTCACGCATCGACTGGATGGTTTCCGGTCGCGCCTGGACGATGAAGATTTCGCCGGTTTCGCCATCCTTGGCCCATTCCATGTCCATCGGGCAGCCATAGTGCTTCTCGATGGTCACGGCCCAGCGGGCGAGCTTGAGAATATCGGAATCGGCCAGCACGAAGGCCGCCCGTTCGGCCTTGGACGTCGGCACGTTGCGGGTCGGCTCGGTTTCGTCGCCGTAGATCATCTTCTTGGCTTTCTGGCCGCATTTCTTTTCGATGATCGGCACGCGGGATGGATCGGCAAGCAGCGGCTTGAAGATCTGGTATTCATCCGGATCGACTGTTCCCTGAACGACGTTTTCACCAAGGCCCCAAGCCGCGTTGATCAAAACGATCTTGTCAAAACCCGTTTCGGTATCGATGGAAAACATCACGCCCGAGCCGCCAATGTCGGAGCGCACCATCTGCTGCACGCCGACCGAAAGCGCCACCTTCATGTGATCAAAGCCCTTGGTCTGACGATAACTTATGGCCCGGTCGGTAAACAGCGAAGCATAGCAGCGGCGGCAGGCGTTCAGCAGCGCCGCTTCCCCGCTGATATTGAGATAGGTTTCCTGCTGTCCGGCAAAACTGGCATCGGGAAGGTCTTCGGCCGTGGCGCTGGAGCGGACCGCAACGGCGACATCGGTCTTGCCGGTGCGATGGCAAAGCTCGCGATAGGCGGATGCGATTTCGTCTGCCGCATCCTTGGGCCAATCGCCGCGCTTGATGAGATTGCGAATCGCTTCCCCGGTCTCCGACAGGCTTGCCTTGCCGGCCCGCCATTCTTCAATATAGGCCGAAATCTTTGCGTCTATCTTGTTTGCGGAGAGGTATTTCCAATAAGCATCGGACGTCGTTGCAAATCCCGGCGGCACATTGATGCCCTGGGCGCCAAGCGTCTGGATCATTTCACCGAGCGAGGAATTCTTGCCCCCGACCCGACCGACATCCTTGCGGTTGAGATCTTCAAACCATGCGACCGCGTTGCTTGTTGCCATCATAACCTATCCTCCGGTTTTGCCTGGCGGTAGAATTGGAACGCGCCGGACTTGATAGGGGGAATTTAGGGTTGATTGGCGCAGCGGTCCTTGATCCTTGTCAACGCCTGACCAGTGGATTTGCTGCAAATTGCAGCCACAATGCAGGCAAAACGAGGGAGAAACCATCATGGACATGTCGGATCGGAAAGCTGTTGTAGGCGACATCGGGGCCACCCATGTCCGGTTTGCGATCACCGATATCGATGAATTGAGCATCGACCATTATGCCGTTTTTCGCACCGACAGCTTTTCTTCCATCAAACAAGCCCTTGTTGCCTATCTGCGCTCTGTGCCGACCCATCCCGGTCAAATCGGCATCGCCGTTTCCGGACTTGTCGAACAGGGGGCGGGGAGTAAGAATAATCCGGGCTGGAGCTTTGGCGAGGAGGATATTCTGGCCATTGAAGGCGTTGACAGCCTGTTGCTGCTGAATGGCACTGCGGCATTGGCAAATGTGCTGCCGTTTCTTGGTCCGCACGATATAGCGCAATTGGGCGGCAAAGATCCCGACCGCAATGCCCCCAAAGTGGTGATCGGCGCCGGAAACAGCCTGGGGATCGGTGCGCTGGTTCCAATGGCCGACGGCTGGAAAGTCATGGCCGGGCAGGGCGGCCATATGGCCTTTCTGGCCGCCAACCAGAAGGAGCTTGATATCCTCGACCGATTGATGGCCGGCCAGGAATATGTATCGGCCGAGATGGTTCTTTCGGCGACCGGTCTGGCTTTTGTCCATGCGTTGGAACTGGAAAGGGCCGGGCGTCCGGCCAGTGGACTGACGGCTGACGCAGTTATCGACGCCGCCGGTTCCGGCGACGATCCGGTCGCGGCCGCGATACTGGCCGACTTTGCAATCCGGCTGGGGCGATTTGCCGGTGATATTGCATTGCTTTTTGAGGCCGGCGGCGGGCTCTATCTTGCCGGCGGAATTCCGCCCCGGATACTGGATGTTCTGGGCAAGGGCGGGTTTCGCGATGCCTTTGAAAACAAGGGCCGGTGGTCAACCTATCTCGCCGAACTGCCGGTCTTTGTCATAAAGGCGCAGGATGCCGGTCTGCGTGGCGTGGCTGTGGCCCTGTCAAGCCGGCATACAGGCTAGGTCAAACGCCGGGCCTTCGGCGATCAAACGTGCCCATCCGCCCGAATGTGCAGCACCGCGCCGCAATGCTTGCAGTGAACCGCATCGGCCTCATGCAGGAAGAGGCCGCAATCCTTGCAGGTGTAGCGGACCTTTGAGGGCCGGAACATCGTCTGGATCAGCCGCAGGAACAGCGATACGCCGAAGATCATGATGACAATGGACATCAGGCGGCCCGTCTTGCCCTGAAGCGTGACGTCGCCAAAACCGGTGGTGGTCAATGTCGTGATGGTGAAATACATGGCGTCGATGAAGTTTTGGACTTCGATATTGCTGCCAACCTGGGTGACGAAAACCAGTTCGGTCATGACGAAGATGAAAATGAACAGGTTGGTGGCGCTCAGGATGATGTCTTCATGACGCCTGAAATAGTCGGAATCCTGCCGCAAGCGTGACAGCACGCGGTAGGAACGAAGCAGCCGCAGGATCCTGATGCCGCGCAGGAATGCGAAATTCTCACCCAAAATCGGTGCGAGGAAGGACGCGACTGCAATCAGGTCGGCCAGATTGAGAGGGTTGATCAGGAATGACGGTTTCCTTGGCGCAATCCAAAATCGCGCCGCATATTCAATCCCGAGATACAGGCCGAAGACTATGTCGATTGCTTCAATTATCGGCGCGCCATAAAAGAAGGTCGATGTGACAAGGAAAGCAATCGTGACAAG
The DNA here is from genome assembly GCA_041742335.1 of Rhizobiaceae bacterium. Taxonomy (GTDB): domain Bacteria; phylum Pseudomonadota; class Alphaproteobacteria; order Rhizobiales; family Rhizobiaceae; genus Rhizobium_E. The sequence goes on from JBGSIT010000116.1 coordinate 57,296, forward strand.
ATCGATGGCAAGCAGAAAATACCGAAACCGGTGAGACTGCTGGCTGTTGCCATGGTAAAGCTCCGTGAGCCTGACTTTAAGACCTGCTGTCGCCATTTTGGAGTGCACCACCTTCACTGCGCCGTCATTCTTCACGTCGGTAGCTTTTTCGTCGCAAGGGCGCAAGTCCGTCAAGTCGATGGTTGCCACCTGCCTTGTCAACGTGAGTGGAAAAAAGCCCCGGTCTGGTCTATGGAGACGAGTTGGTTATAGTGACGGCATCAACAGGAACGGATCGGTCGACAAGGACACTTTATTGGCCGGATGCGACAGGAATAGAGACATGACAGCAAGCACTATGATCTGGACTTTCTACAAGGATGCCTGGCATCAGGGTGATGTTCGCATTTTGGGTGCGGCTTCGCATGCAACCTGGCTTGGCTCCCTTGTCTTTGATGGGGCCCGATTGTTTGAAGGCGTCTGTCCCGATCTCGACCGCCATTCGGCACGCGTCAATGCTTCCGCCGAAGCGCTGGGTCTGAACCCGACGCTGAGTGCCTCGGCCATCGAAGCGCTGACGCGGGAAGGGCTGAAAAAGTTCGCGCCCGGAACCGATGTCTATATTCGCCCGATGTATTGGGCCGAGGAATGCGGACCCGGCAAAGTGCCGCCCTTGCCGGAATCAACCGACTTTGCGCTTTGTCTCGAAGAAATGCCGATGATTCAGCCCAAAGGGTTCACGGTCACCACCACGAAGTTCAGGCGTCCGACGCTGGATGTCATGCCGGTCAATGCCAAGGCGGCGTGTCTCTATGCCAACAATGCCCGCATGTTGCGCGAGGCGGTGGCAAAGGGTTTCGGCAATGCCCTGGTCACGGACGCTATTGGCAATGTCGCTGAAACGGCCACCTCCAATGTCTTCATGACACGCGGCGACGAGGTGTTTACGCCGGTTCCCAATGGCACATTTCTTGACGGGATTACCCGGCAGCGCGTTATCGCGCTGTTGCGCGCAGCCGGCGTCACCGTCCATGAAATCTCGTTGACGATGGAAGATTTTCGCGAAGCCGACGAGATCTTCTCGACCGGCAATATTTCCAAGGTGGTGCCGGTCATCGGATTTGACGACAGGCCGTTGGAATTCGGCCCGATTGCTCGCAAGGCGCGCTCGCTTTACTGGGATTGGGCGCATCAATAAATGTGAGCAACCCGGCAGCCGGTTTTTCTTTGACTTCACCCGGCTTGATCTCCATCAATACCTCGCCTCGCGCAAGGCGATAGTAAATGGCCTAGAGCCGACGCCTCCTGTGAGAGCAGGGCTTTCTGAACTTCGAATTTTGGCAATATAGGAGAAATGACATGGCATTGCACATTGGCGACACCGTCCCGGATTTCACCATCGATACAACCAAGGGCAAGATCAGCCTTCATGAGTGGGCTGGCGATTCCTGGGTATTCTTTTTCAGCCATCCGGCAGATTTCACGCCGGTCTGCACCACCGAAATGGGCATGACTTCGAAGTTGTCGGAGCAGTTTGCATCGCGCAACGTCAAGCCGCTCGGCCTGTCCACCGATTCAGTCGACGAGCACCTCAAATGGATCGAGGATGTCAACGACACCCAAAAGACCAACCTCCAGTTTCCGATTGTCGCCGACAAGGATCTGACCATTGCCCGTCTTTATGACATGATCCACCCCAATGTCAGCACCACGGAAGCCGTGCGTTCGGTCTTTATTATTGATCCGAAAAAGAAACTGCGCCTGACCATGACCTATCCGATGAATGTCGGCCGCAATTTCGATGAGATCCTGAGGGTCATTGATGCCTTGCAGACGGCGGACCGTTCGCGGGTCGCCTTGCCGGCCAATTGGCGGCCGGGCGACAAGGTCATCATTCCGCTGTCGATCAGCAATGAAGACGCCAAGACCGTGTTTCCGCAAGGCTGGGATACACTGCGCCCCTATCTGCGCATGACGGAACTGAAATAGGTTTCAATACGCCAACAGTCCCGGCAGGCGTCGCCGCCTGCCGGGGTTTTCAATTTGCGTAATCGGGGCTGGTCCGGTCAAGCTGGCGCTTGAGATGGGCAAAGTGGTCGAAAGCCATGTCATTATAGGCATCCCAACCGCTGGCGGTCTTTTCAGCCAGATTGTCGCTCATGATGTTGAGCGGTTGGCCGGTGGAATAGGCCAGCACCATGGTGCGCGCCGCACGCTCAAGGAAATAAAGAATTTCAAAGGCTTCCGCCACGCTGCTGCCGACGACTGAAACGCCGTGGTTACCCATCAGCATGACATTGCGATTGGAAAATGCCGCAGCAAGCCGCTCGCCTTCTTCAGCGTCATCGGCAAGGCCGTTGAAGCCCAGGTCGATGGCGACCCGGTTGAAAAACCTTGCCGTGTTCTGGTCGATCGGCTTCAGGCCGGGGTCCTGCAATCCGCATAATGCGGTGGCGTAAGCGGGATGGCAATGCAGCAGCACCTTGGCGCGCGGCTGCAGCCGGTGAACGGCGCTATGGATGGTCCAGGCAGTGGCATCCAGCGAGGCTGTTTGTTCGGCGATGTCCGGTGCTTTGGTGTCGACCCGGACCAGGTTGCTGGCGGTGATGTCGTTGAAGTGCCGCCATTTCGGATTGATCAGAAAGGTCTCGCCCTTGTCATCCAGTGCGACGCTGAAATGATTGCCAACTGATTCATGCCAATCGAACTGCGCTGCCAGCCGGAACGCTGCCGCAAGATCGATCCGCAATGCCTGCTCTTCGCTGATTCCGGTTGATGCGGAACGATAGTGTTCGATCTTGGCGCTCATCTTTGTTCTCCCTGCTGAAAATCCATATTAGACCGCGTCAATTGCCGTGGCCAATGTTTAATTTCGGTGCTCGGGCAGCGGAATATTTGAATTTATGTGTTCCCGGGCCACGCAAGGTCTGCCATCGGAGATGTCGGTGATCCGGTCCGCAGGGTTTTCCATATCTGGATGCGGGGTAAAGCACCCGCAGAGAGGTGAAACTATTTCACCGGTCTTGATGCAGAACAATTACGCAGCGTTCCGATCGGCATTTCATGTCTCCGTCTCCGGCACGCTGGGCCGGAGAAATTTGGAGGAAAATCCTATGAATATTCGCAAATTGGCGCTTGGCTTGCTCATGACGTTCGCCTTGGCTACGCCGGCGCTCTCGGCGACCACGATCAAGGTTGAACTATGGGACAAGGGCGGCTTGATGGACATGTCCAAAAGCATGGGCCTGGGCATGGGAATGATGGGTGACATGAGCATGGCGATCATGGGCATCAAGATCGACCAGACCGAAGTGCCGGCCGGCGAAGTCACCTTCTCGGTAACCAATATCTCCAAGGAGACCATCCACGAGATGCTGGTCGCGCCGGTCAAAAACGCGGACGCCCAACTGCCGTTTGTCGAGAATGAAAACCGGGTCGATGAAGAGGCCTCAGGCGATCTCGGCGAAGTGTCCGAACTCGAGCCCGGTCAATCCGGCGCGCTGACCCGTACCCTCAAGCCGGGCACTTATATCCTGTTCTGCAATGTACCGGGCCACTACACCGCCGGCATGTGGACGACGCTGACGGTCAAGTGATCTGTGCGCATGGCGTCTGAATGGAATTGGCCGCGCATCGAAAAATGCGCAGCCAAACTGAATCGCGGGCCGGCGATTGCCGGTCTTTTGTCACATCAAGCCGAGTTGCTTGTAAAAGCCCAGGGCGTCATAATAATCCCCCTGATAGGCAATTTTGCCGTCCTTGATCCTGAAAATCGACAGGCCATTGAAACTGAATGTCTTGCCGGTCGCCTTGGTGCCGTCTGACCAGTCGCCGGTATTGGTGCCTGAGAAGGTCCACTCGAAGGACACGGCGTCACTGGAAACGACGGGGTTGCCGTTCATCTGCCACTTGGCGTCGGGAGCGGCATTCAGGAAAGCCTCGATCACATTGGTACGCGCCGCATCGGGACCGATTTGCGGGGTGCCGACTGAGGCGTCATAATATTCGACTTGCGCATCAAAATAGCCTGCAGCCATGGCCGCGTCATGGGCATTCCAGGCCGCCACATAGTTCTTGACGACGCCGAGCGCATCGTCTTCCGCGCGGGCGGGAAGGGCGGCCAACATCAGGAACGCAAATATGGCCAAGGTCTTGTAGAGTGCAGTTATTGTTTTCAAGGCAAGTCCTCCTCATGGTTGGCCCCTTGCATTGCAAGAGGCGATCACCGGGGAGACTGCGCCTTTATATTAGAAATCGCAAATTCAATTTGGGGATGACTGCATTCGGAAAAACCGATAGCGGAAACGTCCGCTTGCACCCGGCAAAGAGTGTGATTGCCTGGCTTATCGCTTGGTGGCGCGCTTGGAAGGTGCGGGCGGCAGAAGCGCGTCTGCTGCTTCTTTTTCCAACCGGAGCTGCCTCAGCCGTGCTGTCTTTTCGTCACGCGCATTGCTGACGGCATCGTGCTCGGATTGCATCCGGCTGCGCGCCAAAGTTTGCGTTTGCGTCTTGCTGAAGGCTGCCTCGGCCTGCTCGCGGGATTTATTGGTATTTACTGTCAACGGGATGTCTTTCTGGTGTTCCGGTGGCGGTCGCCCCTGGCGATCGTCTCGCATCTTGCACCTGTCGGGCGGATGCGCGCTTTGCCGGTATTTGCGAAAAGGCCAGACAACATGTCCAGCCTTTTGGAGAATTTCAAGCTGCAATGCCACCAAGGCTGGGGATTGCTGGCGCTGATAAGAAATCAGGCAGCCGAGAGATGATCGGCCGACATTTTGCCCGACTTGTTGTCGCGCACCATTTCGTAATTGATCTTCTGGCCTTCAACAATGTTGCTCATGCCAGCGCGTTCAACCGCCGAAATGTGAACAAATACGTCAGCGCCGCCGTCGTCAGGTTGAATGAAGCCGAAGCCCTTGGTGGAGTTGAACCATTTAACTGTGCCGATGGCCATGAAGTACCCTTTCCTTAGCAACTGATATTACTACGCGCAAAGTTGCACGCGTGCCGTTCATCTCGATTTTTGAAGGGAAGTTCGTCCAATGCACGCTCTAGGCGGTCAAGACCAATATCTGGATCCAAACTATCGATACGCCTTTCTTAGTCCTTTTGCACATGAAAGTCAAATTTTAGTTTTTATTGAAGCACCTGCCGACTTCACTCAAGTGGTTGGCGCAAAGCGGCACGACCGATTTATTCGTCATGACGCCACAAGACTTTGTCCTGGTCGAGAAAGTCTATGGAATGAATCACAACGCTGGATTCATCGAGAAAACAGACATTGTAGTTGGGCTGCAAATCGCCATAGCCCATGCGCTCGACTATGCCGGAAAAATCCGGCCAGCAGGTGTGGTTGGTCGAACGTGGAGCCGAAAACGGGATGCCTGCAAAGCTGCCGCTGAGCGTATAATGGCAATGGCCAAAAAACATGTGCCGGACCACATCCCTGTAAGATGCCAGAATGGCCTGCAGTTCTGCTTCCTCGACAATTCCTATGACGTCGGCATTGGCAACATGGACGGCAACGGGGTTGTGATGCATGAACAGCCAGACGGCTTGGCCCTTCTGTCGCGCGCCTTCCAGGACTCCTGCGAGCCAGGTCCGGCGTCGGGCGCAATAGGAGCCGGCATGAGTGCCGGCCTGCACAGTATCCATATAGACGAACAGTCCTGCCGGCGTGTCTTCCGTCCACTGGACGAAACCGTCCGCATCGATCGGTGACTCCGGAAAATGTTCCAAGAAGCGTTCGCGGCTGTCGTGATTGCCGATCATCAATCGCGGCTTTCTTTCACCGGAGAGCGGGGAAGTGCCCAGAATGGTTCGCAGCCGCTCATAGCTTGCCCCCAATCCGTGATGCGTCAGGTCGCCTGTAATGACGACACGGTCGGCATCCGGGTGAAAAGTCTCGACATGCGCCAGGCATTTTTCAAAGTTGCTGACGGGATCAAGGCCCAAAATGGGCTCCGGATTGATATGAATATCGGAAATGTGGATGAGTTTCATGGCGGACGACCTGTTGACGACGGGCCGACCATATTACGCCAAAGATGGATTTTCCGTGACAAATACCGGCCTGCTGAATGATTTGTCTGCAGCAACCAGGCCGGATCGGCCCGACTGCTCTGATCATGCCGCCGAGGACCGTCGCCTTGTTTAGAGGCAAAGCGAACTTCAGGTCCGGCAGGCGGGTCCATTCTTCGCTTCCCCGCGCCGGTCCCGGGCGATCCGCTTACCCAAATTTCAGGAAAAGCTTGGAGTAGGCAGGCTTCAGTTTTGCGATGGCCTTCTTGGCGGCAGCTCCATCCTGCATGCGGGCGGCCTCATGCAAGTCACTGACTGATTTTATGACGGCGGCAGACAAAGACTTGAAATTTTCGTCAGCCGGATTGCCATCTGGATGCTCACCAAGGGCTTCGGCCAGATAAATCAGGACGGCAGCCTCGTCGCGCAGATTGCCCATTTCGTTCGGCCCGAAAGGCTTGAAGTCGGCCTTGAGCACCTTCTCCATCCGGGCATGGTAGGCATTCATCCGGTCGCTGAAACTGATAATCCCGTTGCGCTCGTGCAGCGCGCCGATTTCCTCGCGGATGGCTTCGAGCCTGTCATGGGCCTGGGCGACTTCACCCTTGGAGACCAACTGCGCCGAAGACCGGGCAATTGCGGCCACTTTTTCCAGAGTTGCCGCGAAATTCGGGTCGTCGGCATATTGTGGCGGCGCCGTCTTGTATGTCACCGCCAGATCCGACCATTTGGCGTTAAATGCCGAAATGGCGGCAGCGGATTTGTCTTGGCTGTTTGAATTTGTATGGAACAATGCCTGCCGGTAATCCGCAAAGGCTGAGTGCAGGCTATTTTCGAAATCCGATACCGGACCGGCTATTGCTGCACCCATATTCATGGTTGCCAGTATCAAAGAACCCAAGAGTAGGCTGGTCTTGAACATATGATCATCCTTTGTTTCAAAAGGATATTGTATATACTATATAATATGAGGCGAGTTGATCTGTCTCAATCCATAGCAAAAAATGACGGATAGTTTCTTCAAAATCGATCACTGATTTCTAGTCCGGAAACGGAATCCATCCGGTCGGTGCCATCTCAAAGCCGGCGAATTCAAAGCCCGGCGCCACTGTGCACCCCACCAGCGACCAGGCGCCGAGACTTTCGGCGCTTTGCCATTCGTGCTTCTTGACAACGGCCTGCGGCCTTTGCCCGGCCATCAGGTCATTGCCAAGCGTGATGGCGCGGGAATTGTGTCCATCAGCCGAAATCGAAAGCGACAATGGCGCGCCGGCGTAGAAATGCCAAACCTCGGCGGCGTCCACCCTGTGCCAATGCGAGCGCTCACCGACGGGCAGCAAATAATAGATCGCGGTGGACAGGGCGCGGCTGTCCGGCGAAGTCTTGTCGCAGAAGGTTTGCGCATAATACCCGCCCTCGGGGTGGGGGATCAGGTCAAGCAGTTTGATGATGGATTGAACGCTGGACATGGCTACCCCTTTGAACTCTGTCGAAACCGGGGCTAGCTCACAACAAAAAGTCGCCGTCCGTCAAGGCTTTATGCCCGTCCAATACAATTCGCAGATCAGCCCTGCCGTCGCCATCGATATCGCCTTCGATGATGGTGCGCGAGGCATTCTGAAAAAAGCGCAGTTCTCCGGCGTGGTTGGTGAAGCCGTCGCCCATGCCGGACAGGAATTGAAAGGCGTTGCCGCGCGCCGCGCCATTGGCGTCTATATGGGAGAGGTCGATCAGGTCGCGCCCGGTCTGGAAATCCTCGATCACATCCTGGTTCTTTCCGCCGCGGGCGCTGTCGCTGACATTGAAGAAGATGAACAGGTCAGCGCCGCCGCCGCCGGTCAGAATGTCTTTTCCGCCGCGCCCGATCAGGATGTCCTTTCCGCGGCCGCCGTCCAGAAGGTTGGCGTTGTTGTCGCCGACAAGCAGGTCTGCATCATTGGATCGGCTATCCAGGCTGGTGCCGTCGCCAGCGAGATCTTCCAGCTTTGGACCGGCGGCAAGCAGCTCTTCCGGGCGCGCCAGCGGATCAATGCCGAATTTGTCGAGAATGCGGGTGATGGCCAGACCGCATTCAGTCCCGATCGGGTCGATTTCCGCAATCCCCTTGATTTGGCCGGCTTTGTCCGGGTCATAGGCAAATTCATAAGAGAGGATTTTTTCATGGTGGTTCGCCACCATCCTGCCAATGGTGACCGCCTCCTTGAAGCTTGCCGAATTGGCGTGATCATAGAGCGAGAACTGGTTGGCCTCGACATAGCGGCGATTGGCAAGGCCGGAAATGGCGCTGCCATTGGAATTATAGCGGATTTCATACCAGGCTTCGGCCCGGTCGCCGCTCTCGATTGCCGCCTTGAGCTTCGGGCCCAGCAGGCTGGGCGCGTTCCAGGTGAGCGAAAACAAGGCGGCGCGCTCGGCGGATTCTGGAATGCCGGACAGCCAATCGTCAATTGCCTCATCATAGTTGGGGGAAATGGCATTGAGCGCGGTTTTGATTTGGCCGATGCCCGAGAAACTGAAGCTGGAAGGCACGCGGGAATCATGGTTGTCGTGCCATTTTGCCATGACGCGGTCGAGGTTGGACGCAAGCGCCGCGTTGGCGCCCGCGCCGTAGGTCTTGTCGACCTCGGCATCAAGGCGATTCAGCAAGTTGGCGTCATAGTGGCGCGCACCGACCATGGCCCGGAGCACCGGTTCCAGATTGACCCTGAGATTGTAGCCGATCCCGATCGTGGGCACGCCGACGGAATCGACATAGGGTGTCTTGGTGGAGCCTTCTAGCAGCACCAGAAGATCGGAGACTTCGCTGTCGTATTTGACGGGGTCGGTGATCCTGTTCCATTCGAGCATCGTTAAGGGTCCTGAAAATGCATTGAACGCAAAGGGTTGGTGATCCTTGGGACAAGTCTATCGGCAAATTGTAAACAGGTGATGGAATGAAATGCTCATGGTCGCGATAAATGATCCCGTGAAAACGGCACGATGTCCCAACGGGTGGTTTTCATTCTGCAATTCCGGTAAGACTTTTTTGCCGAGACCATGTTCGGGATCCCTGTGGCAAGCCGTAGCTCGCCTGTCCATACGAACGCCATGAACACCAGAACGTGAACAAATGAAGGAAAGACGATTGCCGTTTCATAAGCATTTTCTGCCATTTTTCCGCTTGATCCTGGTTGTGATGCTGGCAATGGCAGCGCACCAGCCGCAGCTTGTCCTTGCGCAGGAAGCCATTGATGCGCAACAAGCGGCATATGATCAAGTCGAGCAGGACATAGCAGCCACGTCGAACAATCTGGCCGATCTGACGAAGAAGGTTGACGAGGCCAACGGCGACGATACGAAACTCGCCGACATCAAGCAGAAGGCGGAGGCCGTCGCCAAGACCGGCCTCGATATCGGTGTCAGCTTGCAGCCGCGATACAGCCTGATCAACAAGCGGCTGACGGAACTGGGCGATCCTCCGGCGGCCAATGCGCCCGCCGAGGATCCGCAATTGGCTGCGGACCGCACCAAGTTGATTGCCGAGAAGGCGCAAATCAACGCGCTCACCTCCGATGCCGAAACGCTGGCGACGAAGGCGGGCGATCTGGCAAACCGGATCACCGCCATTCGCCGCGATGTCTTTGCCGAAACGCTGCTCGGCCATACCGACCTGACCGTCGACATGGCGGCGGAAACTGGCGGCGCCTTCGTCACGGAAGCTGCACAGCTCGTCAGGATCGTCACGAGTTCCGCGAAGTTCGTGTGGAATTTCAAGAGGAGCCAGTTGCTGGCCGCGCTGGCTTTGTCGCTGATTTCCGCCCTGATCCTCGTTCGCGGCGCCTACCGGATGTTTGATCCGTTGATCCGCAGGGAACGCAGCGAGGAGAATCCCGCTTACATAACGCGACTGACCCTGGCCTTCTGGTCCACTGTCCTGCCGACGATCTCCATCACGATCTTTGTGGTGTCGATTCTCTTCTTTTTATTATATTTCAATGTTTTGCGACAGGATATTGCAACGATAGTCGATGGGTTGCTCACTGTTTTCCTTGGTGTCTATTTCATTTGGCGCCTTTCGCGCGCCGTCGTCGCGCCAGGCAAGCCGCAATGGCGGTTGATCAATGTGTCCGATCAGGGCGCGCGATTGCTGGTATCTTTCGCCGTTATTATGGCGCTGGTCAACGGAGTCGACTATCTGTTGGAGAGCATCACCGCGGTCCTGGATTCTCCAGTGGTGCTCACGGTGGGCAAAAGCCTCGCGGCCTCCGTGGTCATCGGCCTCCTGCTTCTCGGGCTCTCCTTCATACGGCCGATGAACGATGCCAAGACAGTGTCCGGGAACGAGAGCCGACCGTGGCCAAAGCCGATCCGCTTCGGTCTCAGAATAGGCGGCGTGCTGCTTATCGTGACCGCGTTGTCCGGCTATGTCGGGCTGGCGCGCTTCGTTTCAACACAGATCGTGATTACCGGCGCGATACTGATTACCATGTATATCGGCTTTCTATCCGGCAGGGCGGTGTCCCATAGCGGCGCGTTCGCCAATACGGTTGCCGGACGATACCTTACCAAGCGCTTTGACTACTCCGATGTCCGGCTCGAACAGATCGGTCTGGCGGCGGGGCTGGGCATTTACGCCATTGTCTTCCTGATCGGGCTGCCGCTGATCCTGCTGCAATGGGGCTTTCAGGTGCGAGACATTCAGGGCATGGCCGTCAAGCTGTTCACTGACATACGCATCGGCAATATCACGATATCACTGGTCGGCGTTCTGGGCGGCTTTTTCATTTTTGCTCTTGGCCTCGTTCTTTCCCGCGGCTTCCAGCGCTGGCTGGACGGAAACGTCATGGTCCGCTCCCATGTCGACAGCGGTGTTCGAAATTCCGTGAACACCGTTGTCAGCTACATCGGAATCGCGATTGCCGTTCTGCTCGGCGTTTCTGCCGCGGGCATTGATCTTTCCAGTTTCGCATTGGTGGCGGGCGCTCTCTCCCTCGGCATCGGTTTCGGACTTCAAAATATCGTTTCCAACTTTGTCTCCGGCCTGATCCTGCTTGCGGAACGCCCTTTCAAGGTCGGCGACTGGGTGGTGACGGGGAACTACGAGGGCTTTGTCAAGCGGATCTCGGTGAGGGCCACGGAAATCGAGACTTTCCAACAGCAATCCATCATCGTGCCCAATGCCGAGTTGATCAATGCCTCACTCGGCAACTGGACCCTTCGAAACAAGCTGGGCCGGTCGGAAGTATCCGTCGGCGTCTCCTACGACAGCGATCCGCGCAAGGTCATGGATATCCTCATGGAGATCGGCAAGAGCCACAAGCTGGTCTTGAAAACGCCGGAACCGAGCGTGGCATTCCTGGGCTTCGGCGACTCGTCGCTGAACTTCGAATTGCGGGTCTTCCTGGCCGATCTGCTCAACGGCGTCGGGGTGCGCAACGACTTGCGGCTGGCAGTCTTCGAGCGTTTCAAGGCGGAAGGTATCGAAATTCCGTTCCCCCAGCGCGATGTCAACATTCATTTCAAGGATGATCCTGCCGGCCAGGCCCAGGGTACCGAAGGCGAAGCGGTGCCGCCGGCGGTGGCCGCGAGGCTGGCCGGCGCCGCCGAAAAGCGCCGCAAGACCATGCAGGCGCGCTTGCGCGACAACGACACAGGGAGCGACGATGAACAGTGACTCCGGATGGCCGCCACCGTTTTGTGCCGCCCGGGAGGCGACCATTCAGTCGCGGTTCATCGCCACCCTGCTAAAAAGACACTATGAACGCGCGGGAAGAAGAACTCCCCAGCCACAGGAGGGGGCGCAAAACGCCCTGAAAAGCATGAGTTTCCGTTATACCGAGATGGTCGCCCTCATCGTGACCCCGATTGTCCTGTTTTCGTCCGAAAGCGCCTTGGCGGCTTCGATCAAGAACAATGACGCCGGCGCAGCAGTCATCACGATCGTTGAGAACGGCAACCGCAGTGAGGTCGTCATCGAATCGGGTGCCTCCGAGACCCTTTGTCCGAAAGGATGCTTCATCACATTGCCCAATGGCGATCGAATTGGGCTGTCCGGTGGCGAGTCCGTGGAAATCGTCAAGGGCGGAGCCGTGGTAAAATAGCGTTGTGCCGGTAGCGTATTTTCAAAACATTTGCGCATGGCGCGGCCATTCTCACGCATGTCGCATTCAAGCGCATGCGTCATCTTCCCATTTTGCATAGTCGCGCCTGACGGTTTATCGTATCCGTATTCAAGCGGGTACCGTTCGGGAGAGTTTTCATGGCGATCAAGTCACATGCGCGCGCAGTCGTTATCGGCGGGGGCGTCGTCGGGGTTTCAACGCTTTACCATCTGGCGAAAAAGGGTTGGTCCGACAGCGTGCTGATTGAGCGCAAGGAACTGACTTCGGGCTCGACATGGCATGCCGCCGGTCTGCTGCCGCTGTTCAACATGAGCTATTCGGTAGGCCAGATCCACAAATATTCAGTGAAATTCTATCAGGAACTTCAGGAAGAAACCGGCATGAATGTCGGCTTTTCCAAGGTTTCCAATATTCGCCTGGCGCGCACCCAGGATCGTTGGGACGAATATCTCTATTATGCAGGCATTGCCGAGACTATCGGCATCAAGGTCAATCTGCTGACGCCGGAACAACTCAAGGAAATCTGGCCGCTTTGCGAGACCGACGGCATTCTGGGCGCCATGCAGCATCCCGACGACGGCTATATCCAGCCTGCCGACCTGACCCAGGCTCTGGCCAAGGGCGCGCGTGACCATGGCGCCACGATCTACCGCAACACCACCGTTTCCGCCATCGAGCAGATTGAAGGCGACAAGTGGAAAATCACCACCGACCAGGGCGAAATCATCGCCGATCACGTGATTTCCTGCACCGGAAATTTTGCCCGCAAGACCGGTCAGATGGTGGGGCTCAATATTCCGGTCATACCGGTGGAGCACCAATATATCGTTACCGAACCCCATCCCGCCATCATCGAACGCAAGGCAAAGGGCCTGCCGGAAATGGGCGTGCTGCGCGAAAGCGACAGCGCCTGGTACATGCGCGAGGAAAATGGCGGACTGCTGCTCGGACCCTACGAGAAGGGCGCACCCTGCTGCTATGTCGACGGCCCGTCGGAGGAGAGCGAATACGAGCTTTTTCAGGAAGATCTCGATCGGCTGATGCCGCATATTGAAGCGGCCATCGTGCGGGTCCCGGCTTTTGGCGAAGTGGGCATCAAGAAGGTTTATAACGGCGCCATCGCCTATACGCCGGATGGCAATCCGATCATCGGGCCTGCGCCCGGCCTGAAGAATTTCTGGCTCAATGAAGGCCATTCCTTCGGCATCACGGCAGCCGGCGGCGCTGGGTGGCAATTGGCTGAATGGATCATCGACGGCGAATCCACGCTTGACATGCTGGGCGTCGATCCGCGCCGCTTTGGCCCCTATGTCAATGAAGGCTATTTGATCGAAAAGAACGAAGAAGCCTATTCCAACGTCTTCACCATGCATTATCCCGATGAGGAGCGTGCCGCCGCGAGACCGCTGAAAGTCACGCCCATCTATGACCGGTTGAAGGATATGGGCGCGGTGTTCGGCTCTGTCTATGGCTGGGAGCGGGCCAACTGGTTTGCGCCCGCAGGCTACCAAGTGCCTGCTGAAGAGCTTGGGGTCGGGGCCGATGTCTTGACCGACCACAACCACGCCCCGCCGTTGGAAGACGGGCGCATCGTGGAAAAATGGTCGTTCCGTCGCTCCAATTATTGGGAGCATGTCGGCAACGAAGTCATGCATGTCCACAACAAGGTCGGCGTTCTCGACATGAGCCCGTTTGCCAAGATGGAAGTATCAGGCAAAGGCGCACGCGCCTGGCTTGAAAGTATTTTTGCCAATGCCATTCCCAAGAAGCGCGGCCGTATCGCCCTTTGTCACATGTTGACCATCCACGGCGGGGTGCGGGCTGAATTCACGGTCTATGAATGGGCGCCCAACCGGTTCTACCTGGTTTCCGCCGGCTCCTATGAGGCGCATGACCATGACTATCTGCGCAAGCTCGCTCCGACCGACGGCTCGGTGCGGCTACAGCAGATCACCCAGCGGCTGGGCGTTCTGGTCCTTGCCGGGCCAAAATCGCGCGATGTCCTGCAGAAGCTGACCCGCACCAGCCTTGCCAACAAGGATTTCGGCTGGCTCTCCGGCAAGGAGATCTCGGTGGGTGCTGCTTCAGCGCATGCGCTGCGGGTCAATTTCATCGGCGAACTGGGATGGGAACTTCACCACCCGATCGAAATGCAATCCTACATCTTCGAAAAGCTGATGGAAGCCGGCGCCGAATTCGACATCAAGCCCTTCGGCATCCGCGCCATGCTGGCCATGTCGGTCGAGAAGTCCTACCGGCTGATCCCGCGGGAAATGTCGATTGAGTACAATGCCTACGAATCCGCGCTGGATCGCTTCATCAAGACCGACAAGGATTATATCGGCCGTGACGCGATGCTCGCCTACAAGGAGAAGGGCCTTGCCTGGAACTTTGTCACCCTGATTGTCGATGGCGTCACCGATGTCGATGCCAGAGGCTCGGAAGCGATCTACGACATGGCCGGCAACCTGATCGGCCGGGCTACCAACGGCGCCTATGGCTACCGCATCGGCAAATCCATCGCGCTTGCCATGGTCCGACCGGAACATTCGGCGGTGGGCACGAAGATGCAGATCAAGATCCTGGGCAAGAAATACGATGCCACGGTGGTGGAAGAAAGCCCGTTCGACGCGCAGAATGATGCGTTGAGAGCACTTTAAGTATTGTTGACATGCAAGCAGGCGGCCTTTCGGGGCCGCCTTCGGTTTTATTGCCATAATTGACCAGCCGGTTGGTCATGTCGCCACAGGCCGTCTTCCGCGAAGAATCCGTGACGCGTTACATCACTGCGCCGTTCAGGCTTGGCGTTGACGTCAGCATCTTGCGCTCGGCGCGTTCTTGCTGGGGCGAACGGCTGTAAAGTTCGCGATAACATTTGGAAAAATGCGACGCCGAGACAAAGCCGCTGGCGACGGCCACTTCGACAACCGGCATTGAGGATTGCACCAGCAAGTGGCGGGCGCGATCAAGCCGGATCTCAAGATAGTAGCGGGCAGGGGACCGGCCCATTTCCTGGCGGAACAGGCGTTCGATCTGCCGGCGCGAAAGCCCGGCTTCCTCGGCAATTTCCAGCAGCGACAAAGGCTCGGAGAGATTGTTTTCCATGACTTCGATGATGGAGAGAACCTTCGAGTTCTGCACGCCCAGCCGAGCGCGAAGCGGCAGCCGCTGGCGGTCGGTGGGGCTGCGGACCCGGTCGGTCAGCGCCTGTTCGCAGACGCGGTTGACCAGGTTCTCGCCGAAATCCTGGCTGATCAGGCTCAGCATCATGTCCAGCGAGGCGGTTCCGCCGGCGCAGGTGTAAATGTTGGAGTCGATCTCGAATAGATCGGCATAGACGATGGCGTCCGGGTAGGATTCGGCGAATCCCGGCAGGTTTTCCCAATGGATGGCGCAGCGCTTGCCATTCAGCAGGCCCGCATCCGCCAGCACATGGGCGCCTGTGCAAAGGCTGCCGACAGCCACGCCGCGATTATAGACTTCGCGCAGATAGGCATTGACCGATTTGTTGCGAAATTGCTCGACATAGATGCCGGAACATACCAGCACCATGTTGGGACGGCGTTCGCCGCCCAGATTCTTGCGCTCTTCGGCAAGCGATGTGTTGCACTCGATGCCGATGCCTGATGATGAATGGACTTTCTGGCCGTCGACCGAGGTCAGACGCCAGACATAGGCCTCATAGCCCAACATCCGATTGGCAATGCGAAGTGTCTCGATGGCGGCCGAAAACGGCAATATCGTAAAATTGGGAACAAGAAAAAATACGATGGAACGCTTCACGGCATTCTTCTTGGTCATCAACGCTTCCATTCGCAAACGGGACAGGGCCTGGATCATTTTCATGGCTGAATTTGCGACTACCATATTGCCGCTTTGCGACTTCAATATGGACAATCACGACATCAATCTGAATGGAGGATTATTATTTTAGAAAGGCGAATGTGTCGCGAAAATAATTCAATGTGTGAGGCATCGTCTATATATTGGCAGAATATGCCAAATAAAAAGGAATTTTAGCAAAAAAACCGAATTTATTGCAGCCGAAATCGCTCTCCCGGTCATTAAAAGCTGATCAGGAGAGCGTTTTTGCAGAGGGAATCACCATGTCGCTTATAAGCATGGCCATTCAGCAGCCCGCTGCTCTGTTTGCGCAATGCCTGGCGGTGCGGTTATCGGCGGATGTGCGGTAGCCAATATCCTTCATGGCGCCGAATGGCATGGCATCAAGGTTATGCAGCATTTCGTGCTCGTTCCAGCGGCGGCGCATGGTTTTCCACAGCCTGGCGAATGGTGCGGGCAGCAAGCCGCCATGCAGGCTTGTTGACTGGTGTTGTATCTTTCTCGCGGTCATAAGATCACTCCTTCGGGTTCTTGAACACATTGATAATCGCACTTCGGCATACATCATTCAAACGAATTGAATTCATTGTATCTATCAATTTGTGTGAACTTGAATTGCCGATTCATGGTTCACTCATCGTCTTGCCAATTGACGATCTTCCATTTTTGATGTTCAATCAAACGAATTCATGTGATCCTATCCATCAGAATAATTGAAAGACAAGGCCATGGCTCTCTCGGTTTATCCCAGCCTGCCGCTTCTGGAACTGGATGTCTTGAGAACATTCATCGCAATTTCGGAAACCGGAAATTTCACAACCGCGGCGGAAGCGGTATTCCGTACGCCTTCCGCAGTCTCCATGCAGATCAAGAAGCTTGAGGAACAACTCGGCGCCAGCGTGTTTCGGCGCGATGCCCGCTCGGTGGTGCTGACCCATCAGGGTGAGGTTCTGCTGGGCTATGCCAAGCAGATGGTGGCGTTGAACAATGAAGTTGTTGCAAAATTCCTGCTGCCGGAAATGAGCGGCGTCGTGCGGCTTGGCGCGCCTGATGACATGGGCGAATTGATGCTGCCGGCAATTCTGGCGCATTTCGCCAGTGTCTTCCCGACGCTTTCCATCGACGTGACGATCGACAACAGCTCAACGCTGCGCCGTGCGGTCAGCGAGGGCCGACTGGACCTGACCCTGTTCAATTTTCTCGAAGGGGTAAAGTCGAACCCGGAAGAACGCGTCATGACCGAAAGACTGGTCTGGGTCGGCAGGAAACACGGCAGCGCCCATCTCAAGACGCCATTGCCGATTTCCGTATGGGAAGAGGGTTGCCTTTGGCGTCGGAGGGCATTGGACGGATTGGTCAAGGCGGGCAGGGATTTCCGGATTGCCTATTACTGCGGTCACTATATGGGCCAGGTGGCGGCCATACGCGCCGACATCGCCATAGCGCCGCTGGCGAGTTTTCTGGTTTCTGAGGATATGGTGGTCCTGACGGAAAAGGACGGATTTCCCGATCTCGGCACTTACGATGTCGGCATTGTCGTGCGCAATGGAGCTGATGCGCCGGTCCGCGCCGTGGCCGATTTCATCCGCGCCTCTTTGTTTGACCGCGATGTGACACGGAGAGCGGCTTGATTAGGCGTTACGAAATGATCGGTTGAAGCATGAGTGCGACGCCGTCATTACGGCGGTTCAACGCAATTCTTCAATCAGTTCGGGATGGTGATCCAGCAGACGCAACAATTGGCTTGTCGGCCCGCTGGGTTCAATCAGTCCGCGCTCGTATTTGTCAAATGCGTTTTCGCCCACCTTCAGCAAGCCGCCGGCCTCGCGTTGCGATAATTTGAGCTTCATGCGAACCCGCCGGATCGTCGCCGGCGCAGGAATGCCTTCAATTTCCTCCTTCAACGCTCTCAGGCCCGCATCGGTGACAGCCATATCGTCACCGACATGGATGCCGTCGTCGCCGTTCTCCGGATAGTAGCCGGGAAGTTCAACCGTCAAACTCTTGCCCTTGCAGGAAACGACAAAAAGGCGGACACCCCTGCGCAACGTTTCGCCGGTTTCAGGTGAAATCATGGTTTCGGGCAGGTTTTTTTCGTTCGCCGGCATGCTTACGTCTCCTAGAACGACATGAGGGTGAACTCGGTAACGATATCGGCCTGGACCTACATGTAAATTACATATCCCCGTGCTGGCACGTGATAGACGTCCTGCCAGCCCCGGTGATCTGCAAATATTGTCATCGATTTGTAAAACATGCGTCGGTCTATTCCCGTTATCAATTCAGCAATGGCATACTTGTCAAATCCCGGCCCTGTCGCGTCACGCAGCGCCGAAGAGGTAATCGCCAAAATTTCGACCTTTCCCAAAACGGCCTTGATCGCCGTCAGGTCATAAGTCGGGAGCTTTCTTTCCTTGTCTAAAATGCCCCCTTAATGGTGGCATTGCAAGAAATGCGGGAAATATTGAAATGAGTGGTTCCCGCCGCGCGATCGCGGCAAAAAACAGCGCTGAAATCCATTGGAGCCAATTCAGGTCAAGCCGGGTGAAATCAATACATTATGCGGGCTGATAGAGTCGATCACGCAATCATAAAAGCGCAATCATGCGCGCTGAAGCGCATGAAGTTGCGTTTTCGCCAAACCGGCAGGGCCAAATTACCCCCGAGCACGCCTGCGCCTGCGCCCGCCGCCCTCATCGCTTTCATTTCCACCTTCCTTGCGCTCGGGCAGGGTTACGACCTTGGCAAGGTTGGGAAACTGGTCGACCTTGTTGGGAAGCGCCATTGCATAGACGAAATGCTCCTGGAATTTTGGCTCCAGCGCCGTTTCGATCTTTTCGATGCGGCTGACGGTCTCTTCGATTTCCCGGCGGTGGCCGCGATTGAGCAGGCACATGCGTGCGCCGGTTCCCGCGGCGTTGCCGACAGCCTTGACGCGCGTCAGGTCGCAATCGGGGATCAGGCCCAGCACCATGGCATATTTTGGATCGATGAAGGTGCCGAAGGCGCCGGCAAGGCCGATCCGGTCGACATGTTCAATACCCTGCTTGTCCATCAGCAGCTTGACGCCGGCATAAAGTGCTGCCTTGGCCAGCTGAATGGCGCGAACATCGGTCTGGGTTACGGTAATGCGCGGCTCGCCGTCATGCAGCAGATAGGAAAAGGTCCGGCCGTTTTCGAGAATGCGGGCGCTGCGCGCGCCCATGCCGCCATCAATCACCCCGTCCTCTGAGATAATTCCCGTCAGGAACATTTCGGCCACCACTTCGATGATGGCTGAACCGCAAATGCCGGTGACGCGCACGGATGCGGCGGCTTCCTCAAAGCCCGGTTCATCCGACCATGGCTCAATTCCGATAACCCTGAAACGCGGCTCAAGCGTCACCGGATCAATGCGGACCCGTTCGATGGCGCCGGGCGCGGCGCGTTGGCCTGAAGAAATTTCCGCACCTTCAAAAGCCGGACCGGTGGGGGAGGAGGCCGCCACCACGCGGGTGGAATTGCCCAGCACGATTTCGGCATTGGTGCCGATATCGACCAGAAGCATCATTTCTTCCTGGCGATGCGGGCCCTCGGTCAAAGTGGCCGCTGCCGCATCTGCGCCGACGTGGCCGGCGATACAGGGCAGCATGTAGACGCGCGTGCCCGGATTCATCGGAATGTCGATGTCGGAGGCCCTCAGGTGCAATGCGCCCGAAACAGCCAGCGCGAAAGGCGCGCCGCCAAGTTCCGTCGGGTCGATTCCGAGAAAGAGGTGATGCATGATCGGGTTGCCGACAAAGACGCTGTCCAGGATGTCGGTGCGCGAAACGCCGCCTTCGGCGCAAACCTTGTCGATCAGGCCGCTGATCGCCTCGCGCACGGCATTGGTCATGGCGGCGCAACCGGTCGGGTTCATCATCACGTAGGAAACCCGGCTCATCAGGTCCTCGCCAAAGCGGATCTGCGGATTGGAGGTGCCGGCCGAGGCTACGGTCCGGCCGGAGAGCAGGCTTGAAAGATGCATGGCAATGGTGGTCGAGCCGATATCGCAGGCGATGCCGTAAGCCTCGTTCTTGAGGCCGGGATAAAGCGCGATCACGCGGGAATGATCGTCCAGTTCATCCTTGTAGATGGCGGCGGTGACTTTCCACTCGCCCTTGCGCAGGATCGATTGCACCGTGGGCAGCAGGTGGCTGTCAACATCAAGCCGGTCCAGCGACCATTCCTTCTTCAGGGCCATTTTCAACCGGTCGAGATCGCCGAGCGGCATGTGCATGTCAGGCTCTTCAACCTCCACATAGCACATGTGGATTGTCGCATCGCGCTCGATGATGCGGCCGTCGCTGTCCTTGCGCACGACTTGCGCGTTGACTGCGATATCCTGCGGCACGTCGATGACGAGATCGCCCAGAACGGTGGCCGAGCAGGACAGGCGCCGGCCGTCTTTCAGGTCTCGCAAACCGGCGTAGCGCACTTCTTTCGGGCTGAACTCGGAAATATGATCATTGGAGGAGGTGATCCGGTGCTTGGCGAACTTGCCTTCCTGCACTTCGATCTGGCAACGGCCGCAAATGCCGCGGCCGCCGCAGACGCTTTCGACATAGACGCCCAATTGACGGGCCGCCTCCAGAACCGTCGTCCCGGTTTCAAAACGGCCCCGCTTGCCTGATGGCATGAACAGGACCAGGTGGTCATTGTGCTCGGCGTCAGTCATTTTGTTGTTCTTTCCGGCGGCTTCAAAGGTCGCGTTCCAGCGCCGCCTTGCGGAGAATCCGGATCGGCGACCTTGTTGTTGGCTGGTGCCAGAGATTGCATCAATATGCAATCCGCCTGGCGCCAGCGATTATTCCAGACGGCCAGTTTGCCGTCATTTGCAGCGATCCGATTGCCTGTCTCCGACACTAAAGATCACCCTGCAGACAATCTGCAGGGTGATCGGAATGAAGGCGTCATGGCAAACGACCAGGCATTGTCATTCCGCAGAGCCGCCGGTGCGGCCCGCGCGACCGCCACGCCGACCGCTGGATGCGCCGCCGGAGGGCGCGGCAACTGCAGCGGCATTGCCGGCCGGATTGTGATCGCGATAGGTCATGATCCAGTTCGAGCAATTGGCATCGGTGCCGTTGAGTACGTTGGCAGCGCGGACGGCCTCCATTTCCTGCGGACGGCAGGGATTCATGATGGCCGAAGTCATGCCGGCGCCGATCACCATCGGAATAAAACCGGCATTGATGCCGTGGCGATGGGGCAGGCCGAAGGAAATGTTGGACAGGCCGCAGGTGGTGTTGACCTTGAGTTCCTCGCGCAGGCGACGCAGCAGGGCAAAGACCTGGCGACCGGCATCGCCGAGCGCGCCGATCGGCATGACCAGCGGATCGACAACAATGTCATGCGGCTTGATGCCGAAATCCATGGCGCGCTGGACAATCTTCTTGGCGACGGCGAAACGCACATCCGGGTCCATCGAAATGCCGGTTTCGTCATTGGAGATCGCCACGACCGGCACATCATATTTCTTGATCAGCGGCAGAATGGCTTCGAGTTTTTCTTCTTCGCCGGTGACCGAATTGACCAGCGGGCGGCCCTTGGCAATTTTCAACGCCGCCTCAATTGCGGCAGTGACGGAACTGTCAATCGAAAGCGGGACGTCAACAAGGCCCTGGACGATTTGCATGGTCTGGACAAGCAGGCCCGGTTCGGTTTCATTTGGGTTGACAGATGTGACGCCGGCATTGACGTCCAGCATTGTCGCACCGGCGGCAACCTGCTCAAGCGCATCCTTGATGACGGTCTCGAAGTTTCCGGCAGACATTTCTGCGGCCAGTTTCTTGCGGCCTGTGGGGTTGATGCGTTCACCGATCACACAGAAAGGCTGGTCAAAGCCGATGATGATTTCGCGTGTTGCTGAAGCGACGATAGTGCGTGT
The DNA here is from genome assembly GCA_041742335.1 of Rhizobiaceae bacterium. Taxonomy (GTDB): domain Bacteria; phylum Pseudomonadota; class Alphaproteobacteria; order Rhizobiales; family Rhizobiaceae; genus Rhizobium_E. Next base: position 79,148 of record JBGSIT010000116.1, read on the forward strand.
CATGACGGTTCCTTGTGTCGAGGCGATGTGTCAAACTATGTTTCAAATACGACATAAAGAATTCTTTATATCGTTATGTCTTGCTAGGCAAGCCTCGGAGAGAGCATCGGCGCAAACCGAAATGCCCGCATAGCCGATATTTGAGCCTGTGTCGTGCTCACTCGGCTTGTTGGCGGCTGCGTTCGGCCAGTTCCTCGGCAATATCGCGCTTGTCCGGCATTGGCGGCCGCTTCCAGGGCGTGCGCCCTTTCAGGACGCCTGATTCGTGGACGATTTCGGAGACAAACTCCTCCTGGCGGTAGGCCATCACATGGATGCCGGAAACACCTTCGATGTCCTTGACTTCGTTGATGATGTCAATGCAAAGCTGCTTGCCTTCCTTCTTCTGGTTTTCGGCGCCTTCCAGACGCGTGATCACCGAATCGGGAATATGGACGCCAGGTACATTGGAGCGGATCCATTTTGCCGTCTTGGCCGAAGCCATCGGTCCGACACCGGCCATGATGTAGCATTTTTCGTGCAGGCCGAGGTCGCGCACCTTCTTCATGTATTCCTTGAACATCGGAACATCGAAGCAATATTGGCTCTGGACGAATTGCGCGCCGGCGGCGATTTTCTTGGCCAGGCGATGCGGCCTGAAATCATAGGGCGGCGCAAAGGGGTTGATGGCCGCTCCGAGAAAGACCCGCGGCGGATAGGTCAGCTTGCGTCCCGACAGGAATTTGGAATTGTCACGCATGATGCGGACGGTTTCCAGCAGGCTCATGCAATCCAGATCGAAAACAGGCTTGGCGCCGGGTTGGTCGCCGGCCTGCACGCCGTCACCGGTAAGGCAAAGCACGTTTTGCACGCCCATGGCCGAGGCACCCAGCACATCGCCCTGAATGGCGATGCGGTTGCGGTCGCGGCAGGAAATCTGCAGGATCGGCGCATAGCCCATCCGGGTCAGCAGCGCGCAGATGCCGACCGATGACATATGGCAATTGGCGCCCGACGCATCGACCGCATTGATGGCGTCGACCCAGCCCTCAAAAATGGCCGCCCGCTCGAACACGTCGAGAGAATTGGCGCTGTCAGGCGGGTTCAATTCAGCAGTTACCGCAAACTCGCCGCGCCGCAGCACCCGTTCGAGCCGACCTCTGGAGGAGTGTCCGGGAATTTCATCCAATGGCTTGCTCGGGTCGAGTGGATCACCGTCTTCGGGGTTCATGCCGCACCTTTTTCAGTATTCTTCTGTTTGTCAGCAGCGGCCTGCGCGGTGACGCGCAACCAGGCTGATGTTTCACGCAGGGACTGGTCTACCGGCTTTTGCACATTGAGGATGGCGTCGCCCTTGTTCATGTTCTGCGAACCGGCCCAAGCCTGCACCCAGACGCAGGGCATGTCAGGTTCCACTTCGCAATGGCCGTTGGCGCGTACGCCGCCGCAGGGGCCGTTGCGCAATTGCTTGGGGCAATTCATCGGGCAGGACATGCCGGTCGATGACAATATGCACTGGCCGCACATGCGGCAGTCAAACAGCAATCCCTTGACGCGCTTTTCGATGAATTTTACCGGCCGTTCGGCGCGGGAGTAGCCAAGCCAGTTCCACATCGGGTGCAACAGCAGGAAGACATTGGCCAGGCGGGCATAAAACCATTCCAGCATTCTGGAATTGCGGACAGACCACAGCCGGATGGAATAATGCGACGATCTTCGGCTGGGGGAAACGCCGGCCGGCACATAGGCCGTCGGCTCTTTCTTGTTTGCCTTGAGTTCAACCATTGTCGCGCCCGCCGTTTTTCACAAGCTGCACGAGGCGCTCCTTGTCATAGGCCGCTTCAATGTCCGCCTTGGCCTTGTCGGCTTCCGCCTCAAGATCGTCAGACACCGGGGCTGGAGCGGATTTCTTCCATTCGGCCAGATAGTCGTCGGTCTCTGCAGCGCCCGAGCGCATGGCGGCCATGTCGATGGCTTCGGTGAAGCGCAACGACAATTCCCGTTTGGCGTTGGTGCGCCCTTTCTTGACGATTACCTGAGCAGGAATATCCCGCCAGGACACTATGATCAGATCAGCCATTGCAAGATACTCCGTAAGCCCTGTCCCGGCATGTTGGCCCGGACCCGATTGGCTTGCGGGCAAACAATGCACTGAGCCGGCATTGCGGACGTGACTGGTCACGACGCTGCTTCAGTCAGAATACGACAAGTCCGATTTCATGGCAAAACAAGGCCGTCTTTAGAAGACCCATCCGGTAAACCAGTGCCAGTAGGCCGGTATGTGCGCGAAGAAGGCGGGGATGACGACGGTGAAAACTTCATAGGCCACAAAGCTGACGATGAAGGCGAAAACTACGCCGATCAGCGCGCCGAAACCCAACGCAATTCCATCGCGTTCCGAAAATCCCAATCCCATGAGGCACAGCGCATAGGCAGGGCCCAAATTGCCCAGCGGAATCGGCAGGAAGATGATGACAGCCAGAACCAAGGCGAAAAGTCCGAAAATCCGCTCCGCCAAGCGCGGATTGCTCATCCAGAAGCGCGGCTTGATCCAGCGCTCGGCCTTGTGCACCCAGGGCAGCATCTTGTCGAGCACCTTGGAAAATGCGGCATTGTCAAAAGCGTAATTATGCAGCCGTTTGGGCAACCAGATCGTATCCAGCCGCGAAAATGCCATCTGGAAAGCAATGAAGACCAGCGGCAAGCCAAGGATGAATGTGGCGCCTGGCGGCAGAGGTATGAGATTCGGAATGCAGAAGACAACGAGAAAGGCGCCGAAGGAGCGATCCGCCATGGCTTCTGCGATGGCTCCGAAGGTGACTGTCTTGCCTGCATTGTCGGAAATGCCCCGAAGCAATTGAGACAGTGACAGCTGCTCCACCTTCTGCTTCGCTTTTTTGGCCATAGGGATGTCTGAACTCAATTCTGCCACTTGCTACCCATTTATCCTGCCACTACCGACAGTCTCCTAGAGATCAATTATCAATCAATTACGACAACGGCTAGCACCAATGAATTTATTTGCCGTTTTTTGTTGTGTTGCGACGTTTAGGCCTCACAATGTCACGCTGAGCGAAGCGCCTGGACGAGATCGCCATAGCCGGTAAAACGGTATTCATAATCCAGTTTCAAATAGTCGGCAGCCCATTTGGCCTTGTCCTGCAATTCCCTGTTTTCAGTCTGGGCAAGATAGACGATCTTTGTGTAATTGCCGAAGACCAGATCGCGCATTTCAGGATGCTTGTCGAGCTTGAGCGGTTCGATGACGAAGCTTTCGAACTGGCGCGCCAGCAGGTCCGTCAGATAAAAGGCCGTATATTCATCTTCGCTGGTCTTCTCGAAAGCGGCATTGCCCGAGAAAAACGCATAGCAATGCGGCCCCTCGATGCGCGAAATACCCTCTTCTTCGCAGATCTTGTCGACTTCGCCGCGCGTGCCGCATTCGGCATAGCCAATGAAAATGCGCTTGAAGCCTTCCGCTTTTGCCTTGGCGATTTCCGCCCGCAAGCCGGGGCCGATCTTGTCGGGATAGACGTGCCAGATGGCCGGAAGGCACTGCAGGTCGATATGGTCCAGTCTGTTGGCCTCGCAGATGGCGAGGACTTCCCTGGCGATTGCGCCGCAGGCGATCACGCGAATCGGCTCTGATAAGGACGAAGTCGGATTGTCAGTCATTCAAAACACTCCAGAAGATCGCAATATAGGCACTTGAGAGCCAGGTTCCAATGCGGAGTCGGGACGTTGGATCATTCATTTACGGCAATTCGGGGGAGGGATGGAACCAATCGCCTGCTCATGCGTTTCCCAATTGGGCCCTGAAGCGACGCAAAATGCGATTGACGGGGGCGAACCACCGAAATCAGGAGATTTAGATGAGCTCGACATTTGCCAAACTTCTTATCGCAGTGTGCCTCACTGTAACACTCGCATCCTGTGGAAACACGATCCGTGGCATGGGCAGAGATGCCGCCAATACGGTTGATGCGACACAGGATGCCGCAGGCACAGTCGACAACGCAGCACAATAGGCTGACAAGACAAGGGCGCCCCGAACGGGGACGCCCTTTTGAAATTTCAAATCTGGCCGCTTTCAGCCGCCGGCTGCAAGCAGGTTGTGCTTGCGCTTGATATATTCCTTGGCTGTTTCGACGGCGACAGCGGCATCACGGCAATAGGCGTCGGCGCCGACGGCTTTGCCGAATTCCTCGTTCAGTGGCGCGCCGCCGACAAGAACGATATAATCGTCGCGGATACCCTTTTCCTTCATGGTGTCGATCACGACCTTCATGTAAGGCATCGTCGTCGTCAAAAGCGCTGACATGCCGAGAATGTCAGGCTGTTCACGTTCAATGGCTTCGAGATAGTTTTCAACCGGATTGTTGATGCCGAGATCGATGACGTCAAAGCCTGCGCCTTCCATCATCATGCCGACAAGGTTCTTGCCGATATCGTGGATGTCGCCCTTGACGGTGCCGATCACCATCTTGCCGAGCTTGGGCGCGCCGGTGGCGATCAGCAGCGGCCTGAGGATGAACATGCCGGCTTTCATGGCATTGGCAGACAGCAGCACTTCGGGAACGAACAGGATGCCGTCGCGGAAATCGATGCCGACGATGCGCATGCCTTCGACCAGCGCCTGGGTCAGGACGTCGTAAGGCGTCCAGCCGCGTTTGAGAAGGATATTCGTGCCTTCTTCGATCTCTTCCTTCAGGCCATCATAAAGATCGTCGTGCATCTGCTGCACGAGCTCGTCGTCTGAAAGGTCGTCAAGAATGATTTCATCGTCTGACATTGTGATCCCCGCGGTGTCGATGACGCCCGTTATGATGCGTCGCTCAAGTCATACAAGTAGCCCCAATGGATTGCAAAACTCTTTTCGTCTGCGACGCGGGAAAGGTAAAATTACGACGGAGCATCCGGCCATGCGCAATGCTTTGAGCTTTGCGAAACGATTGCGTCGCATAAAGGATATCTGTCGTACTTCGGAAACAGGTCAGTCCTTGGCGCTTTAAGAAATGTTTCATGGCGGAGTTGGACTAGCATGCAAAAGACTGGAGCCGCATCGGCGACTAACATATTGAGGAATGGATATGGATCAGACCAAT